>NZ_JASBRQ010000053.1 GCF_030149425.1 Maricaulis sp. | reverse complement strand
AGCAGCCTGAAGTGATCGACTTCAAGTCCATGAACTCCAAGAACGCACGAGGCTGATGATGGCTGAAGAAGCACGCTCCCTCGAGGACCTCAAAGACGTCATCGCCGAAGGCGGCAATGACGCTGTCGAAGTCGATGTGACCCCGGCTGAGCCGCAGATCGACGAACATGGCCGCTCCTATGCCACCGGCAAGCGTAAGAACGCTGTCGCCCGTGTCTGGATCAAGCGCGGCAATGGCAAGATCACGGTCAACGGCCAGGATCAGGAAAAATACTTTGCCCGCCCGGTTCTGCGCATGTTGCTGCAGCAGCCGCTGCAGACGGCTGAGCGCGTCGACGAGTTCGACATCATCGCGACCGTCAAGGGCGGTGGCCTGTCCGGTCAGGCCGGCGCAGTCCGCCACGGCATCTCCAAGGCGCTGACCTATTTCGAACCGGGCCTGCGTCCGGTGCTGAAAGCCGGCGGCTTCCTGACCCGCGACAGCCGCGTTGTTGAGCGTAAGAAGTACGGTAAGGCCAAGGCCCGCCGTTCCTTCCAGTTCTCCAAGCGTTAATCGCTTTCAGCTCAGGCTGGAATTCAAGCGGGCGGTTCCTTGCGGAACCGCCCGTTTTGTATTTGGCCTCAGGCCTTGCTGATGACGACCAGTCGTTTGTCGACGCTAGTTGACGGTGCAGGCATCAATCTGATTTTGCAGCACGTCCGGTCCACCCAGGGCCGCGACGGCTGTTGGGACGTCGTCGACGGACAGGATTTCGATGCCTGCCTCACGGGCCTGCTGATAAATGCCGGGCGTGCCGTCTTCGAGCCGGAAGAGACCGGCTGAGGTTTCCAGCCCCCGTTCAGCCAGGACCGCGTCCTCCGCGGCGTCGGGCAGGCGCACACCGAGCCAGAGATAGACCTGGTCCAGGTCCACGCCGGCTGCAGCGAGTTCGTCCGGACGGTTCGGCGCAGACAGGGTCAGGCTGGAATCCAGGGCATGAATCTCGGCGGCCTGTTCGACCGTATAGGCGATAATCAGGGCCAGATCCTGCGCGTTCTCTGCGTGAATCGCGTCGACAATCTGCGCGATCTCGACGTTCTTCATGTCCAGGTTCAGTGCCAGTCCGGTGTCCCTTGCGGCGGCAAAAGCATCGGACAAGGTCGGAATGGTTTCCGCGACGGTATTGCCGTCATCATCGACGAGCTGCAGCCCGGCAATCTCCGACCAGTCGCGATCATCATAACGGCCCGACCCGGTCGTCGTCCGGTCCAGAGTGTCATCATGCATGAGGAAGAGCTGGCCATCGGCGGTCTGGGCGACATCAATCTCGGCATAGAGAACGCCGAGCCCGGCATTGGCGCGGATCGTCGAGATCGCATTCTCCGGCAACCCGGCCCGCGGACCGGCGCGATGGGCGGCGAGCATGGTGGCGCCGGTTTCGCGCAAGCATTCCACGATAGCGGCCGGGCGTTGGCTCAGCCCGTCATTGGCGGGCTGTCCGGCCGGGGCGCAGGCGGCGGCCAGGAGGGGAAGAAGAAGCAGGCTGTGTCGCATGAATAAACTCCGGTTTCGCGTTGTCCTGGCACCGGCTTGTGGAGCCTTCAGGACGCAGGTGCATTCTCTAGCGTCTTTTTCAGCTCCCGGGCCAGAAGGTCAAACACGATGCGGATGCGGCGGCTGGTGTTCAGTTCGCGATGGGTCACCAGCCAGATCGGTATCGGGATGCCGCCCAGCCGTCCGGGCAGTATTTCCTCGAGGTCGGGATAGAGAGAGGCGACATCGAGGGTGACGGGTGAGATGCCGAGGCCAGCGCGCGTAAGGGCCAGGATAGGCTGGCCGTTATTGGCGCTGATCTTGAAATTCTCCACGCCGATATGAACGCCCATTTCAGCAAAATACGGCAGGGACCGCTCGATTTCCCCAAAGCCCACGAACGGGTAGTTGGCGAGATCTTCAGGCGATTGCGGCCGGCCGAATTCGTCAAGAAAGCTCTTTGCGGCGAACATGCGTCCGTCCGTTTCCCCGACCAGCTTGCCGATCAGGTCGGGTTGTTCCGGCCGGGCGTGGCGGATCGCGATATCGGCTTCGCGCTTGCGCAGATCGCGCAACTCGTTGGCGGCGGTAATCTCCACCGTGATGTTCGGCGCTTCGTGGCGCAGGGTCTTCATGATCGACGGCAGAAACAATGTTGCCATTGTGTCCGTGGCCGTGATGCTGACCTGGCCCTCCACTGTGGTTGATTGCCCGGACGCGGCGAGGGAGATGCGACTGGCGGCCTCGCCCATGGCGCGGACATGATCGAGCAATTCCATCCCGGCCTGGGTGATCTGCATATTGCGCCGGTCCCGTTCGAACAGGGTGACACCGAGCGCCTCCTCCAGTGAGGCGATCTGGCGGCTCAGGGTCGGCTGTGTCTGACCCAGCGCACGAGCGGCTGCGGAAAAGGAACCTTCCTCGACGGTGGCGAGGAAGGCGCGGATTTGGTTCCAGTCAAAGGATATCGATGCCCAGTTCATGCATTTGCGTATATCAGAAAACCCGATTCCGGCAATTTATATCGATCATCTGTATATGTAAGTCAGGTGTCAGCTGATCACCGGCGCAAACACGCGCCCCGAGACAAAGAGAAATGACAATGACCTCGAGTGCAAACTGGTGGGATCGTATCGCAGAGAAATACGCCCGTTCGCCGATCGCCGATGAAGCGGCTTACCAGCGCAAGCTGGAACTGACCCGCGAACATTTCACGCCGGAAAGCGAAGTGCTGGAATTCGGTTGCGGGACAGGTGGAACAGCCATCGCCCATGCGCCCCATGTGCGCCATGTGCTGGCGACGGATATCTCCGAAGAGATGTTGAAGATCGCCCGTGACAAGGCCGCAACAGCCGGTGTCGGCAATGTGACCTTCGAACAGGCGGATTTCGATACGCTGGAGGCAGGCGAGTTTGACGCCGTTCTTGGCCTGAGCATTCTGCATCTGCTCAGCGACCCGCGGCAGGCCATCCAACGGGCCTATGAGCTGACCCGCCCGGGCGGTGTGTTTGTCAGTTCAACTGCGTGCCTGGGTGACAAGATGTGGTTTCTTCGACCGATCGCCCCCATCATGAAGCTATTCGGTGTCTTCCCGCCGGTCCTCCGATTCTTCTCGGCGCGTGAATTGCGCCGGAACATCGAGGATGCGGGCTTCGAGGTCGAATATGAGTGGCGTCCGGAAAAAGCGGTGGCGGTGTTTATCATCGCGCGGCGTCCGGACTAGGCGGAGCAAGACATGACGGCGCAGACCCGAACCCAGGCGCAACAGGCCGACCTTGATCGCGGATCCAGTTTCGCCGCGGAAATGGAGCGCGATGCCGAGCACCGCGCCAAGGCCCGCAGCGCGCAGCCGTTGAAGCGTCTGGTGCCCTATGTGCTGTCCTATCCGGGCTTGCTGGCGGCCTTCGCCTGCTTCCTCGTGATCGCGGCCTCGCTCACCCTGGTCTTGCCGGGGGCTTTCCGCCTTGTCGTCGATTGCGGCTTTGGCGGAGCGTCTGATGCCGATTTGTGCCAGGCCTTTGCCATCGGCGAGGACCTGTCCGGCTATTTCATAGCCGGGATGGTTGTCGCCTTTGCGCTCGGGCTCGCCAGCGCCTTGCGCTTCTATTTCATCTCGCGTCTGGGTGAACGGGTCGTGGCGGATTTGCGCCGTGATGTTTTTGATCACCTGGTGGGCTTGAGCCCGGCCTTTTTCGTCACCACGCGGACCGGCGAGGTGCTCTCCCGCCTGACCACCGATACGACCTTGATCCAGACCGTTGTCGGGTCATCGATTTCTGTTGCCCTGCGGACCGTGGCGACAACGTTGGGTGCCTTGATCTTGATGATAGTGGTGAATTGGCAATTGGCGGCCTTGGTGTTGGGGCTTGGCCCGTTGATCATCCTGCCGATCTTGATGTTTGGCCGCCGGGTTCAGCGCCTGTCACGCTCGAGCCAGGACAATCTCGCCGATGCTTCGGCCCGGGCCAGTGAAAGCCTGATGGCTCTCGAAACCGTCCAGGCTTTCACCCGCGAACGTGAGGAAAAAAGCAGTTTTGCCGGGGCCGTGGAAAGCACGTTCAAGGTTTCCATGCGGCGGGTCACAGTGCGCGCGGCCATGACCGCTGTCATCTTCACTGTCATCCTGACCGGACTGATCGCCGTGCTCTGGTTCGGCGCCGTGCAGGTGCAGAGCGGGGCAATTACCCCGGGCGCCATGACCCAGTTCGTCATGTACGCCTTTGTCGCGGTAAGCGGTGTCGGCATGCTCACGGAGACCTATGCCGAGGTGATGCGGGCCGCCGGTGCCACCGAACGGCTGATGGAATTGCTGTCGGCCCAATCCGATATCGAGGCGCCGGCGACGCCGTCGCGCCTGCCCGATCCGGTGATGGGGGAGATACGGTTTGAAGGCGTCGATTTCGCCTATCCGGCCCGTCCTGACACCCCGGTGCTGCGCGGCCTTGATCTGGATATCCAGCATGGCGAAACCATCGCCCTGGTGGGGCCGTCCGGCGCTGGCAAATCTACCGTATTTCAGCTGCTCCTGCGCTTTTATGACCCGCAGTCCGGGCGGGTCCTGGTCGATGGCGTCGACGTGGCCGCGCTGGACCCCAAAGCCTTGCGCGGTGCGCTTGCCGTGGTGCAGCAGAACGCGCCGCTGTTTTCCGGCACGGTTGCCGACAATATCCGTTTCGGCCGTCCTGATGCGAGCCTTGAAGCCGTTGTCGAGGCCGCCAAGGCGGCGAATGCCCACGAATTCATCGAGCGTCTGCCGGAGGGGTATGACACCGGGCTGGGTGAGGGAGCTGCGACGCTTTCCGGCGGTCAACGACAGCGCCTTGCGATTGCCCGGGCGATCTTGCGCGACGCGCCTGTTCTGTTGCTGGACGAGGCCACCAGCGCGCTCGATTCCGAGAGTGAGCAGGTCATCCAGCAGGCCTTCGAACGCGTCTCGCAAGACCGGACCACGCTGGTGATCGCCCACCGGCTCGCCACTGTGCGAAACGCTGACCGGATTGTCGTCATGGAAGACGGTCAGATTGTCGATATCGGCCGGCATGAGGACTTGCTGGCGCGGGGCGGGCTTTATGCCCGCTATATCGAGCTGCAATTCGGTGAGAGCCTGACCGAGGCCTGACAGGGCGAACGGTTCGCTTGCAGTGTTAAATTATGCGGTTAGTGGCTTGCGAAACCCTCCCTTAAGCATGTGAACCCCACGGTCAGCTTGAATGTGGAGCTGACCCAATGCCATCAACCCCGGAATTGAGCCCGGAAGAAATCCGCCGCATGCGTCTTGTCGTCGAGCATGCGACGGATGTGATCGTGCTGACCGATACGGACGGGTTGATCACCTGGACCAACCCGGCTTTCACCAAGCTGACAGGGTTTTCCGGCGAGGAAGCCCTGGGTCAAAAGCCCGGTGATATGCTGCAGGGCGAGGCGACGTGTCAGACGACGCGCCAGCAGATTTCCGAGGCGCTGAAATCCCGCGTGCCGATCACAACGGAGATCGTCAATTACACCAAGGCGGGCGAGCTCTACTGGGTCGAGCTCAACATTATTCCGATCTATGACGAGAATGGGCAGCACATCAATTTCATGTCGATCGAGCGCGAGATTTCCGAGCGCAAGGACATGGAGTTTCAGCAAAACCTGCAGGCCATGCAGGACAAGGCGCGCCGTGACGAACGCCGTCTACTCAGCCAGATCGGCGAGTGGCTGCATGCCTGCAAGTCTGTTGATGAGCTGCTGGATGTGATCTCCAGCGGGCTGGCCAAACTCTTGCCGGGTACGTCTGGCGGTCTCTTCCTGTATTCCAATTCGCGCGATGTGCTGGAGGATGTGTGCCGCTGGAATTCCGGTGCAACCGGCGCCGCGATCGAACCGGATGATTGCTGGGCGCTGCGCCGTGGCCGCTCCTATGCCTATGGCACGGCCGAGCTGAACTATGCCTGCCACCACGTCACCGAGGAGCCGACCGCGCCCTATATCTGCATCCCGGTCATCGCGCATGGTGATGCCATCGGACTGCTGCATGTTGCGCTGGATTACATGGCTCTGCACGAGGCCCGCCAACCGGAACAGGAAGCAGAAATCATCATCAAGCGTGAGCTTGCCTTGACCTGTGCCGAACAGATTAGTCTCGCCCTGGCCAATGTCCGGCTACGCGATGAATTGCGGGATCAATCCGTGCGGGATCAGCTGACCGGCCTGTTTAACCGTCGCTGGTTCCTGGAGCAGTGCCGGCGCGAGATCCAATACGCCCAGCGCCATAAATCGCCCTTCACGCTGATCGCCTTCGATGTCGATCACTTCAAGGCCTTCAATGATAATTACGGTCACGATGCCGGGGACATGGTGCTGCGTGAAGTTGGTGAGGCACTGGCTTCCTATGCCACGACGGGCAGCACGGCCTGTCGACTGGGCGGGGAGGAGTTTTCGGTGATCTGCCCTGGAATGGACAGCGCTGCTGCGGCCGATCTGGCCGAGGAATTGCGGGCCGCCATCGCCCGGATATCCATCTCCTACGGGGCCGGGAAACTGCCGCGCATCACCATGTCCGCCGGTATCGCGCAACTCGGCCAGCCGGCCAATACCGTGCAAGACCTGATGAAGACGGCCGATCAGGCCCTTTATGAGGCCAAACGCCTCGGTCGCGATCAGGTCGCTATTGCAAATGCCGATGATCCGCTGGAGGACATGGCCGCAGAGCTGCAGGACATGTCGGACAAGCTTCGCGACGCGTCCTGAGCGCGTCGCCAGCGCCCTGAAACTAGAGACGGGAGCCATATGCCCCCGTCTCATTAGAGCAACACCTACTGTCGTTCGTAGCGCGATCGTGCATTGGGCATGTGCAGGGTCATCGCGCCGCTCTGCCCGAAGGCGTCGCGGTGAAATTCCACCTCTGCGATCCCGTCGCGCAGATTAAATGCTGTGATCAGGAAACGATTGGGCGCGGTCGCGATAAGCTCGATCGTCTGGTCGCTGCCTTCCCGCGCCAGGACGAGTTCGCCCTCTTGCATGGAGACGATCAGGCCCTGGTCGAAAAACCCGTTGATCACCTGCTCGCGCTGATCGCGGGGGAAGTCTGCATCAACTGCATAGGTCCCGGTATAGCTTTGCAGCTGCGCTGCCGGGAGGTTGAGCGCGGGCAAATAGACCGGCGTGTTGATCTCCCAGTCCATGGTATCGGCCACCGCATTGCGGATCTCGGTGTAAAGCGCACTCCCGCGCGAGCCATTGGTCAGCACGACCAGCCCGTCGCCGGTGGCCAGATGACCCTCGATCCAGGTCTGATAGGAGTTATTGGCGCCGCCATGATGAAAAAAGAGGCCGGCGCCTGCGCCCGAAAGGCGCGGGCCGAGGCCGTGTTCGCTGGGTGAGACCTTGGTCATCATGTCCGTGGCCAGGTCCTGCGGTAGGAATCCATCCGGGCTGCGATAGCTCTCGATCAGCGCGACGACGAGCGCCCCGAGGTCATTGGCACTGGTCCACATGCCGGATGCGGCCAACTCGGCCATGGCCTCATAACCGCGGGGCAAGGCGGCCGGGGCGCCATCTCGACCGTGGGCATAGGCGATATCGCCATGACCCTCGGGCAGCGGATTGGCAAATGTGGTCCGGTGCATGCCCAGCGGCTCAAACAAAACGGATTGGGCGGCTTCTTCGAACCCGGTTTCAAGCCGGTCCGCGATGACCTGTTCCGCGAGCGTGTAGCCACCGCCGGAATAGCGATACCCGCTTCCCGGCGCTGCCAGCAGGGTCAGGGCACCCTGGCGCGCGGGCCCGGTGCCGTTGAGGGTTTCAATCCGGCTCGGCATAGGCTGGCCGGGCTGGAAATCGGGAAAGCCGTGCAGGTTGAAGCCGGCTGTATGCGAGAGGATGGTGCGCAGGGTGACCTGGTCCTCGTCATATTCGGGCTGATCGGCCAGTGCCCAGCGGGTCAGATAGGTGCTGACCGGTTGGTCAATATCGATACGACCCTCGGCCTGCAGAGCCAGGACCATGGCGGCAGTGGCGATCTTGCTGACCGAGCCGGCGGAAAAGACGCTGTCGGCCGTGATCGGCAGATCCGAGCCGGCCCGGGCCGTGCCAAAGCCAGCGGCATAAACAACCTCGCCGTCTTCAAGGATCGCGATGGCCATGCCGGGCACGTTATGGGCCGCCATGCGCTCGGCCAGGGTGTGGCGCTCGATTACCGTGCCGACGGTGTAGCGGTCGCGCAATTGGTCGCTGAAATCGGCGGGGTTGTTTTGGGCGAGGACACCGGAATTCAGGGTGAGCGCGGCCATCCCGGCGAGCGCGGTGCTCGCCAGACAGTTAGAAAAAGTCATGGAATTACTCCTGATGTGTAGGGGTGTTAGCGGGTCGGCGGACGGTGTGCCGCGCCGTGTTCTTCAAGCCAGCGCAGCATTCCGCGCTGATTATGCCGCTGCGCTTCGCTCAACGCCGAGCGATAGATGGCATCGCCGCGCCGGTCGGTCGCCGGGACAGTCAAAGACAGATCAGCACCGGCCTCCAGCAGCAGTTCAGCCATTTCGACATGGCCGCGCCGGGCCGCATTGATCAGTGGGGTTTCATCTGCCGGGGCAAAGCCGTTTGTATCGGCACCGGCCTCAAGCAGTCTGGCGGCGACATCGAGATGATTGCCGGCGGCGGCCTGGATCAGGGCGGTTCCATCTCCCGGGGCAATCAGGTCCGGATTGGCGCCGGCTTCCAGCAGGGTCGTGAGCAGGCGCATATTGCCTTGGCGGGCGGCTTCGATCAGCGCGCTGCCATCGCCGCGGCTGGCGAGGTTCGGGTTGGCTCCCGCTTCCAGCAGGCGATCGACCATGCCGTCCCGGCGCATGCGCACCGCGGCAATCAGCGCCGTGCCATCGCCCGGGGAAACGCTGTCGGGATCCATGCCCTGTTCCAGCAGCCGATCGAGGCTTTGCATGTCGCCGCGCTCGACCGCATCGATCAGCCGCGACGCAGAGCCGGAGCTGGCGATCGCGCCGGTGAAATCGGCCAGCTTGTCGAGCCGGTCGGGGTCAATCTCGATCGCAGCGCCAACGCGCGGGGTCGCGACCAGGGCCAGGGCGGCCAGGGCCGGAAGGATAAGGGGAAGTTTCATGAGCACTGCCTTGTTGGAGGAGGGTTTGAGGGCTGCGAGGTATTGGATGCGCTGGGACAGCGCCGTGCGGCGCCCGGCAATCGCCAGCGCCAGGGCCGGGCCGCGCACCTGGCGTTCGGCGGCGTCGAGCAGGGCGTGAGCCATGACCAGCGGTTCGCCGGTTTGCTCGGCGGCGTAACGATCACACAGGCTTTCCCGGCTCTTGCTCAAAATGGGACGCAGAAGAAAAACCGGCACCAGCCACCAGAACACCGCGGCCATGACGCGCTCGACCAGCACGGTCCAGGTGTCGCGACGTTGCAGGTGGGCGATTTCGTGTTCCAGCACGGCGCGGCTACCGGGCGCCTCGCTGTCATAGTCCTGCGGCAGATAGACGACGGGGCGCAGATAGCCCGCCAGCATCGGCTCTGGAACATCGGCCGACAGACGGGTCTCAACCGTGTGCGAGAGAGTGGAAATCCGGCCGATCACTGTCTCTTCACTGCGAACCAGCAGGCGCCGCAGGCTGTAAAGATCGCGTCCGAGGACAATCAGCAAGGCGAGGCTGACAGCGGCCCACAAAGCCAACAGACCAGGCGCAATCCAGGCGGACAGATCAAGGCCAGGCTGCGCCGTTGCCAGATCGCCGGGCCGGTAGGCCACACCGGCCGTGGCGGGAATGGCTGCGCTTACCGTATCGATGTGTCGCGGCAGGAACTCGATCGAGCGCGGCATCAACGCGATCAGGAAAACCAGCGGACCGGTCAAAAGGGCTGCGAGGGCAAAATCGTGGCGCTGCTGGACATGGCTGGCCGGGGCGAACCGGTCATAGCCGATCAGCAGCCCGGTCATGGCGAGCGAAGCCAGGAGTCCGGATCCGGCAGCGGGAAGCAGGATGTCGCTCATTTGCCATCCTCCTTGCGGCCTTGCTGCTCGATCAGATGGGCGCGCAAGGCCTCGATATCATCCAGGCTGAGTTTTTCATCCTCGATCAAATGCTGGGCGAGGGCCTGGGGTGAGCCGGAGAACAGATTGTCGACCAGCCGGCCGAGGGCGGATTTCTGAGCCCCGCTGCGCGAGACGGCCGGCGCGTAGATATGCGCCCGGCCATCCTTGCGGAAGGTGACATGGCCTTTCTCCGCCATGATGCGCACCGTGGTCAGAACCGTGGTGTAAGCCAGCCCGTGAGCGGCTTCGAGAGCCTCGGTAAGCTGGCGTACGCTGGCTTCGCCGCGTTCCCAGAGCACATCCATAATACGCTGCTCGGCGTCGGTCAGTTGAGGCGAGGCAGGTCGCGGCATCGACTAATTCCTTAGTTGTTCAATCTGAACCTAGCGAAAGGCCCCGATCAATCAACTAACAAATTAGTAGGATTGAAAGCGGGACAGGGCATGCGCCTGTCCCGCCAACCGAAATGACGCGTATTACTCCGCCGGTTCCGCCTGTTTATTGCCCGCGGGAGCATCGGAACGGACCAGAACATTCTCGCCCGGTGCTTTGCGAATGACAGCGAGATTGCCGTCACCGGGAACCCGCGCGGGAACGTTCTCGCCGGAGCGTTCATAGAGCCAGCCACGCCAGTCGAGCCACCAGGAGCCGGGGTGTTCCTCAGCATCGGCGATCCATTCATCCACCGTGTCGGGCAGGGCGTCATTGGTCCAGTGCTGGTATTTATTGGCATCGGGATGGTTGATCACTCCGGCGATATGGCCCGAACCGGCCATCATGAAGCGCACCGGGCCGCCAAAGCGCTTGGCGCCTTTGTAGACGGAAGGGTAGGGCGCGATGTGATCATCGCGCGAGGCCTGCATGTAGATGGGGGTCTTCACTGCGCCGAGGTCAAGCTTGACATTATCCATGCTCAGCTCGCCCTTCGAGAGGCGGTTATTCTTGTACATGTTGTCTAGATACCAAAGGTGCAGCGCCTTGGGCATGCGCGTCTGGTCGGCATTCCAGAACAACAGATCAAAGGCCTGCGGCTGTCGACCGAGCAGGTAGTTATTGATGGTGAAGGACCACACCAGATCGTTTGACCGGAGCAGGTTGAACGTGTCCGCCATGGTCCGACCGTCGAGCACGCCGCCCTGGGCGTCCATCAGGCGCTCGATCTCCTTCATCCATTCATCATCGATGAAGAGCAGGAGATCGCCGGCCAGTTCGAAATCGGTCTGGGCGGCAAAGAAGGTGGCAGAGGCAATGCGCTCGGGCTTGCCCGTGGCTTCCAGATAGGCCAGGGCCGAGGCCAGCATGGTCCCGCCGACACAATAGCCCACCGTGTTTACCGAGGTTTCCCCGGTCGCTTCCTCGATCGCGTCAATCGCAGCGAAGAGGCCTTCATGCATGTAGTCTTCGAAAGTCTTGTCCTTGAGCTCCGGGCCCGGATTGACCCAGGAGATGAGGAAGACGGTAAAGCCCTGCTTGGTCAGCCAGCGCACCATCGAGTTCTTTTCGCGCAGATCGAGGATGTAGTATTTATTGATCCAGGGCGGCGCGATCAGCAGCGGGCGCTGTTTCACCGTCTCGGTGGTCGGCTCGTACTGGATCAGCTCGATGATATCGTTCTGGAACACGACCTTGCCCGCGGTCGTGGCGATATCCTCACCCACCTTGAAGCCTTCCATATCGGTCTGGGTCAGGGCGAGGCGTCCCTTGCCCTTTTCCAGATCCGCCATGAGGTGCTTGAGCCCGCGGGTAAGGTTTTCACCCCGGCTCTGCATGGTCTCGCGCAGAACGTCCGGATTGGTCAGCGCAAAATTGGTTGGCGCCAGCGCGTCTGTCATCTGCTTGGTGAGAAATTCGACTTTTCGCTTGGTCCGCTCGTCAACGCCGTCGACCCCGCGTACGAGCCCCATCAAGAAATGCTGATTGAGCAGATAGGACTGTTTGATCGCATCGAAGACCGGGTTCTCGCTCCAGTCCTTGGAGCGCCAGCGTTTATCGCCGGGTTCCGGCTTGATCGCGGGATCCACATCCCCGGTGACGACACGTTTGGTCGTATTGGTCCACAGATCGAGATAGCCCTTCATCAAATCGGCCTGTGCCTGCATGACCAGTTCAGGGTGCGAGACGATCTCGGTCCAGACTTCGCCAAATTCCGGTGCAGAATGAAACGGGTCGGCTTGCGGCATGACCGGGTCGCCTTCCAGTGCCTTGGCCATCACATCAGACATCAGCTTCTGAGATTTCAGTGAGGCCTGCATGAGATTGCGCGACACCTGGTCGAGGGTTTCCATGTCCTTCTCGGTCAGATCCGTCCAGCTGGGACCCTGGCCATTGCCATTATCGGTGGAGTCCGTCTTGCTCATGAGCAAATCCTTCTGCAGAGGGAGTGGTATGCGCGGTCACGAGCGTATAGAAAGCAGAAACACGCGCCTCGCGCGAGGAGATATCATGAAGTTCGTGCCTGTTTTCAGCATTTTTTCGGTCGTGCTTGCCGGCTGCTCGACACTCGATATGCCCGTTATTGAAGGCTCCAATGCCGAGTGGATCGAAGAGCGCCGCCTGGAGCGTCAAGGCGAGGGCGCCGCGCCGGTGAGTGTCCCGGTCTATGAGTCGAGCCCGATCATCCGCAGCCATATGAATGTGCGCATGATTGAAGTGCTCGAGCAGCGCGATGCGCTGATTGCCGAATCCGAAGAACTCGACGATGAGGCGGGAGCCGATACGGAGGAGTTTCTTCGCAATGGCCAGGCCCGCACAACACCGCCGCAAGGGGATTGAACCGGAACGCCTGTTACCGGTAACATCAGTTAAGGGCGGCGCGTTCGCCGCAAGAGGGAGACATCCGAGATGAGCGATACGCAATCGCTGAGCAATCTGGCTATGGGCGCTGTGCGCGCCGCTGAAGCTGCGGCGATCGCCGCTTATGACTGGATCGGCCGTGGCGAAAAGGAATCGGCAGACCAGGCAGCTGTTGACGCGCTGCGCACCGGGCTCAATGCCATGGCCATGAAAGGCCGCATCGTCATCGGTGAGGGCGAGCGCGACGAAGCGCCGATGCTGTTCATCGGTGAGGAAGTCGGAACCGGTGAGGGCCCGGCCATTGATATCGCGCTGGACCCGCTGGAGGGGACCACGCTGACGGCGAAAAACATGCCGAACGCACTGGCTGTGCTGTCCCTGAGCCCGCGTGGCGGCCTGTTGCACGCGCCGGATACCTATATGGACAAGATTGCGGTTGGGCCGGGCCTGCCTGCCGGCGTTGTCGATATCGACGCCAATCCGGAAGAGAACGTCATCAATCTGGCCAAGGCCAAAGGTGTGTCGCCGTCCGAGATCACTGTCTGTGTGCTCGAGCGCGAACGTCACCAGTATATCATTGATGGCGTCAAGGCTGCGGGCGCCCGGGTCCGGATGATTTCCGATGGCGATGTCGCTGGTGCTATGGGCGTTTCCGGTCTCGGTACCCAGGTCGACATGTATATCGGCCAGGGCGGGGCGCCTGAGGGCGTGCTCGCCGCTTCGGCGCTGCGCTGTATTGGTGGTCAGATGCAGGCCCGCCTGTTCTTCCGCAATGATGATGAGCGTGCCCGTGCGGCCCGGGTCGGCGTGACGGATCTTGATCGCAAATACGACCTCACCGAGCTGGCATCGATGGAGTGCCTCTTCGTGGCCACGGGCGTAACCGCCGGTGATCTCGTCGATGGCGTGTCCAAATCCGGCTCTCTGGTGACCACGGAAACGCTGCTGCTCGACAGCACGGATAACTCCGTGCGCCGTATCCGGACCGATCGTCCGCTGGGCTGAGGTGGACGACACCCTCGAGATGGACCAGTCGCAGGACGCCCCGCTATTGGGCGTCTCTGCTTCCCTGTTGGGGAAGTCCTGGCGCCTGCGCACCGGTTCGGAAGATGATGTCAGCCGTATCGTGCGCGAGCAGCGCATCGAGGATGTGTTGGCGCGCCTCATCGTCGCCCGGGGCATCGGGCCGGATGATGCGGCCCGCTTCCTGACGCCCAGGCTGAAGGACTATTTCCCCGACCCGTCCAGCTTTGCCGATATGGACAAGGCCGCCAGCCTCCTGTGGGACGCGCTGGAGGCCAAGCGTTCGATTGCTGTTTTCGCCGATTATGATGTCGACGGGGCGACCTCGGCGGCGCAGTTGATCCGCTGGATGCGCACGCAGGGCGCCGCGCCCCGCCATTACGTTCCGGACCGGATCGAGGAAGGCTATGGGCCGAACATCGCGGCTTTCGAGCGGCTGCACCAGGACGGGGTAGAGCTCGTCATTACGGTGGATTGCGGCGCGGCCGCGCACAGCGCGCTGGAGGCAGCGGCCGGGATCGGTCTCGAGGTTATTGTCGTTGATCACCATTTGATGGACGGGGCATTTCCGCCTTCAGCGGCTCTGGTCAATCCCAATCGACCGGACGATCAGTCCGATTGCGGGCATATGGCCGCGGCCGGGGTGACCTACATCCTGCTGGCCGCGCTTAACCGCGAAGGCCGCCGCCGTGGCCATATCGATCAATCCAATGCCCCCGACTTGCTGGCCTTTGCCGACCTGGCCGCCTTGGGAACGGTCTGTGACGTTGTGCCCTTGACCGGCATCAACCGGGCGATTGTTGCGCAAGGCCTGAAAGTGATGAGTCGCTGGGACCAGACCGGTCTGGCGGCCCTGGCTGAAATCGCCGGCATATCGGAGCCGGCCAGTGTCTACCACGCCGGTTTTCTGCTCGGACCGCGCATCAATGCCGGCGGCCGTGTTGGTCAGGCCGATCTCGGCGTGCAGCTATTGACCACCGACAGCAGCGAGGATGCCACCCGCCACGCTCGTCGTCTTGACCTCTCCAATACGGAACGGCGCGCCATTGAGGCTGAGGTGCTGGATGCCGCGATTGCCCAGGTCGAACGCCAGGGGGCTGACCGCGCTGTTCTGGTCGCGGCAGGAGAGGGATGGCACCCCGGTGTCATCGGCGTCGTAGCCGGGCGTATCAAGGAACGCTTCGACAAACCGTCCATCGTCATTGGCATCGATCGCGACGCCCAGCCTGCAGTGGGCAAGGGATCGGGGCGCTCAGTGCCGGGTGTCAATCTGGGCGGCGCCATCGCGGCCGCTCGCGAAGCCGGTCTGCTGCTCTCCGGAGGTGGACACGCCATGGCCGGCGGGCTCACCGTCAATCCGGACGCGATTAATGCACTGATTGAATTTCTCGATGCCCGGCTGGCGCCGGAGCTGGCGGCCGCGGAAGACGCCCGCACGCGCTGGATTGACGGCATTTTGAGCCCAGCCGCGGCGACGCTGGATCTTTGCCGCAGTATCGAAACCCTTGGGCCGTTCGGTCAGGGCAATCCGGAGCCGCGCTTTGTCATGCCCGATGTCCGGGTGACCTATGCCAAGCGCGTCGGCAGCGACCATGTTCGCGCCAGCCTCGAGGGATCCGACGGTGCCCGGGTGGCTGCGATCGGTTTCCGCCTCGCCGATCTGCCTGCAGGAGAGGCTTTGCTGCGGGCGAGTGATCAGCGACTGCACATTGCCGGACGGCTGAAAATCAATGCCTGGCAAGGCCGCGAGAGCGTTCAACTGCAAATCGAGGACATCGCACCTGCGAATTGATGTGCTTTTTTCAGCTCAAGCGCTTGCAAGGCCCGAACAACTTTTTTATATCACCGGCCTCACATCGATGCGGTCCCTTCGTCTATCGGTTAGGACGCCAGGTTTTCAACCTGGAAAGAGGGGTTCGATTCCCCTAGGGACTGCCATCGATGCGAATTTCAGCCAGCCATGTTATGTCCGCTCTGGCCGCGCTTCGCGAGCGCAGCGGCTATGGCTCTGACAGGACGCAGGTTGGATATGGCGCATCTCTCTACCAAGACCTATGGCAATGAACGCGGGTTATCCTGCACCTCTCGCCAATGGGCGGCGGATAGCGATTGCCACCTGCTGCACGGCTATTCCTTTGGCTTCCACTTCGTTTTTGCGGCTGAACAGCTCGACAAGCGCGGTTGGGTCCTGGATTTCGGCAAGGGCGGCTTCGGACATATTCGCGACTGGTTGCACGAAATGTTCGATCACACCCTGCTGGTTGCCGAGGACGATCCGGAGCGCGCAGCGCTGGAAGCGCTGGGCGAGCGCGGTATTGCCCGGGTTCGTATCGTATCCGGAACCAGCTGTGAGCGCATGGCCGAGATGACCTTCCATAAGGCTGATGAGATCCTGCAACGCCTGACGGGGGGGCGGTGCTGGGTTGAATCAGTGGAATGCTCCGAGCACGGCTCTAACAGCGCCATCTATCGCAGTGCCAAGGCCGTGGCCCGGTTGGCAGAGGCGGAAGCGCTGGCGACTCGCCTTTGAGGTGAGGCTGCAATGGGTGGCGTCATGAAAGCGCCCGAATCGCATTGAAAATCTCGCACTTTTTGTCTGATTTGCCCTCAGAAACCACACGGAATGGTGGAGTTGTGTGTTTTGTACACGTCAAAAACGGCGGTTTTCCACAGAATTAATTCCCCTTTTAGGAGAAAAATACACATTACCGCCACGTAATGAGAGACCCATCTCCTTGCGGGCGGTTCGCGTCCTAAACACAATATCTTGTGTTAATTGTCTTGCGAATGGCTTTCAGTATCATCATGTAGCGGAGGCGAAAAGCAACCAAATGAGTGATTTACCTTCTCTTAACTTTTGAAATTGTGTAAAACCTTTCGCTCGAGGGTTGTCTATGCGAGCGAAAAGTTATGGTTCTGGCTCATGAAGTATTCGACGACACAGAGGTTGTTCGTCTCGAAGGCCGCGTAAAATGGTATGATCCTGCACGCGGATATGGATTTATCGACGCAACTGACGGATTGGGGGACATCCTCCTCCATGCAAGTTGTCTCCGACGATTTGGTCAGGGGCCCGCACTGCCCAACGCAAGTGTAATTTGCAAAGCTGTCAAAGGCGACAAAGGTCGGCAGGCGATTGAAATCGTCGAAATGACCGGTGGCGATGAGCAGGCTCCGGCCCGGCCACGGCGTTTCCATCCCAATGCCGGGATCAATGCCCCGTTTTGCAGTGCGATTGTGAAATGGTTTGACGCATTGCGCGGTTATGGTTTCGTCACCTGTGACGAGGTTGAGGGAGATGTCTTCCTCCACGCCGCGACACTGCGCCGGGCAGGGGTGGATGAAATCCAGCCTGGAGAAGTGGTGCAGGTCCGTTGCGTCGAGGGGCCCAAAGGGGCCCTGGCGGCCGAAATCCGGGTCGGCGCGCCGGTCTAGCTGCAACTGCACAAGCCCGCCGGGCTCCAGGGTCGAGTGATTGCCTCGGCTCCAGAGCTTGGCTAGCTTGCGGCTCATGAAAAGCCTTCTTCTTTCTGCCCTGCTGCTCGGTGGCGCTGCCGTCACGCAGCCCGAACCGTCGGCCGAATCGGCTGCGGATATTCCTGCAACCGAGATTGCCGAGGTCGTGTTTGGTGCGGCTGAACCCGTCATCATTGAAACCGGTGGCGCAACGCATACGATTTCGGCAGAGATCGCCGAAACCCAGGAGCAATTGGCGCGCGGCCTGATGTATCGCGACAGCCTGGCCGACGATGCGGGCATGCTGTTCCGCTACGAGCCGGCTCAGCGCGCCTCGATGTGGATGGAAAACACGCTCATCCCGCTCGACATGATTTATATCGACAGCGATGGCCTGGTTGTGAAAGTGATCGCCCATGCCCAGCCGCAGACGCGCCGATCGCTGACATCGGACCATGTTGTTGTCGGCGTGCTTGAGCTGGCCGGCGGGCAATCAATTGAACGCGGCATCGGCCCGGGGGCCATCGTTCGCCACCGCTTCTTCAATAATGTGGAAACCGCCACAGCCGAGGATGCTGTGGATGAAACTGCGTCTGGAGCAGTCACGGACGAGCCCTAGTCTTGCCATTGGGCAAGACCGCTTCCATAAGGGCAATAACGGGGCGTAGCGCAGCCTGGTAGCGCATCTGGTTTGGGACCAGAGGGTCGCAAGTTCGAATCTTGCCGCCCCGACCATCGCAAATCTCTTGGGATTGGAGACATCGATGTTTGCAAAAATCTATCGGCCGGCGCGTAGCGCCATGCAGTCCGGTCGCGCGAAGTCGAAGCAGTGGATCCTGGAGTTCCGTCCGGAGATGGCCCGCCGTCCCGATCCCTTGATGGGATGGACGTCGAGCTCGGACATGCGCAGTCAGGTCCAGCTCAATTTCGATAGCAAGGAAGAGGCGATGGCCTACGCCAAGCGCCAGGGCATTCCTTTCCAGGTTTCCGAACCGCAAGCGGCCAAGCGCTACGAGAAGTCCTACGCGGCGAATTTCTCCGCCGATCGCAAACAGCCCTGGTCGCACTAGACCAGCCTGCCGGCCCGGCGCTCAGCCTCCGTAGCTCAACCGGATAGAGCACCCGCCTTCTAAGCGGATGGTTGCAGGTTCGAGTCCTGCCGGAGGCGCCATTCTCCTGAACTTGGACGCCATGCTGCGACGATTTTGCGTCCTATTGGCTCAGCCCACGCTGATCGCGGCCAATCCTCGCTCCAGATCACCGATCAAATCTTCCGGGTCTTCCAGGCCGACGGCCAGGCGCATCAATGTCCCGGAATGGACGCCATCCCCGGCACTGCGCCGCAGCTGCGGATCGCAATGGATGATGAGGCTCTCATACCCGCCCCAGGAATAGCCGATACCAAAGAGTTTGAGCTGATCCATGAAGTGTTCCGCCCGCGGCACATCATCGACCAGAAGTTCAAAAGAGAACAGGCCCGCCGGTCCGGTGAACCATCGCTTATAGCGCTCATGATCTTCGTGATCGGGCCGGGCGGGGTGATAGATGCGGCCAATTTCCGGACGCGTTGCGAGCCAGTCGGCGATCTGCAGCCCAGATGCTCCGCTTTTCTGCATCCGCATCTCGAGCGTGCGCAGGCCGCGCAGTACCAGAAAGGCGTCATCGGGACTGGCGAACATGCCCAGGGTTCTCTCTGTATCGGCCAGCCGTTTGGCGGCCTGTTCAGAACCCGCGACGACTGCTCCCAGCATGACGTCGGAATGTCCGCCGATATATTTGGTCAGGGCCTGGGCGGCCAGATCAATGCCGAGCTCGAGCGGTTTCATGGTCAGGCCGGCGCTCCAGGTATCATCGATGATGGTGGTGACACCATGCTCGCGGGCGATGCTGGCAATAGCTTCGAGGTCCTGGATTTCCATGGTCAGCGAGCCAGGGCTCTCCAGCAGGATGGCCTGAACGCTGTCGTCGAGCTGGGCTTCGATATCCCCGCCAGCGCGCGAGGATACGAAGCGGACCTCAACGCCAAACCGCTTCAGGGTCTGGAGCAGGAAGCCCCGGACCGGGCCATAGATACAGTCAGCCGCCAAGACTGTGCCGCCCGCTTCAACAGCGGAGAGCACGGCGAGCGCATTGGCCTGCAGGCCCGAACTGGTCAGGGCGCAATGCTGGCCGCCCTGAAGATCGCAAAGGGCTTCGCGCAATCCCGACTGGGTCGCCATCCCGACCCGGCCATAATGTGGGCGTCCCGGCGGTGCGTTGTAGAGCTCGCCGGCGGACGGGGCCAGGATGGTCGACGCGCGCTCGACCGGAGCATTGACCAGGCCGCGTTCGCCATGGGCGCGGCCCAGGCGGGTCAGGCGAGTGGCGTCTTTCATGCGTTCGCCCCATCAAGCCAGGCCGGAACCGGCAGGTTCTTCTCGCGCAGGAAGTCCGGATTGAAGAGTTTGGACTGATAGCGCGATCCGTGATCGCACAGAATAGTGACGATGGTGTGCCCGGGCCCCATATCCCGGGCGAGGCGCATGGCCCCGGCGATATTGACCCCGGCCGATCCGCCTAGGCACAGGCCTTCCTCCTGCACCAGGTCAAAAATAATCGGCAGGGCTTCCTCATCGCTGATGCGGTAGGCCCGATCGATTTTCACGCCTTCCAGGTTGGCGGTAATACGGCTCTGGCCGATCCCCTCGGTGATGGAATTGCCCTCAGCCTTGAGCTCGCCATTGGCGTAATAGCCGTAAAGCGCGGCGCCGCCAGGGTCGGCCAGGCCAATCTGGATCTCCTCGCGCTTGGACTTAAGGCCATTGGAGACCCCGCCAATTGTGCCGCCGGAGCCGACAGCACAGGCAAACCCGTCTATCTGGCCGCCGGTCTGGTCCCAGATTTCCATCGCGGTGGTCTGGGCGTGGTAGTCGCGGTTGGCAACATTATCGAACTGGTTCGCCCAGATCGCGCCATTGGCTTCGCTTTCATTGAGTTCGGCGGCCAGTGTCCCGGAATAGCGGGCATAATGATTGGGGTTCTTGTAAGGGACCGCGTCCACCTCGATCAGCTCGGCGCCCAAGAGCCGGATCGCATCCTTTTTCTCCTTGGACTGGGTGCGCGGGAAAACGATGACGACCTTGTAGCCCAGGGCTGCACCGACCATGGCAAGCCCGATACCGGTATTCCCGGCTGTTCCCTCGACAATCGTGCCACCGGGCTTGAGCGCCCCGGAGGCCTCGGCTGCGCGGATAATGCCCAGCGCTGCGCGGTCTTTGACCGAGCCGCCCGGGTTGAGAAATTCAGCCTTCCCAAGGATTTCGCAGCCGGTTTCATCGGATGCCCGGTTCAGGCGTAATAGCGGCGTGTTTCCAATCAGATCGATGACCGAACGGGCGTGCGGCATGGGGACCTCGCGGGTAAGGGGCAAAAATGGGATGGGTGCCCGAAGGAAATTCGGGTCTGAGGTGATCCGGTTCAATAATAGGCACGTATTGCGGGTATGATCAAAACACTGCTCCTCCCCGCCACCCTTATTTTGGGCGCAATGCCTGCCTTTGCAACGGACGTCCCTGCACAAGACATCCGTTTCGACGTTTATCGCAATGGGTCTCCCTTTGGGGAGCACATTGTCCGCTTCACGCCATTGGGCAACGGCGATGTCGACGTCGATATCGAGATTGAACTTTCGGTGCGTCTCGGGCCCATCACCGTGTTCCGGTATGAACACCAGGCGATCGAACGCTGGGACGATGATGAGCTGGTGCTGATGCGCTCGCGGACGTTCAAGGATGGCGGCTGGCTGGAAGTGGATGTCGAGCGCGGTCCGGACGGCGAATTGATTTCGCTGGGTGAAATGCTGAGTGACATGATCCCGTCAAGCCATTGGCGCGGATATACGCCGGAGACCCGGACCATCCTGAACACCGAAACCGGTGAACCCATGCCAGTTGAGGTGACCGATCTGGGCTTGCGGACTATCGAGACCGCGAGCGGTCCGGTCGAGGCCCGCGGCTATCGCATGGCCGGCACGGTGACGGTGGATCTCTGGTATGACGCCGATGGCCGCTGGGTCGGGTGTGAGTTCGAGGCCCGGGGCCAACGCATCAGCTATGTGCTGCAGGACGCCTAGGCGTCGTTCTGCTTGATGGCGGCGAAGGCGTCCAGGGCGGCCTGGCGCCGCTGCTTCAGATCAATGATTGGCGCAGGGTAATTCCCGCCGATCTCAACCCCTGCAGATAATCGCATGGCCGGTGGAGCCCCGGATGGCGTGTGGATGTCCTTGCCGCGCAGACCGGCAAGTTCAGGCACCCAGCGGCGCACATAATCCCCATCCGGGTCGAATTTCTCACCCTGTGTGACCGGGTTGAAGATGCGGAAATAGGGGGCAGCGTCGGCACCTGTCCCGGCGACCCACTGCCAGCTCGTCGCATTGACCAGCGGGTCGGCATCAACCAGCGTGTCCTCGAACCAGTGCATCCCGTCCTGCCAGTGAATGCCGAGATGTTTCACCAAGAATGAGGCGGCGATCATGCGGACGCGATTATGCATCCAGCCGGTTTGCCAGAGCTGGCGCATACCGGCATCGACCATAGGAATACCGGTCTGCCCGCGGGCCCAGGCCTTGAAGGCAGCAGGGTCATCGCGCCAGGCAAAATTATCGAATTTCGAATTGAAATTCTTCCGCCGCAAATCCCCGAAATGATGGAAGAGATAATAGGAAAACTCACGCCAGCCGAGCTCGGCGAGGAATTTCTCCACGGCAGCACTTGAGGCTCCACGCGCTTCGGCGTCACGGATAGCGATCCAGATTTGCCGCGGGGAAATCTCGCCAGCCGCTAGGTGGGGTGACAGCCGCGAGGTGCCCATAATATCGGGCCGGTCCCGGTTCTCCGGGTAACCGTTGAGGGCCTCGTGAACAAAGCGGTCCAGCGCTGTTTGCGCGCCGCGTTCGCCGGGCACCCAGTGCTCATCAAACTCTTCTGCCCAATTGGGATTGGACGGGATGAGGCCCCAGTCTTCAATGGCGCTGCCATCGATATCCAGGCCCGCATCATTGATCTGCTTGGGTTCGGGGGCCAGCCGGGTGGGACGGATAGTGGTAGATGCCGTGCGCCAGAAAGGCGTGAAGACCCGGAAGGGCAGTCCGGACTTGTTGAGGACCTGGCCGGCGTCGAGCAGTGTGATCGAGCGAAAGACCCGCGGCTGGGTCCCGATCTCCATCAGACGTTGGGCCAGGCGGCGGTCGCGATCATCAATCTTGGGATCTGTAATCTGGTTCCAGTAAACATCGCTGATCGCGTGTTTCTGGGCCAGGTGCGGCAGGACATATTCTGCATCGCCCTGGATCAGATGCAGCTTCGCGCCCAGTGCGCGGACCGCCTCGCTCATCTTTTCGATCGAGCGATGCAGCCACCAGCCACTCGCCGCGCCCGGGGTTAGACGGTAGGGCGTGTTCTCCTCATGAATATAAACCAGTATGAGGGGTTGGCCCGATTGCACCGCGGCCGACAGCGCCGGATTGTCCCGGAGCCGGAGGTCTCGTCCGACCCAGACGAGGGCCGGTACTGTGGCGGAGGCGGTTGCCATGGCTTGATTGTACGTCAATAAGAACTCAATTCGTCTACGATATCGCTATGCGTCCAGATCAGATTTGATGACAGCGAAGCCAGAGATTTGCTCAAGGAGTTGGCCGTGACTGAGCTGAATGCCGTGATTTCCGTTCCCCGCCCGGGTCAAGATCCGATCGAAATCGGCAATGACCGGAAACTGGTTATGATTGCCGGACCGTGCCAGCTGGAAAGCCGCGAGCATGGTCTTGAGGTATCTGCCCAACTCAAGGAGATCGCGGATCGCCTTGATATTGGATTGATTTATAAGACTTCCTTCGACAAGGCAAATAGAACCAGCCTGTCCAGCCAACGCGGCGTCGGGCTTGAGGCTGCCTTGCCGATATTCGCGGAAATCCGTGAGACGACGGGGCTTCCGGTTCTCACCGATGTGCATACCGCAGAGCAGTGCGCCATGGCTGCCCAAGCGGTCGATGTGCTGCAAATCCCGGCATTCCTGTGCCGCCAGACCGATTTGCTGATCGCCGCGGCTAAGACCGGCAAGGTGATCAATGTGAAAAAGGGCCAGTTCCTGGCGCCCTGGGATATGAAAAACGTTCTCGGCAAGATCGCCGGCGCGGGTAATCCCAACGCGATGGCTTGCGAGCGCGGGGCCAGCTTTGGCTATAATACGCTGGTGACCGACATGCGGTCCCTGCCGATCATGGCCGGTTTCGGTGCGCCCGTGGTGTTCGACGCCACCCATTCGGTCCAGCAACCGGGCGGGCAGGGGACCACGTCGGGTGGCCAACGCGAGTTCGTTCCGCCCTTGGCGCGTGCGGCGGTGTCCATCGGGGTCGGAGCCGTGTTCATGGAAACCCACCCGGATCCGGATAATGCGCCCTCGGATGGCCCCAACATGGTGCCGCTCGATCAGTTTGAGGCGCTGGTCGCCGACCTTCTGCGCTTCGACCAGCTGGCCAAGGGCTGGAGCTGATCGGCTTATTGCGGGTCGAGCATCCGCCAACGACGCTCTTCCTGCAATATGGTTCCAAGGATCAGGCTGCGGCGCGCGGCGTCTAGGCGGATGTCCTCGTAAAACAGATTGTAAGGCGGCTCGCGGAATTCCTCCGCGATCCGGCTCGGGCGGCGCAGAAGGGCTGAGCGGGGGCGCTCGGTAAACAGCACGCCGTCAGCGCATTGGGCCCCGGTTTGGCGCGGTATCGGGGCCGGATTGGTGTCCATCGACAGATTGACCGCCGCGACCCCGCCCTGGTGCATTTGCGCCGAGGCATACTGGTTCGACGGCGCTGCGAGCAGCGGGTTGGTGCAGAGCAGGCGGCGCTCATTGACGAAGTTCAGCGTCCCGTCCGGGGTCCAGCTCATCGTCCGCTCGGTGAGAATACGGATGCGCCGTTCTTCGCTCGGCAGCACCTGCATGAACGCATAGATGCAGCGCACATCTTCCGGGGTTTCGCACGCGGGTATGCCCTCCAGGGACGTATTGAGCAGGTCGAGCGGGACCGGGTGTTCGATGATATAGGCGGTGACCAGCCGGGCCTGCATCACCGGATCCTCAGCAAAGCGGTCGATCAGTAATCGCAGGACATGCAGACCACCCTGGCCATAGCCGGACAACAGGATCGGCCGCGACGGCCCGATATCGGCGAGGAATTGATCAAACGCCCGCAAGACGTCCTGATAGGCAAACTCCCGTGCCAGAACGCCGTCCTCGCGATTATTCATGAAGGTATAAAGCGCCGCCTGGCGGTATCGCGGCACAAAGAGCGGCCCGGCGCTGGAAAATGGCGCGGCGTAATTGGGCAGGATCACACGCTCGACGGCCTGGTTGGAACTGGTCTTGTCCAGTTCCGCATTCCAATTGGCCCCGCCCGAATAGGTCGTCGGGTGAACGAAAAAGACCGCGGTTTCCAGATCATCGGAAAAGCGGCCCTGAAGATACCAGGCCTCGGCGCTGGCATAGTCCGCCCCCTCAGGCGGCTCATAGGTCTGGAAAGGTTCGCCAGGGTCCTGGAAAGTCTGATAGATCTGGTCGCGCAGGAACCAGCCGGACAGGGCGGCGAGGGCGAGAAAGCCACCGACGCTTGCAGCAATAATCCACCAGGCGATACGGATCGTGTTCAAAACTGTTTCCTCGGGCGAGTCGGCGCATGATTGCTGGCGAATTATCCAAGCGCAACCGATTGGCGGCGCTGAAGGCTTCGCTTATGGTTGCCGCGCTGCTGAGGGGCGGTTTGCGGATGTCCGCGGGGTTTGGAACGGAATAGATGCTGCGCTGGCTACGAAATAGCTTTCTTACCGGGATTATCATCGCCACGCCGCTGGGTGTGACGATATTCCTGATCATCAGCTTTGTCGGCTTTGTTGATCGGGTGGTGAAGCCGATCATACCGGCGCGCTATAACCCGGAGACCTATCTGCCGGGTGATTTCACCATTCCCGGCCTCGGTGTGGTGATCGCGGTTTTCCTGCTTACCGTGCTTGGTGCACTGGCGGCGAATTTCTTTGGCCGCTCGCTGATCGGCATGGGCGAGCGGGTTCTCGCCAGCGTGCCGCTCGTGCGCAATGTCTATGGCGCGGTGAAACAGATCGTCGAGACCGTCTTCAACGGCAAGCAGAACTCCTTCAAGGAAGTCGTGCTGATCGAGTATCCGATGAAGGGGCTTTACGTCGTCGCCTTTGTGTCTGCGGAGGGCAATGACACGCTGCGGGAGAATATTTCAGACGATGTCATTGGCCTTTTCGTGCCGACAACGCCCAATCCAACCTCGGGCTTTCTGCTTTATACGCCGCGTTCCAACACCATCCCGATCAACATGTCGGTCGAGGAAGCCGCCAAGCTGATCATTTCCTTCGGCATGGTGACGCCGGACAAGCTGCCGCAAGAGGTGAAGGACGCGCTGCCGGACGAGGTGAAACAGGCCTAGCCGGATTTCAGCAACCGGATGCCCTGGTCCTGATCGAACAGGTAAAGCAGGTGGCGCAGGGCATCGCCCGTATCCCCGGTCAGTTCCGGATCGCGCGCGACGATCAGCTTGGCCCAGTCATTGGCGAGCTCGATCAGATCGGCATGAGCCTCGATGTCGGCCAGTTTGAAGTCGGGCAATCCGCTCTGGCGCAGGCCCAGCGGGTCGCCGGCGCCACGCAGACGCCAGTCTTCTTCGGCAATACGAAAACCGTCATCGCTCTCGCGCAGCATTTCCAGCCGGGCCTGTGCGGTTTCGCCGAGCGGGGGCTTGTAGAGCAGGAGGCATGAGGACGGCTTGTCGCCACGACCGACACGCCCGCGCAACTGGTGCAGCTGGGCCAGGCCGAAGCGTTCGGCGTGCTCGATGATCATGATCGTGGCATCCGGGGCATCGACGCCGACTTCGATCACCGTCGTGGCCACAAGGACCTTGATGTCACCGCCCCTGAAGGCGTTGGCGATCGCCTCTTTCTCAGCGGGCTTCATGCGGCCGTGCAAGAGCCCGATACCCTCATCCCCCAGCGCCGCGCGCAGATAGCGCCAGCGATCTTCCGCAGCGGTGAGTTCGGAGTGCTCGCTCTCTTCCACAAGCGGACAAACCCAGTAGACCCGCTCACCCTTGGCCAGGGCGCGCCGCAAACCGTCAATGACATCATCGACCCGGTCCATGGAGATCAGCCGTGTCGTCGGCGGGATGCGTCCGGCCGGTTTTTCATCAAGACGCGAGACATCCAGATCGCCGTAGACGGCGAGGGAAAGTGTGCGTGGGATCGGTGTCGCCGTCATCACCAGCGTATCGGGCCGATAGCCCTTTGCCGTCAGGCGCAGCCGGTCCGAGACACCAAACCTGTGCTGCTCATCAATGATCACCAGACCGAGATCGGAAAACTCCACCCCCTCTTGGAACAGCGCGTGGGTGCCGCAAACAACTTCAACATCGCCGGCTGCCATCTGTTCAAGCAATTGCGCGCGGGCCTTGCCCTTGTCCCGGCCGGTCAGGGCGATGACATTGAGACCGGCGGGTTCGAGCAGGGATTTGAGCGTCTTGGCATGCTGGCGTGCGAGGATTTCCGTCGGCGCCATGAGCGCGGTCTGGGTTCCCGCTTCGCTGGCCCGCGCCGCAGCCAGGGCGGCGACAAAGGTTTTGCCTGCGCCAACATCCCCGTGCAGCAGTCGGGTCATCCGCTCAGGCAGCGCCATATCCGCCTCGATCTCGGCAAACGCGCGTTGCTGGGCTCCGGTCGGCTGGAACGGGGCATGTTTGAGCAGAGCAGCGACCTTGTTGCCCTTGCCCTGCAGTGCCCGGCCGGACTGGCGTTTGCGACGGGCCCGGACCAGCTGAAGCGCCAGCTGACGGGCGAGCAGCTCGTCAAAGGCCAGGCGTTGCCGGGCCGGAAACTCCGGTTCCAGCTCGCTCGCACCATCCGGATTGTGAAGGGCTTCCAACGACTCTTTGAATGCAGGCCAGGCCCGTTCCGCCTTCAGGTCGGTATCAATCCATTCTGGCAGGTCCGGCAGAAGTCCCAAGGCCCCGGCGATGGCTTTGCGGGCGGTCTTGCCGGTCAGACCGGCGGTGAGCGGGTAGACGGGCTCCAGTAAAGATGTGCCCGCAGCCTCCTCCTGCGTCATTACCAGATCGGGATGCACAATCTGGATCTCCGATCCGAAGCGTTCGGCCTTGCCGGAGACGATACGCGTCTGGCCTACGGGGAGAAGCTTGCTGAGATAATCCCCGCGCGGATGGAAATAGATCAGGTGAAGAAAACCGGTCGGATCATAAAGCCGGACCTTGTAGGGCTGGCCCTTGCGGCGGGCCGGGAAATGTTCCTCGACCTGCGCTTCGATCGTCACAATCTGCCCCTCGGGTGCATCCGTGATCGAGACCTTTTGGCGACGGTCAACCAGCCCGGTTGGCTTGAGCCATAACACATCCTTCACCCGCGGCCCGGTGAGCTTGGCCAAGAGCGCAGCCAGCCGCGGGCCAATGCCGGGCAGGGCAGTGACGTCCTGAAACAGGGGGAAGAGGATTTCCGGTCGCATCGGCGTGCACTTTATCGTGCGAAACGCGCTGCGCCAGTGCTCGACGCGGCCCGGAAGCGGGACTATATCGCTGGCATGAGTGAAACGATCGAACACAAGCGCAAGAAACTGCGGATCCGTGCCTGGCGCCGGGGTTTCAAAGAGGCCGATCTCATCCTGGGTCGATTTGCCGATCAGAATCTGGACGCCATGTCCGATGAGGCGGTTGTCGAATTCGAGCACCTGCTCGACCAGACCGATGCGGATCTGTATGCATGGATCATCGGCCGGGAAGCGACGCCGGCGCAGTTTGACGGCGATGTCATGCAGGCGCTTAAACGTTTCCGGGTCGACGAGGACGCCGAGTATGGCGATGGTCCGAGACAGTAAGCTGTTCAGCTAGAAAAAAGACATGACGGATTTGGACATGATCGCCCGCGCCAAGGGACAGGCGCGGGTCTGCGGCGTTCCGGAAGGCCTCGATGCGCTTGTCTTTGCCGACAGTGCAAAGCTTCGCGGCGGTCTCAACGTTTTCATTGCCCGCGATGATTCCCGTGCTGCAGCTTTTGCAGCCGCGCTTGAGTTTTTTGCTCCGGAAATTGACGTGCTGCGGCTACCGGCCTGGGACTGTCAGCCCTATGACCGGATTTCCCCGTCTCCCAGGGTCGCAGCACGGCGCGCCGCGACGCTTGCTGAAATCGCCAATTATTCCGGTGATGCCACGCGGTTTGTCGTTACCACCGTCAATGCGGTCACCCAACGCTGTGCCCCGGTCGAGATTATGCGCGGTGCTGGCCAGCGCATCCGGCCCGGCAATCAGGTCGACACCGAAGCCCTGAAGGCGCATTTCGCGGCGAACGGCTATGCCCGTGCGACCACGGTGATGGAACCGGGCGACTATGCTGTACGCGGCGGTGTCATTGACGTTTTCCCGCCGGGTAATGAAGAGCCCGTGCGCCTCGACTTCTTCGGCGACACGCTCGAATCAATCCGCGCCTTCGATCCGGAGACCCAGCGCTCAACGCGGCAAATGACCGAACTGGTCCTGACGCCGGTGAGCGAGGTTCTGCTGGACGAGAAAAGCATTTCGCTGTTTCGCGGCGGCTTCGTCAAAACCTTCGGGGCGGTGCAGCATGGCGACCCGGTGTATGAGGCGGTGAGCGCCGGCGCGCGTCCCGCCGGGGTCGAGCACTGGTTGCCGCTGTTTTACACGCAGACTGCCAGCGTTTTCGATTATCTCCCGGATGATGCCCTGATCGCCGTCGACCCCTTGGCGCGAGAGGCCTTTGACGAGCGTTTGAGCCAGGTCGCGGACTATTTCGAAGCGCGTCAGATCGCAGCCGGGCAAACTCATGACAATGCCTTGTCTGCTCCGGCCTACCGGGCACTTGACCCCTCGGCGCTGTATTTCGCCGAAGCCGATTGGGACGCGGTGCTGGACGGCCGGACCGTGCGGCATTTCTCGCCCTTCAGCGAACCGGGTGAGAATACGGTTGATGTCGGCGGCAAGCAGGGGCGGGTTTTTGCAGCCGAGCGGACGGCTGAGAACACCAATGTGTTCGATGCGGTGGCCAGCCATATCAATCTTCTCAGGGCAGATGGCAAACGGGTTGTGCTGGCTGCCTGGAGCCTCGGCGCATCGGAGCGGATGGCCAGTGTCCTCGGAGATCATGGCGTCAAGAATATCGCTCTGGCCGATCGCTGGTACGATATCTCGACCCATGGCGACAAAGCGGTCAGCCGGGCGGTGTTGCCGCTGGAGCGCGGCTTTGAGACCGAGGAACTCGCCGTCCTGTCCGAACAGGATATCCTCGGTGACCGGCTGGCACGGCCGCGCAAGCGCCGCAAGAGTGCCGATGTCATTGTCGAGGCCGGGGCGCTAACGCCCGGCGATCTGGTCGTTCATGCCGATCACGGGCTGGCGCGCTTCCTGGGGCTGAAAACCCTGCCCGTGCAGGACGCACCGCATGACTGTATCGAGCTGGAGTATTCCGGCGGGTCCAAACTCTTCCTGCCGGTCGAGAATATCGAACTGCTCTCGCGCTATGGCTCTGACAATGAGACCGCCCAGCTCGACAAGCTCGGCAGCGGCGCCTGGCAGGCGCGCAAGGCCAAGGCCAAGAAACGCCTGCGCGACATGGCGGATGAGCTGATCAAGATTGCCGCCCAGCGTCTTTCGCGCAGTGCGCCCTCGATCGAGTCCGCGAGCGGGCTCTATGACGAATTCTGTTCGGCCTTTCCCTATGCAGAGACCGATGACCAGCTCAACGCGCTGGAAGACGTCATGGGCGACTTGGCCAAGGGACGGCCGATGGATCGCCTCATCTGCGGTGATGTCGGTTTCGGGAAAACCGAGGTGGCGCTGCGCGCGGCTTTTGTCACCGCGATGTCCGGTCAGCAGGTGGCTGTCATTGCGCCGACGACCTTGTTGGCACGCCAGCATTTCAAGACCTTTTCCGACCGGTTCCGCGGCTGGCCGGTCAAGGTGCGTCAGCTCTCGCGTCTGGTTGGCAGCAAGGAGGCCAAGGAGACCAAGGCGGAGCTGGCCGAGGGGCAAGTCGATATCATTATCGGTACCCACGCCCTGCTCGCCAAATCGATCAAGTTCAAGGATCTGGGGCTCCTCGTCGTCGACGAGGAACAGAATTTCGGCGTCAAACACAAGGAAGTGCTCAAGGCGCTACGGGCCAATGTCCATGTCCTGACCCTGACCGCGACTCCGATCCCGCGCACCTTGCAGCTGGCGCTCACGGGTATCCGCGATCTCTCGATCATCGCCACCCCGCCGGTCGACCGTCTCGCCGTGCGCACCTATGTGACGCCGTTCGATGCGGTGACCATTCGCGAGGCTTTGCTGCGTGAGAAGTATCGCGGCGGCCAGGCCTTCTTCGTGGTGCCGCGGATTGCCGATCTGGAAGAGATCGCAAGCTTCCTGCGCGAGAGCGTGCCGGAAGTGAATTTCGTCATCGCCCACGGCCAGATGCCGCCCTCGACCCTGGAAGACATCATGACCGCCTTTTATGAGGGGCGTTATGATGTGCTGCTATCGACCACGATCGTCGAGAGCGGGATCGATATCCCGACCGCCAACACGCTGGTGGTACATCGTGCAGACCGGTTTGGCCTGTCGCAGCTTTACCAGCTTCGCGGTCGGGTGGGGCGGTCAAAAACCCGCGCCTACGCCTATCTCGCTACGCCAGCGCGGCAGAAGATCACCGAGGGAGCCGAGAAACGCCTCAAAGTGCTGCATTCCCTGGACACGCTGGGCGCCGGTTTCACCCTCGCCAGCCATGACCTCGATCTGCGCGGCGGCGGCAATCTGCTCGGTGAGGAACAATCCGGCCACATCAAGGATGTCGGCGTCGAACTTTACCAGAGCATGCTGGAGGAGGCGGTGGCATCGCTGCGGGATGGCGGCGATGCGGAGGAGGACGGTGACTGGTCGCCGCAGATCAATGCCGGCGGCGCAGTCTTGATCCCGGATCATTATGTCCCCGATCTCGACATCCGCCTGCAGCTCTACCGGCGCCTGTCATCGCTTGAGAACAAAACCGAGCGCGAAGCCTTTGCGGCCGAACTCATTGACCGGTTCGGTCCTTTGCCGGAAGAGGTGGAGACCCTGATGCGCGTGGTCGCGGTCAAGACCTTGTGCAAGCGGGCCGGGGTCGAAAAGGTCGATGCCGGACCGAAGGGCGCAGTCATCCATTTCCGCAAGGATCGCTTTATCGATCCGCCGGGCTTGATTGCGCACATCCGCGAAAATGCCGGTCTGTTCAAGGCGCGGCCTGATCACAAACTGGTTCTGCGAACGGCCTGGGATGCGCCGGAAGATCGTTTGCGGGCGATCGAAAAAGCTATGGCACCGCTGGCGGATATCGCCATGCGGGCCAAACAGGCGGACAGCGAGACGGTCTAGGGCGTCAGATCAGGCCTGGGCGCGCAGCACCGGGCGAAGCTGCAGGGCACGCAGGCCACGTTCCAGCATGGCTTCTGCGGTCTCACCCGGCCGCGGCGTGATCCCGGTTGCGCGAACGGCCAGGCGGAAGGGCTGAAGCGGATCTTCGCTTTCAAATGCCGTGCATTCGGCGATCGCCGAAACGCGGGCCGCGACGCAGTCGACACCCTCGGCCTCGGTCAGCGGCAAGACTGCAACGAAATGATCCTCGTCGATCCGGGCTGCTGCATCTTCGCTGCGCAACAGGTGGCGAAGCATGGCGGCAAACTGGCGGCGCGCCTTTTCCGTCGAGGCGAGATCCGGCTGATGCGCCTCCTCGGGAACTTCCGTGCGCAGAACCAGCAGCGAGAAGCCGAGCTCGTCGCGCTCAAAGCCGACCAGCAAGTCCTGCAGGTGCGAGGTCAGGAAGCCGGGATGGAAGAGGCCGGTTTCAATGTCCAGCGTGCGCGGATCCCGGCACGCTTCAAGCGCCGCCTTGGCCTGGCGGCGGCGACGGCGCTCCGCAGCAAGGGCGAGCACGCGGTCGCGCATTTCATCATCCGTCGTATCCGGCGGCAGAATATCGGAGACGCCACGGGCAAAAGCCTCTTCGGCGGCTTCCAGATCATCATCATCGGACAGCAGCAGGACCGGTGTGTGATAGAGCCGGGCATTGCGGCGCATGGCCGAACTGATGGTGAAAGCGGTATCGCGCTTGCCACTGGCATTGAGCACAACGGCATCGAAACTGCGTTCATGCAGATAGTCGAAGGCTGAATAGGAGGAGAAGGCCGCGACCACTTCCGCGCCGGTTTCGTCCATGGCGTGTTGCAGCGACATGAAGCGCGGCGAGGCATCGCCGACATACAGGACGCTGGACTTGCTCTCGGTCCGTTCCGCTGCCGTGTGACGCTCGCCGTAAAGCGCTGTTACATGGGCGCGGCGCTGGGCCACCAATTCCATCGTCGACAGACGGAAGAGGGCGCGGGCGCGGGCGGCAATCTGGGCCGGCAGGGCCGGTTCGGGAATCCAGGCATCAACACCCGCAAGTCCGGCAATCTCCGAGGGGCCAACGACGATCACCGGGCGATGGCCCGGCGCAAAGCTCTCAAGGGCTGCGTGCGCCTGCGTCACGGTGTCAGCGTCATGAGCAAAAATGATTTCAGCGGCATAGAAACGGGACTTGCGGGCCGGCGGCGTGTCCTCACGGATCACGCGGGCCCGAAAAGCCAGCCGGTCCAATTGTTCAACAATCCCCCGGGCGCGCTCCGCCGCGCCATACACAAGGACGTCCAACTCGCGTCCCATATGCCCCCCTGTCGCCCCTGAAGACGAATGCTTGTTTCTTGAGTTTGTCACAAATGCCACGTTTCTGAAACCGCCGAATCGAGAAGGATGCGCGTATGAAACCTCAAGGACCTCTAAAAGGCGTTAAAGTCGTCGAATTTGTTGGGCTTGGCCCGGCACCCTTCTGCGCCATGATGCTTTCCGACATGGGTGCAGACGTGATCCGTATCGACCGGCCCGGAGCGATGGGCGGCGGTGCAGCCGATGTCCTCGGTCGCGGCCGGCGTTCGATTGCACTCAATCTGAAAGTCGATGCAGACAAGGCGGTTTGCCTCGATCTCATCAAACAGGCCGACATTCTGCTTGAGGGCTACCGGCCCGGTGTCATGGAGCGGCTCGGCTTCGGACCGGACGTTGCGCTCAAGGCCAATCCCAAGCTCGTCTATGGCCGCATGACCGGGTGGGGCCAATATGGACCGCTGGCCCATGCTGCTGGCCATGACATCAATTATGTCTCCCTGTCCGGCGCACTCGGCGCCATTGGTACGCCGCAAACCCCGGTAATTCCGCTCAACCTGGTTGGCGATTTCGGCGGCGGTGCGATGTATCTCGGCTTTGGTGTCCTGGCCGCGCTGACCCATGCCCGCACGAGTGGGGAGGGGCAGGTGGTCGATGCCGCTATCGTCGATGGTGCAGCCTCGCTGATGGCATCGCAGTATCAGCTCAAGGCGCTGGGTCTGTGGTCGAATGATCGCGGCACGAACCTGCTCGATGGCGGCGCCCATTTCTACGCCGTCTATGAGTGTGCCGATGGCAAGCACATTTCCCTGGGCCCGCTCGAGCCGGAATTCTACCAGCTGTTCTGCGAGAAAGCGGGAATTGACCCGCAGGAGATACCGGCGGACTGGTCCGGACGGGGCTGGGATGAGGCCAAGGCGAAGTTTGCGGCTCTGTTCAAGGAAAAGTCACGGGATGAATGGTGCACCCTGCTCGAGGGTACCGACGCCTGTTTTGCCCCTGTGCTGAGCATTGATGAGGCGGCCGAGCACCCGCACATGGTCGAACGGGCCTCTTTCACGGAGATTGATGGCGTGCGTCATCCCTCACCAGCACCGCGTTTCTCCCACACGCCGGGAGCGATCCAGGGCGTCGCGGCCGTGCCGGGGCGTGACACCGATGAAGTGTTGGCCGACTGGGGCGTTCAGCGCCCGGCGACCGCAGACTAGCCAATCAGGCTTTTGGACAGATCAGCGCCGGACAATGCGCCGGCCTGGTCCTGTTCAAAGCGGGCATAGGCGAGATCGGCATCGCTGGTATTGATCGCATCCAGGGCGGCGCCTTCAAATCGCGCATAGCGGCAATTGGCTCCGCTCAGGCGCGTCGGCAAAACCCGGTCCGCCTGCAACGTCAGGCCGGACAGCTTGGCGCCGCGTAGATCAGCGTGGGTGAGCAGAGCGCCGCTGAGATCGGCGCCGCGGAGATCTGCGCCGCGCAGGTCGCAGGCTCTCAGATCGGCTTGCTGAAGCCGTGCGCCCTGCAATTCAGCACCGCGCATGTCGAGGCCGGAGAAATTCGCGCCGGGTGCGGGCAGGGCGGTGAGGTTGCGCTCGGCCAGTGACCCCGCTTCGCGCATGTCCATGCCGGCGAAATTGGCCGGTGCACCATCCCGGCCATTGCTGCGGCAGAGTTTCTCGTGGTCGCGCAGTTTGGAACTGAGCGGTCGCGGATCATCATCGGGCTCGATTGCCGCCGCGCTGACCGCGTCGGGCAGGGCGCCGGTCTGCATGCCCTCGGTCTTCGCCAGATCCGTGCGCACCTGGCTTTCAAGCGCGCCGCGCAGATCAGCATTGCTGAGATCAGCACCGGCAAAATCCGTGTGGGCCAGCACCGCATTGTGCATCACGGCTCCGGCCAGATTGGCGCGCATCAGGCGGGTGTTGTTGAGATTGGCGTCGGACAGGTCCGCACCTTCCGCATCTGCGCCGGCAAGCCTGGCGAAACTCAGATTGACCCCGCCGAGGCTGGCCTGGGTCAGCCGCGTGGCCCGGGTTTCGCTGGCTTCTCCGTTTTTGCCCATCCGGGTCAGTTCACGGAAATCGGCATTCTGGCACTGGCTGGCCGAGAGATCCGCCTCGCTCATATCGCAGCCACGCATATCGCAGCGTTCCAGACGGGCGCCGATCAGCCGGGTCTTACTGAGATTGGCACCGGAGAGATCGGCATCGGTGAGATCGGCGCTGGTAAAATCACAGCCGCTGAGATTGGCATTGCGGAAGCTAGCCTCGCGCAAATCCGCGCCGGCAAAGCTTAAACCGCTCAAGTCTTCATCATCGAAACGGGCGTGAAATCCGCCCTTGCCGGCGAGCACGCGGGCGTGTTCACGGCAGCGCGTGTCGATCTCGGATTGTTGTTTCGAAGCTCCGGGGAGCGCGGCAGTAGCGGTCATTGCAGAATCCTGTTGCCTGAACCTGTGCCAGAAACAGATGGATACAAGGTGAACGCGGCTTGACCATAAGGCAAACCCCCAAGGGTATTGCGCTGAAAATCATGCCTTATTTCGTTCATTCATGTTGTTCATACACGGTTCAGGGCAGAATCGTCATTCTCACACTCGAGATCAGCGGCCCACACAGTCCCTCGCAGGTTTGCTGGTCTCATTATCGCACAGATAGCTGAAACGCCGGTCGCCCCCAACGACCGGCGTTTCTCTTGAATTTTGCGGGTGACCGAAAATGTCGCCCCCACGGGTCATATTGGTCTCAACACAAGTTGAGGAGATCACATCATGGCCATCGCAATCCAAGCCATCGTCAACGGTGCCGGCGGCGCCCAGCGCAATCTCGTTCCGCACAAGTTTCGCGACGGCTATTTCCGCATGCAGCATCCGACCGATGAACTCAGCTGCATTCATGTCGAGGATATGCGCTCTGTCTGCCGCTATCTGCATAAGGGCTATCACCTGGCCATGAGCCCCAAGGACGGTCACGCCATGCCGGCCTGGATGGCACCGGACGCCCTGCGCGTTGCGGTCCGCTAATCAGGCGATCAGGGCAAGCTCGGAAAATCGCTGCGCCGGTAGGGATTGACCAGCGCAGCGAGGGCGGGCGGTTCGAGCACTTCGACCTGATCGCCCCAGGCATATAAATGCCAGCACATTTCCAGGTGCCCGCTGGCTGTAAAACGCACAATCAGCGAACCATCGTCGCAGGTTTCCTGCACCTGTTCGGGATGAAATTCGAAGCGCGCGGCCTGTTGCGCCGCTGCGGGACTGAAACGCCAGACGGTTTCGACAAACTCAGCCTCGTTCTGAAACGCGCCGAATGAGCGCGCGGCATAAGCGGCGAGGTCGAAACTTTCATCGCGATCGAAAATCCGGTCTGTCACCCGGGCGCTGATGATATCCTCGATCCGGAAGTGGCGCAGACGGCCATCACTTTTGGCGGGGTCCTTGGCAACCAGATAGCGCCGCCCGCCGAGCAATACGCCATAGGGCTGCAAGCGGCGCTCGACAGCCACCTCATCGCGTCGGCCTTTATAGCGGATTACCAGTTCGCACGGTCCTTTGAGCGCTTCGGCGATCTCCACATCAATATCGCTATTGCTGACCGGCCGGGGCCCGGGGCGGGCAGCATGGCCCATGGCCTCGAGCAAGGCATCCTGGTCGGTTTCCAGTCCGACGCGCCGGCGCGAAGAGATCAGCAGCTTGATCGTATCTTGCAGCCCCTCAAGCTGACGCGCTTCCTGGACGAGACCGGATTTCTCCGCGCTGCGGGTTGCCAGCTCGAGTGCGGCGAGTTGATCGGCGGTGGGCGCGAAGAATTCGGCCGCCTTGGCCTGCGGCACGCGCCAGCGCTTGCGGCCCTCGTGATCGATATAGATCTCGGTGTCGGGAAATACGTCTTCCAGGGCCTGGCTCATGCGCTGTGCCGTCCGGCGGACGCATTCAAACTCACGTTCGATATCGTTGAGCGTGACGCCGATCCGGCCGCTGGCCATACGGGCCAATTGCAGCAATTGAGTCGCTTTGGAAAATGACATGGGCCTGAAAGTCCCCGTGCGTTCTGAGCCTTGTGGCCGTTTTTCGATATTTTAACCGAAGCGGCGTGTTGTGCGCCATCATGACAAACCCGTCCGCCCGGAAACAGCGCCGCCGCGCAGTTATCAGCGTTATTATCGCTGCCATCAGTCGATCGATGGCACGCGATGTGATGTTGTTCGCCGGTGGGGCATCGTTCTTCGGTATGCTGGCGCTGTTTCCGGCCATCGCCCTGGCGATGTCGGTCTATGGTGTCGTCTTTTCCATCGAGGATGCGGAGCGACAGCTTGCCCGGCTGGCGGAAATCATGCCGTCGGCTGCGCAGGATTTCATGCTCGGTCAGCTCTCCCGGTTGGCTGATGCTCCCATTACAGTGCTTTCGGTTCAGGGCGCGATTGCCCTGGCTATCGCCTTGTTCGCCGCTGCCCGTGGGGTAAAGGCGCTGATCGCCGGGCTCAATCATCTCGCGGAAGACCGCGACATCCGCAATGTCATCCATTTCAACATCATTGCCATGTTCGGTGTGTTGATCGGCGGGATTTTGCTGACTGCAGCCAATCTGGCGGTGCTGTTCATTCCGGTAATCGCGCGACAGGTGACCGACTGGCTTGGAATTGAAGGCCTGGATTTCGGTCTGGTGATCAATGAATGGACCGCTGCCGGGCTGAGCATGTTCCTCGCCCTGGAACTGCTTTACCGACTGACCATGCGCCGGCGTGAACAGGCGGTCAGCTGGAAGGCCTCAACCACCGCAGCGCTTGTTGCGACGTTGCTCTGGCTCGGTCTTTCGAAGGGTTTTTCTGCCTATATCGATGAAGTGATCGATTTTAGCGTCTATGGCTCACTTGGCGCACTTGTGGTCTTCCTCCTGTGGATTTATTGGTCCGCCTATGCCGTGTTCTTCGGCGGAGCTTTGGCCATAGAAATCGACGGCCGGTCCTCCTCCTGAAGTCCGTCGGCATGCTGTAATGACTGGTGTGGATCGCGTCTGCGGTCTAAACATGAACCGATCATCAACTTTTGACCGAGGTCCGCATGAATAAGGTTTATCCGGACGCCAAGTCTGCTTTGGACGGGCTGGTGTTTGACGGCATGACGCTGATGGCCGGGGGCTTTGGCCTCTGTGGCATCCCGGAGAATTCGATCGCTGCGCTGCATGAGCTGGGCGTCAAGGATCTGACCGTGATCTCGAATAATTGCGGCGTCGACGGGTTCGGCCTCGGCATTCTTCTCGATGCCAAGCAAATCAAGAAAATGGTCTCTTCCTATGTCGGCGAGAACAAGGAGTTCGAGCGCCAGTATCTGGAAGGCGAGCTGGAGCTGGAATTCAATCCGCAGGGCACGCTGGCCGAGCGTATTCGTGCCGGCGGCGCCGGTATCCCGGGCTTCTTCACCAAGACCGGGGTCGGCACGCTGATCGCCGAGGGTAAAGAGCACCGCGAGTTCGACGGCGAGACCTACATCATGGAAACCGGGCTGACGGCGGATGTTTCGATCGTCAAAGCCTGGAAGGCCGACCCGCAGGGTAATCTGGTTTTCCGCAAGACCGCCCGTAACTTCAATCCGATGATGGCGACCGCCGGCAAGGTGACCATTGCCGAGGTTGAGGAAATCGTTGAACTGGGCAGCCTCGACCCGGACGAAATCCACACGCCGGGGATTTTCGTTCAGCGCCTGGTCCAGGGCAATTTTGAAAAGCGCATCGAACAGCGCACGATCCGTCAGCGGGAGGACGCGTAAATGGCTTGGACTCGCGATGAAATGGCGGCTCGTGCCGCGCAGGAGCTGGAAGACGGTTTCTACGTCAATCTCGGTCTTGGCATTCCGACCCTGGTGGCCAACTACATTCCGGAGGGCGTCGACGTCACGCTGCAATCGGAGAACGGCATGCTCGGCATGGGGCCGTTTCCCTATGATGATGAGGTTGATGCCGACCTGATCAATGCCGGCAAGCAAACCATCACTGAGCTGCGCCGTACGAGCTATTTCTCCTCCGCCGACAGTTTCGCCATGATCCGCGGCGGCCATATCGACCTGTCGATCCTGGGTGCGATGGAGATTTCCGAAACCGGGGATATCGCCAACTGGATGATCCCGGGCAAGCTGGTCAAAGGCATGGGCGGGGCGATGGATCTCGTCGCCGGCGTCAAACGCGTTGTCGTGATCATGGATCACGCCAATAAGCGCGGGGAGCCGAAACTGCTCAAGGAATGCACCCTGCCGCTGACCGGCAAGCGCTGCGTCCATCGCATCATCACCACGCTTGGCGTGTTCGACGTCAAGGATGATCATCTTGAGCTGATCGAACTGGCTCCGGGTGTGAGCCTGGACGAGGTCGCGGAAAAGACCGAAGCCAAGTACGCCGTTTCCGACACGCTGATCGAACACGAAGCGGCCTAGGCAAAAACTCGCGTTTGCGTTGTATGACTTGCGTTTAAGGCGGTTCACAGAGCTGTGAGCCGCCTTAGCAAGGTTTAATCCCATTGCCCTTGTGGGGTGATATGAGAGGCGTGCGAGGGAGACTCACATGCCGCTCACACGTCTGTCACTGAACAACCCGTCTGCCGTTTTCGTCGGCATTGCACTCATCGTATTGATGGGGCTGGTCGCGTTCACGCGTCTGCCGATCCAGCTGTTTCCCGATACCGAGCGGCCGCAGGTCAATATCTCGACATTCTGGCGCTCCGCTTCCCCGCAGGAAATGGAGTCCGAGATCATCGAGCCGCAGGAACAGGCTCTGGCCGGTCTGCCGGGGCTGGAAGAAATGCGGGTGTTTGTGGGTGAGGGCAGTGCCTTCATCAATCTGACCTTTTCCATTGAAACCGACATGACGCAAACGGCGATCGAGATCGGTAACCGGCTCAGCCAGGTGCCGCCTTTGCCGCGTGATGCAGTCGGCCCCAATCTGGGCGGCTTTGGCGGCGACGCCCAGCAAAGCCTGATCTGGTTCTTTCTCCAGGCGTTGCCCGGCAACCCCAATGAGATCCACGACTATTCCAGCTTCGTTGAGGATGTCATCGTACCGCGGCTGGAAGGCATACCCGGTGTGGCCTCAGTGGCGGTTGGCTGGGGTCGCCGGCCGGAAGAGCTGCAGATTACCATCGACCCATATCGCGCCGCCGCCCTCGGGGTGACCTTGCCGCAGATCTCGGCTGCTATTGCCAATAATTCCGATGTGTCCGGCGGCAATGCCGATATTGGCCGTCGATCCTATCAATTGCGGTTTGAAGGTGAGTTCGAGCCGGAAGAAATGGGTGACCTGGTCATCGTCTGGCGCGATGGCAGCCCGGTCCGCCTGCGCGACCTTGCAACGGTCGAAGTGGCCTTTGGTGAGCGCAATGACTTCACCTACCAGAACGGCAACCCGGCGATGGGCATTGAAGTGCGCCGGGCCCAGGGCGCCAATGTCCTCGCCGCCCTGGACGCCGTGAAAGCGGAGGTCGCCGAGATCAACGAAACCCTGCTGGCCGAACGCCATCTGGTCATGGCGCCGTCCTTTGATGCCTCGGTCTTCATCATGCGGGCGATCAATCTGCTGCGGACCAATCTCCTGATCGGTATTGCTCTGGCCGTGGTCGGGCTCTGGCTCTTCCTGCGCCGTCCCCGGGCAACCCTGATTGTCTCGCTGACCATTCCGATCTGTCTGCTTTCAACCCTGATTGTGCTGTTCCTGTTCGGCCGGACACTGAATGTGATCTCCATCGCCGGCCTGGCCTTTGCCACGGGCATGGTGATGGATGCGGCGATTGTCGTGGTGGAGAACATCATCCGAAGGCGGGAGGAGGGCGAGGATCCCGATACCGCCTCGGAACAGGGCGCCGGCCAGGTCTGGGGGGCATTGCTGGCCTCGACGATCACCACGGTCGCGATCTTCCTGCCATTGATCTTTGTCCGCGATGTGGAAGGCCAGTTGTTTGCCGACCTGGCCATTACCATCGCCGTCGGGGTCGGCGTATCGATGATCGTTGCCGTCACCATCCTGCCCGTCGCCGCGAAATACCTGATCCGTGACCGCAAACAGCTAACCGCGCAGCCGATGATGTCCGCAGTCGCAGAGAGCATCCTCAAGCTCACCGATCGCCGTTCGATCCGGCTCGGCCTGATCGGTGGCCTGATTGCCGTTCCCATGGGGCTCACCTGGGCCATGCTGCCGGACATGGACTATCTGCCACCGGTCAAGCGCGATGCCGTCGATGCCTTCTGGATATTCCCGCCGGGCACCTCTCTTGACTGGATCGAAACCGAAGTGGCCCAGCGCGTAGTCGAGCGGCTTGAGCCTTATATGTCGGGCGAACAGGAACCGGCTCTGCGTAACTACTATTTCGGCACCTTCCCCGGCGGTGGCGGGGCCACAGCCGGTATTCGCGTGGCGGACCAGTCCCGGGTCGGTGAGCTGGAAGAGATCGTCCGCAATGAGATTATCGGCGACATACCCGATGTGGTGTTTTCCAATGCCCAGCAGGGCGATCTCTTTGGCGGGTTTGCCCAAGGCGGTAATATCCAGATCAATGTCCAGTCGGCGGATGCCGAGGCGCGCACCCGGGCGGTGTTGACCGGTCTGCAGATCCTGCGCGAACGCTTTCCCGGGGTGAATGTCAACGCCAACCCGCCGCCGCAGGCAAGCCAGCCACGCCTGACCATGGTGCCCAATGACCGGCGTATCCAGGAAGCCGGCTGGGCCCGGCGCAATGTCGCCGGCATGATCGCCATGCTCGGGGATGGCCAGTTCATCGGTGAGTATTTCGATGGCGACAGCCGCATGAACACGATTGTCCGTACGGAAGGCTGGTCGACCCCGGATGAGCTGGAGGGCCTGCCCATCGTCACGCCGACCGGCGCCGTGGTGCCGCTCGGAGATCTCGTCAGCATCCGCGAAGGCGTGGGTATTGGTGGCATCCAGCGGCTCGACCGGCGGCGCACCATCACCATCAATATCAACCAGCCCGAGGACATTACGCTCGAGGAAATCCTCGACATTGTGCAAAACGAGGTCGCACCGGCGATCGAGGCGCAATTGCCTCCTGACGGTTCGATCACCTATGGCGGCAGCGCTGACAGCCTGGAGCGCGCCAAGCGTACCATGCTCAGCAATATCGGCATGGCGCTCGTAGTGTTGTTCCTCATTCTGGCCGGCCTGTTCCGCTCCCTGCGCGATGCCGGCCTGGTTCTGGTGTCGATCCCGCTGGCTGGGGTTGGCGGCGTTATAATGCTGCAGATCCTGAACCTGTTTATATCGGTGCCGCTGGATTTGCTGACCATGATGGGGTTCTTCATCCTGCTGGGACTGGTGATCAACAATGCCATCCTGCTCGTTGATCAGACCCGTCAGGGTGAGCGGCGCGGTCTGGCCCGGCGCGATGCGGTCGATCAGGCCCTGCGCATGCGCTTGCGGCCCATTTTCATGAGCACGCTGACCAGTCTTCTGGGCATGCTGCCGCTCTTGCTGTTCCCGGGCGTTGGCAGTGCGATTTATCGCGGCCTCGCTGCAGCCATTGTCGGTGGCATGAGCGTCTCGCTCATTTTCACCCTGTTACTTATCCCGGCCTTGTTGCGTCTGGGCGAGAGCCGGCAGAGCTTGCGCCAGCCCTCTGCTCAGCCCGCTGAGTGATCCGGAGGAGATGATCCATGATCCGTCAAACCACTATCATCACCATCTTCGCCGGGTTGATCGCCCTGACCGGGCCGGATAGCGCCAGGGCGCAGAACGGGCCGCCGCCGGCAACAGTGCGTGTGGCAGAAATCGATGCCCGGCTGATGTCCCGCACGATCACGTCTCCCGCCAGTGTGATCTCCCGCAATGACGCGCACATATCTGCGGAGACGACCGGTCGCATAACCCAGATTGCCGAGCCCGGCGACGTCCTCGAGAGCGGCGAAGTCATCGCTCAGATCGATGACCGGCAGGCCCGGATCCAGCTTGAAGAGGCCCGGGCGCGCCTGTCCCGCGCCAGCGCCAACGCGGCCTATCAGAACGCCGAGGCGGAGCGTTTCACCCAACTGGCAGCCAATGGAACGGTTCCGCCGACGCGTCTGCGCGAGGCCGAACTTGCGCGTGACATGGCCGCGTCGGACTTGCGCGAAGCCCGCTCAGCGGTGGCGCGCGCCGAGCTCGAGCTGGATCGCACTCAGATCCGCGCGCCGTTCACCGGGCGGGTGGTCGAGCGTCTGATCGAGGTCGGCGAACTGTCATCGCCGGGTCGTGAAGTGCTGCGTTTCGTGGATGTCTCGCGCAAGGAAGCGGTTGCGCAGGCGCCGGTCTCGATCGCGCCCTATCTCAGCGTCGGCCAGGAGGTCACCCTGACTGGCAGTGATGATCAGGCGATCAGTGCCCCGATCCGCGCCATCGTCCCGGTTGGCGACCGTGTGTCGCGAACCTTCGAAGTGCGGATTGATCTGGCCGGGTCGGACTGGATTGTCGGTTCTGCAGCGCGCGCTGTCTTCCCGGCGGAAAACCCGCGCACGCAGCTGACCGTTCCCTATGATGCGGTGATCCTGCGGGCCAATGGCAGCCATGTTTTCATCGTCGACGCTGATGATATCGCCCGCCAGGTGAGCGTTGAGCCCGGTGTACGCGAGGGCGGTTTCATCGCCATTGAGGGCGATGTCGAGGCCGGTCAGACGGTCGTTATCTCCGGCGCCGAGACATTAAGCGATGGCCGGCCGGTGCAGATACAGGGCGAGGATGCCTAGCACTCCACTACATTGACCGCGAGGCCGCCCTGGCTGGTTTCCTTGTACTTTTCCATCATGTCGAGACCGGTCTGGCGCATGGTCTCGATGACTTGGTCGAGTGACACTTTCATATCGGCGGAGGTCGCGCGCAGGGCGAGACGCGCGGCGTCGATGGCCTTGATTGCGCCGATCGCATTGCGCTCGATACAGGGGATTTGAACCAGCCCGCCAACCGGGTCACAGGTCAGACCGAGATTGTGTTCCATGCCGATCTCGGCGGCGTCTTCGATCTGGTGATTGTTGGCGCCCATGGCCGCTGCCAGTGCCCCCGCGGCCATCGAGCAGGCCACGCCGACCTCGCCCTGGCAGCCGGCTTCAGCCCCGGAAATCGAGGCGTTCTTCTTGTACAGGGATCCGATCGCTGCAGCGGTCAGGAAGAAGCGCTGCAGGGCCTCTTCATCATCCGGGTCGCGATGATAACGGTCGAAATAGCGCGCCACGGCAGGGATGATCCCCGCGGCACCGTTGGTCGGCGCTGTGACGACACGGCCACCGGCAGCGTTTTCCTCATTCACCGCCATGGCCCAAAGATTGATCCAGTCCATCGCCGCAAGCGGGTCTTCCTCGGCGGACACGGGATTGTCCTTGATATCCTTGTACATCTGCGGCGCACGTCGCTTGACCTGAAGTCCGCCCGGGAGGATCCCGTCCTGGGAAAGACCGCGATCGATACAGTCTTCCATCGTGCGCCAGAGGCCTTCAATTCCGGCCCGGATTGTGTCCTCCGGCAGGAAAGCACGCTCATTGGCCAACATGATCCGGTGGATTGAGAGCCCCGTCTTCTCCCCGATCTCCAGCAGTTCTGCCGCCGAGTTGAACGGGTAGGGTTCTCCCTCCTTCACATCCGCAGCGGAATTGCGTCCGGCTTCATGCTCATCGATGACAAAACCGCCACCGATTGAGTACCAGATCTCTTCCAGGATGACGCTTTCACCCCTCCCGATAGCGATGAATTTCATCGCGTTGGAATGGAAGGGAAGACGTACCTCTCCGCGAAAATCGAGGTGCTTCTTCTCGTCGAATTCAATCACCTCACCATTGGCGAGGTGCAGGGTTTTCTCGCTGCGGATGCGAGAGAGCCTGGCCTCGATCGTGTCCGGATCAATCTGGGCGGGGTCGTGACCTTCAAGGCCCAACAGGACAGCGGTATTCGTGCCGTGGCCCAGACCGGTCAGGGCGAGGGAGCCATAGAGCTCGCACTGCAGGCGGATGATTTCGCCCTTGCCCGAGCGTTCAAGCGCCCGGTCCACGAAGCGCTTGCCGGCTTTCATCGGGCCGACGGTATGTGAGCTGGACGGCCCGATACCGGTCTTGAACAGGTCGAAAACGCCAAAATGCATGGAAGTCGGTGTCCGCCTTAGCCTTCGCCGAGCCCGCGGTCGCGGGTGAAAGCGTTGAAGCAGATAATCGTCTGAGTGTCCTTGATACCGGAAATGGTCTGGACCTTTTGATTCACAAACCGGCCTATGTCCTCGTCATCGCTGAGAGAAAAGTGAGCAAGCAGGTCAAAGGCGCCGGAGATCGAGTGCACCATGGGCGCTTCATCAAGGTCATCGACCAGAGAGGCTGCGACATCATAGGTGCGGCCGAGCTCGCATTTGATAAAGACGTAGAATTGGCGCATGTCGCACTCCTTTAGCCGGATCAGTCCTGCAGACTTATCGTTTCCCGGCGCAGTTTGAAACGCTGAATCTTACCCGTCTGAGTCTTGGGCAAAGCGTCGATAAACTCGATGTCGCGCGGATATTTATAGGGCGCAATCATCGACTTCACATGGGTTTGCAGCGCGGTCACCAGATCGGTCGTTGCCTTGCGTCCCTCGGCCAGGACGATAAAGGCTTTGACGATGGCGCCGCGTTCTGCGTCAGGAACGCCGATGACCGCGGCTTCGCTCACAGCGTCATGGCTTAGCAGCGCTTCTTCCACTTCCGGTCCGGCGATATTGTATCCGGAGGAGACGATCAGGTCGTCGGCGCGAGAGACATACCAGTAATAGCCGTCTTCATCGCAGCGATAGAGATCGCCGGTCAGGTTCCAGCCGTCCTGCACGTAAACCCCCTGGCGCTCATCATCGAGATAAAGGCATCCGGTCGGGCCTTGCAGGGCGAGGCGGCCGATCTCGCCCTGCGAAACCGGTTTGCCGGCCGTGTCGATCAGGCAGGCGCGATATCCGGGGACCGCCTGTCCGGTTGCCCCGGGGCGGATGGCTGCGCCGGCGGCAGAGATGAAGATGTGGATCATCTCCGTGGCTCCAATACCGTCGATCAGGCGCAAACCCGTGCGTTCATGGAAGGCGTTGGACGTGGCTTCAGGCAGGTGTTCCCCCGCCGAGACGGCTTTGCGCAGCGAAGTGAGATCATAATCACCCCAGAGCACCATCATCGCGCGGTAACCGGTCGGGGCGGTGAATACGGTGGTGGCCTTGCACGCCTCAATGGTCTCGCACAAAGCCTCGAAACCGGGGCGCTCCGGCAGGGCCACGGTCAGACCGAAACGGGCGGGAAACACGAGGAAAGCCCCCAGCCCGAAGGTGAAGGCAAGCGGCGGGGTGCCGGTATAGATCTCGTCTTGTTCGGGCTCCAGCGTGTACCTGGCGAATGTATCTGCCATGGCCAGGATGGCGGAGTGAAAATGGGCGCAGGCTTTGGGTTCGCCCGTCGTACCGGACGTGCAGGCCAGCAGGGCGATGTCATCGCGTGCCGTGTCTGCATTGGTGAATGATCGGGACAAACCGGGCAGGGCATTCTCGAGATCTCCGCCTTCGCCCCAGGCGGATATCCGGTTCAGCTTGCCGGTCTCCGACGCAGCCTCTTCGACCACGCCTTTCAGCCGGCTATCGCAAAGCGCGAACTCAACCTCGGCCTTACGGGTGATCTTGCTCAGCTCGGCGGCCCGCAGCATCGGCATGGTCGTCACCGCGACGGCGCCGCACTTGATGACCGCGAACCATGCCGCCGACAGTTCGATAGAGTTGAAGCCGTGCAGCAGAACCCGGTTGCCCGGTACCACCCCCATCACTCCGGTGAGATAGTTGGCAATCCGGTTGGCTTGATCCAGCAGGGCCCTATAGCTGATCTGGCGCGTCGGCGTAATGATCGCCGGTTTGTCGCCAAACCCCTTCCTGACGGCGGCGTCGAGCAGTTCCGCGCCTGCATTGAGGCGGTCCGGATAGTTCAGCTCTGGCAGGTCAAAACGGAAAACTGGCCAGTGCTCCGCCGGCGGGAGATGATCCCGCGTGAAACTGTCTGTGTGGCCGCTTTCGATCATCGTCATGACATCCTCCCCGATGGCTGCGACGAAGCGATGGTTCAATGCGGTATGACCGCTGTGGTCTCAATTTCGACCTTGGCCCGGTCTTCGATCAGGGCGCTGACCTCAACGAAGGCCATGACCGGATAGTGCGGTCCGATCAGCTGCTTCCAGATCGCACCGATGGCGCGCAGGGAGCCGAGATACTCAGCCTTGTCGGTCACAAATCCGGTCATACGCACAATGTGTTCCGGCTCGGCCCCGGCTTCCGCAAGCACCGCCAGCGTGTTGCGCAGGACCTGTTCGAACTGCTCAGAAAAATCGTCGGACACCAGGTGTTCGTTTTCATCCCAACCGATTTGACCGGCGGTGAAGACCAGTTTGCCCTCCGCCACGATGCCGTTGGAATAGCCCTTCGGGCGGGGCCAGTTCGGGGGCTGCAAGCGCTTCATGACTGACCTCGCTGGTAGGCTTCGATTTTCTGGCGTAGAGCGTCGGGAATGCGAACCGGACGGGTCGCCTCAAGCTTGACGAAGACCAGCACTGGCCTGGCGATCAGGCGGATCTCATCCTTGCAGCGGGCGGTGATCGCGGCCTGAATTGAACTGCCGCCCATGGCCGTCACGTCGAGGGTGAAATCGAGCCAGTCATCAAGCTCGCTGGGACGCTTGAAGTCGACTTCTATCGTGGCCAGCGGCACGCCATAGCCATCGCGCCGGATCATCTGCCCGAAGCCATAGCCGATGTGCTCGAACCAGTCCTCGACCGTCGCATTGATCATTTCGAAATAGCGCGGATAGAAGACGATCCCGGCCGGGTCGACATCGGCAAAGCGGATCTGGCGGCGTGAAACGAACACTATCGCGCCCCCGCCAAATGCTGACGGGCTATGACCAGCTTTTGCACCTCCGAGGCGCCTTCATAAATGCGCAATGCGCGCACTTCCCGGTACAGGGCTTCGGGGACCGATCCCTTGGTCACCCCCAGACCGCCAAAAATCTGAACCGCTTTGTCGATACCGTGCTGGGCTGTCTCCGTGGCGTGGAGCTTGGCCATGGCAGCTTCACGGGTAATCCGTGCCGCGCCGCTATCCTTGGCCCATCCGGCCCGGTAGATCAAAAGCGCGCTGGTATCGATATCGAGCGCCATTTCCGCCAGCTGGGTCTGGACGCCTGGCAGGTCCGCGAGGCTGGACCCGAACAGCTCACGCGTCTGGGCTCGTCTGGTCGCCTCGTCGAGCGCGCGGCGGGCAAAGCCCAGCGAGGCGGCCCCGACGGTAGACCGGAAGACATCCAGCGTCGCCATGGCAATCTTGAAACCCTGACCGCGTTCACCGATGAGCCGGTCAGCGGGGATCCGCATTTTGTTAAAGCGCAAACGGGCCAGAGGATGGGGTGCAATCGTGTCGATGCGCTCAACCACGTCCAGTCCAGGGTCATTGGCTTCAATGATAAAGGCGGAGAGGCCGCGGGCGCCGGGAACGTCCTCGCTGCGGGCAAACAGGACGTAGAGATCGGCGATACCGCCGTTGGAGATATAGGTTTTCTCGCCCTCAATGACCCAGTCCCCGCCTTCAAGCCGTGCCTGCGTGGCGATGGCGGCGACATCGGATCCCGCCTCCGGTTCGGTTAGTGCAAAGGCGGCGCACAGATCGCCGCTTCCGACCCCGGGCAGGTAGCGTGCTTTCTGCTCGGGCGCGCCGAACAGGCTGATCGCCCCTGAGCCCAGGCCCTGCATGGCGAAAACGAAATCTGCCAGCCCGGACCGGTAGGCCAGGGTTTCGCGGATGAGGCATAGCGAGCGGACATCGAGCTGATTGTGGTGGCCGCCAAATTCCTCGGGAATACAATAACGTGTCAGACCCTGGGCGCCGAGCTGACGGCGGATGTCGGCGCATTCCTCGTCAATATCGCCATGATGCTCAAACCCGGTTTCACCGAACGTGTCGGCAGCAAAGGAACGCACCTGCTCCGCCAGGCTGCGGTGATCCGGGGTAAAAAACGGCCAGTTGAGGAAGCTGCTGTCCATGGTCTAATCGCCCTCAAACACAGGTTTTTCCTTGGCCACAAAGGCCTGATAGGCGCGCTCGAAATCGCGGGTCTGCATGCAGATGGCCTGGGCCTGGGCTTCAGCTTCGATGGCGGCATCGAGGCTCATATCCCACTCCATATTGAGCTGGTTCTTGGTCATGGCATTGGCGAAATTGGGCCCGGACCGGATGCGTTTCGCCCATGTTTTTGCGTGATCGTGGAGCGCTTCGGGTGCCACCACGGCGTTGAAAAAGCCCCAATCATGTCCTTCCTGTGCGCTCATCGAGCGGCCGAAAAACAATAATTCGGAGGCGCGCCCCTGACCGATAATGCGCGGGAGAATGGCGCACGCGCCCATATCGCAACCGGCCAGGCCGACACGGTTGAACAGGAAGGCGGTCTTGGCTTGCGGCGTGGCGATACGCAGATCCGACGCCATCGCCATGATCGCGCCGGCACCAACGCAGACGCCGTCAATGGCGGCGATGATCGGTTGCGGGCAGGCCCGCATGGCTTTGACCAGATCGCCGGTCATGCGCGTGAAGTCGAGCAATTGCGGCATGTCCATTTCGACCAGCGGGCCGATAATGTCGTGCACATCACCACCGGAGGAAAAATTGCCGCCGGCTCCGCTGAGGATGATCGCCTTGACCTCACGGCAATAGACCAGGTCGCGATAAAGATCGCGCAGCTCGGCATAGCTCTCGAAGGTGAGCGGGTTTTTGCGATCGGGCCGGTTCAGGGTGATGGTGGCAATCCCGTCGTCGAAGGACCACAGGAAGTGTTCCGGCTTGTAGGTCTCAGCTTGCATCGGGTGTTCGGTCCTCAGTCGGATTCATGTGCCGGCGCAGAGCGCCAAGATCGTCTCGTAATCGGTGCGTCAGCTCCGGGTCTGCGGCGCCGATGAACTCGTTCAGCCACGACGCATGGGCGCTGGCCATTTCGTCAAAATCCCGCTGTCCCTTGGCGGTCAGCTCGATAATCATGATGCGGCGATCGTCAGGATCGGCGGTGCGGGTCACCAGGCCGTCATCGACAAGGCGCGAGATCAGCCCGGTGACATTGCCATTGCTGACCAACAAGCGACGGGAAAGGGCGCCCATCGTCATCGGCTTGTCCTCGCGGACCAGCGCGGCCAGCAGGTCAAAGCGGGCCAGGCTGACCCCGAATTCCTGGGTCAGGCGGGAGCGGATGCGCTGCTCGATCAGGCCGGCTGTCTGGTAGATTTGCAGCCAGAGCCGGACCGCTTCGCGATCGCCGGTATGAGCAGCCGCCTCCGGCATCAGATGGCGCCGCCTGACACCATGATCGCCTGCCCGGACACCGAGGCCGACAATGGCGAGCACAACCAGCTCACAGCCTCGGCGACCTCTTCCGGCGCGATCAGGCGGCCCTGGGGATTATTCTTGGTCAGCTCGGCCAACGCCTCGTCGCGGGAGCGGCCGGTCTTGGCCATGATATTGGCGACGGAGTTGTCCACGATGGCGGTGTCGACATAGCCCGGGCAGATCGCGTTCACCGTCAGCTGGGTGTGGGCGTATTCCAGCGACAAGGACTTGGTCAGCCCGACGACCGCATGCTTGGACGCCACATAGGGGCTGATATAGGCGCCGCCACGCAGCCCCGCGATGGAGGCGATATTGACGATGCGGGCAAAGTCCGACTTGCGCATATCGTCGATCACGGCGAGCGAGCAGCGCACCAGGCCTTCAACATTCACCGCCTGGATGCGGCGCCATTCCTCCATGCTCGTCTTATGAAAGGCCGAGGCCGCAGCGATCCCCGCATTATTGATCAAGATGTCCACTGGCCCGCCGGCCTGGGCGCTCTTGAAGGCGTCCGCGACACTGGCATCATCGGTCACATCGAGCTGGATCGCACTGGCGCCTTCAATCTCGGCCGCCGCCGCCTGCAACCGGTCCAGATTGCGGGCCATAAGAATGACCTCGGCCCCGTGCTGGGCGAGATCACGGGCGCAGGCGAGGCCGATCCCGGTACCCCCACCGGTAATGACGGCCCGACGGCCTTGCAGCATGGTCATGCCTTCAGCTCCATTTGCTGGGCGCGCTGAAGATTGCGCGCGAGTTGGTCAAACCCCGCCTCGTATTGCGGCGGGATACGCACACCGCGATAGCCGAGCTCGGCGGCGGCGCGCAGGGTCCAGTTCGGATCGGCCAGGTGCGGACGGGCAAGGGCCACGAGATCGGCCCGGCCGGCGGCGAGAATGGAATTGACGTGGTCCGGTTCGAAAATATTTCCTACCGCCATGGTCGCGCAGCCGGTGTGGTTGCGGATTTGGTCGGAAAACGGCGTCTGGAACATGCGGCCATAAACGGGCCGGGCGCGCGGGCTGGTCTGGCCGGCGGAGACATCGATGAGATCGGCCCCGGCCTCGTTGAAGGCCTGCGCGATCCGTACACTGTCCTCACCGGTCAGGCCGTCATCGCCAAGCCAATCGGTGGCTGAAATCCGCACCGCCATGGGTTTGTCGGCCGGCCATATTGCCCGCATCGCTTCAAACACTTCCAGCGGATAGGTGAGGCGGGCGTTGAGGTCGCCGCCATATTCATCATCGCGCTGATTGGAGACCGGCGTCAGGAAGCTCGACAGCAGATAGCCGTGGGCACAATGCAGCTCCACCATGTCGAACCCGGCCGCAATGGCGCGTTCGGTCGCGGCGACAAAATCGGCTTTGACCGCATCCATATCGGCCCGGCTCATCTCCGCGGGGATCTGGTTGGCAGCGTCCCAGGCGAGGGGAGATGGACCGATTATGGGCCAATTGCCGTCCTCAAGCGGCATGTCATAGCCTTCCCAGCCCACCTTGGTGGAGCCTTTGCGGCCGGCATGGGAGAGCTGGATCGCCATTTTCGCATCGGAATTAGCGTGCGCGAAATCGGTGATCTCCCGCCAGGCCGCGACATGATCGTCATTATAGAGCCCGGCACAGCCCGGCGTGATGCGTCCGTCGCGGCTGACATCGGTCATTTCCGTATAGACCAGCCCGGCACCGCCCATCGCCCGGGCACCATAATGTATCTTGTGGAAAGCGCCGGGAAGACCATCTTCGGCCGAATACATGCACATGGGCGAGACAACGACGCGGTTTTCCAGCCGCATGTCGCGCATTTCAAACGGGGCGAACATTGGCGGGCGGGCGCGCTCCTGGCCGCAGAACCAGCGCTCGACATCGTCCAGCCAATCCGGATCGCGCTGGCGCAGATTTTCATGGCTGATGCGCTGCGACCGGGTCAGCAGCGAATAGGCAAATTGTTTCGGTTCAAAGCCGAGATAGCGATCGAGGTTTTCAAACCATTCGGTGGAATTGCGCGCGGCGCTTTGCAGTTTGAGAACCTCGACCTTGCGCGCTTCCTGATAGTCCTCAAGGCCTTGTTGAACCGGCTTGTCCGTGGCGGTCAGGACTTCTGCCAGCATGATGGCATCTTCGAAGGCCAGCTTGGTGCCGGACCCGATGGAAAAGTGTGCGGTGTGGGCGGCATCGCCCAGCAGGACCACATTCTCATGCACCCAGGTCTCGCACAGCACCCGGGGAAAATTGAGCCAGGCCGATCCGCGCAAGTGCCGCGCATTGGACATCAGGTCGTGGCCGTCCAGCCAATCGGCGAACAGAGCCTCGCAGGCGCGGCAGGTTTCGTCCTGGTCCATCCCGGCAAAGCCCAGCTTGTCCCAGGTTTCCGGCGCGCACTCGACAATAAAAGTCGAGGTGTCGTCATCAAACCGGTAGGCGTGGGCCCAGACCCAGCCATGTTCGGTCTCGGTGAAAATGAAGGTGAAGGCCTCGAAGACCTTGTTCGTGCCGAGCCAGACAAATTTATTGGTACGCGTTTCGATGTCTGGCTTGAAAGTGTCGCTGAAAGCCGTACGGATCTTCGAGTTGAGCCCATCGGAGGCCACGATCATGTCGGCATCGGAAAAGCGGGAGAGGTCGGTGTCGATCTCGGTCTCGAAATTCAGCCCGACACCGAGCTGCCGCGCCCGGTCCTGCAGGATGTTGAGCAGGTGTTTGCGGCCGATCCCGCAAAACCCGTGACCACCGGAGCGCTCGGCTGTGCCCTTGAAATGAACCTCGATATCGTCCCAGTGGGCGAGGCTGTCACCGATGGCCTTGGCGCTGACCGGGTCGTTGCCGGCCAGGTTTTCCATGGTCTGATCGGAAAAGACCACGCCCCAGCCAAATGTGTCGCCGGGCCGGTTGCGCTCATAGACATCAATCTCGCAATCGGGATCGCGAAGCTTCATCGAAATCGCGAAGTAGAGGCCGGCCGGGCCGCCGCCGAGGCACGCTATCTTCATGGCCATCCTCCCGCTATTATTTTAGACTTAAACTAATTGGGCGCGACGAGGCAAGGCCTGTTCTAGGGGGGCTTTTACTCCGGAGTGTAAGTGCCCAATCGGCCGCCGTTCTCAGCCAGTGTTTGCAGCAGGGGTGCCGGTGTCCACCATCGCGGATTGGACTGGCCGAAGGCTTCGATCCGCGCCAGCACATGATCCAGTCCGATCTCGTCGGCATAGCAGAACGGGCCGCCGCGATAGCGCGGGAAGCCATAGCCGTTGGCATAGACGACATCGACATCACTGCCACGCTGGGCGATGCCTTCGCCAAGCAGCTGGGCGCCTTCATTGATCAGGGCGAAAATACACCGTTCGACGATTTCCTCGGCGCTGATCGAGCGCGGCGTGACCTGCGCTTCGGCGCGGACTTGTTCGATGATCTCGTCAGCGAGGGGATTGGGCGATGCGGCCCGCGTTTCAGGGTCGTAGGTGTAAAAACCCGAGCCGGTTTTTTGTCCCTTGCAGCCGGCTTCCACCAGCCGGTCGTGCACCCGTGATGCGCGTTCCTCGAACAGGGCCGGGTCGAGTTTCTTGCGGTTCATATAGCCTATATCCAGCCCGGCCATGTCGCCCATGGCAAACGGGCCCATCGGCATGCCGAAATCGAGCAGGGCCTTGTCGATCTCCTGCGGTGAGGCTCCTTCTAGCAGCAACAGACCGGCTTCGCGGCCATAGCCGCTGAGCATGCGGTTGCCGATAAAGCCGTGACAGACACCGGACACCACGCCCACCTTGCGCATCCGCTTGGCCAGAGCGAGGGCCGTGGTCAGGGCTTCGTCGCTTGTTTGCGCGCCACGCACGATCTCCAGCAAGCGCATGATGTGTGCCGGGCTGAAGAAGTGCAGGCCGAGCACGCGTTCGGGGTTGGAGATGCTGGCGGCCAGCGCGTCTATGTCGAGGTAGGAAGTGTTGGAAGCGATCAGGGCATCAGGCCGCGCAACGGCATCGATCTTGGCCAGCACCTCATTCTTGACATCCATGTCCTCGAACACGGCTTCAATGATCAGGTCGCAGCTCGCATAACCGGACCAGTCCTCAAGCACGCTCAGGCGCTTGTGCCGATCGTCCGCTTCTGCCGGTGAGATCCGGCCCTTCTTGGCGTCGCCCTTGATGATGCCGTCAATCCGCCCGCGGCCATTGGCCAGCGCGTCGGGATTCGCGTCAAACAAGGCCACAGTGTAACCGCCCGCGAGCGCCGAGGCGGCAATGCCTACGCCCATCGTACCAGCTCCGACCACGCCGATCGTGTTGATGGTCTTGGGCTCGGCATGAACCGGGCTGGCCAGCTTGCCGGACAGGCGTTCGGCGAAGAAAAGATGGCGCATCGCCCGGGACTGAGCGCCGCCGACGAGACCGCTGAACAGTTCGCGTTCCTTGGCGAGGCCTTCGTCGAAGGGAAGAGCCGTGGCCGCCTCGACCGCCTCGAGAATGGCCTGAGGCGCGTTCTGGCCGCGCTGGCGCTTTGCGGCATGGCTTTTCCAGCGCTCAAACACTGTCTCGTCCATATCCGGTGCCGGCATGTCGCGGACGCGACGCTTGGCAAGGTCACCGCGGTGGGAGAAGGCGAGGGCATCAGCGAGCAGGTCATTCTGGCAGATCATGTCGGCGAGGCCCTTCTCAACCGCCAGTCGGGCCGGGATCGGCTTGCCGCTCAAAGCCAGCTGCAGGGCAATATCCAGACCGCCCAGGCGCGGCGTCCGCTGCGTCCCTCCGGCGCCCGGAATGAGACCGAGATTGACCTCGGGCAGGCCCACCTTGGCCTTGGCCTCCATAACCCGGAAATCACAACTCAGCGCGACTTCAAAGCCACCACCCAGGGCCTGGCCGTGAATGGCGGCGATCACGGGGATCGGGCAGTCTTCGATAGCGGCGAGCACGTCCGGCAGTGACGGCGCTTGCGGTGGCTTGCCGAACTCGGAGATGTCCGCCCCGGAAAAGAAGGTGCGGCCGGCACAGATAATAATGGCAGCGCGCATGCCGTCGCGCGCGGTTGCGAGGGCCTCGACGAGGCCGGCCCGCACAGCGTGAGACAGCGCATTGACGGGCGGATGGTTGACCGTGATGACAAGGCAATCGTCGCGAAGGTCTGTGGTCACAGGAAGCACGGGAAACTCCTTTTCAGGTCACGGCTGGTCAGGTCACGATAGATCAGGTTACAGCAGCACGAACGGCATATTGCGGGGCCGTCCAGCTGTCCTGGTCCATGATGTCAGCCAAGATGTCGACCGCATCGGCGACATCACGATAGCGGGTGTAGAGCGGGGTGAAGCCGAAGCGCAAAATGTCCGGTGCCCGGAAATCACCAATCACGCCGCGATCAATCAGCGCCTGCATGATGGCATAGCCCTGATCGTGGGCGATCGAGACCTGGCTTCCCCGCGCTCTGCAATCCCGCGGGGTGACCAGCTCGAACTGAGGACAGCGCGCTTCGATCAGCGCGATGAAGAGGTCGCCCAGCGCCTGCGACTTGGCCCGGATGGCTTGCATGTCGGCTTCGAGCATGAGGTCGAGCCCGCTCTCCAGAGCTGCCATACCGAGAATGCCCGGCGTGCCGCACTGGAAACGGTCAATCCCGGTGCCCGGCTCATAATGATCTGAAAAGGCAAAGGGGGCTTTGTGGCCGAGCCAGCCGGACAGGGCCGGGAAGACCTTGTCATGATGGCGCGCGGCCGCGAACAGGAAGGCCGGGGCGCCGGGCCCGCCATTGAGATATTTATAGCCGCAGCCGACGGCGAAATCGGCATTGCAGCCATTGAGGTCCACGGGCAGGGCGCCGGCCGAGTGGGACAGGTCCCAGATCACCGGAATGCCCGCCGCCTGGGCCTTGGCCGTGAGCGCGGCCATGTCGTGCAAGCGCCCGGTCTTGTAGTGGGTGTGGGTCAGCAGGAGCGCGGCGACCGTTTCATCAAGATGAGCGGCTATGGTCTCGCTGGCGACGAGCTTTTGCTCCACGCGACCGGAGGTGAGATGCGCCAAGCCTTCCATCATATAGGCGTCGGTCGGGAAATTTCCGGTTTCCGAGAGGATTATCGACCGCTCAGGTGTCAATTGAAGACAGGCGCTCAGTGCCTTGAAGACATTCACTGAAGTGGAATCGGCGCAGATCACTTCGCCGGGATTGGCCCCGATCAACCGGGCGATCTTGTCACCGAGCCGGCGCGGTGCGCCGATCCAGTTATGGGTATTCCAGGACCGGATCAGGTCTGCGCCCCACTGTTCCTGCACCACGGCCGCAACCCGCTCAGCGGTGGCCTTGGGCAGGGCGCCGAGTGAATTGCCATCGAGATAGATCACGCCTTCGGGCAGATCAAAACGCTCCCGGAAACCGGCAAGCGGATCATTGCGATCGAGATCGGCAATCTGGTCAGGCGTCATCGGGCAGGTCTCTCAAAATCGCGCGGACCGGTGAAGCATCCGCATCGGCAATCGGCAGGGGCAGGGCAATGAGTTCGAAACGGCCATCCGGCACGCCGTCCAACACCAGCCCTTCCAGGATACGCATATCATGGCGCCGCACCGCATGGTGGGCGTCGAGGGTTTTCGAGGTTTCAGGATCGAGCGAGGCGGCATCGGTGCCGATCAGCAAACAGCCCTGGCGCCCCAAGGCCTCAATCAGTTCCGGTGAAATGGCGCGAAAATCACTGTCCCAGGCGGTATGCGGGAATTCCTTATAGGTCCGGATGAGAACCCGTTTGGCGCCCTTGAGTGCATCAAGGTCGACATCCTCAGGCCGGACGGCCGGGCCGCTCCCTTTGGCCGTGACCAGCACGCAGGGGCCCAGATAGGGCGCCAGATCGACGCCGGCGATATCGCTGCCGGCCTTGTGGTAATGCTCCGGAGCGTCGGCATGGCTGCCGGAGTGGGTCGACAGGGTCAGACGCGAGACCTTGACCGGGCAATCCGGCCCGATGACCCAGCTGTCCTCGCGCACAAAGGCCGTATCGCCGGGCCAGACGGGAAGTCCGGCATGCAGGGTCTGGGTGATGTCGTAGATCCGGCTCATCGGGTCAGAGCGCGGTACGCACGGTCCACAGCTCCGGGAAGAAGTGCAGATCGAGGGCCTTGACCAGATAGGCGACGCCGGAGGTGCCGCCGGTGCCGCGGCGATAGCCGATAATGCGCTCAACCGTTTTCATGTGGTTGAACCGCCATTGCTGGAATTTGTGCTCGAGATCGACGAGTTTCTCGCCCAGCTCATAGGCTTCCCAATGGGTCTCGCTGTCCTCATAGATCAACCGCCAGGTCGTCTCGACCTCGCTGCTGGGCTTGTAGGATTGACGCCAGTCCCGGTCGAGACGGTCGGCCGGCACGGCGTAGCCCTTGCGGGCGAGGAAGGCGAGCGTCTCATCCCAGATGCTCGGGCTCTCCAGGGCCGCATTGACCATGTCGAAGGCCACCGGATTGTGCCGGTGCACCTTCGCCATGGCCGCGTTCTTATTGCCGAGCCGGTATTCCAGGCTGCGATACTGGTAGGACTGGAAGCCGGAGCTCTGGCCAAGATCGTCGCGGAAGGCGAGATAATCGCTCGGCGTCATGGTTGCGAGCACATCCCAGGCCTTGATCAGCTGTTCCTGGACGCGCGAAACGCGGGAGAACATTTTCAGCGCCGGGCCCACCTCGTCGCGGGCAATTTGCGCCGATGCGCCTTCGATCTCATGCAACATCAGCTTCATCCACAGCTCGGCGACCTGGTGGATGATGATGAAGAGCATTTCGTCATGCTCCTCGGTCAGCGGGTTTTGGCTGTCCAGGACGCGGTCGAGGCCGAGATAGCGGCCATAGGACATCGCCTTGTCGAAATCCCAGTGAATATCTTCGTCAGATACGTCGACCTGGGTCATCTGCTGATCGGTCATGGCGCTCATCCCCTTCGCCCCCGCACTTGGAATCGGCAGGGTGTTTGTCAGCCGGACGGTGACACAGCCATCGCCCGTCGCCGGGCGCAGGTCAATGGCGTTCGCTGTCAGGCGTCGGGAGAGGCACCCGGCCGGCCAAACATGATCCGCCAGCGCGCACTGGCGCTCTTGGCCTGGCCGAGATCATTGAAAAAGCGAGGCAGTTCGGAAAACCAGACGGCCAGCGGATTAACGCTGTCGAAATCGCGCGCGAGCCCGTAGCGCGGCGTTTCCTCCTCGCGCTGATAAGTGCCGAACAGGCGGTCCCAGATGATCAGGATGCCGCCGTAATTCTTGTCCAGATACTTCTCGTCACAACCATGATGCACACGGTGATTGGCAGGCGTGTTGAGAACACCGTCAAGCGGACCCAGCTTGCCGATCAACTCGGTATGGATCCAGACTTGGTAGGCCTGCACAATGATAATGCTGGCAAAGACCAGTTCGGCCGGGAAGCCGATCAGGATCATCGGGAAGTGGAAGAGGGCAGAGGTCACAGTCTCCAGCGGACCAAAGCGCACACTGACCAGGATGTTCATGAAACGCGAGGAATGATGCACCGCGTGCTGGGTCCATAACAGACGCACTTCATGGGCAAAGCGGTGTTCCCAGTAATAGACGAAATCGGCGACGATCAGGGTGATGATGGCCAGCGTCCAGCTGAACTCGAAACGCCAGCTGATCCAGGTCTCGCTGACCAGTACGAAGCCGATATAGACCCAGACCATCAGGAATATCTCGATCAAGAGATAGGGCAGCTGGGTCGAGACGCTGGCGATCATGTCGAGCAGGCTTTTGCCCGAGAGCGAGCGATTGAACGCGCCTTTGAGCAGCTCAATCACCAGGATCGCGGCGCCGATGATGAAGAAGGCATCATCAAACTGGGTGCCCAGGCTTTCGATTGCATCAGGGCTCATGCGTCCGCCTTCGGGTTGAGGGTGAAGGTTTTCCAGGCCAGGGCGCTGGCCTGATCAGGCGTCAGCTCCTGCTCCTGCACCGCCTCCCAGGCGGCGATCAGCAGCGCATCAAAGCTGCGGGCATACCAAGACACCGGGATGGCGGCCGAAAGCCCGCCCTCTGAGACGGCCGCCTTGAGCATGTCCGACAACGCTTCAGCCTGGCGCTGGTACTCTGCCTCAATCTCCTTACCGGTGGCGGTTTCGCTTAAAAGGAAACCATACTGGGTGCCCAGAGGAACCAGGGTTTGCAGGGTCAGCTTCAGCGCGTCGGTATGGCTCTGCGCGTTTTCCAAAGCCGCTTCGACGGCCGCATCCATCTCGTGCAGGGCCGCCAAGGCCAGGCAGCGAACGAGGTCATCGCGGCCGGAGAAATGCCGGTGCAGTGTGGCGCGGCCGACGCCGGCCTTGCGGGCAATATCATTGAGGCTGGCGGCTGGATCTGCCGCGAGCACCGCAAAGCCTGCGGTGATGATGGCATCGCGGGAGGAAGGACGTACGAAATCATTCATGAGACAATTATGTCTCAAAAGATAGCAGGGAGTCCAGCTCTTTCTTGGCCGCCCACGCACCTGGCCGGTATCGGGCCCGCCGCATTGAGGGGGTTAATCGCCGAGCAAATTCCCCTCGGCGAGCACATGCAGCAATGAAGCGCTGCTCATATTCGACGGTATCAGCTTGTCTTGGCCGGAATACTTCAGGACGAGTGAGCGATTGTCCGCCGTGTCGGCAAAATACGCCATGCGCCATTGGTGGAAGAGGCGCGCATCGACCATCTCGCAGGAGACGATCTCGATACTGTGATGGCGCGGATCCTTGGCGATGCGGTGGTAGGTTTCGCTCACCACCTGGCGGCCGCCTTCAAGGACCTGGACGAAATAGGTGCCATCGAACCAGAGCGCGCCCGTGATATTGGACCGGCCGTTATAATCGCGAGCGCTATAGAGCAATTGCTCGATATCAAGATCGACCTCGGCATTGCGTTCGCTACAGTAAAGCAGGCGTGTAAGATACATGCAGCCATATCCTCCTGAGCGAAAACGGTGACGCGCTTCGCAAGGGGGCGCAAGGCCGGTATTCAAATATACGCGAGGTTGTCTCGGGGCTCAGATCGCGTCGAGAACCGCCAGCATCGCATCGAGATTTGCGGCTCCCAGCTTGCGGCACCGATCCGGCGACCAGCCGTGCAGCGGATCGGGCAGATCGGCATTATCCTTGAACGGCATTTCCAGCGTCATCGCCAGGCAGCGGAACTCATTGACCATATAGTTGGTGCAGATGGACAGATCGGCGCTGCCCGGGGCATCGACCTCATACCCATGTGTCGTCTGGAAATCCGGACTGATCGCCTCCAGCGCCGATTTGTAGGCATCCAGCATGGCGCCGTCTGCCTCGGTAAAGTTCGGCGCGCCTTCGCCGCCGGCGATGAAGTTATAGGGCAGGCCTTCATCGCCATGCACATCGAGGTGAAGGTCGACCCCGGTCCGGCGGATGGCCTCGAGCACGTAGAAAACTTCCGGCGAGTTTTCCGGTGTCGCCTTGTCCCATTCGCGGTTGAGATTGACGCCTTTGGCGTTGGTGCGCAGGTGACCGCGGCGGGAGCCGTCCGGGTTCATATTAGGCACGACGTGGAAAGTGACCGCTTCGCGCAGCCGGCGGGCGACAGGGTCCGCATCATCAAGCAGGCGGGTCAGGAAGCCTTCCACCCACCATTCGGCCATGCTTTCCCCAGGATGCTGACGCGCGGTGATCCAGATCGACTTGTCGCCGTCTCCAATGGTGAGACAATCAAGGCTCTGGCCATCCAATGTATCGCCGAGCACGTCCAATCGCGCGGCGGGGTGAGTTTGCGCCCAGGCGATCAAGTCCTGGTGACGCTCCATGGAGTAGGGCGCGAAATAGGCATACCAGACGGTGTCGAGTTCCGGTTCGTGGTCGATAATCAGAACGCCGTCCTCATAGCGGGTTTCAACCCGGAACCAGGTTTCACGGTCATAGCTGGCGCAGGCCTGATAATCGGTCCAACCATCAAGATAGGCCGCCTCTGCGGCATTGATGATGCGCATCGACAAGGCCGTATCGCGGGCGCCGGACACCCGGAAATGGAACCATTGGAAGAAATCCGAGCGGTGATCGCGCCGGATCTCCAGCGAAATCGCCTGCGGGTCGGAGGCATCCTTGACGATGATATTGCCACTATCGAAACGGTCGGTGATGGAAAGCGTCGTCATGTGATCCCCGGTAAAAGCAGCTGCAATTCGGCGCTGCGGTAGCATGAACCCGTCAGTGGTGCCACTGCGCGAGGTCATTCCTGATCAGGCCTTTAGTGGACCCGGTCCGGGACGCACCCTAGTTTGCCGGCATGGAACGTATTGAACTGGATGTGGGCGAGGCAAAGCTCAGCACGCTGATCTGGCGCAAGCCCGGTGCTGTCCGCCTGCTTTTCGCTCACGCCAATGGCTTCAACGCTGGAACCTACCAGCAAATGCTTGAGCCGCTTGCAGATGAATTCGAGGTCGTTGCCCTCGATGCGCGCGGGCATGGCCGGACGACGCTGCCTGCCGATCCGGCGCGTCTGCCGGATTGGCATGTCTTTGCCCGGGACCTGGTGGCTTGGCAGAACGCGCTGGAGCCGCGGCGAAGCGTGTTTGCCGGGCATTCCATGGGCTCGGTTTGCGGCCTGCTGGCAGCAGCCAGATTCGGACTGGAGGTCGAAGCCATGGCCTTCATCGAGCCGGTTTTCATGCCGACCGGGTTCTACGCCATCCCGCATATCCCGGGCGGGGCCTATCTTTATCAGTTCAATCCGATGTCGAGCGGCGCGCGGCGGCGGCGGCGCGATTGGGACAGCCGGGAACAGGTAACCGAGCGTTATCGCGGCAAGCGGCTGTTTGCCGACTGGGCCCCCGGTGTACTCGAAGCTTACCTCGATACCGGCCTGAAAGAGACAGATGCCGGGGTCCAGCTGTCCTGTGATCCGGCCTGGGAAGCAGCGATCTTTGCGGCGCAGGGACATGATCCCTGGACGGCCTTGAAGCGGCTGCCGAAGCGGCCAGCCGTGCTTATGGCCGGGCTGCCGGGGTCGACCGTCTATGCGGACTGGCGATTGCGCCGGCTGGGCATCAAGATCGACACCATGGATGAGGCGGGGCATCTCGCGCCCATGAGCCATCCAGCGCAATGCGCCGATTGGCTAGGCCGGATGCTGCGCGCGCAGACGGGTATGACGCAGGTAGGCGAAGAGCCTGTAGCCGAGTAGGGCGGCCAGGGCCGCACCGTGTATCCAGGGGCCAAGCTGATTGCCCTTGGCCAGAAATCCATAGTGTAGAACGGCGAGCACCGAGATCGGGTAGACGGCGAGATGCAGCCGGCGCCAGAGCAATGCCCCGAGCCGCCGGATCATGGCATTGAACGAGGTCAGCGCCAGCGGAATCAAGCCGATAAAAGCGAGCATTCCCAAGGTTATGTAGGTGCGTTCGACGACATCGTCCCACAAACCGGCCATCATGCCGCTGACGGACATCCCGGCGGCGATGTACAAATCCAGCCCGAGATAGGCGATGACGTGGAGCACCGCGTACCAGAACGCGGCCAGGCCGATGCGGCGGCGAATTTTCATGACCGCCTTCCAACGGGTCAAATCGCGCAGCGGGGTCACGGCAAGAGAGGCCATCAGCACGTAAAGCGCGGTGTCGCCGAGGAAACGGTGGGTCGTTTCGATCGGGTTGAAGCCCAAGGAATGGTCCTGACCACCCAGCAGTAATCCCCATTGGGCAAAGAGCCATAGTCCGGGCAGGGCTAGAAGCCAGAACGCCAGCGGCTTCAGACCCTGGCGTTCGAACCGGGCGAGATGGGAGCGCGTTCTCGGCATCAGTGATTTTCGATCAAGTCCATGCCGGCATACATATCGGCGACCTGATCGGCATAGCCGTTGAACATTTCAGTATCCCGGCGCGCAAACACACCGCCGCCAATCACGCGTTCAGTGCGCTGACTCCATCGCGGATGATCGCGCTGCGGATTGACGTTGGAATAAAAGCCGTACTCATTCGGCGCCGTCAGATTCCAGGATGTTTCCGGCTGGTCGGCAACAAAGCTGATTTTGACGATCGATTTGATCGACTTGTAGCCATACTTCCAGGGCACAACGAGGCGGATCGGGGCGCCGTTCTGATTGGGTAAAATCTCGCCGTAGACCCCCACGGCCAGGAAGGCGAGCGGGTTCATGGCTTCATCCATCCGCAGGCCTTCGCGATAGGGCCAGTCGATTACGGGGAAACGGACACCGCGCATTTCGGAACGGTTGAGATAGGTCTCGAAGGCGACATATCGGGCGGCAGGACTCGGCCGCAATTGCTCGATTATGGCGCTCAGCGGCACACCGATCCAGGGGACAACCATGGACCAGGCCTCCACGCAGCGCAGGCGGTAGATGCGCTCTTCCAGCGCGTCGAAATCGACCAGGTCGGCAAGGGCGTAAGTGCCGGGTCGATCGGTCAGCCCGTCAACCTCGATCGACCACGGCTCGGTCGTCATCCTGTCCGCATAGCGGGCCGGGTCACCTTTTCCGAGCCCGAACTCGTAGAAATTATTGTAGCCAGTCACCGCATCATAAGGCGTCAGCGCTTCGTCGAGGCGAAAATCGCTGCGTGCATAATCGAGCTGACGCTCCGGGTCCGGGGTGTGGGTTCCGACCGGGCTTTGCGCCTGGGCCGCTGTGCTGGCATCGCTGCAACCGGCAAGACCGGCCAGGCCAATGGCGCCCGCAGAGGCGATGATTTTGCGGCGGTTCATGAATAGCGGTTTCGGCGTCACTTCATCGCCGGAGGCCTGCCAGATTTCGTTCGGGCGTCGGATCATTACGTCCTCATCGGATAGCTCTGCCCTTGAACCTAGATCATTCTCTATCCATGTCTGCCCCGCCTACAGTTTCGTGATCTTACCGGGCGAACATGTTATCCGCCGTCAACTTTGCTAACGGGTGTCTGATGATGAGAGTTCTGTTTACCCTTTTCGCCGGGCTCAGCCTGACCAGCCAGGTTCCGGCTTTTGCCCAATCAGGGCCGATCGAATGGCATAGCGAGAATGTTCAGCTCCTGCGCGGCTTTGATTACGAGCTCGGCGATGAGCAGCGGACCATCATCACCTTCGAGCATGCCAATCGCTGGAGCTATGGCGACATGTTCCTGTTCGCCGATTTCACCTTCGGAGATGACGGGCAGACCGCGGTTTATGGCGAGTTCACCCCGCGGCTGAGTCTGGCCCGGTTAAGCGGTCGGGACCCCGGTGAAGGTCTGATCCGCGATGTGTTGTTGGCCGGCAATTATGAGCGCGGCGAGCAGGGGCTTCAGCGCTATCTGGCCGGTTTCGCGGTCGATCTGAACGTGGAGGGCTTCCGCTTCCTGCGGACGCATGCCTATTACCGCGACGATCCTGAACGCCCGGGTTCAACCTGGCAGGCGACGATTGTCTGGAACCGCCCGTTCGAGATTGGCGGGCAATCCTTCCTCAGCGAGGGTTTCGCTGATATCGCCGGGGCTGAAGGGCCGGGCGTGGCGAACCAGCTTTATGTGCCGCGGTTTCTTTGGGATGCTGGCGCTGTCTATGACCGCCCCGGCCGGATTTTCCTGGGCGTGGAATGGCAATATTGGAACAATAAGTTCGGAGTTGATGGCGTCACTGAAAACGTCGCCCAGCTCCAGCTCAAATGGGTCCTGAACTAGACCAATGTTGAACGCCTATAGCGACCAGATCACGACAGAAAAGCGCCTCGATGATGCGCTTTTGGTGCAAACCATCACCGGGCGCACCGATGGCGTGCTGGTCAATACCGCGACCGCTCAACTGGCCGATGCGGTCGAGAAGGGGGGTGTTTCGCGGGTGTTGATGAATGTGGCCAAGAGCGATGCGGTCTTCACGCCGGCAGAGTTCATCGCAATGTTTCAGGGCTTTACCGCCCGTTTCCCGCAGATCCGCCGGGTCGCCTATGTGCTTGATCCGCAGACCCATGACGTCCAGCAAATGCTGCTGGAAGCCCTGGCCTGGAATATCGGCCTCGACGTGTTCTTTGCAGAAACCCTCGCCGAGGCCGAAACCTGGATTATGCGTTAGCCTTCAACGTCTTTGTGAAGGGTCCGCGCCGCCAGCACAAAGGCAGGAATAGCCAGAAGGCCAATCGCACCGACCGTGACCAGTGAATAGCGCAAGCCTTCGGCAGCGCCGTAGCTGGCCGCGAAGACATCGCTGATAATACCGGCCAGCAGCGGCCCCATTCCCAGCCCGATCAGATTGATCACGAACAGGATGACGGCTGACGCAGTCGCCCGTGTACGCGGCTGGACGAGGCTTTGCGCACTGGCAAACACCGGGCCGTACCAGATCGAGCCCAAAAGCGTCACGACGGCGAGCGCCAGAAGCGAGATCAACACATTGCCGGAGAGCATGGCGAGCAGGAAGGGCAGGAAGCCCGCCGCGCCGGCAACCGCCGGAATGAAGGCGAAATAGCGCGGATCCTTGGAGACATAACGGTCGGTCACCTGACCGCCGATAAAGGTTCCGATCGCACCGAAAATGCCGATCAGGAGACCCAGCGCGATGCCGACAAAGCCCAGGGCGCCGAAGTTCACACCCAGCGCATTATTCACCACCTCAGCCATGCCCTGCAGGCCTTCGGCGTGATTGCGCAAGTAGAAGGAGCCGTAAAAGGCGATATGGCCATAGGAGACCATGGCGTTGACTGCGGCTGCGATCGACATCCACCAGAAAGCCGGCTTGCGGGACAATTCCTCGATGGCCTCGCCCAGGCCCGGACGGTCGGCCGGGGCCATCGTGCCGCTTTTGCGACGGGGCTCGGGCAGGGTGAACCAGGCCGCGATGGCCAGCAGAACACCTGGTGCGCCGGCGACAAAGAAGGCGACGCGCCAGCCATAGGTGTCGGCGATCAGTCCGCCCAATGCCATGCCAGCCAGCGAGCCCAGCGGGATACCCATGGAGTAAAAGGCGATCGCAGAAGCACGCTTTTCCGCCGGCGTATAGTCGGAGATCAGGGAGTGCGCGGGCGGCGTACAGCCGGCCTCACCGACCCCGACGCCAATGCGGGCAATCAGTAATTGAACGAAGTTGCCGGCCAGGCCGCAGGCGACTGTAAACGCGCTCCACACGGCAACGGCGACGGAAATAATCTTGACCCGGTCTGCGCGTTCAGCGAGCCGGGCAATGGGAAGACCGAGCACGGTGTAGAACAGTGCAAAGGCCAGACCGGTCAGAGCCCCGAGCTGCCAGTCGGCGAGCCCGAGATCATTCTTAATCGGTTCGGCCAGGATGTTGACGACCTGGCGGTCGAGGAAGTTGAGAATATAGACAACAAGCAACAGGCCCAGCGCATAACGGCGTGGCCCGGCGGCAAGCGGCTCAATAGCGCTCGCCCCCGTTTTACCGGCGGTATCGGTCATGAAGGTCTCCCCTTTATCGCCTTTTGGCGTGTTATGGGCAGAGATAATGAAGCGCGGCCCCGCTCTGACAAGGCACAAGCCCAGCTAAAGCGTCGAAAACTCGTCCTTTGGTGGGGTCGGGAAACCAGCGGGTGGCGACAGGCGCCGGTCTGGCCGGTTGCTCTTTGAGCCTGGTGGCGGAGGGGGAGGGATTCGAACCCCCGGAACCTCGCGGTTCAACGGTTTTCAAGACCGCCGCAATCGACCACTCTGCCACCCCTCCTGCACCTATCCGAATAGCGCTGTTGCGGGGCTGAGCGCAAGCCGCGCATTGCAGCCGCGTGGCGCAAACGGCGCAAAAAAAGGGCCGGACCAAAACTGGCCCGGCCCATTCTCTTCGATCACTCGGAAGGATCAGAAGTCCATGTCGACGCCAAGGAAGAACATGCGGCCGCGCGGGCTGACCGGCCAGCCTTCTTGCGTGGCGAAGGGCTCTTCGTCTTCGACATTGTTGATACCGCCGAAGAGACGGACATTGTCCTTGAGATCGATGCTGCCATACAGGTTGTGCGTATAGCTTTCACCGGCCCAGGCGGAGTCGCCCAGGATGTTCTCATAGGTTTCGATTTCAGCACCGGCGAGCAGCTGGTCGCTCATGTACTGGACCTGCCAGCCGACGCGGAAATTGTCGCGGCTCCAGGTGAGGTCCACCGTGCCGGAGATTTCCGGGCGCTGAATCTCTTCCAGTTCCGGATCGACCTCGTTCGGGTCGCTCGGATTGGTGAAGAAGTCGAGCTTCTCCTGCTTGGAGCCGACGGCACGGATGCCGAAGTCATTGCCCCACAGTTCGAAGTCATAGGTGGCTGCGAAGTCGTAGCCGGATGCTTCGATAGCCGCGAAGTTAATCGGGCTCTGACGCAGGAAGTTGAAGCCGAGGAACTGAGCCGAGCTGGAGTCCCGGTTACGCGTAAAGTTGGAGCAGAACGCGTTCGGGAAGCTGGTCGAGTCGTAGCAATTGTCGACGATGTCCTGTGCGGAAACCGACGCAATCGCGTCCTCGATCTTCACATCCCAGTAGTCCACCGTGAGCGAGAAGCCCGGCAGGAAGCTCGGCTGGTACACGAAACCATAGGTCAGCGTGTCCGCAACTTCTTCTTCCAGGTTCGGGTTACCGCCCGAGACACCGGCGAAGCGAGCCGAAAGCGGATCGGTGAAGGTCGCCGGCAGGCCGTCAGCCAGACAGTTCGCCGCACGCAGAGCCGGATCCGGAGCGTTCGGGATTTCGTTCACATCACACGGATCAACCGGGCGGAAGAAAGCAGCGCTTTCCGGTGCGAACAGTTCGGAAATGTTCGGAGCGCGGATCGCCTGCGAGACCGAGGCCCGGACCGAGAGATCCGAATACGGCGTCCACAGACCAGCCACATTCCAGGTTTCCGCACCGCCGATGGTCGAGTAATCGGCATAGCGATACGCGGCATCAATGCGCAGTTCCTGTGCGAACGGCTGATCGGAAAGGATCGGTGCCGACATCTCCAGGAAGAAGTCCGTCACGTCGAACTCGCCCTGGGAATTGGCGAAGCGCGAAGTGGCGTTGAAGCCGAGCGACTGGTTGTCCGAATAATCACCGACGAATGTACCCGGGGTGAAATTCGAACCAGCCGGCAGAATGCCGAGGTCATAGTCGTTCAGCGTGTTCTGGCTCTCTTCCTTGCGGTATTCAGCGCCGACGACAAAGTCGATCGGGCCAGCCGGAAGGGAGAAGAAGTCCGCCGTGTCACCGGTCAGGATGGCCGAGAAGACAGACTGCTCAAGCGTCAGCTCATCGGTCTGAGAAGTGGTGATGAAGTTGATCGCTTCCTGGCTGATCGCACCCGGGCCACCCCAGATATTGGCCGGCTGACAAGCGCCCGAACCCGGCGTGAAGGAGTAGATACCCGCGTCAAAGTCCGGGATGCCGAAGATGGTGGTCGGCGGGGTCGAAGCCGTATCAACCTCGGAGCGACAAACCGTCCGGCCGGTCGCCGGATCCGTCACCGCATCAATAGCAGCGAAGAAACGGTCGAGGATGACCATGTTGTTGTCGGTGAAGCGACGGGTGAACTCACCGTGATTGTAGGACGCTTCCCAGGTCCAGCCGTTTTCAAACTCGCCGGAGAAACCACCGACGAAACGGAAGGTTTCACGAACCGTCTGATCGATGTTCGGGCCCAGGGAGGTCGGGTCCACGGTGATGTAGAGGCCGCCGGCACGCGTGGTGACATCAGCGAGCTCTGCCGGAAGGTACGGGTTGTCCGGTGCACCATAGAGCAGGTCGTAGAAGGTGTTGAGCGGACCACCGAAGGAGCTGGTCGAGCTGGAATACTTCACTTCCATGAAGCCACGCAGCGACGGCGTGAAGTCATAGGTAGTGTTGAAGTTCAGGGTGATCTTGTCGGTTTCCGGGATGAGGAAGTCCTCATCGAAATTGTCCTGGATCGAATCACCGCCGAAGCCGTTGAAGGTCGAGCCGATGAGGCCGTCCTGGAACGGACGCACATCACCGCCCGGATCGACAACCCAGCAACCGCCAGCCAGGCCGAAGGCACCATTGCCGAAGAAACCGGAGTTCCAGCCGACGAAGGATTCCAGACAGTCATCCACGCCATTGCCATTGGTGTCGCTACCGGCCAGGCCGCCACCGACGCCACCGCCAAGCCAGAAATCCGCCGGTGCAATCACACCGAGATTGGAGGAGATCAGGAAGTTCGGCTGCGGGAGGATCGCACGCGAAGGAGCGGTCGAGGCGCGGTCGATGAGATCGAGCTCGGTTTGGGTCAGGGTCGGAGCGGAGCCGAATTCAGCCGTGTAGTCGGCAATGAAGTCAGCGGCTGTCGGAATGCGCAGACCGTAGTGGAACAGGCCCGTCGTGGCGAAATCATAATAGGCCGAGAAGTTCGGCGTAGACGAAGCCGTGATGTCACCGCGCTGGAAGCGACGCGCCGGGTTTGGCAGGCTGCGCGAGCGACCGTTATCGGCGGCCCAGTCGCGATCGCCAAACAGCAGCTCGCTGTCATCGACATAGTCGAAAGACGCCACGAAATTACCGCGGTCGCTATCGAAATTACGACCGAAAATGCCCTGAACACTGAGGTATTCGCTATCACCTTCGCTGGAGATACCGGTGCGGACGGTGACGTTATTGCCCTCATAATCATCACGCAGGATGAAGTTGACCACGCCGGTCACAGCGTCGGAACCATAAATGGCCGAGGCGCCACCGGTGAGCACTTCCACACGCTCAACCAGCTGCGTCGGGATGGAGCCGATATCAACAGCCTGCGAACCTTCGAAGCCGGATACGTGACGGCGGCCATTGACCAGCGTCAGGGTCCGCGCTCCGCCCATGCCGCGAAGGTTGAGCGAGTTTGCACCAGTAGAACCGGCACCATTGGCGTTCACCGTGCTCGAGGCCACCAGGGCCGGAACGTCATTGACGACATCAGCGAGATTGAGCTCGCCGGAGTTTTCAAGCTGTTCTTCGCTGAGCGATTGAACCGGAATCGGCAGAGCCAGATTCGAATCACGCGCAATGCGCGAACCGGTCACCACGATCAGTTCGGTTTCCTGGGTCTCAGTTTCCTGAGCAAACGACGGTGCCGCAAAGCCCCCCGCCGCAAGTGCCAGCGTCATCGCACTGGCTGTAAGTTTAAGCCCCAACTTCATATTGCCCTCCAAGTCGCAAATGATAGGTCTGTTACAAGCCCGTCATAAAACGTTAAACGCCTGAGTTGGGATGAAAAGGGGGCGTGATGCTGCGGTGCGCAATATCATTGCGCGGTGTGGCGGAATTACCTCATTCCGGCGCAGGTCCTCTCGCCGGACACGGTTTATCGCTACACTTTTTGATTACCCGGAATTGTAACTAAATTACATACGCGTAATCGAAACAGGCGACTTACGCTCGCTTTACGAAATTGAGCCATTATCATCGCGTCAGGTAGCGGGAGCCCTTTGCGTTATGCGTTTTGCCTTCCTTGCAGTGCTGGTTTTCGCCGCGGGTTGTGCGTCTTCGCCCGAGCGTCTGCGATCATTCGAAACAGGATCCGTAACCGGAAGCGCACGGGCTGCCTCTGCGCCGGTGGATACCCGCGGCCTCATCGCCCGTTCCAGCGATCACCAGAAAGTCGGTCGCCCGTACACGATTTCCGGCCAGCGCTTCGTCCCGCGCCGTGAGGACAGCTATGACGAGATTGGCATCGGGTCCTGGTATGGCCCGAACTTCCATGGCCGGCCGACAGCGAATGGTGAAATCTTCGATCAGAATCAGATGACCGCGGCGCATACGACCTTGCCGATTCCCTCCATTGTTGAGGTCACCAATCTGGAAAACGGTCGTCAGGTCATCGTCCGGCTTAATGATCGCGGCCCCTTTGTTGATGACCGGATCATCGATCTGAGCCGCGCGGCCGCCGAAGCCCTCGATTATCGCTCACGCGGCCTGGCCCGGGTGAGGGTGCGTTATCTCGGTCCCGCACACCCCAATGCCGAACCCCCGGCCCATAGTTTTCACGTCGCGCAGGTCGGCACCCGCCGCACGGCCGAGCCCGAACCAGAACCAGTGGTCCAGGAACCTGCCGTTCCGGCGCATTCTCAGACGGTTACACTGCAGGTCGGGGCTTTTGCGGACCAGCAAAACGCCCAGGCACTGGCGTCCCGGATTTCATCGGCAGGTGATGCTTGGGTGCAGCGCGGCCAAGCCAACGGAAATGCGGTCTATCGCGTATTCTTCGGACGTTGGCCTGACCGCAATGCTGCGCACGCGGCCCGGGACAATCTGACCGGTTATGGCGTTTACGACGCCCGGATTGTCGCACTGAACTGAGCGCTCCTGTTGTTTCCGCACGCGCGGCGCTGGACGTCATGACTTTGCCGCGCTTGTATGCGCACTTCTTCGCCGAATGACCTTTTACGGCCCGGGAGTTCTCCGACGTGCGCGCATTTCTCGTTTCTCTTTTGCTTTTGACTACCGCTGGCGCTGGAGCCCAGACCAGCTATCAGACCGATGCCAGCCATGCCCTGATCATGGACTATGAGACCGGCATTATTCTCTTCGAACGCAATGGGCGTGAAGCCATGCCACCGGCGTCGATGAGCAAGCTGATGACGGTGTTGATGACGCTCGAAGCGATTCGCGATGGCCAGTTGTCGATGGATGACGAATTGCCGGTGTCCGAGAATGCCTGGCGGCGCGGCGGCGCTGCCTCCGGGTCTTCTACCATGTTCCTGGAAGTCAACAGCCGGGTCCGTGTCGAGGACTTGCTGCGGGGCGTGATCGTCCAGTCCGGTAATGATGCCTGCATTGTTATCGCCGAAGCGCTCGGCGGCAGTGAAGCCGCTTTTGCCGATATGATGACCGACCGCGCGCGCGAGCTGGGCCTTGAGAGCGCCAGCTTTGCCAATGCAACCGGGTGGCCGCACCCGGATCATCGGATCAGCGCCCGTGACCTGGCCGAGATCGCCCGCATCCTGATCCGTGATTTCCCGGACGAGTACGGCATGTGGCTTGAGCGGGAGTTCACCTATAACGGCATCCGGCAATTCAATCGTAATCCGCTGCTCGGCGTCTTCTCCGGTGCGGACGGTTTGAAGACGGGGCACACCGAAGAGGCCGGGTATGGTCTGGTGGGCTCGGCGGAGCGCGATGGCGTACGACGCATCATCGTTTTCAACGGCATGGAGTCCAATAATGCGCGGGCCAATGAGGCCGAGCGCATGATGCGCTCCGCTTTGTCGGATTACTCGATTTATGAACTGCTCGCTGCGGGTGAGCCGGTTGACCATAGCGCCGCTGTGTTCATGGGGGAGGCTGAGACGGTCGCTCTGGCTGTCGCCGAGGACGTGACCCTTGGCATGCATCGCCGGGCCCGGCGCAATATGACGGTCGAGGTTGTCTATGAAGGGCCGCTGGTCGCTCCGATCGCAGAGGGCGAGGAAGTCGGCCGCCTGGTCGTCAATATTCCCGATCAGGAGCCGCAGGAGTTTGCCCTGGTCGCGGCAGAGAGCGTTGAACGCAAAGGCTTGATGGGCCGGATCGGCGCCGCACTTGCCCACATGATCCGCGGCAACTGACGTGCGCGGACGTTTTATATCGCTTGAAGGCGGAGAGGGCGCCGGCAAAACGACGCTCATTCAGCGTTTGCAGGCGCATCTCGAAGGCAAGGGTCTGGAAGTCATCATTACCCGGGAGCCGGGCGGTACGCCCGGAGCAGAAATGCTGCGCGAGATCCTGCTGACCGGCTCTACAGATCGCTGGTCGGCGATCACGGAAGCTCTGCTCATGTACGCGGCGCGCGTGGATCATGTTGAACGCCTGATCCAGCCTGCACTGGAACGCGGTGCCTGGGTGTTGTCGGACCGGTTCGCCGATTCCACCACGGCCTATCAGGGTGCTGCCGGCGGGGTATCACTGGAGCGCATCAAGGCCTTGCACCACGCAGCACTGGGCGATTTTCACCCGGATCTGACGCTGATCCTCGACCTCGACCCGCTCGTCGGACTGCGCCGCACGGTTGAGCGGGGCGAGGACCCGACACGGTTTGAACTTCACGATACCGATTTTCACGCTCGGCTCCGGCAAGCCTTCCTGGATATTGCCAACGCCGATACGCAGCGGTGCGCCGTTCTCAATGCGGAAAATTCGCCCGATGAAGTCCTCGCCGCCGCCTTGCGCGAGATCAGAACCCGCCTGGACCGGGCGGCATGAATACCGACCCGGATATCGCGTCGGACAGCGAACCGGGGTGTTTACCGCCGCGCGAGCGCTATGACCTGTTTGCCCATGCCGATATCGAGCAGCAATTCCTGTCGGCCTGGGAGAGCGGGCGGCTGCACCATGCCTGGCTGATTTGCGGACCGCGCGGTGTCGGTAAAGCGACGCTGGCCTGGCGTATCGCACGCCGGGTTCTCGGCGCGGGCGCCTTTACCGATTACGGCCCCTTGGGTGCAGACCCATCCGATCCGGTCTGCCGCCAGCTCGAGGCGCATGCCAATCCGGACCTGCTTTTGCTGCGGCGGCCCTGGGACGAAAAACGCAAGCGCTGGCGCGCGGAAATCACCGTCGATGAAGCCCGCCGGGCGCCGTCTTTCTTTGAAAAAAGTGCCGGTGCAGGCGGCTGGCGGGTCTGCCTCGTGGACAGCGCCGACGACATGAATACCAATGCAGCCAATGCCTTGCTCAAAACTCTTGAAGAGCCACCCAAGCGCGGGCTTTTGATCCTGATCAGCCACGCTCCCGGGCGGCTGCCGGCGACGATCCGGTCGCGATGCCGTCGGCTTGATCTCCGCGTTCCCAGCATTGAGGCGACGGCGAACTGGCTGGTGGAGACCGCCAGCGTGGCGGACCCGATTACCGCCCGGCAGGCCTCCGAGCTGGCCGGAGGCGCACCGGGCCGGGCGCTTGCTTTGAGCGTCAGTGGCGGCGTGGAGCTCGCGCACCGGATCGACGCACTGGTGGAAAAAGGGGCGCGGGCCAGCGAAAGCGACCTGCGCCAGCTCGCCGAACTGGTCACCGGCAAGGCCGGGGCCGAGAAAGCGCCGGTTTTCTACCGGGCGCTTCGCGCTGCAATCCAGCGTCGGGGCAAACAGGTGGCGCTGGCAGGAGGCAATAGCGAGCCGTGGATTGATGCGTGGCGATCATTGAGCCAACTTGTCCGCGACAGCGATGCTCTCTATCTCGACCCGAAACAAACCGCACTGGCCGCGCTGTCCCTGGTGACGCAGGCCGCGCGAACAGAAATGGCCTGACGAGACCCACCCGCTGATGTTCATAGATAGCCACGTCAATCTGCACGGCGAGCAATTCGCTGACGACCTCGACGCCGTGATCGAACGGGCCCGCGCGGCCGGTGTCGACAAAATGCTGACCATTTGCTGCCAGTTGAGCGATTTCGACGCCGTATCCGCGATAGCCGAACGCTATGACGACATCTGGTGTACGATCGGCGCACACCCGCACCACGCCAAAGACCGGCCCGATATATCAGCGCAGGAATTGATCGAGATTGCGCAACATCCCAAGGTCGTCGCGATCGGCGAAACCGGCCTGGACTTCTATTACGGATACAGCCCGAAAGAAGAACAATTCCAGAGCTTTAAGACTCATATCGAAGCGGCTCGAAAAGCCGATCTTCCGCTCATCATCCATACTCGTGATGCTGATGAGGCGATGGCCGATCTGTTGGAAGAGGAAATGGGGAAGGGGGCCTTCAGGCCGCTGATGCATTGCTATACCAGCAGCGCCGCCCTGGCCCGCCGTGCTGCAAAGCTGGGTGCCTTTTTCGCCGCGTCCGGCATCATCACGTTCAAGAAGGCTGATGATGTGCGCGCGGTGTTTGCTGAAGACGTGCCGGATGACCGGGTCATCATTGAAACCGATTGCCCGTATCTGGCCCCGGTTCCGCATCGGGGAAAACGCTGCGAACCATCCTTCCTCCCAGCCGTTGCGACCGGTCTTGCCGCGGTCAAGGACTGGACCCTGGAGGAGTGCGCCGAAAAAACCAGCGATGCCTTTTATCGCCTGTTCGACAAGGTGCCGCGAACATGAGCGATATTGTCCGTCTGACCATTCTGGGCTCTGGGTCGTCAGGCGGCGTACCCCGCGCCAATGGCGATTGGGGGGCGTGCAACCCGGCCAACCCCAAGAATCGTCGGCGCCGATGCGCGGCTCTGATCGAAGCGGCCCGCTCGGCTGAGGACCTGGCCGCCGGTGAGCGCGTCACCCGCGTTGCGATCGACACATCGCCGGATTTTCGCGAACAGATGATTTCAGCCCGCGTCCCGCGACTGGATGGCGTTGTCATCACCCATGATCATGCCGACCAGACCCACGGGCTTGATGATTTGCGGGCCTTCGCCTTGCTCCAGCGTCAGCGCATCCCGGTCTGGATGGATGAACCGTCCGCTAAATCGCTTACGTCCCGCTTTGGCTATGCTTTCCAGGCACCGGCCGGTTCGCCTTATCCGGCCATTCTGGATGCCCGCTCCATGCCGGAGCCGGGCAGCGCGGTGAAGGTCGATGGCCCTGGCGGTACAGTTGAGATTATCCCGTTTGACCAGGAGCATGGCGCCATCCGGTCTTTGGGCTTCAAGATCGGCGCTATTGCGTATTCCGCCGACATCAATGCCTTACCCGATGAGAGCGCGGCGATATTGAACCAGATCGGATGCTGGGTGGTCGATGCGCTGCGCCACGAGCCCCATGGAACGCATTTCTCCGTCTCCGACGCCCTCAGCGCGCTTGATGCGGTCTCGGCGCAGCAGGGTGTGCTGACCAATCTGCACATCACGCTGGATTATGACGCCTTGTCGGCGGAACTACCTGACCACATCTCGAGCGCTTATGACGGTATGACGATCACCGAGACCGATAGCCGGATCACAGTGTCCGGAGCCTCCTAGATCAGCATTCCCGATTTCTCATAATATTTATTATGCGCCTTATTGGTATATGGTGACGGGTCGAATCTCGGCTAATCTCCGGCCAATTCAAGCTGGAGCCCCCTCATGTCCCAAACTGCGCCGATAACCGAACTGCTCGATATCATGCGCCAGCTACGCGATCCGGATACCGGTTGCCCGTGGGATATTGAGCAGGATTTCTCGACCATCGCGCCTTACACGATCGAGGAAGCCTATGAGGTCGCCGATGCGATTGACCGCAAGGATTACACCGACCTCAAGGACGAACTCGGCGATCTATTGCTCCAGGTCGTGTTCCACGCACAGATGGCCAAGGAAGCCGGCCTGTTTGATTTCAACGATGTCTGCGCCGCCATTAATGACAAGATGATCCGGCGCCATCCGCACGTCTTTGCTGACGAAGCACAGCGCGACAGCGACACTCAAACCGAAGCCTGGGAGGATCAGAAAGCGCGCGAACGCGCCGCCAAGAACCGGGCTGACAGCGTGCTGGACGATGTTCCCGTCGCCCTGCCCGCGCTGAAGCGCGCTCAGAAACTGCAAAAACGCGCCGCCCGGGTCGGTTTTGACTGGCCCGATGCAGACCGGGTGCTGGAAAAAGTGCACGAGGAAATCACCGAATTGCGCGATGCAGCAGCGCATAGCACCCAGGAGCACGTGGCTGAAGAAGTGGGTGATTTATTGTTTGTTTGCACGAACCTAGGTCGCAAACTAAAAGTGGATGTTGAAGCGGCTGCGCGCGGAGCCAATACGAAATTCGAGCGCCGTTTCCGCTATATAGAAACCCATCTCGCCGCTGCCGGACGCAAGCCCGAAGACGCAAGCCTCGATGAAATGGAAGCGCTCTGGGTCGAGGCGAAACAGAAAGAAAAGGCCGCTGCAGCGGCCTAGTACGGGTCCTCAAGCGGCAGCGGCGCCGCGAGGTGTGGGAATTGGGCCCGAAAGCGGCCGGCATCTACTGTTGAGAGCCGGTAGTCGCCTTCCACTTCCCCGGTTTCGTCATTGCGGGTTGCACGCAAGACGTCACCATTGGCCAATAACCAGGCCATGGCGCGGCCTTCCTGCGGGGGCAAAACAAGATGCAGCACCTCACCGCGCTCTGCCAGAGCCGTTTCAATCGTCGCCATCAGGCTGTCCAGATTGATCTGCTCAACCGCTGAGATCGGCAGCTTCACGACCCGGCCCGCCTTGCGGTTTGCGAGCATGCATTCCAGCTCAACCTCCTCAAAATCTTCGGCATCGAGAAGATCGGCCTTGTTCCATGCTTCGATCATGGGCTGATCAAACTCACGCCCCGCCTCGATCGCCTTGAGCACGCTTTCAACATCGGCGATGCGGCCTTCAAGATCAGGATCTGAGGCGTCAATGACATGAATGAGGATATCCGCGTCGCGCACCTCTTCCAGGGTCGCGCGAAAAGCGGCGATCAGCTCGGTTGGCAGATCGGTGATGAACCCCACCGTATCGGAAAGCAGTATCTGCATCCCGCGCGGCAGTTTCACGGCGCGTACAGTTGGATCTAGCGTGGCAAAGGGCATATCGCGGGCAAGCACTTTTGCCCCGGTTAGCGTGTTGAAAAGCGTCGACTTTCCAGCGTTTGTATAGCCCACAAGGGCGACCGTCGGGAACGGCGTGTCCTGACGCGTTTTGCGGTGCAAAGCCCGTGTGCGCCGGACTTCGTCGAGCTGCCGGCGCAGCTTGGCCATCTTGTCGGCCAGCAGACGCCTGTCCGTCTCGATCTGGGTTTCGCCCGGTCCAGCCAGGAAGCCGCGGCCGCCACGCTGGCGTTCCAGGTGGGTCCAGGTTCTCACCAGGCGGGAACGCTCATAGGCCAGACGGGCTAGCTCGACCTGAAGCACGCCTTCCTTGGTCCGTGCCCGCTGGCCGAAAATTTCCAGAATCAACCCGGTGCGGTCAACGACCTTGACCTGCCAGGCCTTTTCCAGGTTGCGTTGCTGGATCGGCGTCAGTGAGGCGTCGATGACGACGACGTCGGTTTTCGTCTCTGTCAGGCGCAGCTTGAGTTCATCGACCTTGCCCCGGCCGAAATACCGGCCGGGTTCGATTTTCCGCAAAGGAACAATGAAGGCCTCGGCCAGCTCCATATCGAGGGCTTCAGCAAGACCGGAAGCTTCCTCAAGGCGAGCATCGGCGCGATCCATGTGATCGCGCAAACCGGGGTGAATAACGGTGGCGCGGGTGACAGGCGCTTCGCGCTCGATCAATCCGCAGCACTTTCCGTCAGCGCCGCCTCGTCTTCCTTCTCCTGCTCGAAGAGCTGGACGGCCTGAGCCGGCATAATGGTCGAGATCGCGTGCTTGTAGACGAGTTGAGACAAGCCGTCACGACGCAGCAAGACGCAGAAATTGTCGAACCAGGTCACAACACCCTGCAACTTGACACCATTGACCAAAAATATCGTTAGAGGCGTCTTGGACTTGCGTACTGAATTGAGGAAAACATCCTGCAAGTTTTGTTTTTTATCGTGAGACATAGGGGCTCCACGTCTGTCGCTCTTGATGGGCGATTCGTTATTTAACCTATACAGCCCTCACCGCTCGCTGCAACCGTCTCATTTTAAAAACAAAGACGAAGCCGACACTCGTGTGGTTTTAGCCGCACCTGAATTCCGGTCATCTAGTCCGCTAACGGCGCATGACGAGGGCTGCAATGGCCGTCAGTGCTGCAAGCACCTCCAGCCGGCCCAGGATCATCACCGGGATCAACCATGTCCGCGCCGCTTCACTGAGATCGGACCAGTTTTGATCCTCCTGCATCGTGATGTAGAGCGGACCAGCGTTGGCCAGCGCTGCAGCGACGGCACCGAATGATTGCTCGAAGGCAGTCCCGGCGATTGCCAGTACAATGGTGCCGAAACCCAGAACCGCCGCAAAAGCCAACACATAGGACCAGACTGACAGCAGGCTGCGATCCGGTGCTGCACGGTCACGGAAAGTCACCGGTGCGACGCTGGACGGATCCGCAAGCACAGCGAGCTCGGTGCCCATTCGCTTCCACAACATCAGGATCCGCGAGATTTTCACCCCGCCCGTGGTGGACGCGGCAGCGCCGCCAATCAAGGCCGCAAAAAGCGCCGCAAGCGGAGCCGCCGACAGCTCTGAAGCGGTGGTGTATCCCGCTGTGCTGACCACAAACAACGCGTCGGCTGCGTGACGCAGCGGGTTTTCCGGTTCGGAAATGTAGAACAGCAATCCGACACCGGCGACAAGCGCAGCCAGCCCGGCAAGATCGGGATCCCGAAAAGCAGACCGGTCGCGCAGGGCATCCCAGAACAGCGAGATATTAAGGGCACCTATCAGGCAGGTCAGCGCCATGAGGAAGGTCACGACCGGACCGAGGGAGCCCAGCAATGGCCCGGAGAACGGCGCATATCCGCCTGTGGAAATGGCCCCCATAGCCAGGATGCTGGCATCGAAAAGGCTTTCCCCTGCCATCATTATGGCGATCCCGGCGATCGCGGTAATGACAACATAGAGCAGGCCAATGCGTTGGGCCGCCAAGCGGAGATGGGAGAACACATTGTCGGGGCGAATGGTCAGCAAAGAAGAGCGCCGGATCGCCGGAAGATCCTTGTCCAGAGCCGCGAAGATTGCCGCCGCCAGCATCAGGGTCGCATAACCACCCATCCAGCTGAGGAGCGCCCGCCAGAGCACCAGGGAGCGCGGTAATTCCTCGGCCGGCAAGAGCACGGCGCCTGTTGTGGTCACCGCCGAATAGGCCTCGAAGAAGGCGTCGCTCTGGCTGAAATAGCCGGACAGGTAAAACGGCAAGGCTGCGAAGGCCGGGGTCGTCGACCAGGCGATCAGCGCGAGAAGTACAGCGTCGACAGCGCTCGCTGAGACCCGCATGCCTCGGGTCGCCGTCAGGATCATCAGGCCTGGAACACCAGACAGAAGCGCCGAGGCCATGAACAGGCCCGCAAGATGGCCCTCGCCGAGCGAAAAGGAAAACAGCGCAGCAAGCAGGGCGAGCGTGCCGAACAGGCTCCATAACCCTGCCAGAGGACGGAGTAGCGCGCTGGTTCCCATATCCTAGAAATATTCCAGACTGACCCGGAACAGGTGCTCGACCTTGGCAATCATCGCAGCGCTGCAGAATAGAAGGACGCGGTCATTCTCGCGCACGCGTTCATCATCCCCGGGCAGAATCACCTGATCGCCACGCACCACAGCACCCAGCGCAACGCCATCGGGTAAATCAAGGTCGAGTATCGGACGCCCCACGAGCGGGGATGTAGCCAAGGCTATGCCTTCAAGCGCTTCGGCCTGACCTCCACCCAGCGTCTGCAACCCGGTGATCCGGCCGCGGCGGATATGCTGCAGGATGGTCGAGACGGTCGTGGCGCGCGGGTCGATCAGGACGTCGATCCCTAAAGGTTCGCGCAAGTCCTCGAATGCGCGCTCATTGATCAGGCTGAGGGCGCGCTGCCCCCCTTCCCGCTTGGCCATGACTCCGGAGAGCATGTTGACCTTGTCATCATTGGTCACGCAGACCACGAGCTCCGCATCGGACACGCCGGCCTCGCGCATAATACGGGCATCAAGGCCGTCGCCATGCAGCACGACGGTTTTCTTGAGTCGCTCGGCGGCCGCCTCGGCGCGGGCCTTATTCGCCTCTACCAGCCTGACCTTCACCCCGCCGGCACGCTCCAGGGCCCGGGCGACATAAACCCCGATATTCCCGGCCCCGACGATCACCACGCGGCGGACGGCCTCGGTGTCGCGGCCGAAAATGTCCAGCACCCGGCGCGCTTGTGCGCCCGGCGTGACGACGTAGACATCGTCACCCGCCAGCAAGGGATCCCCGGGCTGCGGAATGAACAGTGTCTGTTCCCGCTGCACGCCGACAACGGCGACGCGCAAATCGGGGAAAAGCTCCATCAGCTGCTCGCTCGACGAGCCCGCTGCCGGAGAGCTTTCCTCCAGCCTCAGACCCAGCAATTGAACCCGGCCGCCGGAAAACACCGCAGTATTGAAGGCGCCCGGAGTTTCCACGCGCTGCAGGATCGCCCGCCCCACTTCAAGTTCGGGCGAGATAATGACGTCGATGGGCAGGTTTCCGGTGGTGAACAAGTCACCCCAGGCCGGGTCGAGATAGTTCTGCGCCCGGACCCTCGCGATCCGCATCGGGGTCTCAAACAGAGAATGGGCGACCTGGCAGGCCACCATATTGGTTTCATCGGAATGGGTGACGGCCACGATGAGATCGGCATCCGCCGCTCCGGCCCGCTCAAGCACGTCGGGATGCGAGCCATGCCCGACGACACCGCGCACATCGAGGTCCGTGACGATATTGTCGATTAGATCGGTGGACCAATCGACAACCGTAACTGCATTGCCTTCCTGGGCGAGCGCGCGAGCGATGCCGAACCCGACCTGACCCGCGCCGCAAACGATGGCTTTCATGCCGGCACCCTATCAGGACGAGGTCGGCGCCGCATCCTTTTGCGGTCCGCCTACCCCCAGGGATTTCAGTTTGCGGTGCAAGGCGGAGCGTTCCATGCCGATAAAGGCGGCGGTACGCGAGATATTGCCGCCGAAGCGATCGATCTGTGCCTTGAGGTATTCACGCTCGAAGCTCTCCCGGGCCTCGCGTAGCGACAACGCGATCATTTTCTCGCTGTCAAAACCCGATTCCTGATTATCCCGTGCCACCACTTCAGACGGCAAAGACGCCAGTGTGATCGGTTCATCCGGGGCTCCGGTGGCCAGGATCAGCAAGCGCTCCACATTATTGCGCAATTGGCGGACATTGCCCGGCCAGCTGTGGGCTTGCAGCGCCGCCATAACATCATCGCCAAAGCCGCGGCGCGGGAGGCCCGCCGAGGCGGTCAGATTGTGCAGGAAATGCTCGACCAGTGCCGGGACATCTTCACGCCGCTCGGCCAGGGCCGGAACATTCACCGGGACCACGGCGAGGCGGTGATAAAGGTCTTCCCGGAAAGCCCCCGCTTCGATCGCGGAATGCAGATCGCGCGCCGAGCTGGAAATGACCCGAACATCAACTTTCACGTCCTCGGTGCCACCGACGCGCCGGAAGCGTTGCTCGACGAGCAGACGCAGGAGTTTGCTCTGCGTTTCCTGCGGCATGTCGGCGATCTCGTCGAGATAAAGCGTGCCGCCATGGGCGCGCTCAAGCAGGCCGGGGTGTTTCAGCTTGCCGTCCTCGTGCTCACGTCCGAACAGCTCTTCTTCAAAGCGTTCCGGGGAAATGCCGGGCGCACTGACGGCGACGAAGTCGGCGCTCGCGCGCGGCGAGTTCTCGTGAATCTGCCGCGCGACCAACTCCTTGCCGGCGCCGGACGGTCCTTTGATCATGATGCGGCTATTGGTCGGCGCCACCCGGTCAATCAGCTGTTTGACCTGCACGATGCTTGAGGACGAACCGATCAGCGTGCTTTGCACTTCAGACCGCGCGCGCAACTCCGCATTCTCCTGACGCAGCCGGCTGGTTTCCAGCGCCCGTGCCACGGTCAGCAACAGCTTGTCACTCTTGAAGGGCTTTTCGATGAAATCGTAAGCGCCCTTCTGGATCGCCGCGACCGCCGTTTCGATCGTGCCGTGTCCGGAAATCACGATGACCGGCAGGTTCGGATCGATGGCGCTGAACTCGTCGAGCAGCTCGATCCCGTCGAGCCGGCTACCCTGCAGCCAGACGTCCAGGATCACCAGGGAGGGCTTGCGCGCACGAATTTCACGCAAGGCTCCATCGGCGTCGCCGGCCTCGCGGGTTTCGTAGCCATCATCCTCCAAAAGACCGCCGATGAGCTCACGAATATCGGCTTCATCGTCTACGATCAGGATGTCACGTGCCATGTATCAGGCCTCCTGTACGCTAGGCATCATGGTTTCAGTATCTTGGGCGAGCGGGAAAACCAGGCGGACAACGGCGCCGGGGCCGCTTTCCGGCACGTCCAGTTCCAGCCGTCCGTTATGGTCTTCCATCACCCGTTTGACGATGGCGAGACCCAGGCCCGTGCCCTTCTCACGCGTCGTCATGTAAGGTTCGGTCAGGCGTTCGCGGTTTGCCGTTGGCCAGCCCAGGCCGTTATCGCAAACCTCAACGATGGCAAACTCCTCATCCGACCGGAGCGAGACATCGATCCGGCCGGGCAAATCGCCACCCACTTCATTCTTCATCCGGCTCGACACGCTCTCGGCCGCATTCTTGAGGATATTGGCCAGGGCCTGGCTCGACAGGCGGGCATCACACAGCGCGAAAATCTTTTCAGAACCGGTATCATAGCCGACTTCGATCTTCGGCGACGCGACCCGTTGGGCAAAAACGGCGGCCTGGGTCAGCTCGCCCATTTCCACGACTTCCACTTTCGGCTGCGGCATGCGGGCGAAGGATGAGAATTCATCGACCATGCGCCCGATATCCATCACCTGGCGCACAATCGTGTCGGTACAGCGGTCAAACGTGTCCAGATCCGTCGTGATTTCTGCGCGATATTTGCGCTTAATCCGCTCGGCTGAGAGCTGGATCGGTGTCAGCGGGTTCTTGATTTCGTGCGCAATGCGTCGGGCTACGTCGCGCCAAGCGGCATTACGCTGCGCGTTTACCAGCCGGGTGACATCGTCAAAGGTCACGATCAGACCGGCCTCTTCATCCATCGTCGCACGGACCGAGAGATGTCGGGTCTGCTCGTCGGCGGTTTCGATATCGACCTGGGCTTCGGCGATAATGCCTGGGCGGCGACGGGCCTGTTCCACGACCGCGGCCAGTTCCTCGGATATCTCCTCGACCGGCGTGCCGATCAGGTCATCCGTGCCCGGGCTCAACAGGCTGACGGCGGAGCGGTTGATCAGGGTGACCCGATTACCCGGATCGACCCCCATGACGCCGGCGCTGACACCGGCCAGTACGGCTTCGGTGAAGGCGCGGCGCTGTTCGGACTCGGCGTGGGACTCGATCAATTCACGACGCTGAGATCGCAATTGCCGTGTCATCCGGTTGAAGGCGCGTCCGAGGGCCGCGATCTCATCATCCTCGCGACCCATTTGAACGCGAACATCAAGATCGCCGATCCGCACCCGCTCGGCTGCAGCCACCAGGCGTGAAATCGGCGTCACCACGCGTGTCGCAGCGGACAGGGCCAGCCAGATTGCACCGATAATGATCAGCGCCACGACCTCGGCATAGATCAGGAAGAAGACCGACCTCGCATTGGCTTCGCTTTCGCGCACCACACGCAGCGACTCACTGGCGTTGAGGATGTCGCGCCACAGGCTCATATCCATCTCGCGCGAAACATAGAGATAGGCGCTGTCGTAGTTTTCCAGCCGGAACAGCATGCGCATGGCTTCCGAGCCTTCGGGCAAGCCGGCGCGGACGGAAAAGAAGGGTCCCGTTGTTCCCGCCAGACCTTCATCGGCATCGTCATACATCACGGCTGTTGGCGGGATGTAGACTTCATCGGCCCGGAATTCCGCTTCCGCGAGCCGGGTGCCGCTACGGTCGATGATATAGGCCGCATCTAGCTGTGCCCGCGCTGTAACGGCGGCGAAAATCCGGTTGAACTGGATACGGCTGTTGCGGAACATGTCGACCGCTTCATCGGTCTCGATCTCTGCCGAGATGCGGCTCATCCGGCCCCGGGTCGTTTCGGCCTCTTCGAAGAACACCGCCTGCGAGGTCTGGCGCGTAGTCTCCACGAAACTGCTCACCTGCTCGCCAAACCAGTACTCCACGCCTCGCGACAGAACGGCCCCGAGAAAGATCGCGGCAAATACGGCCGGCGTTGCAGCGGCCAGGGCGAACAGGCCGACAAAGCGCAGGTGAAGGCGCGGGGCGGGCTCGCCAAATCCACGCCCGCCGATGCGGCGACGCAGGCGGACAGCGACGACGAGACCGAGCACGACGAGCAAGGCGGCATTGCCACCGAGAATGTAGAGGGCCAGCGGGTTTCCCGGATCAAGCGTGCCGAACCCGCCAAGCACAGCCACTGCTGTACCGACCAGGATCAAGGTCGCAATGACCAACCCAGCCACAAAAAGCGCAGCGGAACGCGGGGAAATATTCCGGATCAGTGTATGCGTTCCCGTTGAGGACAAACCGAATACCATTCGCAGTTTGCGGGTAGTCTTACCCGCATGTTGCGAGAAATCAACAGCCGTGCCCCAACGGCAACAAGCTAGTCGATATCCAGGCCCAGATCGCTTAGCCGGCGGGCCAAGGTGTTGCGGTTCATACCCAATTTCTCAGCCGCCTTGGATTTGTTGCCACCGCAATTATGCAGGGCCGCCCGGATCAAGGCCCGATCGAGCTCGTCCAGGGAGGCCTGCCTGGAGACGCCCGCTGCGAGCGCAGTTGCGGCCGCCCGGTCGAAAACCTGATCCTCAGAGCTTACTTCGATGGGCGCTTCGCGCAGCAGCTCTTCAACCTGCTCGGCACTGACATGATCCTGGCCGCTTTCCAGCACCGCGCGCGCCACAACCGTCCGCAATTGCGCAATATTGCCGGGCCAGACGCCTTGCTGGAGCCGGGTTAGAGCCGCCTCGGAAAGCAGCGCTCCGCGCAGCCCCTGCTCGCTGACATATTGCCGGGCAATGGCCCGGGCGATTTCCGGGATATCTTCCCGGCGTTGCCGCAAGGGCGGCAGCTCGATACGGCATTCACCCAGCCGCAGCGCCAGCGCCGGATCAAACTCGAGGCTGCGCGCCGTCGCTATGACTTCCGCAGACGCGGAACAATCCAGCCCGTCCAGCAAGGCAGAGGCGCCCTCTTCGCTCCACCGGTCCAGACGTAAAACGATCATCGGACCGCCGGCCTGGACCAGATCAAACACCTGCTGCGGTTTATGGGTCCGGGTCAGACGCTGGATCTGGTCCTTGGGATAGCCCCGCTCGGCCAGGACCAGGTCAGCGGAAAGCTGTTTACCAACGCCGCTCTCGCCGATGATCAGGACATGGCTTCGCCCGCGGATCGCCCGTCCCAGAGCCCGGAAACTGTCCTGCATCGCTGGCGCCCGGCCAATCAGTCCGAATGTCTCGGTTTGCTCGCTCTGTTTGAGATTCAGCGGCGCCAGAGCGGCTCCGACGCGGTCGATCATGTGGTTCAGATCGAACGGTTTCGGCAAATAATCAAATACGCGTTCACGCTCGGCGCCGATCGCGGTTCGCGCGGTTGATTGCGCGCTCATGAGGATAACTGGCAGATCCTTCTGCAAGCGCATCACCTGTGGCAGGCGGGTGATGAAATTTTCGCCGTCGAGCAGGACATCGGCGAGCAGGAGGTCAGCCTCCCCGCGGCGCAGCCAAGTTTCCACGGTCTGCGGAGATGCGGTGGCCCGGACCTCATAACCAGCCTTGCGCAGCGCCCGAACGAGCACATTGCGCAGGCCTTCATCATCCTCGAGCAATACAACCCGGCCCGCCATCAATCCGTCTCCGTCAGGCGCGGCAGGCGTAACCGGAACTCGGTATGGCCGCGCTCGCTGTGATAATCGATCCAGCCATCATGCAAGGCCATGACGCGGGCGCAAAACGCCAGCCCCAGCCCCTCACCCGCCGGTTTGGAGGTTACAAAAGGTGTGAACAGTCCCGGCCGGATCACCGGATCAATGCCCGGACCGTTATCCCGAACGATCAATGTAATCGGTGTGGCGGCTCCCGTTTCGGGCGCGCGTGCAGCCGGATCGAAGCGCGTCAGGATCTGGATTTCTGCGCTGTCCAGGCCTTCAACAGCACTCGCGGCATTGTCGAGCAGATTGATCAGGCACTGCCCGAGCAAATCCGCATCACCATGGATGTCGGGCAATGACGGGTCGAATTGCTGCACAAGCTTGGCAGCGATGCGGACCTGGCCTCGTTTCCAGTTATCCAGCGCGTCAACCGACAGCCGGTTGACGCTATCGCGCTGCGGGGCTGCGAGATCGATATCGCCAACCTGGCTCCAGTGATCTGCGAGGCGGGTAATCCGGTCGCTGTCCTCACGGATGGACACGGCCAGCCCGGCCATATCCTCGCTTTCCGCATCCGCTTCGATCAGTTGCGCCGCGCCCCGGATGCTGGCGAGCGGGTTTTTCAACTCATGTGCCAGCATGCGGCCAAAGCCCAGTGCCTGCAGACCCGCCGGGGCTTCGCGCTGCGGCGTGTGCAAGGCGATCAGATTGACCACCAGCCACTGATCATCTCCCGACCATCGCACATGGATTTCAAACGGCTCGCCATAGGCGACCGGTTCACGATGGGTCACATCTCGCCGCTCATCGCGCGCCCGTTCGAGAATGGCGTGAAATACGCCGGATACGGTGTCGGGGGCGCCCGGCGGTGTTCCGGCATCGAAATTCAGCCGTTCCAGCCCCTGCCATTCCTGGGCCGCCATGTTGGACCAGATCAGGTCGAGTTGCGGTGAGAACACCCAAAGCGGGCTGACCGCGTGATCAGCGGCCGCAAGGAATATACGATCCGGCAGGTCAGCACTCATGCCGCATCGCGCCGTGGGCTCGGCTCAAGGCGCGCAAGGCAGTCCCGGATGTCCTCAGGTTCAAAACTCCGGCAAAGGGTTTGTTTCGCCTGGGAAATTGTATTTCCGCTCAATTCCGCATCCGCGAAGGAGGCGAAGTGTTTGCGCATCATCCGGGTTCCCAGTTCCTCACCATAGAAGGCAAGACTGTCATCAAACTGCCGGCGCAATGCATCAAGCTTTGAAGCCCAGGGCACGAGCAGGGTACGACCCTCAAGCTCGGCACCAATCATCCCGACCAGCCAGGGCAAGCCCTGAGCGGCCCGGCCGATCATCACAGCATCGGCGCCGGACTGGTCGAGCGCGGTTTGGGCCTGGCTGGAGGTCGAGATGTCACCGTTGACGATGAGCGGAATGGTGATCGCCTCACGCACGGGCCGGACCGCTGCCCAATCCGCCTCGCCCTTGTAGAATTGCTGCCGCGTGCGCCCGTGCACGGTGACCAGCTTTACCCCGGCGTCTTGCGCCCGGCGAGCGAGCTCGGGGGCATTGATACTGTCATGATCCCAGCCCAGGCGCATTTTCAGCGTCACCGGAACATCAACCGCCGCAACCGTCGCTTCAATCAAACCCAGGGCATGATCGAGATCGCGCATCAGGGCGGAGCCGGACAAGCCCTTCGTCACCTGACGTGCCGGGCACCCCATATTGATGTCGACGATGTCGGCCCCGGCATCGACGGCAATCTTGGCCCCTTCCGCCATCCAGCGGGCCTCGCGGCCAGCGAGCTGGATAATGCAGGGTGACAGGCTGGCATCGGCCTGGGCCTTGCGGACCATATCCACCCGCCCGGCCGCAAGCGCATCACTGGCGACCATTTCGGAGACCACCATACCGGCTCCGAAACGCTGCACCTGGCGACGAAACGGCAGATCCGTCACACCCGACATCGGGGCCAGCACGGCCCGCGAGGGGATGGTGTATTGGGCAATTGAAAAGGCCATGCGACTGGACAAATCCGGGCAGTGCGTCGTAAGCGGGCAAGCTAACGAGTATGCTGCGCCGCGGCAACGGATAGGACTGCGCGTTGAAAACCGGTGTGATTATCGTAGCGGCCGGGCGCGGAGAACGCGCTGGCGGCGACCGTCCCAAGCAATATCGCGAGATCGCCGGTGAGGCGGTCCTCGCTCGCACGGTTCGTGCCTTTCAGCAGGCTCTGCCGGGCTCTGAGATCTGCGTTGTGATCAATACCGATGATCAGGCGCGTTTCGATCAGTTGGGGCTTCAAACACGGATCGCTTTTGGCGGAGCCACACGCACCGCCTCTGTGCGCGCCGGACTGGACGCCCTGGAGACCGCCGCGGTCGATAGCGTGCTGATCCATGATGCCGCACGCCCCTTTGTCTCCCGCGCTTTAATCCAAAGCGTGCTCGACAAGTTGCTGACCGCCGAAGCCGCCCTGCCCGCGCTTGGCATGACCGATGCGCTGTTATCCGCCCGCGATGGGGAAATGACCGGCTCGCTCAACCGGGATGAAGTATTTGCAGCCCAGACCCCACAGGGCTTTCACTACCAGCCCCTGATGCAGGCCTATTCCCGCCTCGGTTGCGATGCCATGCACGATGATGCCAGCGTCGCCGCCAGCGCCGGCATGACGGTCGCGATCGTCGACGGCGATCCGGCAAACTTCAAGATCACACGCCCGGAAGATTTCCAGAAAGCTGAAACCATGTTGCGCGCAAGCGAGCCAATTTTTGTTACCGGTCAGGGCTATGACGTGCACCGGCTGGAAGCCGCCGAGGTGATGTGGCTGTGCGGCGTGGAGATCCATGCCGGCCTCGGCCTGGTTGGGCATTCCGACGCCGATGCCGGATTGCATGCCCTCACCGATGCGGTCCTGGGCGCCGCCGGAGCGGGTGATATCGGTCAGCATTTTCCGCCCAGCGACCCGCGCTGGTCCGGCGCCTCGTCTGATCAGTTTCTGATGCACGCGCTGGAACTTCTGGGCCAGGCGGGAGGCGAAATCGTCCACGCGGATATCACGATAATCTGTGAGCGCCCGAAGGTCGGACCGCACCGCGATGCCATGCGTCAGCGGATTGCGGAACTGCTCGGCCTGCCCCTGGCGCGGGTCAATATCAAGGCGACCACGACAGAAAAACTCGGTTTTACCGGGCGGGGTGAGGGCCTGGCGGCGCAAGCCGTAGCGACTGCGAGAATGGGCTGATGTTCCAACCCGACCTGATTGATAGCGCCACAACCCTTCTCGACCGTGCCCGCACCGCCGGCGTCATGTTTGCCACGGCTGAGAGCTGCACCGGCGGAATGGTCTGCGCCCTGCTGACCGAAATCCCGGGATCGTCGGATATTCTCGACCGGGGCTTCGTCACCTATTCCAATGAAGCCAAGGCTGAGCTGCTCGGCATCCCGATGGCGATCATCAATGCCAATGGCGCCGTATCCGCCGAGGTCGCCAGGCGGATGGCCCAGGAAGCGCTATTACGGTCCAATGCCGATATCGCGGTTTCCATTACGGGAGTTGCGGGTCCGGGCGGATCAGCCCGCAAGCCTGCCGGCCTGGTGCATTTCGGCCTGGCTCACCGCGATGGGCCCGTGCGCACGCAGGTTCATCGTTTTGGTGATCGCGGACGCGGTGAGGTGCGCCGACAGAGCGTGAGAACGGCGCTCGGATTATTATCCCAGGGCGTTGATTTCTTCCGCTAGATCGAGAGCCTGATCGCCTGCGGGTGCGAAGCGCCGTTCCGCTTCCGCCGAAAACCGATTGACCAGTACACGGGCGGCGCGGTCGCGATTGCTGTCGAGCAGCATTTGCAGAACCGGGTTGCGGAACGCCGCATTGATGTAGAAATCGACCAGGCTGGATCCGTCCGACAGGGCATGAAAACGCCAGCGGTTTTCCAGCACGCGGAAGGGGCCGGCCACGAAGCCGACATCAATGGTGTGAGCCGCAGCGTCGGCCCGGACCTGGCTGGTGAAGCGCTCGGTGACAAACTTGTAGCGGACCCGGGCTTCTGCCGTCAGGTCCGTGACGGCTCCATCAGTGCGCTCATTGGATACCCGCATGGCGGTGATCTGCGGGATGAATTCGGGATAACGGCGGACGTCCGACACCAGGCCGAACAAGTCTTCCGGGCTGTGAAACAGACGCAGACGCTCGGTCAGTTCGGTGGTCACGACCGTGCCAGCTGCTGATCCCGCGCTGCGCGCAGTTTCTTGAAATCATCGCCGGCATGATGGCTCGACCGCGTCAGCGGGGTTGCGGAGACCATGAGGAAGCCCTTGGCCCGGGCAATGGTCTCATAGGCCTTGAACTCATCTGGCGTGACAAACCGGTCCACGGCCGCATGCTTGCGCGTGGGCTGCAGGTATTGGCCGATGGTCAGGAAATCGATCCCGGCCGAACGCATATCGTCCATCACCTGCATCACCTCTTCCTTGCTCTCGCCGAGGCCGACCATGATGCCGGATTTGGTGAACTGGGACGGGTCGCGTTGCTTCACCCGCTCAAGCAGGCGCAGGGAGTGGTAATAGCGCGCGCCCGGCCGGATCGAGAGGTAGAGACGCGGCACGGTCTCCAGATTGTGGTTGAAGACGTCGGGCCGGGCATCGATGACGATGTCTTCTGCGTTGTCCTTGCGCAGGAAGTCCGGGGTCAAGATCTCGATCGTGGTGCCCGGGGATTTGCCGCGAATGGCCTCGATTACGTCGACGAAATGCTGCGCTCCGCCATCATCGAGATCATCGCGGTCAACCGAGGTGATGACGACGTGGTTGAGGCCCATCTGGGCAACAGCTTCCGCGATACGGCGCGGCTCGTCGGTGTCGACAGCGCCCGGCAGGCCGGTCTTCACATTGCAGAAGGAACAGGCGCGGGTGCAGGTGTCGCCGAGGATCATGAAGGTGGCGTGTTTTTGATCCCAGCACTCCCCGATATTCGGACAGCCCGCCTCTTCACACACGGTGACCAGACCACCGTCCTTGACGATCTTCTGGGTCTCGGAAAACGTCTTGCCAAGCGGCGCCTTGACGCGAATCCAGTCCGGCTTGCGCAGGATCGGACTGTCCGGTCGCTTCTGCTTTTCCGGGTGGCGCGCAGCGCGCGCATCCTGGCGGGCGGTATTGTCGATCAGATTGGCCATGTGCAGCACATAATCCGCTGCGCCGACGGCTTCAAGCACCGCATACGCATGAAGGCTTGCCTTACAAGCATGGCTATACTACATTTCTGTCATGACAGAAATTACTTACAAGTTCGATCAACTCCCGCCGGCCATCCAGCGCTTTATCCTGCAATGGGGGGATATGGGCGGTCAGTGGGGCGTCAACCGCACCATCGCTCAGATTCATGCTCTGCTTTATGTCAGCGATCGCCCGCTCAATGCCGAGGAGATCGCCGAAACCCTGGGGGTGGCGCGCTCGAACGTGTCGAATTCGCTGAAGGAATTGCAGGCCTGGAAGATTGTAAAACGCGTTCCCGTTCCCGGAGATCGACGTGACCATTTTGCCGCCGAGGACGATGTCTGGGAAATGGCCATGCGCATCGCCAATGTCCGTAAGGAGCGCGAGCTCAACCCGGCCCTTGAAACCCTGGACGCCTGCCTGGCGGAAGCGGAAGGCGATAGCCGGGTTAGCGCCACTCAACGGGAACGATTGAAAAACATGCAGGAATTCACCGGCAGCATGGATCGCTGGTACGGCCAGATGCTCAAGGTTCCCCCGGCGACCCTGCTCCGCATGATCAAGATGGGCAACACGATTGTCGGCCTCCTCGGCTTCGGCGGCAAGGCCAAGAAACCGGACGAGTAGGTTCATATTTAGCCTTACATTTCTGTCTATACAGAAATGAATGATGGGAGGCGACCGAGATGAAACTGGCAGTAATACCGCAGACGGTTCCAGCCGCAGCTGAACCATTCGATATTCGCCTCGCCCGCAAAACCGGGCGGCAATGGGCCAGCTTGCCGGCCAGTGTCCGCCGCCGCTTCCTCAAATATGTTGGCGCCAGGGACTGCGTTGTGTACCGCGGTCATGTGGTCGAAACCCGGCGCAATGCCATCGGGGCAGTACTCACCCAGATCCTCCGCTTGATCGGCGCACCGCTGCCTTTGCAGGCAAAAACCGATGACGGCCCTGCCGTGGTCACCATTACCCGGGACGCAGCCAGCGGCGGGCAGATCTGGACGCGGCAATACGCTGGCCCGCGCGGACTGCCGCAGATCATTCACAGCGTCAAAGCCTTTGCCGGCCCGACCGGGCTGGAAGAACGTATCGGGGCGGGCTTTGCCATGGCGCTAACGCTGGAAGTCGCTGGTGATGCGCTGATGTTCAAAAGCGCCGGTTACCGCTGGCGGGGTTTCGGGCTGGACCTGGCTTTGCCCCACTGGCTGGCACCGGGGGACCTGACTGTAGGCCATCACCCGGCTGGCGACACCGCCTTCCACTTCACCCTCGATCTCATCCATCCCTGGTTCGGCGAATTGCTGCACCAGAGGCTCTATTTTGAAGACATGAAGGAGGCCTGACATGACCACGACACTTTGGATACTCATCTATATCCAGGTCGCGATGGGGGCGTTCGACATGATCTTCCATCATGAGTTCACCGAGCGGCTGAGCTGGCGCCCCTCCCAGCGCCATGAGCTGGCGTTACACGGGATCCGCAATCTGATTTATGGCGTCATCTTCGCGACCCTGGCTTTGTTGCAGCTGCATGGACCGCTCGCCTGGACACTCGTCGCCCTGCTCGCCATCGAGGTTCTGGTCACACTCAAGGACTTTGTCGAAGAGGATCAAACCCGCAAACTCCCGGCCAGCGAACGCGTACTGCATACGCTCCTGGCGCTGAACTACGGAGCCATCCTGGCCCTCCTCCTGCCAGTCCTGGTGAGCTGGACCGCAACAGAGCCGGCCGGTCTGGTCTGGGCGCAATACGGGTTTTGGGCCCTGCCCCTCGCCCTCGCCGCACCGGCTGTCACGCTGTTCGGCGTGCGCGACATCCTTGCGGCCCGGCGGCTTGCCCGGCTACCGAATGCGCCCGCACGGACGCTTCTGGACGATCGGCTGGCGCGTCAGCATGTCCTTGTCACCGGCGCCACCGGTTTCATCGGCAGCCGGCTGATTGAAGCGCTGCTTGCCCAGGGCCACGCCATCACGGTGCTGACCCGCGACCCGGAGAAGGCGGCCGCCTTGGGCAGCCCGCTCAAGATCGTCACCGATCTGGAGCAAATCGATGAAAGCGAACACATCGATGCAATCATCAATCTGGCCGGCCAGCCCGTAGCGGGCGGGTTATGGAGTGAAAGCTATAAAGCCCGGGTTCGTGCGTCGAGAGTTGAGACCACCGCCGCGATCAAGGCTCTGATCGACCGTTTGATCTACAAACCGGAGGTGCTGATAAACGGGTCGGCAATCGGGATTTACGGCGCGCGGCAGGATGACCCGGTCGACGAATATCAACAGCTGGCAGACGATGGCAGTTTTTCCCATGCCCTGTGCCGGGACTGGGAGAATGAAGCGGCCAAAGTGGAATGGCTCGGCGTGCGCACCGTTTATCTGCGCATCGGTTTAACCCTGGACACGGCCGGCGGGCCCCTGGGGCAAATGCTCTTCCCGTTTGAATTCGGCCTCGGCGGGCCGTTCGGCAAAGGCGATCACTGGATCAGCTGGATCACGAGAGACGATCTCGTGCGGCTCATCGGGTTTTGCATGGCCGAACCGGATCTGCGTGGACCGCTCAATGCCGTCGCGCCCAATCCGGTTACCAATGCCGTTTTCGCCGGTTGCCTGGGCCGCGCACTCAAACGCCCGGCTGTATTGAGCGTACCGGCGACACTGTTAAAGACCGCTCTGGGGGCGATGGGGCGGGAGATATTTCTGGGTAGCCAAAATGTCGTTCCGGCCAAGGCCCTCAGAGCCGGATTTGTATTTCGCCACGCCACGCTGGATGCGGCCCTTGCCGGCTTGCTGCCGTTTCAGCGCGAGGCCCGACATCCCATGAAGGAGCAGAAGCAGCCGGCGGCTTAGTCGCCGGCTTTTTTCCCGTCGCTCCCCTCTTCCGCATCAACATCGTCCAGCGTGGGCGGCACCCAACCGCGTTCATTGCGGCCGGAAAAGGCCCGCTGACCCTGGCGCAATTCGGTATTTTGCCGCTCGGTCAATTCCCGCGATTTGGCGACATAGGCCGGGTTCTGGTGGATCGGAATATCGGGATCATACAAGGCCGCCATTTCAACAATGGCTTCACGGTCGGAACGGACAAACCCACGCGCCATGCGTTCCGCTTCGAACGGGTGCACGCCGAGGGCCTCAAAGGCCGAGCGTCCGGTACGGACACCGCTGTCAAAGGTTTCACGGATGATATCCCGGCATCCCGCAGCGTAGAGATCATAGACATGCTGCCTGGCCTTCGCCCGGGCGATGATATGCACATCGGGAGAATGCTGACGGACATAGCGGGTCAGCGCGGTGATCTGCTCCTTGTCATCGATGGCGATGATCAGCATGTTCGCATCAGCAATGCCGGCGGCATGAAGCAGATCCGGCCGGGTCGCATCACCGAAATAGACCTGAAAGCCGAAAGTTCGCAGCATTTCAAGCTGTTCGGAACTATAATCGAGGACCGTCGTTTCATAGCCTTCGCGGCGCAGCATGCGGTTTACAATGCCACCGAAACGGCCGTGTCCGGCAATAATGATGCGCTTGTTCTCATCGATCTCATCGGCTTTTTCCTCGCCCTGTTTGGCGTATGCCGGGGCAATGACCTTGTCGAACAGGATGAAGAGAAGCGGTGTGATGAGCATCGACAGCGCAACCACCAGCAGGAGCTGATCGGCCAGCACTTGCGGGATGACATAATTGGCGACCGACAGCGACAGGAGCACGAAAGCAAATTCGCCGGCATGTGCGAGGCCCAGAGCAAATAGCCATTTGTCGGCGCCGCGGATCTTGAACGCGATGGCCAGTCCGAGCATGACCACGGCCTTGACCGCCATGAACCCTACAGCGGCGCCGAAGAAGGGCAAGAAATCCGCAAACAGCAGAGCGAAATTGATGCTGGCGCCAACGGTGATGAAGAACAGACCGAGCAGCAGACCTTTGAACGGATCGATATCGCTCTCAAGCTCGTGCCGGTATTCGCTGTTGGCCAGAACGACACCGGCAAGGAATGTACCGAGCGCCGGTGAAAGCCCCACCAGGGTCATCAGGAGGGCGATGCCGATGACGATCATCAAGGCCGTTGCGGTAAACAATTCGCGCAATTGCGCCATGGCGATAAAACGGAAAATCGGCCGGGTCAGATAGCTTCCGCCCAGGATGACAAAGGCAATGGCCGCAATGGTCACACCCGCCTGCTGCCAGCCGGCCAGACCATCAACAAGGCTGAGAGACCCGCCATCGTCGCCCGATGCGGCCTGCACACTATCCGCCGCAGACGGCATGAGCTCTGGCAAGGCCAGCAGCGGGATCAGCGCCAGCATCGGTATGACGGCAATATCCTGGAACAGGAGAACGGAAAAACTCCCCTGCCCGCCATCGGACTTCAACAGCCCTTTTTCCTGCAGGGTTTGAAGCACGATCGCCGTGGACGACAACATCAGGATCAGGCCGATTGCGAGGGCAACGGACCAGCTGAAACCGAACAGCATGGCGATACCCATCAAGGCCACAACTGTCAGGGCAACCTGTAATCCGCCCAGACCGAGAAGTTTTGCGCGCAGATCCCAGAGCCGTCGCGGGTCAAGCTCGATACCGACCAGGAACAGCATCATCACGACACCGAACTCTGCGAATTGCTGGATCGCGGTCACATCGACATCGATCGCGCTGAGGAGCGGGCTGATCGCGATGCCTGCGAGCAGGTATCCCAGCACCGATCCGAGCCCCAGACGCGACGCGATCGGCACTGCGATCACGCCGGCACTCAGGAAGATGAAGGCAAGAAGCAGAAAGTCACCCATGGCTTAGATCAGCTCCCGGATCGGCAATGTGTCATGAGTGAGAATGTCCTGGCTTTCGGCCTTGTCGAAGTCAAACCGGTTATCGCGGATGGCGCCGAGCATTTTCAGATATCCCAGGGCATGCGGCTCCACCTCACCCTCGCCCGGCGCCCGTAATGAGGAATGCAGGACATAAGGCGTCGCGAACCGCATCTTGCACAGATGGGCTGTTTGCTCGAGCGGCGTTAAAAACGTTCGCAAGGGGAAGCGCTGATAGCCGTCATGGGAATAGGCCTCCGACGGACCCGCGGCAGTCAATGCCAGCATCAAGGTCTTGCCGGCCAGCTTGTCGCCGCCGGCCCCATAGGCAAAGCCGTGTTCAAGCACGAGGTCCTGCCACTCCTTGATCAAAGCCGGGGTGGAATACCAGAACAGCGGGAATTGGAAGAGAATGACATCATGCTCGATGAGCCGCCGTTGTTCCCGATCGACATCAATATCCATCCGCGGGTTTTCCGCATAAAGGTCGACGCGGGTAATGCCCTCGAGTTCCTGAGCCGCAGCCCACATGGCCGAGTTGACGTGAGAGAATTGCTGCCCGGGATGGGCATAATAAAGCAAGAGCCTGGCCATAAAGTCCCCAGTCCTTGGGCGATCGAAGCCCATAAATCCCTGCCTAGATGGCACTGATCGCCGTTAAGGCCAAGAGGGGCCGGAAACTGGGTGGCCATCGTTCGATTAGATATTTGGCTAATTGTTATTGACAACAATTCGACGTTTCGCTAATTGTCTTAGCATGAGCAGTGTATTCAAAGCCCTTGCCGACCCGACCCGGCGCCGTGTTCTCGAGCTCTTGCGAGAAGAACCGATGAGCGCCGGCGATATCTCGGCCCAGTTCGATGTGTCCAAGCCCACAATGTCCGCGCATTTCGCGGTCTTGAAGGAAGCCGGCCTCGTCGATGCCACCAAACAGGGCAAGCAAGTCATCTACCGCATACGCCTCAGCGTCCTTGAAGACGCCTTGTTCGGCTTTGCCCAGGCCTTCGGTATCGGAGCGCCCTCTCAAGACAGACAGGAGGACACGAAGTGAACCCTGACCGCCCCCAAATCATCACACCCATGATCATGACCGCGCTGGTCATCACCTTTGGCTGCCTGAGCGCTTGGCTGAACCCTGATGCCGCCGTCTTGTTCCTCGCCGTTGCCGCGGGCTTCCCGGTCGTCTGGCTGCTGGTGGAACGTCTGAAATTTCGAGGCGCGGTGAGCGAGGAGGCGATGGAGGAACTTTCCTCTATTCGCAATGCCATCACGTCAGCCGGCCTGATGCTGGCAATCCCCTTGGCCATGACCGCGGCCTATACCTCTCAGCTGGTTCAGATGAATGACGATTTTGAACAACGCACAATGGGTGTGGTGTTCGGATTGGTCTTTGCCGCTTACGGAAACCTGGTGCCCAAGCGGGGCGTGTCGCTCAAATCGACCAGCTGCGATCGGGCGTCCGAACAGGCCTTCAACCGGTTTGCCGGCCGGATGTTCATGCTCACCGCAGTGGTCTACGCCGCCATCTGGGCCTTCGCGCCGATTGATTGGGCCCTCTACGCAGCCATGGCTGTGCTTGTCTGCGGGATCGGCCTGGTCATGCTGCGGCGCCTGAGCGCAAGCCGTAAAGACTAGACCTCTTCACTCCCAGACCCGTTTGACCATCAAACGCCCCCAAGCGGGCGAACGCCCTCCCCTTGCCCGAATTCAGGAGCATGAAATGCCCAACCACCCTGCCAGAACCTTCCTCCTCGCCTTCTTGGTCCTCTTGATCACGCCGATACATGCATTCGCCCGGGACGAATCCGGTGACGGGGATTGGCTCGGCGCGCTCGAAACCCCGGGCGGCACCTTGCGCTTGCTGGTGACAGTGTCGACCGCCGAAGACGGTAGCCAGTCTGCGGTCCTTGAAAGCCTCGACCAGGCGCCGGGTCAGAAAATCCCGGTCAGCACGATTGTCGCCGACGATACGATGCTTGAGTTCGAAATCGCAGCGATTGGAGCGCGCTACAGGGGGCGCTGGAATGCCGATCATGACCGCTATGAAGGGGAATTTTTTCAGGGCATGGCCCTGCCCTTGAACTTTGCCCGGCCTCAACCGCAAACCGCGACCCTGATTGAGGGGCTCGATGGCCGCTGGGAAGCGGCGCTAGACCGTGAGGGCACGATCCTCCGCCTGGCGCTGAACATCGAAACCGGGACCGAGGGCACGCAAGCGACGCTGGACAGTATCGACCAGGCCGCCTACGGCATTCCGGTCACCGCGCTCTCGCGGACCGGTTCCACGGTTCAGCTGCAGGTACCGGCCGCGCAGGTGACCTATTCCGCCCAGCTTGAAGCCGATGGCTCCCAACTCACAGGCAGTTGGACACGTCCGGGCTTTCCCGATGTCGAACTGGTCTTCACCCGCGTGTCCAGCGAAGTTGTCGATGCGTATCGGCCGCAGACACCGCAAGCCCCCTATCCCTACACCATTGAAGAGGTGAGAATCGAGAACCCTGCTGCTGCCGGCGTCACCCTGGCGGGCACCCTGACCCTGCCGCACGGCGACGGCCCTCACCCCGCCGTTATCCTGATTTCGGGCTCGGGGCCCCAGGACCGCGACGAGTCAGTGTGGGAACACAAGCCCTTTGCTGTTCTGGCCGATCATCTCTCGCGCAACGGGATTGCCGTCCTGCGCTATGATGACCGCGGTTTCGCAGAATCGACCGGGGATTTCGCCTCGGCAACATCGAGAGATTTTGCCAGCGATGCCGAGGCCGCCCTGTCCTGGTTGCGGCAGCAACCCGGTATCGATGCGACAAGCACAGGGGTTATCGGCCATAGCGAAGGCGGTTTGATCGCGCCGATGCTGGCGCAGACGCCGAACGCTCCGGATTTCATGGTTCTGCTCGCGGGTCCGGGCACGTCCGGCCGGGAGATTATTCTCGAACAGACCGAGCTGATGGCGCGTGCAGGCGGGCAGGCAGAGGCCGACATCAACGCGGCTGTTGCAACGCTGAGCCGTGTGACGGCGGAACTTCTGGATGCCGAGAATGGCGCCGATGCCCGGGCGCGACTGGATGATCTGATCACGGACGATGACCTGACGGCCCTCGGCGTGCCGACAACGCAGCGCCATGTCCTGCTCTCCCAAATGGGCCGCGACTGGTATGTCGAATTTCTCCGCCATGACCCGCTCACCTATCTGCAAACGGTCGAACAGCCGGTGCTGGCTGTGATCGGGAGCCTGGACCTCCAGGTACCGGCCGGCTCCAATCTGGCCGGTCTGCGCGAGGGTCTGGCCGGCAATCCCGATGCGACCATCCTCGAGCTTGAGGGTCTCAACCACATGTTCCAGCCGGCTGAAACGGGTGCGTTGGCCGAATACGCCCTGATCGAAACCACATTCGACCCCGCTGCCCTCGCGCTGGTTTCGGACTGGATCAACCAGCACTTTGCGGACTAGTCCGCAAAGCTGACCCGCACGGGTTCGCGCCGCCCCTCGCCCTGCATGGCGGTGCGGACCCGGGAGTTGAAGCGGAAATTCGTCATCATCACCTGATCGTCGAGGACATCGGCAAGAAGGTCGTTATCGACGGTAAACCCCGTTTCATCCTGCGGCGCCGCGGAGACGAAATAGATCCAGGCAAACTCGCCATCAATCTCCGCCCCGACATAGTCAAGGTCGTACAAAAGCCCGCTCGGGTCTCCAAGCCGGAAATTGGCGAGGGCATAATCACGGACCGCGTCCAGCCCGCCAGCTTCGCGCAACACATCCTCCGCATCAGCCTCGTCCCGGCCGATAGCGACCATAAGATCATCGGCAAAGATGCGATGGACGATCTCCATCTCGCCGGTGCGCGCATTGAGGCTGATCTCGGTGGCACCTGCGTGGACTTTGTGCGCGAACGCCGGGGCGGTCATGACGACTACCCCGGCGATAAATGCGCCCATAATGTTGGCTTTCAGACTCATGGCGGCCCTATTCCGGACGGTCCTGGATGTCGTCACGGGTCACGCGACGATCCATGTCATCCATCATGGTCGAGGAGTTGGACGACGAGCGGTACATTTCCAGACGCGTCGGCTCGATCCGCGGCGGATAGTAATTGTCCGTACGATCCGCATCCGCGGTTTCCCAGAGCGGATCCAGCTCGACAGATACGACCTCGCGCTGGGTGCGATAGACCCAGGTCGCATTGACCGGGTTATAGCGCCAGATTTCGGCCGGAATACGCACCAGATCGGTCTCGCCATTAGCGAAGGTGAATTCCAGGATGACCGGCATCACCACCCCGCCCTGATTGGACAGGTCGACATAGTAGAAGCGATCGCCGCGATCGATGATCTCTTCCTCATAGGCTTCCAGCCCGTCGCGGAACCGCTCATAGGCCTCGCTTTGGCGATTGGTGACCGCATGGCGATCCGTGCGCGAGTAGAATTCGATCACTTCCGGATTGCTATCGGCGTAGGTCGAAAGACCGTTCTCGCGATTGCGCACCTGGGTCAGGCTCTCAGCGCGTTGGGCCTCGACCTGCGCGTCGAGCGCGTTTTCGATTGCCGGGTTTTGGGTGTCCAGCGTTCCCTCGATCACCCGGTCGATAGAGATATCGACATGATCGGTCGAGTAGAACCAGCCGCGCCAGAACCAGTCCAGATCCACGCCGGAAACCTCTTCCATAGTGCGGAAGAAATCATAGGGCGTCGGCCGCTTGAACCGCCAGCGGCGGGCATAGGTGCGGAAGGCCTCGTCGAACAATTCGCGACCGAGGACGGTTTCGCGCAGGATCACCAGCGCGATCGTCGGCTTGGAGTAGGCATTGGGGCCGAACTGGAGGATGGAATCCGACTGCGTCATGATCGGCATCTGATTACGCGAGACCATGTAGGACGTAATCGTATGCGGATCACCACGGCGGACCGGGAAATCCTCCTCCCAGAGCCGTTCCGCCTCGAACTGCAGGAAGGAGTTCAGCCCCTCATCCATCCAGGTCCATTGGCGCTCATCAGAGTTCACGATCATCGGGAAATAGATATGCCCGATCTCGTGGATAATAACGCCGATCAGGCCCCGCTTGGCGCGTAGCGAGTAGGACAGATTGCCGTCTTCATCCTCAACCGGCCGGCCATAGGTGCCGCCATTGAAGGTGATCATCGGGTATTCCATCCCGCCCTGCGGCCCGGCGATCGATTGCGCCACGGGATAGGGATACGGGAAGGCAAAGGAATTATAGACGTCGAGCGTGTGCTCAACCGCCCGGGTCGAGAAGCTTGACCAGAGCGGCTCGCTTTCATTGGGATAGAAAGACATGGCCATGACGAGATCGGGCGCCTCGCCCTCACCGTCCTGTTCCACGCCGACCGCATCCCAGATGAATTTACGCGACCCAGCCCAGGCATAATCGCGGACGTTCTCTGCGAAAAACTCCCAGGTGGCTTCCGAGCGGGTTCCGCGGCGTTCATTGGCGCGGGCCTCGGACGGGGTTACGATGAACACCGGCTCATCAGCGGTGCGCGCCTCGTCCAGCCGTTGACGCTGGGACTGCGTCAGCACGTCTTCGGGGTTCTGCAGCACACCCGTTGCCGAGACGATGAAGTCCTGCGGCACGGTGATGGAAACATTGTAATCGCCGAACTCGAGACCGAATTCACCGCGGCCCAGGAAGGCCTTGTTGTGCCAGCCTTCATAATCGGAGAACACGGCCGCGCGCGGGAACCACTGAGCGATCTGGTAGATACAATCGCCGCCGGTATCACCGGTTTCCTCAAAACATTCCCAACCGGCCCGGCCACCGACCACCTGGGTCTCGATCAGGCGGTAATTCCACTCAATGGTAAAGGTTACGCTGTCGCCGGTTTGCAGGGTGTCATCGAGATCGATCCGCATCAGCGTGTCGACAATGGTGTGGTCCATGTCGGCCCCGGCGGCATCGGTGACGGCCGTAATATTGAACCCGTAACCGTCATTTTCGAGGCGGTCGCGGCGACGCACCGAATAGGCTGACATGCCTTCCGGCATGGATCCGCCAACGCGCGAAGCCGCCCGTCCGCCGCCGCCAACGGTTTCGGTCATGACCGCGATCGAATCATCGCGGAAGCGGTTTTGATCGAGCAGGAACCAGAGAAAGTCGAGCTCGTCCGGCGCGTTATTGGTGTAGGTGACTGTCGCAGTCCCGGTCAGGACCTTGGTGCGCTCATTGAGGTGGATATCGATGTCGTAATCGACGTCCTGCTGCCAGTAATCCGGCCCGGGAGCGCCGGTGGCCCGGCGTTCACGGTTCGGTGTCGGCCAATCTTCGTCCTCAAGCTGGCGAAACGCATCACGCCAGTCATTTGTTGTCTGACGAATAGGCTGAGCCGCCGCGACATTGAGCGTCGCGACGGCTGCAGCCAGTGCAATAACGGTAAGCTTACGCATGTGTCCCCTTCGGTGCCGCAGACGCGGACTTTCTGTTCCGGGGACTATGTAACGCCTACTTTTCCTGGGGTCACCCTTCGCTTTCTGTAACCGCGCCGTCATCTGCCGGTGCGGGATCCTTGCGCGGGGCCTCGGCAGGCTCGTCTTGGCGGTCGTCACGGCCATCGGGATGCCGCCCGAAGGACAACAGCCAGGACCCGATACCGATAGCCAGCACAATCGTACCGATCAGCACGCCCAGTCCCGGTGCAAAGCCGAGCACATAGACCGCGACTAGGACCACCAGCAGCGACGCCGCACGCAGGGCCAGGCCGAGACCGGCATTGGGATAATTGCGGTTGAAGATCAGGTCCCCGATCGCGAAACCGCCAATCGCCATGAAGCCGATATAGATGAAGGGCAGCATCACCAGCAGCAGGATCGCCAGCGGGATGCCGATAACCGTCGCCATCAGCAAGACAATCACCACCAGGATGATCAGGAAGACCATCGGGATGCCAATGGCACCAAGGAAGAGCGCAGAAACCGGACGGCGACGGAAGGCCGACGTCATGCCGCGCAGACCCTTCGGCGACATCAGGGCAATCAGGAGACCGATAACGAAAGCGGTCGCCAGGAAGGCTGCAGGAATGTTTTCCCCGACACCGATGGCGAAATTGAGCGGGCCATCGAAATCGAAGTCGACGTCGAACTCGTCGAGGTTTTCCTTTTCGAAATCAAAGTCTCGCTGGGTGTAGTCGAGCACAGCAACACTGGACCCGGCTTCTACCAGCGGCTCGGTCGGGCCTTCGATTTGCAACGTGCCGGTGACCACAGCACTCGGCGCAATGCGAACCTGCTCTGCGAGAATTTCGACATCACCTTCGAAACGGCCGGCCAGTACGACCTCTTCCGCTTCGATTTCAACGCGATCGCGGGCAACGCCCTCAAATTCGATCAGGCCGCCGATAATCTCGACGGAACCGGCATACTGGCTGTCCGGAGCGAGCAGGACATGGCCGCCGGCAAGATGGGTTTCACCGCTGACAGAGCCATGCACATCAACGGAGCCACCCGCCGCGTTCAGGTCGCCGGAGACATTACCGGTGACCGTCACATCGCCGGCCGCCGCGTTGACGTCATTTCCGACATCGGCGGAAATGCTGATATCGCCCGCTGCCGCGTCGACTTCGCCGGCCACCGTACCCGCAAGGGTCAGGTCACCGCCGAAGAATTGGACGTCGCCGGTGACATTGGCATCAATCCGGGCATCGCCCGCCATGCCGAACACATCACCTTCAACGGTGCCGGAGACCTGCATCTCACCACCGAGGAAAATGACATCGTCACGACTGCCATCGACGACCACGTCGCCGCCGATGATCTGCGCCTGGGCAGCCCCGGTAAGAACAGCTAAGGCCAGCCCCCCGGCCATGATAAGCTTTTTGAAATCCATGATTTTTACTCCCTGCGCCCCCCGGCGGTCAGGTTCCTTATTGTGGATATCGACTAGTCGAGAATGGTGTCGCAGTCGCGGTCGTCGCGATATTCGAAATCGACCAGACGGCTATCAATGCTCGACGGCAAAGTCGGTTCGGTTTCCGCCCAGACCTGCAGCGTGTCGCCAAGTCGCGCACCCGGTTCGAAGACGACAGTCCGGGCACAAATCTCACCGCCGCGCTGAAGATCCGCGGCAATTTCGATCAGGCCATGATCGGGATCATCCATCCGGCGGCGTCGAATTTCGTCAGCTGCAACCAAGCGGACCGGACCGGCAATGCGGCCCTCGACCAGCATTTCGTCCGCCTGGGCAACGACCTCGTCGGCAAAATCCGCGTCGAGATGCATATTGGCTGCGGCCATCGCCGCTTCGCCACCGATATCACCGCGAACGGTCAACTCACCGGCCGCGATGGCAAATTCACCACCCGCAGAGCCAAGCCAGTTCACATCACCGCCTGCGATGGAAACTTCGCCATCGACTGAGCCGGTGAAATCAACATCACCCGCCGCGATAGAGACATCGCCGCCAACCTCGAGCTCGTCGGCGTCAACATCGCCGCTGATCAGGCTGAGATCGCCGCCGATACGACCGCGAAGATTGATGTCCCCACCGATCCGGCTGTAGTCGCCATTGCGGTCAAGGACCTGAAATCCTTCGCTGTAACTGTGGTTAGACCAGCTCTTGCCGTCACCATCATCGCCAACCACGACAACGCAGCCCGATGTTGCCAGCGACGCCGTCATGACGCCTGCCAGAAGCCATGCCTTGCGCATGTCCCAAACTCCCGTATCAGCCCCGCCCGCAACCCTTGCGGCAAGGTCTATGACGCTCCCCAGCGTTCATGCGGACCATACATTATCGAAAAACGATATCAAGCGATTTTTTGTTTATCGATAAATTATTCTTGTTTTACGAGAAATCGCGCGCGGATACAGCGCCTTGCGAATGGTATCAGGACTTCCCTACCCGCCCCGGCGGAGTAATATCCACGGCAGAAAAACAATGCGCCACAACGAATCGGCGCAAGTGGGAGGACATATATGGCTGATCAAACAGCCGCCGATCCGGCACCGGAAACTGCTCCGGAACCGGCCGGCCTCGCCGATACCATCTATACCGGCGCGAACTTTAACGAAGGACGGATTCGTAAATCAGTCTTTCAGGCATTGCTGCATTCAAAGGGCCGATATGGCGGCAAGAAGATCGCCGCGATCGACGCTGATGGCCGCGAGCTCAGCTATAATGACCTGGTCAAAGCATCCTATGCGCTCGGCCACGCCCTGAAAGCAGGGACGGAACCCGGCGAAGCGGTAGCCATCCTGCTGCCGACGGGCGTTGGCGCCATCATCTCCTTCTTCGCGATCTCGGCATATGGCCGCGTCCCGGCCATGTTGAACTTCACCGCCGGTGACCGGGCATTGAAATCGGCCTGTAAAGCAAGCCAGTGCAAACGCATTGTGACCGCTCGTCGTTTCATCGAGCTGGGTGAGCTACACGACCTGGAAGCCGAGCTCGCGCGCGATCATGAGATGATCTACCTGGAGGATGTGCGCGAGAATCTGTCGACGATGGACAAGGTGGCGGCTGCCATCGGCATGGTCGCACCCTGGGCGGTCCGTGCCTGGCCATCCCCGGATGACGCCGCAGTCTATCTTTTCACATCGGGCACCGAAGGCGAGCCGAAAGGCGTTGTGCTGTCCCATGCCAACCTGCTCGCCAATGTCGAACAGGTCCGGGACCATATCCAGCTCTTCCCGGATGACGTGGTTTTCAACCCGATGCCGACCTTCCACTGTTTTGGCCTGACAGGCGGCGTCCTGCTGCCGCTTAATCTGGGCATACCGGCGGTTTGTCATCCAACCCCGCTGCAGGCGAAGACGATCGTCAAGCGTGTCGCGGAAACGGGTTCCACTATCCTGTTTGCTACGGACACCTTCATCAATCAGTACGCCCGCGCCGCGGATCAGGAAGATCTCAAATCCCTGCGCATGGCGGTCTGTGGCGCTGAGCGCGTGAAAGACGAAACGCGAACCGCGCTGAAGCGCAATTTCAGTCTTGAGATTGTCGAAGGCTACGGGCTGACCGAGGCGGCTCCTGTTCTTGCGGTCAATCAGCCGGAGAATAACAAGCCGGGTACGGTCGGCCAGCTGCTTCCGGGCTGCCAGGCCAAGCTGGTCAGCGTCAACGGTATTGATGATGGCGGTCAGCTTCACATCCGCGGACCCAACATCATGAAGGGCTATATCCGCCCGTCCGCCCCTCTGGTGCTGGAAGCGCCGATGGAAGGCTGGCACGACACGGGTGATATCGTCAGCATCGACAAGGATGGCTTCCTGCGGATCCGTGGCCGCGTCAAACGCTTCGCCAAGCTGGGCGGGGAAATGGTCTCATTGGCTGTGGTTGAAAACTGCGCCAACTCGCTCTGGCCGGACAGCATGCATGCGGCAGCGGCTCTGCCAGACAAGCGCAAGGGCGAGCAGATCATTTTGTTGACCACACAGAAAGACGCTGACCGGGCCAGCCTCGTGTCTTTCGCCAAGAACCATGGCGTCACCGAGCTGGCGATCCCGAAGAAAATCATCGTTGTCGATGAGGTCCCGGTGCTCGGCACCGGCAAAACCGATTATGGACGGGTTCAGCGCACCGCAGAGGAAGCCATGGCGGCGCCAGCCGCGCCGGCTCAGCCGGAACCTGCCCAGTAATTCCAAGCCTAAAACGAGAAAGGCCCGGCGGTTTGCGCCGGGCCTTTTTTGTTCCTGATCTCGGCCGATTAGAGATCGATACGGTCGCATTCGCGGCCGTCCAGCGCTTCGAACACGGCACTGGCCGGGAGATTGGCCGGCTCTGCATCAGCGGCGAAGACGAAATCACCGCTGAACTCGGCGCTGCGCTTGATCTCGATCTCGCTGGCGCAGAAGGTACCGCCGGACATGAAACGGCCAGAGAGCACCAGGCTGCCATTGCCTTCATCGCCCTCGCCGATCATCTCCACCGGCCCCATGACATCACCCTTGAGTTCGACATTATGGCCGAAGATCTCGAGCTCGCCTTCGATAAGGCCGTCCAGTTCGATCTTGGCACCGGCCATGGAGACGTTGTTGTGGAAGGTCGCATCGATATCGATTGAGGCACCGGCAAGCTCGGCATCCCCATCAACTTCGCCGGTAAAGCGCAAGCGTGCGGCCGCCGCTTCCAGATCACCGCCGACCTTGGCATCGGACCGCACCGTGGCCCCGGCCATGGACAGGTTACGCCCGACATCACCATTGACGCGCACAATCATGCCCGCGAACTCGGCATCGCCGGCGATATCGACATTGCGCGAGGCCACAAGGCCGGCGCCTTCGATCGAGCGATCATCGCCGGAACCATGGTGGGAATAGGTACAGGCCGAAACGGCCAGTGCGGTCGTGGCGACCAAGATCAGCTTATGCATTTTTCGCTCCCGATGCGCCTGATGCGCGTATCTTGAGCTTATGATGCACACGCTCGGGGAATCGGATGCAGGGAACGTATCGGCATAATTCCCCCCTTTGCGAGCAGGGTTATTCCGAGCGCTCGGATCTAGCGGCTACGTCCGCCGCTTTCTCCGCCAAAGCGCGTTCTTTTCCAATTGCTTAGCCGAGGTTATAGGCACCCGCCATCAAAGCCAGCACAGCGCCCACAAGCACTGCAGCGAAGAAAATATGCCTGGGACCGGCCGCGTCATCCATGAATTGGTCCTGCTTAGACTGCAGGCTTACATATGGATAACCTTGCCATAGGCGTCCAGCACGCTCTCATGCATCATTTCCGACAGGGTCGGGTGCGGGAAGACCGTGTGCATAAGGTCCTCTTCCGTCGTCTCCAGCTGCCGCGCAACGACATAGCCCTGGATCATCTCGGTCACTTCGGCCCCGACCATGTGCGCCCCGAGCAATTCACCGGTCTTGGCGTCAAACACGGTTTTGACCAGGCCCTGGTCATCGCCAAGTGCGATGGCCTTGCCATTGCCGACGAAGGAGAACCGCCCGACCTTGACCTCATGACCGGCTTCCTTGGCCTTGGCCTCGGTCAGGCCGACGGAGGCGACCTGGGGGTGGCAATAGGTACAGCCCGGGATATTGCCTGTCTCGAACGGGTGAACCGCCTCACCGGCGATCTTCTCGACACAGACGACGCCTTCATGGCTGGCCTTGTGCGCCAGCCAGGGCGGACCCGCTACGTCGCCGATCGCGTAGACGCCGGGCACATTGGTGCGTCCGAAACCATCATTGATGATATGGCCCCGGTCGGTTTTCACTCCGACAGCCTCCAGGCCAAGCCCTTCGGTATTGCCCTGAATGCCGATGGCGAGGATGACCTTCTCCACTTCGACGACCTGGACCTTGCCCTTGGCGTCCTTGACATGGACTTTGACCCCGCCGGCTTCCTTGACCAGTTTTTCCACCTGGGCCGACGTCATCAGCTTCATGCCCTGCTTGGTGAAAGCCTTGGCTGCGAACTTGGAAATCTCGGCGTCTTCAACCGGCAAGACGCGATCCATCATCTCCACCACGGTCACATCCGCGCCCATGGTTTTGTAGAAGCTGGCAAACTCGATCCCGATTGCGCCAGAGCCGATGACCAGAAGCGATTTCGGCATGGTCTTCGGCGTCATCGCTTCTTTATAGGTCCATATCTTGTCGCCATCAGGCTCAAGCCCGGCAGCCGGTACGGTGCGGGCCCGCGCACCGGTGGCGATGATGACATGCTTGGCCTTATAGCGTTCCTTGCCCACCAGCACGTCCGGCGTTCCTGCCGTCTTGGCCAGCTTGGCCTCCCCGTCGATCACGGTGACCTTGTTTTTCTTCAACAGCATGGCAACACCGCCGGACAGCCGGCCGGCCACACCGCGCGAGCGCTTGACCACCGCTTCAATGTCGAAGCTGATCTTCTCTGCAGACAGGCCGAAATCCTTGGCATTGTGCATCAGGTGATAGACTTCCGACGTCCGCAACAGCGCCTTGGTCGGGATACAGCCCCAGTTCAGGCAGATGCCGCCGAGATGCTCGCGCTCGACAACTGCCGTCTTGAGACCGAGCTGGGCTGCGCGAATGGCTGCCACATAACCACCCGGACCGCCGCCGATAATAATCACGTCGAAGCTGGTACCCGCCATGCCGGAGCCTTTCTTTACATACGAAGTATAGCGCTAACTCTTATTGCTCGATAGCAGTGCCGCACCACTTGATCAATGCCGCCGGAAGCGAAGATCTCGAATTTAGTTTCGAATGCAGAGTGATAGATAGAACGGGCTGGATCGGTCCGGTCGGTATTGGCGCATAGCCGCGATGCGAGCCCGGATCACCAATTATATTTGTCTCCCCCCAGATCCGCCGCTTAGGGTGTTGGCCAAATGATAAAGGGAGGCTCCCATGACCATGACGCTCGACATTGTCCGCACCCCGGATGACCGGTTTGCCGATCTGCCCGACTGGCCCTACGAACCCAATTATATCGACGACCTGCCCGGTTATGAGGGCATGCGCATGCATTATGTCGATGAAGGACCGAAATCCGGTGCACCTGTCTTCCTGTGCCTGCATGGCGAGCCGAGCTGGGCCTTCCTCTATCGCAAGATGATCCCGGTCTTTCTCGAAGCCGGGGCCCGCGTGGTCGCGCCGGACTTTTTCGGTTTCGGCCGCTCCGACAAACCGGTCGCCGATGCCGACTACAGCTTTCATTTCCACCGCAACATGCTCAAAGCCTTCCTCGAGCGGATGAAGCTCGAAGATGTCTGCCTGGTCTGCCAGGATTGGGGTGGTCTTCTCGGCCTGACCCTGCCGATGGACTATCCGGATCGCTTCACCCGACTGCTGGTCATGAATACCGCCATCGGCACTGGCCGTCCGGCCGGCGAGGGTTTCAATGCCTGGCGCGACTATGTCGCCAACACGCCCGACTTCAATGTCGGCGAGCTAATGAAACGTTCGACCCCGATCCTGACCGAGGCGGAGATTGCCGCCTATGACGCGCCCTTCCCCGGGCCGGAATACAAGGCCGGGGTGCGGCGCTTTCCAGCACTGGTTCAGACGGATCCGGACATGGAGGGGGTCGATACCGGTCTTGCCGCAGCGAAGTTCTGGAAAGACGACTGGAACGGCGAGAGCTTCATGGCCATCGGCATGCAGGACCCGGTTCTTGGTCCGCCGGCCATGCAGGCCCTGCGCCGGCTTATCCGCAATTGCCCGGACCCCATGGAAGTGGCCGACGGCGGGCATTTCGTCCAGGAGTGGGGCGAAGAGATTGCCCGTAATGCCCTGAAGCATTTCAATCTTTGACGAACGCCGAAGTCTTCGGGCGGGCCGTTTATCGCTACAGGCGGCCCGCTAGAGGTCCTCGATCACCTGGGTCAGATCGCTGTCGGGGTTATCGCCGGTATTGGTCACACCGCGTTTTTCCATCAACAAGAGATCGACCACCTCCGTGCCCGCCACGGGGCGATGACGTACACCTTTCGGGATCACGCACATTTCACCCGGCCCGAGCACGATTGTGTCCTGGCCTTCGATTTCGATGTGCAAGATGCCTTTGATGATGACAAAAAGCTCGTCTTCCTCATCATGCTTGTGCCAGTCAAACGCCCCCGACGCCTTGGCCAGCTTGATCTCGTAATCATCAACCGTGGCGATACGCTTGGGTGACCAAGGCTCGGAAAACAGGGCGTGTTTTTCCACCAGGGAAATCGTTTTGACGGTCATCTCATCCTCCGTTCGTGCACTATAGAGTGAAACCCGCCACTGAGGACAAGCCCGGCTGAGTGATCACATCAGCATGGTCATCGGGTCTTCGACAAAGCCCTTGAACGCGGCCAGCCAGCGCGCACCGGTCGCGCCGTCGACCACCCGGTGATCACAGGTCAGGGTGACGCTCATCACCGTCGCGATGGCCAGCGCATCATCCTTGACCACCGGACGTTTCTCACCCGCACCGACAGACAGGATCATGCCCTGAGGCGGGTTGATGATGGAGGAGAAGCTTTTGATCCCGAACATGCCGAGATTGGAGATCGAGAAGGATCCGCCCTGGAACTCCTCCGGCTTCAGCTTGCGGTCCCGGGCACGGGCTGCCAAGTCTTTCATATCACGGGAAATTTGCACCAGCCCCTTGCCGCCGGCGCCGCGCACGATCGGGGTGATCAGGCCACCTTCAATGGCCACTGCAACGGAGACGTCGGCGACCTTGTGACGGGCAATCCGGCCATCACCGACCCAGGAAGCATTGGCTTCGGGCACCTTGCGCAGGGCCAGTCCGGAGGCCTTGATCAGGATGTCATTGACCGAGACCTTGTCGCCATCCGCGGCGGCGCGTTCATTGACCTGTTTGCGGAAGGCCATCAGCGCGTCGATTTCCAGATCCATATTGAGCGGGAAATGCGGAATATCGCGGAAGCTTTCGGTCAGACGCTTGGCCGAGATCTTGGTCACATTGTCGGCGTTGATCAGGCGGTAACGGTCTGAAGAAATACCGAATTTTGCCAAGGGATCGTCACCCATGTCGGCCGGAGCACTGGCTGCGGCAGCCGGCGCGCTCGCTGCGGGCGTCGGGGCGGCTTTCGGTGCGGATGGTGCGGGTGCCGGGGCGGCTTTCGGTGCGCTGAGTGCGGCTTCCACGTCACGCTTGATAATGCGGCCGCGCGGGCCGGAGCCTTCCAGGGCGGACAAATCGAGCTTGTTATCGGCGGCGATCCGGCGCGCCAGGGGTGAGGACAACACCCGGTCAGCGTCCGATTTCGGTGCGCTTTGCGCGGGTTTGGCGTCTGCTTTCGGCGCGGATGCGACGGGCTTTTCGCTCGCAGCCGGTGCGCTTGCGGCGGGCTTGCTGTCCGCCTTGGGTGCCGGAGCGTCCAGCGCCGAGGCATCCTCGCCGTCTTCGAGCAGGAGCGCGATCAGCGCATTGACCTTCACGCCCTCCGTCCCCTCGGCGACGAGGATCTTGCCGACCTTGCCCTCGTCGACCGCCTCGACTTCCATCGTCGCCTTGTCGGTCTCGATCTCGGCAATCACGTCACCGCTTTCAACGGTGTCGCCTTCCTTGATATTCCACTTTGCAAGCGTGCCCTCTTCCATGGTCGGCGAGAGCGCGGGCATCAGGATTTCGACCGGCATAATCAGCTCCTAAAAGAGCCCTCTCAGCTATTCGATCGCGGCAGCGGCCGTGATCGTCTGGAGGACGCGTGTGTAATCCCGGCCGCCCATGCGCGGGCCGTCGGGGATGTCAGTATTCATACGGTTCACAATCACCAGGTCCAGTGACGGAACCACGGTGACATACTGGCCGCCATAACCGGCGCCGGTATACATATCGGCCGGAAGGCCGTTTTCCTCGGCCACGGCATCATCGGCCGGGCGCCACCACATATAGCCATAGCCGCCCATCCACGGGCCCGGCCAACCGGTTTGCGAGGTGGTTTGCGTGCTTTCGCTGACCCAGTCTTCCGACAGGATGGCTTGGCCATTCCATTGACCGTTCTGCAGGAAGAGCTGGCCAAACAGGGCCATGTCCCGGGCCGAGGTCCGCATGTGATAGGCGGTAAACATCGTACCGGGCGCGTGCTGGCGATAGGTCTCGGACACGTCGAAATCGGGCATGCACAGCGTCTGCGCAAAGAGATCGTCGAACACGGTATTGTAATTGCGGTTGGTGACGCGCTCGAAAATATGACCGGCGACGTTGAAGTCCCAGTTATTGTAATACCAGTGCTCACCCGGCGCGTATTGGCCGCGCTCCGGGCGGCTTTCGCGCATTTGCGGGGTCTCGGCTGCCGAGGGGATATAAACCCCGGAGCGGGACATGATGACATCGCGCACCGTGGCGGCGCGCTCCTGCTCGGTCAGGCCAGGCAGATCATCAATACCCAGATCGGCCAGCGTGGCATCAAGATCGAGCGCGCCCTGATCGACGGCAAAACCGATCAGCGCACTCATTAGAGATTTGCGCAGCGAGTGGACCATGATCAGCCGCTCGGTCTCGCCATGGCTGAAAACGACCTCGCCGCCCTGCACCACCATCATGGCGGTGGATTGCAGCTCATTGGCGAGCGCTTCGAGACCGGCGAGTTCCTCTGCCGTCCAGCCCAGCGATGCCGGATTGCTCGCGGTGGCGAGCGGATAGCTGCCGTCGCACTCGGCCATAGCGGTCTCTTGGGCGAAGGCAATGGAACTCAGGCCCAGCGCACTCACGCCGGCCAGCAGGAATTGGCTGATTTTCATATCTGTCCCCGATGCAAAGCGGGAACACGGGTCTGCCCGGACTGCAACCGCGCAAACGCCCACCCCCGCGGTGTTTGACCGCGGAAATCTGCCGGGGCGAACCCGGCCTGAGCGTGACAGCGAGATTGCAGTTCAGACATCATGCAGCAGCCTCCCGGCGAGCCCTGCCTTTGCCTAGACCGGACAGGCGGGACTGCGCGAAGCGCGGGCTCGGATGGGGTGCGGCAGGAGTCCTGGTACGCCTTCGGCGCGCACCCACTCCCCCGCTTGGCGGGACCTCGCCCATCAAGGGCGAGGAAGTGCGTATGCTGGCCAGGCCGTGCATCACGCCCGCCCCGCCTCGCCTTCAATCTGGGCGATATTGTCTTCCCAGTTGGCGCCGTCGAACTCTTCAAAGCGCAGCTGGAGATCAGCGTCGGCATCGAGGCAGCGCAGATTGACCGACCAGCTGTCGGGATGCGAGCGCGGCACGTAGAAGGCCTTCACCCCGCATTTGGAACAGAAGGTGTGTTTGGCCGTATGGCTGCCGAATGTGTAGGTCGTCAGGCTTTCCGCCCCGCGCTCAATGGCGAAGTCGGGCTTTTGCACGATGAGATGGATAAAGCCGGTCTTGGCGCAGATCGAGCAATTGCACGACAGGGCAACCACGGCGTCGGGCAGGTTCACCTTGAACGCGACCTCGCCACAGTGGCACTCGCCATGGCGCCAGGATTTTTGCGGGGTGTTGGTCATGTATCCTCGCCGAAAATCGTTCGCACCTTTGGTTCATCCAGCGCGAGAATGTGAATGCATTCCTGTATGGTCAGAATAACCCAATGCCGAGCCTTCGCGTCCGGCTTGTCAAAAACAATCTCATTCTCGACAAAACCGGAGATGACAGGGGAATTGAGCACTTCAAACATGTTGACCGACGTCAAACGCAAGAGCTGGTCTTGGTGCCTCTCATCCTCGACTATGCAGTGCCAGAGCGGCGTGGAGACGAACTCACAGGCAAAAGAGTCTTGGCGATCATTTGCGCGCGACATCAGTTTCAGCGAAAGCTCCCCGAGTTCCGCGTGACAGGAGATGAAGTCGTACGGCCCGGGCGGAATCGCTGGCTTCCACTCCCTGAATTCTGATTTCGAAAAATCGAACACAGCCTACTCCGCGTAACAAACGGCCTTCGCCGCTGCCACAATATCGTCCGTGCCCGGGAGCGAGAGTTTTTCCAGATTGCCGGCATAGGGCAACGGCACGTCTTCCTGGTGCACGCGGGCCGGCGGGGCGTCGAGATAGTCGAAGGCTTCCGCTGTGACCACGGCAGCGATTTCCGCGCCGACACCCATACGGCCCCAGCCCTCCTCGGCGGTGACGAGACGATTGGTCTTCATCACCGACTGCACGATGGTATCGGTATCGAGCGGGCGCAGGGTACGCAGGTCGATGACCTCGGCGGAAATGCCTTCACCGGCGAGAATTTCAGCAGCCTCCAGGGCGAAACCGACCATGCGCGAATGCGCGGTGATGGTGACGTCCGTGCCCTCGCGGCGGATCTTGGCCTTGCCGATCGGCAGGACGTAATCATCCATCTCCGGCACATCGAAGCTCTCGCCATAGACCAGCTCGTGCTCGAGGAAGACGACCGGGTTGGGATCGCGGATCGCGGCCTTCAACAGGCCCTTGGCATCGGCGGCATCCCACGGGGCGATGACTTTCAGGCCCGGGACATTGGCATACCAGGCCGAGAAGTCCTGGGAGTGCTGGGCGCCCACACGGCTGGCGGCCGAGTTGGGACCGCGGAAGACGATCGGGCAGCCCATCTGGCCGCCGGACATGTAGAGCGTCTTGGCGGCAGAGTTAATGATGTGGTCGATCGCCTGCATGGCGAAGTTGAAGGTCATGAATTCGACGATCGGCTTGAGACCGTTGAAGGCCGCACCGACACCCAGGCCGGCAAAACCGTGCTCGGTGATCGGCGTGTCGACGACGCGCTTGGGACCGAATTCCTGCAGCAGCTCGCGGGTGACCTTGTAGGCGCCCTGGTACTCAGCCACTTCCTCGCCCAAGACGAAGACGGTGTCGTCACGGCGCATTTCTTCCGCCATGGCATCACGCAGCGCATCGCGCACCGTGGTCTCGACCATATTCGTACCCGCCGGCACATCCGGATCAGACAGCGAGGCGACGTTGGCGGCCATCATGGCCGGGCGTTCATCGATCGCCGGGGTGGCCGCAGCCGGGGCCGGCTCAGGCTCAGCCGGAGCCTTTGCAGCCGGTGCTTCAGCGGCCGGTGCCGGCGCGGTAGCCGCGGCGGACACATCCTCACCGTCTTCGGCCAGGATGGCGATGACGGCATTGACCTTCACGCCTTCCGTGCCCTCGGCGACGAGAAGCTTGGCGACGACGCCCTCTTCCACGGCTTCGACTTCCATCGTCGCCTTGTCGGTCTCGATCTCGGCGATGACATCGCCGCTCTCGACGCTGTCACCTTCCTTGATATTCCACTTGGCAAGCGTGCCCTCTTCCATGGTCGGAGAGAGCGCGGGCATCAGGATTTCAATCGACATGAGCTTGGGTCCTGTTGGAAGTAAGCTTGGCCAGCGGCTGGCCGTCTGCATCAAAGGGGACGCCGAAGGAGAAAGCCTGCGCCGTCGGTCCGTGTTCGTTGAGATGGTCAAGGCGCCGCGTGGCGTCCTCGAAATCCGGGCCCGTCCCGTCATCCTCGAACCACCAGAGCACGTTGTGCGGGCGGCCGAGCGGCACGAACCATTTGTCGCGTTTGGAGAAAATCTCCCCATGCGCGGTGCGGTAGGTAAAGGTCTTGAGCGCCTCGAGGCTTTCCCAGACGGTCAGATTGGGCAGAACCTGCTCATCGCCCCAGGGCTTGTAGCCGCCATCATCGATGAGGCGAACAAAGCCCGGCGAGCGCTGCGCCAGCTTGTGAATCCCAGGCACGGCCGCGCTGAAATCATCCATCACCGGATCATCCCCCGCACCGCGCATCTTGGCGACATTATATTGCGCCAGGTGTTTAGGCATTGGCGGCATTGTCCGGCTTGTAAGCCAGCGCGTGTTCGCGCATGCGGGTGGCGAACTCGATCAGCGTGTTGAGCGGGCGCATCATCACCTCGATGCAGACCATCTTGCCGTTTTCGTCCAGCGTGATGCGGTCGATCGCGGTCAGGCCCTTGCCGTCCACTGTGCCGGTAAATTCGAGAATGATCTCATTCTCCTTGATCCACTCATCGCGGTATTCAAAACCTTCCACGACGGTGATCACACCCATCAGGATGTGTAAGAGATAGTCCTTGTCCGCCGTCGGCTTCCAGACCACCGGCGAGCGCAGCTCACAGCCCTCGGCAATGATCGAGGAGAGCAGTTCGCGATCGCGGTGTTTGACGGCCTTGTGCCAGTCAGCGAGGAATTCCTTGGTGAGAGCGCTCATGGCTTACGCCTCCACCAGCACGTCGGTGTAGAGCTCGCTCGGATCGGGCTCCGGGCTCTCCTTGGCAAATTCGGCGGAGGCGTTGACGATCGCCTTGACCTCTTTGTCGATCGCCTTGAGGTCCTCTTCGGTCGACCAGCCCTTGTCGATAATCTTGGCTTTGACCATGTCGATCGGATCGTGATGCGTGCGCATTTCATCGACCTCGTCGCGGGTGCGGTATTTGGCCGGGTCGGACATGGAGTGGCCGCGATAGCGGTAGGTCTTCATTTCCAGAATGTACGGACCCTTGCCGGAGCGGGCGTGCTTGGCGGCCTTTTCGGCGGCCTTGCGGACCGCTTCCACGTCCATGCCGTCCACTTCCTCGCCCGGGATGGCGAAGGAAATGCCGCGCTTGTAGAGATGGGTTTCCGAGGAGGCGCGCTTGACCGCCGTGCCCATGGCGTACTGGTTATTCTCGATCACGAAGATGACCGGCAGGTCCCAGAGCTTGGCCATGTTGAAGCTCTCATAGACCTGGCCCTGATTGGCTGCGCCATCGCCGAAGTAAGCGACAGAGATCTTGCCATTGTCCTTGTACCAGTTGGCAAAGCCCAGACCGGTGCCGATCGAGACCTGGGCCCCGACAATACCGTGACCGCCATAGAAGTTCTTCTCGCGGGAGAACATGTGCATCGAGCCGCCCTTGCCGCGCGAATAGCCGCCCTCGCGTCCGGTCAGCTCGGCCATGACCCCATTGGGATCCATGCCGCAGGCGAGCATGTGCGCGTGATCGCGATACCCGGTAATAACCTGGTCGCCCTCTTCCAGCGCGGCCTGGATCCCGGTCACCACCGCTTCCTGGCCGATATAGAGGTGACAGAAGCCAGCGATCAGGCCCATGCCATAAAGCTGACCTGCTTTTTCCTCGAAACGCCGCATCAGCAGCATCTCGCGATAATAGGCAAGCATCTGTTCTTTAGAGGTCGATTTCGAGCTGCTACGCTTCGTGGCCATTCTTTTGCTCGCGAAATTGTTTCCGCGCTCCCGGATGTTTCGTATCGGCCATAACAGAATTGCGCCCGGCGCTGCAAGCACCCGGCGAAATAAAATGTGGTTACACTTGAAACGACCTGGAGATTTAATTCCGCGTGCGAAATTTATACGAGGCGGTCAGCGCTGTTCGTCAGGCTCGATCTCGACAATAAATTCACGCGGATGCGCGACATTGAGGACGTCGCGGGCGCGCTCTTCGAGATAGTCGAGATCCAGGCTGTCGGACCGCAGGCGCGCTGCGGTTTCTTCCAGCCCTTCACGCTGGGCCGTGGCGACCGCCAGCTCGGTTTCGGCCTCGCGGATCTCCGCCTCGACCACGAGCCAGTTCAACACACCCTGCTCACCGGTCAGCGCGTGATAGCCGAAATAGGCAATCGCGAGTGCGAGAAAGAAACTGGGAATGAGGCGCTTGATCGCGTCCACCGGTCCATCCTGATTGCCGGCCTTTTGGCCGTGTCGATGGACTTAGGTAACGCGATCAGCGTGAAGGAAGCGTTACTGCAGCGCCGCCCGGGACTAGCAGCTCACCGCCGTGTCGCCGGCATAGACGCCCGTCTCTGCCAGCTCGCTTTCAATGCGCAGCAGCTGGTTATACTTCGCGGTGCGGTCGGAACGGGCCAGCGAGCCGGTTTTGATCTGGCCGCAATTGGTGGCGACGGCGAGATCGGCAATGGTCGAATCCTCGGTTTCACCGGAGCGGTGGCTCATGACCGCGCCATAGCCCGAGCGCAGCGCCATATCGACAGCGTCGAGCGTTTCCGACAGCGTGCCGATCTGATTGACCTTGACGAGGATGGCATTGGCGGCACCGACTTCAATGCCGTGCGCCAGGCATTCCGGATTGGTGACAAAGAGATCATCGCCAACCAGCTGGCACTTGCCGTCGAGACGATCGGTCAGCGCCTTCCAGCCTTCCCAGTCATCTTCGGCCATGCCGTCCTCGATGGAGATAATCGGGTATTTGCCGACCAGCTCGGCGAGATATTGCGAGAAGCCCTCGGCATCGTAATCGGTCTTGGCGCCTTCGAGCACATAGCGGCCGTTCTTGTAGAACTCGGTCGAGGCGACATCGAGCGCCAGGGCGACTTCCTCGCCCGGCTTGTAACCGGCCTTCTCGATCGCGGCCATGACGGCGTCGAGCGCCTGTTCCGCGGTGGCGATATTGGGCGCGAAACCGCCCTCATCGCCGACATTGGTGTTGAGGCCCTTGGCTTTGAGATCGGCCTTGAGCGCCTGAAAGACTTCCGCGCCGCAACGCACGGCTTCGGAGAAGGTCGGCGAGCCGACCGGCATGATCATGAATTCCTGGAAGTCGATCGGATTGTCCGCATGGGCGCCGCCATTGAGGATATTCATCATCGGGGTCGGCAGGACGCGGGCATTGAGACCGCCGATATAGCGATAAAGCGGCATGCACTGGGCGTCGGCTGCCGCCTTGGCGATAGCCATGGAGACACCGAGCATGGCATTCGCGCCGAGGCGCGCCTTGTTGCTGGTGCCATCAAGCTCGATCATCACCTCATCGATACGGCGCTGATCTTCGGCATCATAACCGGCGATGGCTTCGAAGATCTCGGTTTCGACCGCGTCGATGGCCTTGGTCACGCCCTTGCCGCCATAGCGGGTATCGCCATCGCGCATCTCCACCGCTTCGTGGGCACCGGTCGATGCCCCGGACGGGACAGCGGCGCGGCCAAAGCTGCCGTCCTCCAGCGCGACATCGACCTCAACGGTCGGGTTGCCACGGCTGTCGAGGATTTCGCGGGCGGTGATGTCGGTAATGGCGGTCATGGAAGCTCTCGTTTGGAAAAACGCAAAAGTCTTGGCGCGCTTCATAAACAAGGCGAAGCCGGGCGCAAGCCTAAGCGGAGCTTGTTACCGCTAACCCAGCTGTAAAAACCCGGATTTTCTAAGGACTGTTTCCCAAAGCCCCGGGATAACGCGGATTTAACTGCAATGCCCCAATCTCACGGCGTCAATCGGCCAAGGGTGAATGCGTGTCGAAGTGGGAAGAATTCCGCGTTGCAACGGTGCGGGAAGTATTTGGCGGCAAGGCCGTCTATATCGCCCTGAGCGGGGATCAAAGCGGTGTCGATGCCACGGTGCAATTCGCTAAGCTGACCGACTGGCTGTTCCTGAAAGGCAAGACCAAGTTCGTGCTCGATTTGCGCCAGGCGCGCTATCCGGATGACGCTGTTGATCGCATCCTCGCCCGGGCTGAACGCATTCTGGTCGGCGCACCGCCCTATACCAGCGCCATCGTGCACCAGGGCGAACATCACTATGCGCTGCAGCAGATGTTGCGGCTTAACATGCGACTGGGCAATGCGGTCAAAGCTGTGCGCAGCGTATCGGAAGCCAGAAGCTTCCTGGTCCCCCGAACCGCCTCATCGGATGTCGCCTATATCGAGGACTTCCAGCCGGTCGCAACTGCGCGGCGCTGAACCTTGAGCTCCGGACAAAGCAAAACGCGGCGGGCCAGGCCCACCGCGTCAAATCGCTTGAACAAGCTCAAGACGGTTTAGTCGTCTTTCGGCTCGAGGATCTGCTTGCCGCGGTACATGCCGGACTTGAGATCGACGTGGTGCGGGCGACGCAGCTCGCCGCTGTCCTTGTCCTCGACATAGGCCGTGCTGCTGATGGCATCATGGCTACGACGGAAACCGCGCTTGGATTTCGTGACTTTACTCTTAGGGACGGCCATGAGCCTCTCCACCGGGTAGAAAACTGTTGGGATGGCACACGCCATCTGTTCGAGCCGCGCCGTATACCCGCTTCGCCGCGAGCGCGCAACCACCTCAATGCCGTCCGGCACAGATCGGGTCAGGCAATATCAGCTGCGCGGGCGGACCAGACGCACGCTGGCCCCCATCGTCGAGCGCAGTTCGCGGTAGTCCGGATTGCCATAAACATCATAGCTGGCCCCCATGGACGCGCGCACATCGGCATGCGCGGTTGCATGCACATCGCCGGTCGCGCCGGTCGAAGCGCGGGCATAAACCCTCGCGCAGACAAAGCTGTCAGCATAGAGGACACCGCCTGTCGACATGGACAGATCGAGCTCGTCACACGTCCCGGTCAGACGCGCCACGGCACCGGTAGATATCTCCAGATCAAGCTCTGCGGTATCAAAATCGCGCACTTCAGCGCCGACACCGCGGCCGAAATCCATGTGGGTAAAGTCCGGAGCCGTGACATAGACGGTGACATCAAGGCGCGGATTATTGCCGAACCAGCGTGTGTCCTGATCGAGCTCAAGCTCGCCACGGCGCACCGACACTTCGATCTCGGCGAAATCATCGCCATCGCCGTCCAGGCGCACGGAATGCGAATCACCCTGCAGCAGAATCACCCGGAAGCTGCCGGCCGCATCGATACGGTCGAAGACTTCGACATTCACATCCTGGCTGTCCTGCGCCAGGGCCGGCACAGAGAGGCCTGCCGAAAGAGCCGCCACCGCAGCCAGTGAAGCAAGTTTGCGCATTTGTGATCTCCTCTTGCCCCACAGACACACTGCGGGCTTTTGAGTGAGATGCATGCGGGGATGGGTTTGGATGCACGGCAGCGATAAAAAAGTTCACGCAAGGGGGAGGCAGACATGAAACTGGATCAATTCGAAGCCTGGTCAAAGCGGATCGCCAGCTGGTCCAAAGCCTATCTGGCCGGCCTGCGACGACGGCCCGTACGGGCCCAGGGCGAGCCGGGAGATGTGCTCGCCGCCCTGCCCGCATCAGCGCCAGAAAATGCCGAGGACTTCGAGACCATCTTCGCCGATTTCGAACGCCTCGTCCCCGACGCCATGACGCATTGGCAGCATCCCCGCTTCTTTGCCTATTTCCCGGCCAATGCCGCCCCGGTTTCCATGCTGGCCGAACAGCTCGCCAATACCATCGCGGCGCAGTGCATGTTGTGGCAGACCTCTCCGGCGGCCACCGAGATGGAGACCCGCATGGTCGACTGGCTGCGCCAGGCCATGGGCCTGCCCCAGGGCATACGCGGCACTATCCATGACACCGCCTCCACGGCCACCCTGGCAGCGCTGCTGACCATGCGTGAGCGTGCGCTCGACTGGGCCGGCAATCGTGAGGGGCTCTCGGGCCAGCCGCGCCTGCGCATCTATTCCTCCGCCGAGGGCCATTCCTCGATCGACAAGGCCGCCTGGATCGCCGGTATCGGTCAGGACAATCTGGTCAAAGTGGCCTCGACTGGCCCGCTCGACGGCATGGATCAGGCCGCACTGCGCGCCGCGATCGCTGAGGACCGGGCCGCCGGATACAAGCCCGCCGGCCTGGTCATCGTCACCGGCGGCACCTCGGTGGGCGCTATGGACCCGGTGGCCGAGCTGATCGCCATCGCCCGCGAGGAAGGGCTTTATACCCATGTCGATGCCGCATGGGCGGGCTCGGCCATGATCTGCGAGGAGTTCCGGCATTACTGGGCCGGAGCCGAGGGCGCCGACAGCATCGTCTTCAACCCGCACAAATGGCTCGGCGCCCAGTTCGAGTGCTCAGTGCAGTTCCTCGCCAATCCGGAGGCCCAGGTGAAGACGCTCGGCCTGCGCCCGGATTATCTCGAAACGCTGGGACAGAGTGATATCGTCAATTATTCCGAGTGGACCATTCCGCTGGGGCGCCGCTTCCGGGCGCTGAAACTCTGGTTCCTGATGCGCGGCTATGGCCTCGAGGGTCTGCGCGACAGGATCCGCAATCATGTCGCCTGGGCCAAGGACGCAGCGTACGAGATCAGCACCATTGACGGACTAGCGATCGTCACTGAACCGCGTCTCTCGCTCTTCTCCTTCGCCGCTCAAGACGATGCGGCGACAGAAGCACTATTGCAGCGCATCAATGATGATGGCCGCACCTATCTCACGCAGACACGGCACAAGGGTCGTTTCGTCATCCGCTTCCAGATCGGACCGTTCGAGTGCACGCGTGAGGATGTGATGACGGCGGTGAAGGCTGTGCGGGAACTTCACAGCACGGCGACGTCCTGATTGACGCCACCCTATTGCAAGCTTGTCATCCCGGACGGAGGCCCGGCCCTGAGCCGGGCATAGATCCGGGACCGGAATGATCCAGGCTGGGTCCCCGCTCTGCGCCCGATCAAGTCGGGGCTCCGGCGGGGATGACAATAGTGAAAGCCTAGACCATGCGGCTTTGATGCAGAGCGGCCGCAATGAAGCTGGCGAATAGCGGGTGCGGTTCGAAGGGCCGGGATTTCAGCTCCGGGTGGAATTGCACGCCGATGAACCACGGGTGGTCCTCAATCTCGACGATCTCCGGCAGCACCCCATCAGGTGACAGGCCGGAGAATTTCAGGCCGGCTGCTTCGAGCTGTTCGCGATAGGCGACATTGACCTCATAGCGATGGCGATGACGCTCCTCGATGTGAGCGGCGCCATAGATTTCGCGCACGCGGCTGCCTTCGGTCAGCACAGCCGGATAGGCCCCAAGGCGCATCGTCCCGCCCATATCGCCCTCGGCGGAGCGGGTTTCAACCTCATTGCCACGGGTCCACTCGGTCAGAAGGCCGATCACCGGCTCACCGCCCTGCCCGATCTCCGTCGACATGGCGTTTTCGATCCCGGCCATGTTGCGGGCCGCTTCCAGCACCGCCATCTGCATGCCGTAGCATATACCGAAATACGGGACATTTCGCTCGCGGGCGAAACGGGCCGCGGCAATCTTGCCCTCAGCGCCACGCTCACCAAAGCCACCGGGAACGAGCACGGCGTGCACGTCTTCCAGCGGTTCATAGGGATCGTCCTGCTCGAACTGTTCGCTATCGAGCCATTTCAGATTGACCTTCACCCCGTTGGCGATGCCGCCATGGTGCAGGGCCTCGATGAGGGATTTGTAGGCGTCCAGCAGGCCGACATATTTGCCGACGACGCCAATGGTGACCTCACCATCCGGCTCGGCAACGACCTGGGAAATCGTCTCCCAGCGCGTCAGATCCGGTTCCGGCGCATCTTCCATACCGAAACAGCGCAGCACTTCGCGGTCCAGACCCTGCCGGTGGTATTCCAGCGGTACATCATAGAGCGAGGCCGCATCTCGACCCTCAATGACGGCGCTTTCGCGCACATTACAGAACTGGCCAATCTTGCGCTTATCGCCGGGCTCGATCGGGATTTCACAGCGGCACAAAAGGATATCCGGCTGGATACCGATCGAGCGCAGCTCTTTCACCGAGTGCTGGGTCGGCTTGGTCTTCATCTCACCGGCCGCCTTGATGAAGGGCAGCAGGGTGACATGGACGAAGACAGCATTGTCCGAGCCCAACTCCTGGCCGAGCTGACGGATGGCCTCGAAAAACGGCAGGCCTTCAATATCGCCCACCGTGCCGCCAATCTCGCACAGAACGAAATCGACATCGCCGGCATCGGACAGCACGAATTGCTTGATCTGGTCGGTGACGTGCGGAATGACCTGAACCGTCGCTCCGAGATAATCGCCACGGCGCTCACGCTCGATAATGCGCGAATAGATCCGGCCGGTGGTGATATTGTCGGACTGGCTCGCCGGAACGCCGGTGAAGCGCTCATAGTGACCAAGATCGAGATCGGTCTCGGCACCATCATCCGTCACATAGCATTCGCCATGCTGGTAGGGCGACATCGTGCCCGGATCGACGTTGAGATAAGGGTCGAGCTTGCGCAAACGGACCCGGTAACCCCGGGCCTGCAGCAAGGCACCCAAAGCGGCGGAGGCGAGGCCTTTTCCAAGAGAGGAGACCACGCCGCCCGTGATAAAGATATAACGCGGCATGGGCCGTCTGATTATCCGAGATTCGTGCGCCCCGAAAGGGACGAAATGCGATTGATGCGGAAAACGGCTAACGCCGCGTCAAATTCAGGCTTAGCCGTCGGTGGGAACCTGATCGGCTTCCTCTTCCAGCAAGGCCGGCGTCGACAGGTCAACCGGATTGTCGAAAATGCTCGACCCATCCGAGTTCACGCCCACGAGAACAGCCATGAAGATGGAATTACCAATGAAGAGTGCCGCGAGCACCATGGTGGTGCGGGTGAGCACGGTCGCGGCAGACCGGCCGGACATCATCGACCCCTGACCGCCGCCAATGCCAAGAGCGCCGCCCTCGGACCGCTGCAGCAGCACCACGACCGTAAGGGCCACGGCGATAAGAACCTGGATGATGAGAAGTACCGTCGTCATGAAACCTGCTGCCTAAAGACACTGTGCCCGCACACCGTATAACACATGGGTGCGCGCGCTCCGATCACAAGGCGTGGGGTTTTATACTAGGCTTGCAGGCTTGGCCAGCACCTAAGCGGCATTGCCTGCAGCGGCTTGGGCCCGGGCCTGGATTCGCTTGCGCAGGTTGGCAACAGTGCGGTCGATTTCATCGCGCGAACGCTCCAGCGACTCGCCGTTGGCAAAGGCAGCATAAGCGCCCATGGCCAGCTCCTTGGTCAGCTTGAAGCTGGCAGAGCTGGTGTCATTGCCTGACTGCATGGTGCTGATCTGTTCAATCAGCGCCTCGGCGACCTCTGCGGCTTCGGCGCGTGAGAGTTTGAGCAGCTGAGCCTTGAGCTCACGGGCCGTGCGCAGCATGTCCTCGTAATCGATGCGGGCATTGGACGCATTATCACCAAGCTGCAACTCGGCTGTGACCACGATACGCATGGCCAACCGGCGCAGGCGTTCGGCGATTACCGTGCTCTTGGCTTCCTTGATCCAGTGGCTGCCACGCGCCAGGGCCGCGGTATCGCCTTCCACCGTGGCTTGCAGGAGGTTTGGAACTTCCAGCGCCTGGGCGTCGGACTGACGGGCTGAGTTCCCCTTGCGACGATCAGGACCGATATAGTCCGAAGTCACGATGAACTCCTTGCGCGCCTTGATCAGGGTGCGCACCCGTTCTTCCGCAAACATGGTCGAGAACGGTCGCACGATGACATCATCGGCGCCGCACTCAATGGCCCGGCGGATATGAACCGTGTCGCGACTCCAAGTCGTCAGCAAAATGACCATGAAAGGATTATTGCCGAGCTCGCTGCGGCGCATCGACCGGACGATCTTGAAGATATCGGCGTCGGTGGCGCTGCTTTCCATCACGGCGAGGACCGGATTGCCTTCGGTCAAACCGGTCTTGAGATCGGGAAGCGAGGAGACGCACTCGATCTGACGGAAACCTATTTCATGCAAAGCGTAGCGCGTGGTCCGCTGGTTCGCATGAACCGGATCGAACAGCAAAACCGGGGCGCGGGCATAATCGGTATCGGCCATACGCGGCGGAACTCCTGGAGACAAAAATCGCGATGTTCAACCAGCGATGATTATCCCAAGAAGTTTCAATGCCCTTACCGCAAACTTATACGGCAGTATTTTTTATGATCTGGGCGAAGTCCGAAGCTTTCAAAGACGCCCCGCCAATCAGGCCGCCATCGACATCCGCCAGGGCGAAAATCTCCGCGGCATTGCCCGGCTTCACCGAGCCGCCATAAAGAATGCGCGTTTTCTCGCCGTCCGGCAGACGCCCGCGGATAAAGCCGTGCATGGCTTGAATATCCTCAAGACTGGCCGTCAATCCGGTGCCGATGGCCCAGACCGGCTCATAGGCGATGACATAGGCGCCATCAGTTGCTTTCGGCAGCGAGTTGACCACTTGTTCGGCAACGACCGCTTCGGCCCGCCCATCGCGCCGCTCGGCTTCACTTTCGCCAACGCAGATAATCGGCGTCAGGCCGGCAGACAGTGCAGCAGCCGCCTTTTCCGCGACACTGGCAGAACTCTCGCCATGATCGCTGCGCCGCTCGGAATGCCCCAGGATGACATAATCAGCGCCGGCATCGACGAGCATATCGGCGGACACATCCCCTGTGTGCGCACCGGAGCTGTTTGCATGGCAATCCTGGCCGCCAATCTTGATGGAGGCGCCCGACGCCGCATCAACCGCTGCCGCCAGCAAGGTGGCCGGAGGGCAGATCAGGATTTCGGCAGCAGATGCACCGGCTGCCGGCGCGACCTCGTCGAAAAAGGCCAGCGAGTCCCGCTTGCCATTCATCTTCCAATTGCCTGCAATGAGCAGCTGTCGCGCCATCAATCCCCTCCCCGATAGCCGGTCTGCAGGATTAATTGGCATCGGCCATGGGCGCAACGCCTTCAACTGATGCCGATTTCACAGCCACACACGCTTGTATCCGCGATTCTGCGCCGCTACGTTCCGCGACACGCTTACCAACGGTTTTACCATCATGCTGTCTATACTCCGCTCTTTCGCCAAATCCCCGGCGGCTTTCGTCATCATCGGCCTGCTCGTCCTGGCCTTTGCAGCCTACGGCGTGGGCGGGATTTTCACGGGCAGCGGCACAGCTGTCGTGGTTGTCGGCAGCGAACAGATTTCGATGCGTGAGCTGGCGCGCGAACATGACCGTCAGCTGCGGACAATCCAAAGCCAAAATCCGGGCTTTACCGTCGAAGATGCGCGCGCTGAGGGCCTCGGCGACATGGTGCTCAACGGCATGGTCAACCGCTCAGCCTTTGTCGCCCGCGCCCGCGAGCTCGGCCTGACCGTCTCTGCAGGCCAGCGCGTGCGCGCCGCGGCCGACATTCAGGCGTTCCGCAACCCGGCAACGGGTGAGTTCGACCGCACGACGATGGAAAACGTTCTGCTGCAGAACGGTTATACGCTGACCGAGTTCGACAATGAGCTGATCGCCGACCTGACCCGGGCGCAATTGGCTGACACGCTGACCCTGTCGACGCAATTGCCGTCGACCTGGGATGAGATCGCCTACCTGCATGCCAATGAAAGCCGCACGATCCGGGGGCTGTTCATCGATGGCGGCGGGCTGGATGCGATCGATGACCCGACCGATGAGCAGCTGCAGGCCTATATCGATGAAAACCGCCTCGACAGCCTGCCCTTCATCAATCGCGAAGTCCTGCTCTACATCGTACCCGAGCGCCGCAGCTTCACGCTGATCCGTTTCCAGGTCGCCGATTTCCTGCGTGATGTCGAGGTCGATGAAAGTATCCTGCGCGAAACCTATGACTTCCAGGTCGATAACGGCTTCATCGGCTCCCCGGCCCTGCGCAGCTACACCCAGCTCACCGTACCGGACGAAGACACCGCCAATGCGGTAGCTGCCCGTCTTGAGGCCGGCGAGACCCTCGCTGACGTGGCTGCCGATCTCGGCCTGACCGCCCTGGTCGAGCAGACCGATATCCAGATCTTCGACATTCCCGATACCGATCTCGGCGAAGCCGTGTTCAACCTGCCGCAGGGCGCCAGCGCAGCGGTCCAGGGCTCTTTCTCCTGGTATGCGGTTGAGGTCAGCGCCGCGACCGACGAAGTCATGCCGACTTTCGAAGACATGCTGCCCGAGCTGCGCGAACAAGCCGCCGGTGAGGCTGCGACCGATCTCATGTATGCCAAGATCGACGCTTTCCAGAACGCGCGCGAGACCACGGGCTCGATGGAAGATGCCGCCGCAGAAGCCGGCGTTCCGATCGAGTTCTTCGGCGCCATGGATGATCTCGGCCGCACCGCTGATTTGCAGTTCGACTTCGAGCGCTACACGACGCTGGGGGCAGAAATCCTGCCCTCCGTCTTCCAGCAATTCCAAGGCGTTGAAACTGATCTGATCGATTTCAACGGATCCGATTTCTTCATCGTTCGGGTCGATGAGGTGCAGCCGCAGCGCAATGCCGAGCTCGACGAGGTCCGCGACATCGCCGATGCGCGCTGGCGTGTCGCCCAGATCGGGGCCGAGCTTGAAACCCGGGCGGCCGACGCCGTGGCCCAACTGGAAGCCGGTGACGATCTCGACCTCGTTGCCCTGACCAGCAATGGCCGGGTTGAAACCACGACGCTCACCCGCTCCGGATCCGCCGGCATGTTCACGCCGCTGGCCGTGTTCCAAGCCTTCGAGCTGGAGCCGGGCGTCTATAGCGATGTGATCGAGCTGAGCGATACGATGCGGGCCATCCTGATCGTCGATGATGTCATGGAAGCCGACCCGGCAGCCAGGACTGACGCCTTCACCGTATCCGGTCAGGGCGAGACCTACACGCTGTCGCAAATCGCCAGCAACACGATCCTCAATGCGGCCCAGAGCGCGGTTATCGGCGACTACGCCCCGACGATTGATACCCGCCTGCGCGATCAGGCCCTCGGCCTGACCGACGACCAGCAATGAGGCCGGCCGGACGCGTCCAGATCGCGCCGGACTTCAGCGAGGCGGCAGAACGCTTTGAGCGCGGTGAGAGCGTCGTCCTGACCGCGTCTCGCGCCGATGATCTCCTAACTCCCGTCGCGGCCTATCTCAAGCTCGGCGGCGAGCGCGAAAATGCCTTCCTGCTCGAATCCGTCGAGGGCGGGGCTTGGCGCGGTCGTTTCTCCGCGATCGGCCTGGACCCGGATCTGATCTGGCGCTGCCGCAATGGCCGGGCCGAGGAAGCGCGTGGTGCGGATGCCGCCAGCCAGGCCTTCACCCCGCTCGACGGCGATCCGATGAGCTCAATGCGCGCCGTGATCGCGGAAACGCGTTGTGAGCTGCCTGAAGGTGCACCATCGATTGCCTCCGGGGTGTTCGGCTATCTCGGCTATGACATGATCCGGCATATCGAGCGCTTGCCCGAAGGCGCCGCGCCGGATCCGCTGGATGTCCCCGAGGCCATTCTCATGCGGCCGCAGACCGTCGTGGTGTTCGACGCATTGAAGCAGGAGGTGCAGGTTTTCTGCCCCATCCGGCCCGGTTCGTTCAGCGCCCGCGAAGCCTATGATGCCGCCGCTGAGCGCATCGATCAGGTTTTCCGCACTCTGGACGGTGCGGTCCCGGCACAGGCCGAACCGGCAGGCCAGCTGGGCGAGCGGCGCTCCAATCGCACGCCGGAGGACTATGGCACTGCGGTCAACCGGGCCCGCGACTATATCCGCGCCGGTGATGCTTTCCAGATTGTCCCCAGTCAGCGTTTTTCAGCCGAATTCAAGGCCGATGCCTTTACGCTTTACCGGTCGCTGAGACGCCTCAACCCCTCGCCTTTCCTGTTCTTCTTCCGCATGCCCGGCTTTGCCATTGCCGGGTCCAGCCCGGAAATCCTGGTGCGACTGCGCGATGGTGTCGTGACCGTGCGGCCGATTGCCGGCACCCGCAAGCGCGGCGCCACTCCGGCCGAGGATGATGCTCTGGAAGCGGATCTTCTCGCCGACGCCAAGGAACGCTCGGAACATCTGATGCTGCTCGACCTCGGGCGTAATGATGTCGGTCGGGTGGCCAAACCGGGCACGGTACGTATTACCGAGCGCGAGATCGTCGAACGCTATTCCCATGTGATGCATATCGTCTCCAATGTCGAAGGCGATCTGGCAGAGGGCGAAGATGCCGTCTCGGCCCTGTTCGCCGGTTTCCCGGCTGGCACCGTCTCTGGCGCTCCGAAAGTGCGGGCAATGGAAATCATCGATGAGCTCGAACCGCACCGCCGCGGCATCTATGCCGGCGCGGTCGGATATTTCTCTGCCGATGGCGGTATGGATACCTGTATCGCGCTACGCACCACGGTGATCAAGGACGGCCAGATGCATGTCCAGGCGGGTGCCGGTGTGGTGCTGGACAGCGACCCCGTTGCCGAGCACGAGGAATGCGTCAACAAGGCCGCGGCGCTGTTCCGTGCTGCAGAGCAAGCGCTTTCGGACTGATTTAGCGGATTGAGGCCTGAATCTGGGCCTGCGGCTGATCCGGCCTGGTATGCTGGACCAGCTCGCTGACCGTGATGAAGTCGATCCCGCGCGCTTGCGCGCCATCAATCCAGGCTTCCAGCGCGTCCAGCGTCACATCATGCGGGTGACCGATAACCAGGGCCCAGCCCCGTAGCTCGGCCAGCGCCTCGGCGTCGGCAAGCCGCGCTTCGATCGCGGAAGCATCCTGGACATGATCGAGGAAGAGATCCCGTTCCAGCACATTCAGCCCCAGACCACGCGCAACAAGCGCGCCGCGGCTCTGCGACGTTGTTACAGAATCCAGGAAGAGGCCGGCTTCATCCGGAACGGCGCTGAGCGCAAGGCGCATGGCCTCCGCATCCCGGGTGAAACGGCTGCCCATATGGTTGTTTATACCAACCGCTCCAGGCACCCGGGCCAGCCCCCACAAGATACGGGCTTCGATATCGGCCTCGCTGAGACCGATGCGCAGAGCATTGGGCCCCGGGTCCGCCAGACCGACCGGCTCCATCGGCATGTGCACAAGCACATCATGACCGGCCTGCCGCATCTCGCGCGCAACCTGCACGGAGTGTTCGGCATAGGGCAAGATCGCCGACGTCAGCGGCACTGGAAGATCGGCGAGGCGATCGACCGCCGCCAGATCAAGCCCCACATCATCGATGACCAGCGCAATACGCGGCCGGGCCGCTGGGATCGCCGGTGCCGGGATTTCGGACGCCCTTGCAGTCGGCGGCACAGAGCGGGCGTAAGTCACGGTGCGGCTGCCCGAACGCTCGGCCAAACGCTCAGCCGGGCGCTCCAAAGTCCGCTCGGTCGTGCCATCCCCCGCAAACGCTGCGAAGTCGATCAAGGTCCGGTCGGGAAGGTCCGACGTCGCATCAGCGCTGGCGATGGAGAACACAATCGCTCCCAAACCATAGGCCGCAGCCACGACAACACTGGCCATGGCCGGCGTGGCAGATTGCAGAACCCTGCGCAGCGGATGAGCGTTACGGCGTCGCATGGTGCGATGCAGCAGAGAGTCGGTTAATCCAGTGTTAAACAGCAAGCGGCGTTGGCGTTTTTCCGACCGAGGCCCTAGTTTGCCCGGCAGGAGATCCGCCATGCTTTTGATGATCGATAACTATGACAGCTTCACCTACAACCTGGTGCACTATTTCCAGGAGTTGAAGGCCGATATCGAGGTCGTGCGCAATGACGCTTTGAGCGTCACCGAAGTCCTGGCCCGCCAGCCCTCGGGGATTGTCATTTCACCGGGTCCCTGTGATCCCGACCAGGCGGGCATCTGCCTGGAACTGATCGATAAACTGCCTGACAATCTACCGCTTTTCGGCGTTTGCCTTGGCCATCAGTCAATCGGTCAGGCGTTCGGCGGCAAGGTCATCGCCGCCAAGTCGATCATGCACGGCAAGACCAGCCCGATCCAGCATACGGGCAAGGGCGTATTTGCCGGTCTGCCCTCACCGTTTGAAGCGACCCGCTATCATTCGCTGGCGGTGGAGCCCGATAGCCTGCCGGACTGCCTGGAGGTGACGGCGCAAACGGCCGATGGTGAGATCATGGGGCTGCGCCACAAGACCCGCCCGATCGAAGGGGTCCAATTCCATCCCGAATCGATCGCCTCGGAACATGGGCATGACATTCTGGCCAATTTCCTGGCATTGACCCGGTCGCCCGGCGCCAAGGCCGCTTAGATCGCTGCGCGCAGGCGCACTCGGGCGTTGAAATTCCTTGCGCGGCCGATAGATTTCATCCCGTTCGCAGGATTTACCAGACGAGACAGCCGGTATGCCGACCCAATCCGCCCCAGCCTGTGCGCCACAGCGCCGCTGCGCAATGGCGATGTCGCGCGTTCGATACCGTGTGCTGGATCGGCGATGGCGCAGCATAATTGCTCCATCCTGATCTTTCGACCTGACACAATACAAAGAGAGCGGCATGACTGATCTTGCCCAATGCCTGAAGGCCCTTAGCCAGGGTCAACGGCCAGACGACGCCCATATTGCCGGTGCGTTCAACGAGCTGATGGAAGGCGACGCCACGGACGCCGCTATCGGCGGTTTCCTCATAGGCCTTGCCGCGGTCGGCGAGCGCCCCTCCGATATCGCCGCCGGCGCCAAGGCGATGCGCAGCCGCATGCTGACCATCCAGGCCCCGGAGGGCGCGATCGACACCTGCGGGACCGGCGGGGATGGTAAAGGCGCGTACAATATCTCCACTGCTTCCGCCATTGTCGCTGCCGGCGCTGGTGCAACCGTCGCCAAACATGGCAATCGGGCCGCCTCTTCCAAATCCGGTTCTTCCGATGTCCTGGCGGCGCTGGGCATTGCCCTGGACACGCCAAAAGACCGGGTCGAACGCTCGATCCGCGAGGCCGGTGCCGGTTTCCTGTTCGCCCCGGCGCATCATTCTGCCGTTCGCCATGTCGCCAGTGCGCGCAAGGGACTGGGCGTTCGTACCCTGTTCAACCTGCTGGGCCCCTTGTCCAACCCGGCCGGGGTCAAACGCCAGCTGCTCGGGGTCTTCGATCCGCGCTGGTTGGTGCCGATGGCCGAAGCGCTGCGCGATCTGGGCTGTGAACATGCCTGGGTCATGTGGGGTGAGGACGGAATGGATGAAATCACCACCACCGCCCCAACCCGAATTGCCGAGCTACGCGATGGCACGATCCGCGAGTTCTCCGTAACCCCGGAAGATATTGGCCTTGAGCGCGCGCGCGAGGAGGACCTCCAGGGTGGAGACCCGGAGTATAATGCGGCAGCGATCCGGCGCCTTCTGGAGGGCGAGACGGGACCATTCCGCGATATCGTCCTGCTCAATGCCGGGGCAGCGTTGGTCATTTCCGGCCTGGCTGATGACATTGCTGACGGCGCCGCCAAGGCAGCCGCGGCGATCGATGATGGCCGCGGCAAGGCCACGCTGGAGAAAATGATCGCGATTTCCACGGGAGAGGCGTGATGACTGCCATGCCTGACGCGCTGGCGCGCATCACCGCCTACAAGCTGGATCATATCGCGGCCTGCAAGGCCAAACGACCATTCGACGACATCGCGGCGGCGGCGCGCGATGTTGCGCCGGTCCGGGGCTTTTTAGGCGGGCTCGAGCGCGCGTCAGCCGATGGCGGGCTCGGGCTGATTGCCGAGATCAAGAAAGCCAGCCCGTCCAAGGGACTGATCCGCGATGACTTCAACCCGCCGGAGCTGGCCAAGGCCTATGAAGCAGGCGGCGCGACCTGCCTGTCCGTTCTCACCGACACGCCCAGCTTTCAGGGCGCCGACCGGTTTTTGACCGCCGCAAGAGACGCCGTCTCGCTCCCCGCCCTGCGCAAGGACTTCATGTATGACGTCTATCAGGTTGCGGAAGCCCGGTTGCTCGGCGCCGATGCGATCCTGGTCATCATGGCTGCCGTGGATGACGACACCGCCATGGCACTGGTCGAGGCCGCCACCGAATGGGGTATGGATTCGCTGATCGAAGTGCATGACGACGCCGAGCTGGAGCGGGCCCTGACGCTGCCCTCGCCGCTGCTAGGCATCAATAATCGCAATCTGCGCACGTTTGAGACCTCGTTGGAAACGTTCGAACGTCTGGCACCGCAAGTCCCCGAGGACCGGCTTCTCGTTGCCGAGAGCGGTATTTTCACCCCGGACGACGCCGCCCGTGTGCAGCGGGCCGGTGCGCGCGCGCTTCTGGTCGGCGAAAGCCTGATGCGCCAGGACGATGTCACCCGAGCCACCCGGACCCTGATGGGGCCGCAGCCCGCTTGACGCCCTTTTGGAACACATGTAGAACACGAGATGATTTTCCCGGTTTGTTCCGAACCGGTCACCGCTCTTGGGGGTGCTCGTGCTTACGCGTAAACAGAACGAACTTCTGCTGTTCATCCATAAACGGATCAAGGAAACGGGCGTCTCGCCCTCATTCGACGAGATGAAAGGCGCGTTGCAGCTGGCTTCGAAGTCCGGCGTACACCGTCTGATTACGGCACTGGAAGAGCGGGGATTTATTCGCCGCCTCGCCCATCGCGCCCGCGCTCTGGAAGTGCTCAAACTGCCCGAAAGCGCCGTGCCTGACACGCCGGAACAAGCACCGGACGCGCCGGCACCTGAGAGCGATGCCGGATCGAATGTGGTACGCGGTGTGTTCGATACCTCTGCTGATCAAACCGGTCCGGAAACTGTCGAAGTCCCCCTCCTGGGCCGTATCGCAGCGGGTGTTCCGATCTCGGCGATCCAGCATGAAACCGACCGCCTGCCCGTGGCGTCGGGCATGTTGGGCCAGGGTGAGCATTTCGCGCTCGAGGTCAAAGGCGATTCCATGATCGAAGCCGGTATCCTCGATGGCGATACCGTCCTGATCCGCCGCTGTCAGTCCGCTGAGAGCGGTGAAATCGTGGTGGCGCTGGTGGATGACGAGGAAGCCACGCTGAAACGCCTGCGCAAGAAAGGCGGTTCTGTCGCACTGGAAGCCGCTAATCCGGAGTATGAAACCCGGATTTTCGGCCCCGACCGGGTCAAGGTGCAGGGCAAGCTCGTCGGACTGCTCCGGCAATATCACTAGGCCCTCCCCCGCTTGCGCGGGGGCTGGAGCAGCGTGCACCAACGCGCCAATTGAGATTTCGCCTCGTAACGCCCCTGACCAGTTTCAGGGGCGTTGGCTTGTGTGGGGGTCAAGACATCCAGCGTCGCGTGGGGCCGTTGGGATCGGCGTAGCGCAGACGTTTAATCACGCTGCCGTCCAGCCAGGCGACGACCGCGCCGTGTTGCCGTAGGCCCGCCGCATCAATTATCGGAGCGGCGCAACGGCGGGCGAGCCAGGGCGGCACCTCCACGCTGGCTATGATCAGACTGGCCCGGCGGCAATCTTCTTCAAGGTCCTCCAGTGCGTTCAAACGAACGAGCCGGCCATCACCCAGCGGGTAGCCGCAGCCTAATGCATCACACTCGCCTAGCGCCCGTTCAGCCGGGTCGGTCGCCGCGCGGCGTTCCAGGAAGACCCGGCGAGCAAATCGGTCGCGCCGGCGATCACTGGCCTGCCATCCGTCCTCTCCACGGAAGATCAGATGGCCGTTCTCGGTAACCAGCAGATCCGGCTGCGGCGCTGTCGCCCAGACCATCATCGCCAGGGCGAGCCCGGCCAGACCGGCAAGACGCGCCAGTGACCGGCCCAGAACGACCAACCCAAAGCCGGCCGCGTAGAGCGCGAAGATGCCTGCGGGCGCCGCCGGTACAGGCGTGATGGATCCGGGCAGGCCGGCGACCCAGTCGGCGATCAGAAACACCAGTCCGATACCCTGCCCCATCAGCCAGAGCGGCACGCCCTCCAGGCCCAGCGGCATCAGGACGAGCGCCGCAATCCCCAAGGGCATCACCACGAAGGAGAAGACCGGCATGGCCAGGAGATTGGCGAGAAGTCCGAACTGCGCCAGCCGGTGGAAATGGAAGGCGGCGACACCGGCTGTCGCGGTGCCGGCGACGAGGCTGGTCATCGACAATCCCGCCATGGCCTGGCGCAAACGGCCGCCACCTCCTACCCCAGGCCAGCGCTCGGCGACCACGATGAGTGCGGCAACGGCAGCAAAAGACATCTGGAACCCTGCCCCCATGACCGCTTCAGGCTGGATCATCACCACAGCAATAGCGGCAATCGCCAGGGTGTGGCGCGAAACCGGTCGGCGATCGGCCATCACCGCCAGGAGCGCGATAACGGCCATGATATACGCCCTTTGGGTCGGAATGGCGCCGCCGGAGAGGACCAGATACACGCTGGCTGCCAGCAAGGCCGCAATGGCGGCCGGTTTTGAGGTATCGCCACGCCCGGCCCAGGGCGTAAGGGCTGATGTCAAAAGCCGCACAAAGACAAACACCCCGCCAGCCAGCAACGCCATATGCAACCCGGAAATAGCCAGGATATGCCCCAAGCCAGAGGCGCGCAGCGCTTCCTGGTCTGCGCCTGTCAGATATCCGCGCTGCCCGGTCAGCAAGGCTGCGGCCAATGCCCCGTTTCGCCCGTCAAGCTGCGTGGTCACGCGTTCAGCGATGTCTGCGCGCAGCGCCGCAATTGAGCGCGCCCAGCCGTCCTGGTCGAGCGCTTCGCCGTGGCGAACCGGCGTCACGGCATAGCCGGTTGCAGCAATCGCCCGGAAGTAAAAGAAGAAGCGGGAATCATAAGCCCCCGGAACCGCAGCCCGCCGCGGTCGATCGAGTACAGCCTCAAGCTCCACACTGTCACCGGGCCGAAACGCACCGGGTTGGGCGAGGATGCGCACGCGCATCGGTTTGTCGCTGCCCCTCAACCGGATCAAAAGGCGCGGCCGCCCATTGGATGCCCGGTCAATCGTTTCGATCCAGCCGCTGACGGTCTGCGCGCGGCTCTGGGTTTGAAACTCACGATCGAAACCCGCGCTCCGCATTTCTGAACGGGCAAAGCCCAGAGCCGCCCCGCACAACAGCGCCAATACCATCAAGACGACGAGAGAGCTGCGAAACTGCAGCACGGCGAGGCCAGCCAATAAGACAATAAAGACGCCTAAAGCGCTCACCGCGGCTATCGCTCCCGGATCCACCGGCCAGGAGAAGAATATGGCCGCTCCGGCAATCAGTCCGCCAGCAAAAGCCAAAGCGGTATTTCCGACCTGCCCTGTGCGCACGCGCGGCCCGTCCAGCCGCTCAAGGAGCCGGGTTATCCAGTGAATGACGTTACGGGCTGCAGCTGCAAACATGAATGTAGCTTCACTCTATCGCCAGCGATCCAATCCATGCTAACACCTAATTCCTTCCCGCAGCGCAGCATGATCTCGCAAGTGCAAGAAAATAATTCGATGATCCGTACCCGATTTGCGCCTTCGCCGACCGGTTTCCTCCATATTGGCGGGGCCCGCACGGCTTTGTTCAACTGGCTGTTTGCGCGTCATCATGGCGGCGAATTCCTGCTGCGAATCGAGGACACGGACCGTGCCCGCTCCACCCAGGAAGCGATCGACGCGATTTCCGAAGGTCTTAGTTGGTTGGGACTGGATTGGGATGGTGACGCCATTTCCCAGTTTGCCCGCGCGGATCGTCATGTCGAGGTGGCCAATACCCTGATCGAAAAGGGCCGCGCTTTCCGCTGTTACTGCACGCCCGAGGAAGTCGACGCACTGCGCGAGCAGGCCTTCGCCGAGGGCCGTGCCCTGCGTTCGCCCTGGCGTGATCGAGATGCCGCCGAAGCGCCGGCCGATGCGCCCTTTGTCGTGCGCTTCCGGGCCGGCGATGAGGATGTTGTCATCGAAGATGCGGTTCAGGGCGATGTGCGCTGGGCCGCCAAGGAGTTTGACGATCTCGTTATTCTGCGCTCCGATGGCACGCCGACCTATAACCTCGCCGTAGTGGTTGATGATCACGACATGGCCATCACCCATATTATCCGAGGCGATGATCACCTGGTGAATGGTGGTCGCCAGAGCCAGATCTATGATGCCATGGGCTGGGCGCGCCCGGTGTTTGCCCATATCCCGCTGATCCACGGCCCGGACGGCAAGAAACTGTCCAAACGCCATGGCGCCCTCGGCGCGGAAGCCTATCGCGATATGGGCTATCTGCCCGAAGGCCTGCGCAATTACCTGCTTCGCCTGGGCTGGGCCCATGGTGATCAGGAGGTGTTTACCGACGCCGAAGCTGTTGCGGCCTTCTCCATGAAGGGGCTCAACAAGGCCCCCGCGCGCATGGATTTCGACAAGCTCGCCCATATCAATGGCCATCATCTGGGCAAGGCTGATGATGCCCGCCTTGGCGCGCTTGTCCGGCCGTTTGTCGACGCGCTGGAAGACCGGATCGATGACGCAGACGTGATCGCGGCGCGCTATAATGCCGCGATGCCGGTGCTGAAAACTCGCGCCTCAACGCTGGAAGAGCTGGCCCAACAAGGCTATTTTCTCATCAAGCAGCGTCCGTTCGAGTTTTCCGGCAAGGCCGCCAAGGCCTTAAAGGACGAGGCGCGCGACCGTCTTAACCGCCTTTTCACTCATCTGTCCGATCTCACGGTCTGGAATGAAGATGAGTTGGCGAACGCACTACAGAGTTTCGCGGAATCCGAAGAGGTCGGATTCGGCAAAGTCGGCCAACCGCTGCGCGCGGCATTGACCGGCGGGGCTCCCGCCCCAGATTTGGCGCAAGTCATGGTCTTCCTGGGCCGCGACGAAGCGCTCGATCGCATACAGGAACAAATGTCGCCGGCGAACTGAGCCGGTCACCGCGTATAGGGATGATGTCATGGATAGCAAAGCCAAGCCGAACGGAACTGCCACGCTTAACTATAAGGGCGAGAATTACGAGCTTCCGGTCTTCTCCGGCGAGATCGGCCCGGATGTGATCGACATCCGCACGCTCTACAAGCAAACCGGCGCCTTCACCTATGATCCGGGCTTCACCTCGACGGCGAGCTGTGAAAGCCAGATCACCTATATCGATGGCGATGAAGGCACCCTGCTCTATCGCGGCTACCCGATCGATCAGCTGGCAGAGAAATCCAACTTCATGGAAGTCTGCTACCTGCTGATGAAGGGCGAACTGCCGACGGCCAGCGAATTCGAGACCTTTGACTGGACGATCCGCCGCCATTCCATGCTGCACGACCAATTCGAGATGTTCTTCCGCGGCTTCCGCCGCGATGCGCACCCGATGGCCATCATGGTGGGCACGGTCGGCGCTCTGTCGGCTTTCTATCACGACTCAACGGACATCAATGATCCCGAGGCGCGCACGATCGCCTCGCACCGCATGATCGCGAAAATGCCGACGATCGCGGCCCGCGCCTACAAATACGCTATCGGCCAGCCCTTCATCAGCCCGCGCAACGAGCTGGACTATGCCGCCAACTTCCTGCGTATGTGCTTTGCCGTGCCGGCAGAAGACTATGAAAACAATTCGGTTCTGGCGCGCGCCATGGACCGCATCTTCATCCTGCACGCCGATCACGAGCAGAACGCATCGACCTCCACCGTGCGCCTGGCCGGTTCGTCCGGTGCCAATCCGTTCGCCTGTATCGCTGCCGGCATCGCCTCGCTTTGGGGCCCGGCGCATGGCGGTGCCAACGAGGCGGCGCTGAACATGCTCAACGAGATCGGTTCCGTCGACAAGATCCCGGAATATGTCCGCAAGGCGAAAGACAAGAACGACCCGTTCCGCCTCATGGGCTTCGGTCACCGCGTCTATAAGAATTACGATCCGCGCGCCAAGGTCATGCGTGAGACCTGTCACGAGGTCCTCGATATTCTCGGCGTCCGCAATGACCCCACCCTGCAAGTCGCGATGGAACTCGAGCGTATCGCACTGGAAGACGAATACTTCGTCGAAAAGAAGCTGTATCCGAATATCGACTTCTATTCGGGCATCACGCTCAAGGCGATGGGCTTCCCGACCGAGATGTTCACCGTGCTCTTCGCCCTGGCCCGTACGGTCGGCTGGATCGCACAGTGGTCGGAAATGCTGGAAGATCCGAGCCAGAAGATTGGCCGTCCGCGCCAGATCTTCACCGGCGCCCAGTCCCGCGACTATATCGACGTCTCCAAGCGCTAGACCGCTTGTATCCCACAAAAAAGGCCGTCCCATCCGGGGCGGCCTTTTTTTTCATGGCTCAAGAACGCCCAAGACCGTCTGTGCCGCCCTGTCGCTGGCTTCGCCACGCCCGCGCATCTGGACCGTGGTTTCGATCAGTCGCCGACTGACGATCGCACGCCCGGCCGCATCATCCAGAAGTGCACTGACCGCCTGCGCCATCAGTCCGGCCCTGACGCGGGTCTGGACGAATTCCGGAACCAGCATTTCGCCCGCCGCGATATTCACCAAGCTGATGAAGGGTGCTTTCATGATGTTGAAAGCACGGATAATGGCCCAGGTCAGCCAACCTAGCTTATAGCCGGTCACGGTCGGCACGCCGGCAGTTGCCAGCTCGGTCACCACAGTACCGGAACAGGCCAGGGCGACATCTGCGGCCGCAAAAGCATCGGTCTTCTCATCTTCCTCGACAATCACGGCCCCGAACTCATCGGCAAACCGTGCCGCCAGCGGGGCAAGTCGCTCAGCCACCGGACCTGCGATGACAATAATCGGCCGCACCGAACGGCTATCGGTGAGCTGCTGTATGGTCTGGGTGAAATCACCGGCCATACGATCGATCTCAGACTTGCGGCTGCCAAACAGCACCAGCACGGTCTCTTCATCCGCGGCTACGCCATGGCGCGCCCTGAAACCGGCGCCGTCTCCCGGCTCCACCCGATCCAGCGTCGGATTGCCGACAAAGGTCACGGGCAAGCCGTAAGGCTGATAATAGGGCGCGTCGAAACTCAAAATCGTCATCAGATGATCGACTGCGGCCGCTAAGGTCTTGGCCCGGCCCGGACGGGTCGCAAATACCTGCGGGCCGACATATTTGATCAGCTTGATCGTGGGGTCGATGGCGCGCACCCCTTGGGCGACGCGAAGCATAAAGCCCCAACTATCGATCAGCACGACCGCATCCGGCTTGTGCCTGATGATATCGGAGACGGTCTCGGCGACCCGAGCCTTGACCCGGCCGAAGGCTTTCAGGCCATCAAAAAAGCCGAGAATGGAGAGGCCGGATATATCAACGGCGCTGTTCACACCCTCCGCGGCCATGGCCGTACCGCCAACACCGTGAAACTCAACCTCGCCGCCGGTCTGGGTTTTGAGCGCCTTGATCAACCCGGCGCCGAGAAGATCACCGGACCGTTCTGCAGCGACAACATAGATCGAGGGGCGCAAGGTCATATCTATCCCGCCTTGCCCACAGGCGGCACGATAGCCAGGAACATGCCGTTTTCTGCCATAGCGGCGTTTACGGCCTCCCGTTCCAAGATCAGCGCAGCACCGGCCTCCAGCACGATGCCAGCCAGACCCGCCTCAGAACATCGCTGCACCGTGCCGACGCCGATAGTCGGAAGATCAACCCGGCGTTCCTGCTCGGGCTTGGGCATTTTTGCCAACACGCCACGGCGTTTTTCGGTCGAACCGCGCAGGGCTCGATCAAGTCCGGCCACCCGGTCCAGCATCCCATTGGTGCCTTCCTGGGCTTCCACGGCCAGAACCAGACCATCGGCAACCACACAAGCCTGTCCGATATCGAGCTCACCGATTGACCGGGCGATTTTTGCCGCTTTCTCGATATCGGCTTGATGGCTTCTCGCCAGTTCCGGCGCTATGGCATTGTCTGCCCCCGGCGCCAATCCGGCGAGCACTTCATCGGCACCCGCAACACGAAATCCGGCTTGCTCGAACTCGCCAACCACGACACGGATCAAGGCATCATCGCCCTTGCGGCCTGCGGCGAGCGCCTTGGGCACCAGGATCAGACCACGCGTATCCATTTTCAGCGCCTTGACGTCCGGCCGTGTGACATAGCCGGCGAAGCAGACCGCGTCGCAATTCGCTTCATGCAAGGCTTTAATAATCTTGCCGATCTGCCCGACAGAAATGGCTTTTGTTTCGAAACCGGAATAATCCCGGTCGGCAAAGCCGGACAGCTCCACCACGAACGGGTTTTCCGCGGCGATCGCTCGCGCCAGGGTCAAAGGCAGATCGCCACCACCGGCCAAAATCCCCAGCCGCGACCAATTTCCGGCTTGAGGCGTGGCGTCAGTCATTGGGCATGCACAGTGAGCGTTTGGAATCAGCCCGGATGAAATCGATGATCTCTTTGACCGGGGCGTTTTCCGTATAGGCGTTCGACACATCGTCGATCCGCTCCTGGAAAGTACCCTCTGCGGCGAACAGCAAGCGATAGGCGGTCCGCAGATCACGCAGCGTGTCTCGCGGCATGCCGCGGCGTTTCAGGCCCACGACATTGAGCCCGGCGAGACGGGCATGGTTACCAATGACGGAGCCATAGGGAATGACATCCGCCGTCACCATCGCCATGGCACCGATAAAGGCGTGGCGCCCAATGCGGCTATTCTGGTGCACACCGGCATAGCCGCCCAGAATTGCGTGATCGGCCACGGTTGTACCGCCGCCGATAGCAGCGCCATTGGCGAAGACCACACGATCACCGACCACGCTGTCATGGGAAACATGGCTGTTGACCATGAAATAGCCGTCGTCACCCACCCGGGTTTCCCCACGACCGACGCTGGTACCAGGGTGCATGGTAACATTCTCGCGAATGATATTGCGCTGACCGATCACCAGCTTGGTATCTTCGCCCTGATATTTGAAATCCTGCGGCGGATGGCCGAGATGGACACCAGGATAAAGCACGCAGTCTTCACCGATCGTGGTATTCCCGGCGACAGTTGCGTGCGACAGCATGCGAACCCGATCGCCGAGCACAGTGCGCGGGCCAACCATGCAGAATGGGCCGATTTCAACGCCCTCGCCCAATTGTGCAGCGGCATCGACGATGGCGGTTGGATGGATCACCGGGGCGCTCATGCGTGTTCCACCGCTTTGGCCGCGAATTCTGCCTGCGCCGCCTTGGCACCGTCGGCATAGACCTCGCCCTTGAACTTGAACACGCCATGGCGCGCAGCCGTAACCACGACCGGCATGCGCAACATCATGCCCGGACGTACCGGCGTACGGAATTTCACCTTGTCAGCGCCCATGAAGAAGATCGTCACCTTGGACGGGTCCGCCTGTAGTGTCTTGGACATCAAAATGGCACCCGTCTGCCCCATGGCTTCGATCATCAGAACGCCGGGCATAACCGGATTTCCGGGGAAGTGCCCCGGAAAAAACGGCTCATTGGCCGTTACCCCTTTAAGGCCGGTGATCGAGGTGCCTTCGACATAATCCTCCGCCGCGTCCACAAGCAGGAATGGATAGCGATGCGGGATCAATTGTTGGATTTCGGTGCTTTCGATCCGATCGGACATGGCATCAGCCCCCTTTTTTGCTTTTGTCCTTGGACTTTACCAACCGCCGGATCTCGGCGATTTCACGCATATGACGGCGGATCGGCTGGGCCGGTGCCCCGGCATAGGTTTCCCCCGCGGGCACATCATTCATCACCGCGGAATTCGATCCAATGCGCGCACCCTCGCCGATTTCAACATGATCTGAAATCCCGACCCGTCCGCCGAACATGACCCCGTCGCCGATCGTGGTCGAACCGGAGACCCCGGCATAAGCCGGCATCAAGACAGACCGGCCAACACGAACATTGTGCGCAATATGACAGAGATTATCGAGTTTGACGCCGTCATCGAGACGGGTTTCGCCAAAGACGGCCCGATCCACACAGGAATTGGCCCCGATCGTCACCCGGTCTCCCAGCCGCACCATGCCGAGATGCGGGATGTCGATGACGGTACTACCGGCCACCGCGACCCCGAACCCGGCTTCCCCCAGGACAGCGCCGGCGAGAATTTGGCATTCGCGGCCGATATCGCTGCAGGAAATCGACGCATTCGCACCGATAACGCTGCCTTCGCCAATCCGGCACCCGGGTCCGATATGGGCGCCCGGGCCAATCCAGGCTCCTGCGCCAATCTCCACGTCCGGTCCAATCACGGCATTGGGGGCGATCACCGCATCCGGGGCAATCTTTGCGCTTTGATCAATAGCCTCGGGACCGGCGATGCGACGCGGACGGAATAGTGAGGCCGCGATAGCCGCAAAACCGGCGCGCGGCGCCGCATGCACGAGGACAATCGCTCCACGCTCAACGAGGGCATCCTTGAGCGCTTCCGGTGCCAGAATGACAGCATCATCCAGATCTGCCGCCTCAGCGGCAGCGAGCAACTTGGCCGACTCGACATAGGAAACCGCACCGCGGCTCGCCTCACCGAGCGGAGCGACCGCATCTACCGTTGTCTCCCCAGCCCCAGAATCAGAAATCGCCGCGTCGGACAACGCAGCGATTTCCGTGATCGTTCGGGGGCCAAGCCGGTCGTAGAACCTGGGGTCAGCCACGTGTCATCCGATCCTTGTCTTACTCGCCGCCTTCCGAGGCAGCCGGATCGACAGACACGCGGACCCGGTTGACCGGAACGGTCGGCAGTTGAGCGTTGAGCTGGGTGATCAGCTGCTGGCTCATATCGACGCTCTCGCTGGCGTAATAAACCACCGAGCGATCGATCAGCAGGTCAGGCGCTTCGTCAGCCACCAGCTGCTGTACAATTGCATCGAGCGCTTCACCAACCGGGCGCAGGGCCTGGACGCGCGTGCGCTCCAATTCTTCCGCGCGGATGCGGCGGGCCTGCTCGTAAGCTGCCGCATTCTGGTTCAGTGTCTCGATACGCTGCATCAGATCCGGACGCGCCTGCACAGCGGCCTGGGTCATGTTCGAGGTTTCGGCATTAAGCGCTTCACGCTCGGTTGCGAGGGGTGCGCCGATGGCCTGCAGCTCAGCGGCCATCTCGGTCTGGATCGTGTTCAAGCGCTCGGCCACATGCTGGCCGACCTCGCTTTGAGCCAGGACGCGGTCGCGGTCGATCACGATCACCTTGGTCTGCGCCATCGCCGGACCGGCGAGCGCCACCACCGCCAGCGGAAGAAGCAGAAATGCTTTGAGAAATTTCATAACTTTAGAACCCTGTTCGTGTGCTGAAGCGGAAGAATTCCGTTCTGTCGTACTCTTCCGCCATAAACGCCTCTGCGAAGTCGAAACGGACCGGACCGAACGGAGAATCCCAGAAGATACTCACGCCAGCCGAAGCCCGTAGCGCCAAATCGTCGACCGTAAAGATCGGACTCGTTCCCTCGTCAATCTGGTCCACGGAGTCGAGGAGACCCAGCGTACCAAACTCAGTGAAGACGCTTCCGCTGATGCCGTATTGCTCCGGCAGTCCCAGCGGGAAGCTGACTTCAAGTGCGCCAATTGCATAAAGCCTGCCACCCAGGCTATCGCCACGATTCAATTCCCCGGTTTCGTCATTACGCGAGACAGTACGCGGTCCCAAGCCGCCTACGTCAAAGCCACGGAAGCTGTTGCCGCCTTTGAAGAAACGGTCGTTGATCCGGATTGAATCGCCGCCCCATCCCAGAATGAAACCGGTATTTGCGGTGAAGCTCGCCACCATGTCGCGCCACAGTCCGTAATAGAAGGCGGACTGAATTTCGGTACGCACATAGTTCACATCGCCACCGACACCTGCGAGATCCTGGCTCACCGTGAGACGGAAACCGTCGCTTGGTTCGATCGGATCATTCAACTGCGACCAGCTGAAGGAGTAGCCCAGAACCGAGGTCGTCCGATTGCCGGACTGGCCCTGCAGGGCAGCTGAAGCGCTGGAGAAGACAAAGACATTGTCGTTCCGGATCGTGTAGCGCAGCTGCATGTTCGTGTTGGCCGTCACCGGGAAACCGAGACGCACGGAGCCACCGGTCGATTCCGTTTGGAAGGACGCTTCGCTCAGGAAGTCGGAATTGACCCGGAAGAGGTCGAAACCGGCGGCCAGATTGCGGTCCAGGAAACGCGGCTCGGTAAAGCGGATATCGATCGTCTCCCGGCGCGAACTGGCCGAGATGCGGAACCGCAGGAACTGACCGCGGCCGCGCAGATTGCGCTCTGAAATCGACAGATCAACCAGGAAGGCATCGGTCGAGGAGAAACCGGCACCAAAGGCCAGCTCACCGGTCGGCTGCTCGGTCACATCCACCTGCAGGCGCGCGCGGTCGGCGCTCGAACCCGGGGTTTCCGTAACTTCGACTTCCTCGAAGAAGCCCAGACGGCGAATATTATTACGCGAGCGGTCGATCAGGACGCGGTTGAAGGCATCGCCTTCAACGACATCAAGTTCGCGCCGGATGACGCGATCAAGCGTCCGCGTATTGTTCACGATATCAATGCGCTCGATATAGACGCGCGGACCTTCGTCGAGAATGAAGTTCACATCGACGGTCTGGGTCTCGCGGTCACGCTCGATGATCGGGCGGATATTGATGAAGGCATAGCCCGATGCGCCCGCTGCGAAGGTCAGCGTGTCAATCGATGCCTCAATGGCATCCGCGCGATAGGTGTCGCCGGTCGTGATCGGCAGGATGGCCTGCAGGAACTCGTTGTTGAGCTCTTCAATCTGGCTGTCGACGGTGATCTCGCCGAAGTTATAGACCTCGCCCTCATCAATGGTGATGGTGAGGTAGAAGCTCTCCTGGTCGGGCGTCAGCTCGGCGACAGAGGACAGGACGCGGAAGTTGGCATAGCCACGGTTCTGGTAGAACTGGCGCAGCAACTCCTGATCATACTCCAGGCGATCCGGGTCGTAATTGTCGTTCGAGGAATAGAAACGCCACCAGCGCGATTCCTGGGTCACCAGTTCGCGACGCAGACGGCGGTCCGAGAAACTTTCATTGCCTATGAAGTTGATCCGGCGAACACCGGTCACCGGGCCTTCGGAAATTTCGAAGATGAGATCGACGCGGTTTTGCGGCAGCTCGATGATCTTCGGCGTCACGGTCGCCGCAAAACGGCCCGAACGACGATAAACCTCGATGATTCGCTGCACATCCGATTGAACCCGGGCACGGGTGAAGATGGCGCGCGGCTGAGCCTGGATCTCATCGGTGATCTTGTCATTGTCGATCGCGCGGTTCCCTTCCAGGACCACGCGGTTGATGATCGGGTTCTCCTGCACGCGAACGACCGCGATATTGCCGCGATCTTCAATCTGCACGTCAGAGAACAGCCCGGTTGCGAACAGTGTCTGGATCGACAGGTTCACAGTGCGCGGGTCCATGGGCTGGCCCGGCTGGATCAGCAGATAGGAGATGACCGTATCGGCCTCGACCCGCTGATTGCCCTGGACCAGGATCTGCTGGATCACCGGCTGAGCCTGGGCGGCGGGCTGCCCCGTTTCAGATGCCGGATCCTGAGCCTGTACAGCCGCCCCCAGGCTGCAGGTCATCAGGGCCGCGAAGAGCACACGCAAAACACTCGCCATGGAAGATCGCCGCTTTCTGAGCTCAGTCAAAACCATTGACTGAGCTTGTAGTTAATATCGTTCCAGGTCGCTAAAAGCATCATCCCAAGCACAAGTGCAAGCCCCAACTGAAAACCAAGTTGTTGCGCTTTCATGCTCAACGGGCGTCTCGCGACCGCTTCATAGCCGTAATACACTAAATGACCGCCGTCGAGGATCGGGATCGGTAACAGGTTCACCAATCCCAGTCCGACCGACAGGAAAGCAGCCAGATTGATCATGTTTCGCAGCCAGAAATAAAAGCTCTCTGCCGGGTTCCGACCCGCCTCAACGCTGACCTGCGCCGTTTGACCGGCCACCTCGGCAATGCCGAGCGGACCGTTGAGCATGGTCGGCGGCGCACGCAGCGTGACCACATAAGACACATAGCGCGCAGTCATATTGACCACAGTCCAGGTCTGGTTGACGCCATGAGCCACAGCCGTGAACGGATTATAGCTGCGTTCGGCAATCTGGGCTCCGGGCCCGGAGCCCAGTCCAAGCTGAGCGATCTCGCGGACACCACCGAAACGGTCTTCGACCTCGGTCAAACGCGAAGCGGCATGAATCACGACCGTCTCACCATTGCGCTCGACCTCGAAGCGCAATTCCTCGCCCGGACGCCAGCTCACCTCGGTGGGAATATCCCGGAAGCGATCAACAGATTTGCCACCGATAGCGGTAATCCGGTCACCCGGCAGGAAACCGGCTTCCGCAGCAGGCGACCCCTCGACAACCGACCCGACCACCGGCTCGAGATAGCGCTCGCCATAGACCTGCGCCAGCAGCGCGAAAATGAAGATTGCGAGGATGAAGTTCGCGATGGGGCCGGCTGCCGTGATGAAAGCCCGCTGCCAGATCGGTTTGAAGTGATAACACTTGTCCGATGCGTCCCCCATGCGTTCTCGAAGCTCCTTCAGCTTCTCCGCATCGGGCTCGCTGGCAGCCCCGGCATCGCCGAGAAACTTCACATAGCCGCCGATCGGCAGTGCCGCGATGCGCCAGACCGTCCCATGTTTGTCCCGCCAGGACATCAAGGTCGGGCCGAAGCCCATGGAAAAGGCTTCTGCGTGCACACCGCACCAGCGTCCGGCCCAGTAATGCCCCAGCTCGTGAATCACCACGACAATGGAGATCAGGAACACAAAGGAGACGATGGCCAGCAGGGAGCCCAATATCACGCTCATGAGGAAATCCTTATCCGTTCTGTGCGGCCGGCACGCCCATCAAGTCGCGTGCCAGCTCCCTCGCCCGCTTATCAATCGCGAACACGTCGTCGAACGCCCCTAATTGCGACGGCATGTCCTCATCCCCCGCCGCTCGGTCCAGAGCCTCGGCAACACTTGCGGCGATGTCAAGAAAGCCGATCCGGTCGTCCAGAAAGGCCGCTACTGCGATCTCGTTGGCAGCGTTGAGTACGGTGGGCGCAATGCCCCCCGCCTGAACCGCCTCGCGCGCCAGCCGCAGGGCCGGAAAGCGCTCCAGGTCCGGAGGTTCAAAATCGAGACGGCCGGCCTGTATCAGATCGAGCCGTTCCACCGGTGCGGTCATGCGCTCGGGCCAGGCCAGGGCATGCGCAATCGGCGTCCGCATGTCGGGAGACCCCATCTGGGCCAAGACGCTACCATCACCGTAATGCACCATGCCATGGACGATGGATTGCGGATGCACAACGACGCGAACCTGGTCCTCTGGCAGATCAAACAGCCAGCAGGCCTCGATCACCTCCAGACCTTTATTCATCATCGTCGCGCTATCGATGCTGATCTTTGCGCCCATATCCCAGGTTGGGTGCGCCAGTGCGTCTGCCCGCACCGCACTTTGCATGCGAACTTCATCCCAGCTCCGGAACGGGCCACCGGAGGCCGTCAGCGTAATGGCATCGATGTTCGCGCGGTGTGCCCCGTTAAACACCTGAAAGACGGCGTTATGTTCACTATCGACCGGCAGCAGACGCGTGCCGCACCGGGCTGCTTCCTGCATGAAGAGCCCACCGGCACACACCAGACATTCCTTATTGGCGAATGCGAGGGCTGTACCCTGTCGCAGGGCCGCCAGGGTCGGTCGCAGCCCTGCCGCACCGACAATGGCCGCCATGATCCAGTCCGCCCGGCGTTGGGCAGCCTCGATGACACCACCCTCACCGCTGGCGATTTCGATGGGCTGCCCCAAGAGCGCCTGCCGCAATTCGGGTTCGCAAGCCGGATCGGCTATGGCGACAAACTCGGCCTTGTGCTGGATGGCCAAACGCGCGAGCTCACGAGCATTGGTGCGCGCGGTCAATGCGACGACTTCATACTGCCCAGGCGAAGCCCGGTCGATCAGATCGAGGGTCGCAGCGCCGACAGAACCGGTCGCGCCCAGCACGGATATCCGCCGCGGTGCGCTCACAAAGCCCATCCTAAATCAATAAAACGCTGGGCGATCACGGCAATGATGACAGCCAGCATCAACGCATCGACGCGGTCCAGCACCCCGCCATGCCCAGGGATCAACGTACCGCTATCCTTTACCCCGAACGAGCGCTTGAACAAGGACATGGCAAGATCACCGGCAATTGCAGCAGCGGCAACGACAAGCCCGAAAATCAGAACAGCCCCGGTTTCCAGCCCGAAAATCATGCCAGCCGCCCAGGCCGCTGCCATGCCGGCCGCGAGCCCGGCAAGGAAGCCTGACCAGGTTTTATTGGGGCTAGCCTGCGGCACGAGTTTGGGTCCTCCGATCCAGGTCCCCACAAGGTAGGCGAAACTGTCGGCCGCCCATACGATGGAAAACAGCAGGATGACAGCCGCCAGCCCGGACGGCTCCTGGGCTCGCATCGCGGCCAGCAAAGCTGCCGATAGCGCGACATAAAGCACGCCCAGCACTTCCATAGACCAGCCGCGACGCCAGCGCTCGACCCCGCTACCCAATGTCCCCAGAGCGCCCCAGATCACCGCATCGGTGATCGAGGTCTGTCCGGCAAGCAAGACCGTGCCTGAGGCGGTTGCGCAGGCGATGGCATAGGCTACCGGCGGAGCCTCGCGGTCCGACATCTGGATCCATTCCCACGCCATGGCTGCCGCAAAGGCCGCGACCCAGGCGGTGAAGGCCAACTCGCCATACCACAGCAAAAGAACTGCAAGTGGACCAAGGATCAGGGCGGATAGCAGGCGCTTGCGGAATACGGGATCATGCCGCGCCGGCATTCACGCCTCCATAGCGCCGGTCACGCGCCGCATATTCGCGTACAGCGCCTTCCAGATGAGCGGGCGAGAAATCCGGCCACAAGACATCCAGGAACAGCAACTCGGCATAGGCCGCCTGCCACAGAAGGAAGTTGGAAATGCGCTGTTCGCCGCTGGTGCGGATCAAGAGGTCGACATCGGGAATGCCGGCCGTGTCGACCCGTGTGCTGAACAATGCCTCATCAATTCGCGCAGGATCGATCTGCCCACCAGCCACATCGTCGGCGATAGAGCGGCAAGCCCGGACGATCTCATCGCGCCCGCCATAATTGAAGGCAATGGTGAGGAAAAAGTCCGTATTGTCGGCCGTCTGGCGTTCGGCGCGTTCGATGATCTCCAGAATATCCGGAGACAGGTCATCGCGCCGCCCGGCGACCTGCACCTTTACGCCGCGCCGGTCGAGCGTGTTGAGGTCAGCCTCGACATAGCGCTTGAGCAATTCAAACAGCGCTCCGACCTCATCGGCCGGGCGGTTCCAGTTTTCCGTAGAGAAGCTGAAAAGCGTGAGATGGCGAATGCCAAGCTTGCCCGCTGCCTCAACCGTCTTGCGAACCGCATCGACACCTTTGGAATGCCCAAAGGAACGCGGCCGCCCGCGTTGTTTCGCCCAGCGTCCATTGCCGTCCATGATGATCGCCACATGGCTCGGCACAGTCAGGGTTGCGGGCGCCGTCTCGGTCATTCTGGTCTCCGCGAGAACCGGCAATCAGACCTGCATAATCTCTTCTTGCTTGGTCTTCAGGCTGTCATCGATGCCCTTGATGGCATTATCAGTCAGTTTCTGGACGTCTTCCGCGAACATTTTGTGCTCGTCCTCGGACAGATCGCCATCCTTTTCCATTTTCTTCAGCGCGTCCATGCCGTCGCGGCGCACATTGCGCACAGCCACGCGTGCATTCTCGGCATAGGTGCCGGCAAGCTTGGCAATCTCGGCGCGGCGCTCTTCATTGAGCGGCGGGATCGGAATACGCAGAAGCTGACCTTCAACCACCGGGTTAAGGCCAAGAGCGGAATTGCGGATCGCCTTGTCCACTGCGCCGACAAGGTCCTTGTCCCAGACCTGGACCGAAATCATGCGCGGTTCGGGAACGGAAACCGTACCCACCTGGCTGATCGGCGTCGGCGAGCCATAGGCCTCAACCTTGATCGGATCGAGCAGCGCGGCACTGGCGCGACCAGTACGCAGACCGCCGAACTCCTTTTTCAGCGAATCCACTGCGCCATCCATGCGGCGCTTCAGGTCCGCCTCATCGTAATCCACATCGCTCATGGACGTTTCCCCTTATTATTGTCTTGGACGGTTCAGGCCCCGGCGGCCGCAGGCTCGCGGACTTCACCGATAATGGTGCAGACGCCCTCGCCGGCGAGCACCTGGGCCAGGCCGCCCTTGGTGTGAATATCGAATACCACGATCGGAATCGCATTTTCGCGCATCAATGTCACCGCCGAAGCGTCCATGACCTTCAGATCGCGCGTCAGCACATCGAGATAGTCGAGCCGGTCGTAGCGTTCCGCATCCGGGTTTTTGCGCGGATCGTCGGAGTAGACGCCATCGACCTGGGTGCCCTTGACCAGTGCATCGCACCCCATCTCTGCCGCGCGCAGGGCAGCAGCGGTATCGGTCGTGAAGAAGGGGTTGCCGGTACCGGCGGCGAAAATCACCACCCGGCCCTTTTCCATATGCCGTGTGGCACGGCGCCGGATATAGGGCTCGCAGACCGTGGTCATGGGAATGGCGGACTGCACCCGGGTCTGCACACCAATGCTTTCAAGAGCGGTCTGCATCGCCAGGGCGTTCATCACCGTTGCCAGCATGCCCATATAGTCGGCGGCGGTGCGGTCCATGCCCTTGGCTGCGCCGGACAGACCACGGAAGATATTTCCGCCGCCAATGACCAGGCACATTTCCGTGCCTGCATCGACGGCCTGTTTGACCTCGCCGGCGATCCGGTTGGCGGTTTCCAGATCAATGCCGAATTGCTGCGAACCCATCAGGGCTTCGCCGGACACTTTGAGCAGAACCCGCCGGAATTGCGGCGGGTTTGTATCGCCCGAAGGCGCGGAGGAAGCAGAATCAGTCACGAGGGTCAGCCTATAGAAAATGGCGGCGCTGAAACAGCGCCGCCATGTTGCTTGATTAGGCTTGGCCGGTAGCGGCCGCGACTTCAGCAGCGAAGTCTTCTTCTTTCTTCTCGACACCTTCGCCCTTGGCCATACGGACAAAGCCGGTGATCTCGACCGGGGAGCCGAGCTCCTTGCCGGCATCCTCGAGAACCTTCTCGATGGTGCGGTCCGGGTCCATGACGAAAGCCTGCTTCAAGAGCACGACTTCCTCGAAGAATTTGCGCATGCGGCCTTCCACCATCTTCTCGATGATGTTGTCCGGCTTGCCCGAGGCGCGCGCCTGGTCGGCGAAGACTTCGCGCTCCTTGTCGGCAATCGCGCTGTCGACGCCGTCAATGTCGACGGAGACGGCAACCGCCGGGGAGCCGGCCGCGACGTGCATGGCGATCTTGCGGCCCAGCTCGGCCAGCTTGTCCTTGTCGCCTTCCGACTTCAGGCCCACGAGCACGCCGAGCGCGCCCATGCCGTCAGCTTCGGCATTGTGGACGTAGGACGCGACAACACCCGGCTCGGCCGTGATGACCTGGGTGCGGCGCAGGGACATGTTCTCGCCGATCGTGGCGACCAGGTTGGTCAGCTTATCTTCGACGGTCTCGCCAGACGGCAGGGACGCTGCCTTGAGCGCGTCGACATCACCGCCCGTGGTCAGGGCCAGGGTCGCAATGTCCTTCACTGCAGCCTGGAAGGTCTCGTTACGGGCCACGAAGTCGGTCTCGGAATTGACCTCGACAACGGCGCCGTTGGAGCCGTCCGTCGCAACGGCGACAAGGCCTTCAGCGGCGACGCGATCAGCCTTCTTGGCAGCCTTGGACAGGCCCTTCTTGCGCAGCCAGTCGACAGCGGCTTCGAAATCGCCGTCCGTCTCGTTCAGCGCTTTCTTGCAGTCCATCATGCCTACGCCGGTTTTCTCGCGCAGTTCTTTTACCAGTGCAGCCGTAATTGCAGCCATCGGTATTCTCCTGGAGTATTCGGTCGGTTGAAGCCGTTAGGCTTCGGTTTTGTCGGTGTCGGTGGACGCTTCCGCCGGGGCTTCAGCGGTTTCGGCCGGAGCTTCAGCAGCGGCTTCTTCAGCAGCCGGAGCTTCCGCTTCGATCATGGCTTCGACCGGGGCTTCAGCTTCGCCTAGGTCAACGCCCATGGCGAGCTGGCTGTCGGCCATGCCGTCGAGGATGGCGTCGGCAATGAGGTCGCAGTACAGGGCGATCGCGCGGCTGGCGTCGTCATTGCCCGGGATCGGGAAGTCGATCGGGTCCGGGTCACAATTCGTGTCGACGATGGCGACAACCGGAATGCCGAGCTTCTTGGCTTCCTGGATGGCGATCGCTTCCTTGTTGGTGTCGATCACGAACATCAGGTCCGGCGTGCCGCCCATGTCCTTGATACCGCCCAGCGAGCGTTCCAGCTTGTCGCGCTCACGCGTCAGCATCAGCTGTTCTTTTTTGGTCAGACCTTCAAGGCCGCCCTCGCTGTCGAACATGCCCTCCAGTTCGCGCAGGCGCTGGATGGAGTTCGAAATCGTCGACCAGTTGGTCAGCGTACCGCCGAGCCAGCGCTGGTTCATGTAGTACTGGGCGCAACGGCCAGCTGCCTGAGCGATCGGCTCCTGGGCCTGACGCTTGGTGCCGACGAAAAGAACGCGGCCGCCCTTGGCAGCGGTTTCGCGCACTTTCACCAGGGCCTGGTGCAGCAGCGGGACCGTCTGCGACAGGTCGATGATGTGAATGTTGGAGCGATCGCCGAAGATGTAGTCTTTCATCTTCGGGTTCCAGCGGTGCGTCTGGTGTCCGAAATGACAGCCAGCTTCGAGCAGCTGGCGCATGCTGAATTCAGGGAGAGCCATCGATGTATCCTTTTCCGGTTGGCCT
>NZ_JASBRQ010000030.1 GCF_030149425.1 Maricaulis sp. | reverse complement strand
CGCCGAGAGGCGCCTGAACCGGGCATGAGGAGATTAAGCCATGCGTCACGGCATCGCACATCGTAAGCTGAACCGCACGACCACGCACCGCAAGGCCATGCTGGCCAATATGGCGGCGTCGCTGATCGAGCACGAGCAAATCGTCACCACGCTGCCGAAAGCCAAAGAGCTGGCACCGTTCATGGACAAGCTGATCACTCTCGCCAAGCGCGGTGATCTGCACGGTCGCCGCCAGGCGATGTCGAAGGTCCGCAACGAGGCCCAGGTCAAGAAGCTGTTCGACACGCTGGGTGAGCGTTACACCGAGCGCAGCGGCGGTTATACCCGCGTGCTCAAGGCGGGCTTCCGCCACGGCGACAACGCGCCGATGGCCGTGATCGAGCTGGTTGACCGCGATCCGTCCGCGAAGGGCGCTGCCGACCGCGCACGTCTGGAAGCGGAAGGCGACATGACGGACGAGTAAGTCTCGCGTCATCGCAGGTTCACGAGAAGGCGGCTTAGCTCTTGCTAGCCGCCTTTTTCATGTCTGAAATCGTATCTATATGGACCGCATGATCAGATCTCTTTGCCTTCTCGCCGTACTTGCCGTCGCCGCTCCTGTGTCAGCGCAGGAAGTTCCATTCGCGCCCGGAAGTCCGGAAAACCGCTTCGTGCCGGAAAGCCAGGCCGAGATGCGGATGTCCTTTGCGCCGGTTGTGCGCGAGGCCGCGCCGGCCGTGGTCAACGTCTATACCAGCCGCACAGTTCGCCAGCGTGTGGGGTTCTTCTCCAACCGGACGCGGGAGCGCGAGCAGAATTCGCTCGGGTCGGGGGTCATCGTTGATCCGTCCGGTGTCATCGTCACCAACCACCATGTGGTCAATGGCGCCGACGAACTGCGCATCGTGCTCAATGACCGGCGTGAGTTCGAAGCCGAAATTCTGCTGACCGATGAGGCAACCGACCTCGCCGTACTCAAAGTAACCACTGACGAGCCGCTTCCGGTGCTGGCCTATGACAATGCTGGCGACCATGAGGTCGGCGATCTGGTTCTGGCGATCGGCAACCCGTTCGGTGTTGGCCAGACCGTGACCAGCGGTATCGTCTCCGCCCTGGCACGCACCGATGTCGGTGAGACCGATTTCGCCTCTTTCATCCAGACCGATGCGGCGATCAATCCGGGTAATTCCGGCGGGGCGCTCGTCAATATGGATGGCGAGCTGATCGGCGTGAACACGATGATCTTTTCGCGCTCCGGCGGCTCCAACGGGATCGGCTTTGCCATTCCCGTCGAGCTGGTCAGCCGCGTGGTCGACAGCGCCCTGACCGAGGGCGAGCTGATCCGGCCCTGGCTGGGGGCACGCCTGCAGCCGGTCACCAGTGATCTCGCCATGGCCTTCGGGCTCGATCGCCCGCGTGGCGCGCTGGTCAATGAGATCTATCCCGGCGCTGCTGCGGATGATGCCGGCTTCGAGCAGGGCGATATCGTCCTCGCCGTCGATGGTCATGACGTCAATAATGACAGCGGCATCCTGTTCCGCCTGGCCACGCACAATACGGGCGAGGATGCGCGCTTCACCATCCTGCGCGAT
>NZ_JASBRQ010000032.1 GCF_030149425.1 Maricaulis sp. | reverse complement strand
GCTCGACATCGTGTTCATTCTCCTGATCTTCTTCATCGTCACCGCGACTTTCCTCTCCGAGGAAGGCATCGACATGACGCCGCCGCCGGAAAGCGACGCACCGCCGCCGCCCGACGCGCCGTCACCGATCGTGGTTCAGGTCGACCAGGATAATAATATCTTCGTCAACCGGGTCCGCACCGACGTCGATCGCGTCCTGTCCGCCGTCAACCGTTTCCGCGCTGAGAGTGCCGGCTCTGCCGTGCTGATCGAAGCCAACGACGAGGCCTCTCACGGCATCATCGTGCGGATCTGGGATGACATGAACGCCAATGGTGTCCCGGTCTCGCTGACCCGCACCGACGGCGAAGCCCAGTAGGCGGGAGGAGATAGATATGGCTAGACGTGGTAGCCGCGTATCGACGGATGACGAAGAAGTCGAACTGAACATGACGCCGATGCTGGATGTCGTCTTCATTCTTCTGATCTTCTTCATCGTCACCTCCGTCTTCATTAAGGAACCGGGCATCGACCCGATCCGTCCGGACGCTCTGACCGAGGATGATCTCAACCCGTCCATGCTGGTTGCGGTCAATTCCGAGAACGAGATCTGGATCGACCGTCGCGTTTACGAGCAAGCGGAACTGCAGCCGATCATTGAACAGCTGCTGCAGGAAAACCCGAAGGCCCGTGCGACGATCCAGGGTGATGAAGAAGCCGACATCGGTATTATTCTCGACGTGCAGGATCTGCTGCTCGAGAATGGTGTCGAAGTCTCGATCTCGACGCTGCAGGAATAGGGAGGAGACAGTATGGGTACTCTTGGACGCCTGCTTGTCGGTGGCCCGATCGCAGCCTTCGTGACGATCGCGCTCTTCGTGATCATGTATAACCTGATCATCCCGGACGAAGTGGAACTGGGTGAAGAGAGCGACGCGCTTCGCATCTCGATCAATGACGAGGTCGCAGAGGTGGAAGCCCGCCGCCGTGACACGACGATCGACGATGTGGATCAGGTCGATCCGCCGCCCCCGCCGCCGCAGATTGAACGTCAGGCTGCCGAGCAGCCGACCGAAGGTCTCGACACCATCGTGGGTCAGATCCCGGAATTCGACGCGCCGCAGCTGGCCAGCGACAGTGTAAGCTTCTCGGTCTCTGACCGTGACGCCCAGCCGCTGGTCCGGATCGAGCCGCAATACCCGCCCCGTGCCGCTGAACGCGGTGTGGAAGGGACCTGCGCGGTTCGCTTCGATGTGACGCCGGACGGGACGCCGACCAATGTCCAGATCCTGACTTGCTCGAGCTCGATGTTCGAACGGGCCTCGATCCGGGCGGTTGAACGCTGGCGCTATAATCCGAAGATTGAAGACGGTATTCCGGTCGCCCGCCGTGGCGTGGAAACCCAGTTCAACTTCCAGCTGGCGGACTAAAGTGTGAGGGGCGGGAATGGCCTGGTCATTCCCGCCCAATATTCCGGCGATGCCGGATCGGGTCCGAGACGGACCTGAGACGGGGCAGCTAGTGAAACCGGTCCGGGGAGCGGGGCCGGTATGAAGGAGCCAACGATGATCCGTTTTAACGGTTTCCATCTGACCAGACTGACGCAAGGCGTTGCGGCCCTCGTGCTCGCAGTGACCATGGCGGGCATCTGGGTTGCCGATGCCGATGCGCAGCGCCGCAACCGGCAGAGCGACGAAGAACGCGAACAGAATGCGGAAGACCGGGTCTTCACCGCCGCGATCGGCGAGATCGTGCTTGAAGCCCAGAACCTGCAGAGCGAGGAGCAGTTCGCTCAATCCATTACCACGCTGAACCGCGCCCTGAGCCGGTCCGGCATCAACCAGTACGAACGCGCCATCTCTCTGCAGCTGCGCGGCCGTGCCCAGTACGAGCTGGAAAATGTGCAGGGGGCGATCTCTGACTGGGAAGCCTCGATTGCAACCGGTGCTCTTTTGACCGAGGAAATCGTCGGTCTGCGCATCAATATCGGCCAGCTCTACATCACCGAAGGCCAGTACACCGAGGGCATCAACACCCTTGAGGCTGCGGTCCGCGATGGCGGTCCCGACGTGATGAACTCCCGTCTCGCGAAAATGCTGGCCCAGGCTTATGCCCAGGCTGAGCGTTATGAAGGCGGCCTGCGCTGGGCAGAAACCTTCTGGGAACTGCACCCGGTGAATGAACGCACCCGCGGCGATTATTCCCTGATGCTGTTCTACTACCAGCAGCTCGACAATATTCCGCGCCAGATGGAAATCGTCGAAGCGATGGTTGCCCGCTGGCCGGACGAGAAGCGCAACTGGACGTCCTACACTTCGCTGTTGGCGCAGACGGAACGCGAGGAAGATGCGTTCGAAGCGAACAAGATTATGTATATCAACGGCATGCTCACTGAGAGTGCCGAGATTGTTCGCCTCGCCCAGTATTACTCCTTCTATGAGTATCCTTATCGCGGTGCGTCCATCCTTGAGCGTGAGCTCAATGCCGGTCGCGTCGAGCGCAACCAGTCCAACCTGAACCTGCTGTCCAATATGTGGCGCCAGGCGCGTGAGTGGGAGCGGGCTGTCCCGGTCCTGCGCCAGTTGGCACAGCTGACCAATTCGGGCGATGATTACGTCAAGCTCGCCGAGGCGCTGTATCAGGAAAACCAGCTGGCTGAAGCCGAAACCGCCTTCGAACAGGCCCTGAACCGTGGCGGCATCAACCGTCCGGGCAATGTCTGGACGCTGCTCGGTACGGTGCGTTACGAGCTCGGCCGCCGCCAGTCGGCGATCGCTGCCTTCACCGAAGGTGCACGCTTCCCGTATTCGCGCACCACGGCCAATGGCTGGGCCACCTTCATCCGCGAGGAAATCAACGCTGAGCAACAGCGCGTGGTGATCCGTCGCCGCATCGCTCGCGATGAGTGCGGCTTCACCGTGACCGACCTCGTCAATGGTGCCCGCCTGTTCGGCGATGTCGATGAAAACGGCAATGTCTTCATCGAGGTTCCCGAGCGCTGCCAGGAGTTCTTCAACTCCCGTGGCGAGCCGATCAACCAGGTCGCAGCCGCGGCTGGCGAAGACGGCGATAACGGCTGATCCGTCAGACGGTTCCTTCAAGATCAACGCCCCGGTGTTTCACCGGGGCGTTTTTCTTTGCCCCAATGTCGCCGCGCCATCGCCACACCCGCGCCCCGACCTGACGGCAGCCTTACCGCTTCATGACGGCATGCACCGGGGCTGGGGAGTTCGCGTCATGATTTGGGGAGGTGCATATGCGGGGACAGATGATCCGCACCGGCCTGGCCGGATTCGCGAGCGCGCTGGCGCTCATGTCTTTCACACCCATGGCCGCGGCCGATATCCAGCCGGAGGCCGAGCGGTCAGCGCGCGGTGCGGTTATATCGGCCCGTATCGGTGACCGGCTGGTGCGCTATATGGAGGCTGAGGCCGAGCAGCGATGGTCGGAAGCCCTGTCCGGCTATGACGCCCTGATGCGCGATGAGAGGCTGAGCGATTTTGAGCGCGCCACCGTGCTCGAACTGCGCGGCCGAGCCCGCTACCAGCTGGAACGCCCGCGCGCGGCCGCGGCCGATTGGCAGGCGGCGATCGAGATCGGCATTCTCGCCCGCGAGCGGGCCAATCTCCTGCGCATCAATGCCGGGCAGATCCTGCTGGCGGAAGGCGAGTACCAGGCCGGTATCTTCCTGATTGAGACGGCGCTAGCGCTGGGCGCCGCCCTGACCGGGGACATCGCCTTCCGCCTCGCCCAGGGCTATGGCCAGCTTGGCGATTATGCGTCGGGGCTGGATTATGCCCGGCGCGCTTTCGCCCTCGCTGCGCCGGCCCAGCGGCGGCATTATTCGCTGCTCCTGTTCTACTACCAGTCCCTCGACATGATGCCGGAGCAGCTCGAGCTGATCGAGCAGATGGTCGCGCAATGGCCGCAGGAGAAGCAATACTGGAGCAGCTGGGCGACGCTGCTGGCGCGCATGGACCGCAGCCGCGAGGCCTTCGACGTCAATGCCGTGATGTATACCAACGGGCTGCTCAGCGAGCCGGCGGAGCTGATCCGGCTGGCGGAGTATTATGCCTATTTCGACTATCCCTATCGCGGGGCAATGATCCTGCAGCGCGAGATCAATGCCGGGCGTATCGAGGCCAATCCGCGGCATTATCGCATGCTGGCACGGTTATTCCGCCAGGCGCGTGAATGGGAGGCGGCCTTGCCGGTCCTGCGCCGGGTCGCGACCCTGACGGGCCGGGGCCAGGATTATGCGGTCCTGGGCGAGGCGCTCTACCAGTCCGGTCAGTTCCGCGACGCCGAAGCCATGTTCGTCCAGGCGCTGCGCCGCGGCGAGCTGGACCGGCCTGGTGATATCCATGCCTTCCTCGGCAATGCCCGCGTCGAGCTTGATGATTACGAGAACGCCGCTAAAGCTTTCACCGAAGCGCTCGATTGGGAATATTCGCGTGCAGCGGCCCAGGGCTGGCTCGATTTCATCGCCCGGCGGCGGGAAATTCTAGATAATGCTGAACGCCAGGCCCACCGCGTGGAAATCCAGCGCTGCGGCAATTGGGTCGAGGATGAGCGCCGCTCCATCCCCACCCATGACGACCGCTTCGACACGCTCGGCCGGCGCCTGTTCAACCTGCCGGACGGCTGCACCACCTATTTCAACAGCTATGGCGAACTCTGGCCTCGCTGGGAGGAGGTCTAGGCTGGATTATCCGCCCGGCGTCCGGGCCAGGTAGAAGCCGTAGCCATACTGGTGGTGATGGGCGGTGAAATGGGCGATCTCGGCCTGTTCCATCTCGATCACCGCCTGGGCGGCCTCGCTGTTCTGGTGACGTTTGAGGAAGGCCGGGACGCGCGCTTGGGTCGGGGCATAATATTCATCCAGCCAGGCGGAGGCCGGCAGGGGGAAATAGCCCACCGGCAGGTAGCCCGCCGCTTCGAGTTGGCCCATTTTGGCCGAGGCCGTGGCGACCCCCGGATATTGCTCGCTCCAATAGGCCTCCAGCGCCGGCGGGCGCTCGGCGGTGAACCAGCTCAGCTCGGACACGGCGAGCAGGCCGCCCGGCCGCAGGAAGCGCTGCCAGGCGCGGATGCCAGCCTCAAAGCCCATATTGTAGATCGCACCTTCCGACCAGATCACGTCGAACCGCCCCGCATCAAAGGGCAGATCATCCATTGAGGCCTGCACGGTGGTGATCTGATCGCCCAGACCGGCGGCCTCTGCGCGCGCGGAGAGCTGGTCCAGGAAATCGGGGAAGAGGTCGACCGCGGTGACCTGGGCGCCGAGATCGCCGGCCAGTATGAGGCTGGCGGCTCCGGTGCCACAGCCGATATCGGCAATCTTCAGCCCGCTGTCGGCACTGAGCCCGCCCAGCGCCATGGCTTTGCGGGTGATCGCGTCGGAGCCGGGGCCCTGGCGCTTGCCCTCCCGGTGCAGATCAACCAGCAGGGCCAGAATGTTCTCATCCATCACCGTATCTCCTCGTCCCGGCATGCTTGGGGCGGCACTCTAGCGTTCTGATTGTTTCGCGCCAGAAACAAGCGGCATTAAATCACCTTTGAAGCGTCACATTTGCCCGCAATCCCGGCACGTTTTGGCCGCTTCGCCCTGGCTTTATGAGCATGCGGCGCGGTGCTGAGTTGTAGTGCTGCGTCGCTTCCGCCCAAGCGGGACCGAGGGGTCGGCTCCGGGGATCGGGCGGAAGTTGTTGTACGAGGGCATGTCCCGGTCGGGCCATGACGGCATCTGCCCCGTGGGGAGGTAGAAACCGTGACAGCATATCTGCGCACACCTTTAGTCTTACCCGCCGCGGCGATTATCACCGTGGCGCTTTTCCTGTTGATGCGATCCCTGATCGATATCGGCCCGGTGCCGCTGATCGAGACCGATGAGCGCGTGCCGGTCGAGATGAATGTCGAGGTCGATCCGGTTGAACCGCGAACCGGGCGCGAATTCGAGATCGTCGACCCGGTTGATCCACCGCCGCCGGTCGAAACCTCAGAGGTCGACCGGGCTGTGCCGGACCCGGTCAGCCCGGCGGAAAATTTCACCACGCCGCCGATCGATGATCCGGTGCTGGAGGAGTTCAGTGGCCGCATCCCGGTTGATGGCGATCCGACACCGACCGTACGCGTCAGCCCGGTCTATCCGACGGTTCTGGCGGATCGTGGTGTTGAGGGGCAATGCACCATGATGTTCGACATCATGCCCAATGGCCGTACCTCCAATGTCCGCGCCCTTGATTGCACCAATCGCGGTTTTGAGCGGGCCTCGATCCGGGCCGTGCAGAACTGGCGCTATGACCCGCAGGTCCGCAATGGCGAGCCGGTCATCTATCGCGGCGCCACGACGCAGCTGATCTACGAATTGGGGGACTAGGCCGGACCGGACAGCCCGGTTCTGGGTCTTTGTGGTCTTGCCAGGCCGGGCGGCCCGCTGCGTTTCGCTGACGCAGCGGGCCAATCCGCTTTGCTTGGCTTATTCGCCGGCTTCCGCCGCGATCGCCTCGACCTCGGCGTCGGCGAGGCCGACCACCATCAGGGCGAAGGCCCAGTTGAGGGCGGTTTCGCGCAGGCTGTCGAAACGGCCCGATGCACCGCCATGACCGGCACCCATATTCATCTTCAACAGGGTGAGCCCGTCGTCCGAGCGGCGCTCGCGCATGCGGGCGACATATTTGGTCGGTTCCCAATAGGTCACGCGCGGATCGGTCAGACCGCCCGTGGCCAGGATGTGGGGATAATCGGTCTCCACGATCTGGTCATAGGGGCTGTAGGCGATCATGGTCTGGTAATCCTCGGCGCTTTCCAGCGGATTACCCCATTCCGGCCATTCCGGCGGGGTCAGCGGCAGCTCGGCGTCGGACATGGTGTTGATCACGTCGACAAAGGGCACGGCCGCGATAATACCGGCGAACAGGTCCGGCTGCAGATTGGCTGCAGCACCGACAAGCAGGCCACCAGCGGATCCGCCATAGCCGACAATATTGCCGCGCGAGGTATAGCCCTCGGCCGCAAGCGCTTCACCGGCTGAGACGAAGTCGCGGAAGGTGTTGATCTTCTTGTCCAGCTTGCCGTCGAGATACCATTGATAGCCTCGTGCCATGCCGCCGCGGATATGGGCGACCGCATAGACCATGCCGCGATCCACCAGCGAGAGCGGGGTGACGCGGAAAGAGGCCGGGATGGTGATGCCGTAGGAGCCATAGCCATACAGCAACAGCGGAGCGGAGCCGTCGATCGGGGTGTCGCGGTGATGCAGGATGGTCACCGGGATCTGCGCCCCGTCATGACCTTCCGCCATGATACGGCGCACGACATAGTCTTCCGGATCATGCCCGGAGGGCACTTCCTGGGTCTTGCGCAGCACGCGATCGCGGGTGCGCATGTCATAATCGAAGGTCTGTTCCGGCGTGGACGGGCTCTCATAGGAGAAGCGCAGCCGGTCGACGGAGAATTCATAGCCCGAAGACATGCCCAGCGAATAGGCTTCCTCGTCAAAGGCGATCTCGTGCTCCTCGCCGGTGGCGTATTCATGCACGACAATGCGCGGCAGGGCGTTCTCGCGCTCCATGCGCACCAGCCAGTCCTCGAAACCGGCAACACCATTGACCAGTGTACCCGGGCGGTGCGGCACGAAGTCTTCCCAGTTGTCCCGGCCAGGCGCATCGATCGGGGCGGAGACAATCTTGAAGTCGACCGCGCCATCCACATTGGTGCGGAAGTAGAAGCGCTCATTCGAGGCCGTCAGGTAATACTCGACACCCTCTTCGCGGGCGGCCACCAGGACCGGTTCGGCATTGGGGTCATTGGCGTCCAGCAGGCGCAGCTCGTTGGAGGTGTGGCCGCCGGCATTGATGGTGACATAGCGATCATTGTCGGATGAGCCGACGCCGACGAAGAAGCCGGCATCCTCTTCCTCATAGATCAGCTCGGAGGCACCGCCGCCGCGGCTCTGGCGATAGACCCGCTTGGAGCGGCCGTTTTCATCGCGCCAGACCCAGTACAGCGTGGCGCTGTCATTGGCCCAGACAAAGTCGCCCGTGCTCTCGTCCGTCAGGGTGGCGATGACGTCACCGGTGGCGATCTCGCGGATCATGATCTCGTAGTATTCCGACCCGCGCGTATCGATCGCATAGGCGACGAACTGGTGGTCCGGGCTGTGCGAGAGATTGCCGAAATCGAGATACTCGAAATCGGCCGCCTCGGCGTCGCCGTCGATGAGGATCTCTTCTTCGCCGATGGCCTCACCGGTTTCCGGATCGATCGGGCGGCGCGAGAAGATCGGATACTGGCCGCCTTCGCGATAGCGGCTGAAATACTCATAGGCGCCGTCCCGGCTCGGGACCGAGGTGTCGTCTTCCTTGATGCGGCCGCGGATCTCCTGGAAAATCCGTTCCTGCAGGGCCGTGGTCGGCTCCATGACCGTGTCGAGATAGGCGTTCTCGGCATCGAGCAGATCGCGGATATCGCTGTCGAGTACGGAGGTGTCACGCATCACCTCCTGCCAGTTCTCATCCTTGATCCACTGGTATTCGTCGACGCGGGTAAAGCCGACCTGCTCGATCGTCACCGGGCGTTGTTCGGCAACCGGGGCTTCAAGCCCCTGGGCGCGCTCGATCAGGGCCGATGTAATGGTGCCCGGGTTGGTATCCGGTGTGGTGTCCATGGAAGTCTCCTGGCTGCACCCGACGATGACCGTGGCCGCAAGGCCCAGCCCCATCAGGGTCAGCTTGGTTCGATGTCTGTTGTGCATGACCTAATGTTCCCCGTAACAATTCTGGCGAGCGATGGGACAGGGTTTCACGGGCAATGTCCAGCGCGCAAAGATGACGCATTAGTCAGCTTCGTCACTGGTTTTCTCATGCGCCGAGGAGGGCGGGCTGTGTTTGATCGCGACCGGCTGGGCGCGGCGCACGGTCAGGATGGGTGTGGCGAGGGAAATCAGCACCAGGACGACGCCGAGACCGATCATCGGGATCAGCGCGGCGGTGCGTGCGCCAATGGCGCCGACGACCGGACCCATCAGCAAGATGCCGGCCGGCATGCCGCCGAACAGGCCGAGCTGGTAGACCGACATGACCCGGGCGAGCTTGTCCGGCGGGGCTTGTTCCTGCACCACCGAGCGCGACAGCGAAATGGCCACGCCGGCGCCCAGACCCCAGGCAAAGACGAGCCCGTAGAGCGACCAGAAGGGCAGGGGCGCGGCAAAGGCCCCGACGGCAAGTACCGTGACGCCCTGGGCCATGATCAGCGCCCGGCCGGGGCGTTCGATATGGCCGAACTTGACCAGCATGACATTGGCCACGAAAGCGCCCATCCAGAACGTCACCATCAGGCTGGAGAGCTCGGCATAACCACCGCCATAGGCGTCGCGGATCAGGATCGGGATGAGAACGAGGAAAGCGCCGCCGACGATGAAAATGCCGATCGCGATCATGATCGCCGTCATCGGCATCAGCACCGGCGAATGCAGCACGGCCTTCAGCCCGTCGCCGAGATCCTGCAGCGGGTGGGCGGTGGACTTGGTGCGCTTGGAGCCCAGGCGCGGCAGGAAGGCTGCGGCAAGACCACCGGTCAGCAGGCCGACGCCCATCATGGCAAAGAGCACGCCCGGCCCGGTCATGGCAGCGAAATAGCCCGCCGCCATACCGGCGATCTGGGCTCCGAACTGGACCGCCGAGGCCATCACCACGGCGCGCTGCAGCTCGATCCCGCCATGCCGGGTGCGCGCGGAGATGCGCACGATCGGATTGATCGCACTATCGCGCGCCGGCATGACAAACCCGCCGGCCACGCCAACCAGCAGGGCGAAGATGACCAGCATCATGTAGTCGAGCCGGTCCGACAGCAGCAGCCAGGCCAGGGCAAGGGCGCAGATGCCGGCGAAAATGTAGAAATAGAACATGATGCCGCGCCGGTCCTTGCGCTCGGCAAGAACGCCAGCGGCGGGCAGCAAGAGCGCCATCGGCGCGGTCAGGGCGGCCTGGGCAAAGCTCAAACGCTCCGGGCTTTCCATCAGGGTGAAGGTGATGACGCCGGGAAACACCGTGGTCTGCAGGCCAAAGCCGAAAAACCATCCCGCCACTAGGATGAGATAGGCGCCGAACGGCGGCAGGCGCAGCTTGCGATTGCCTGCAAGGGGTCGGAAAAGCGGCAAGGAACGGATCCGGTGGCAGTTTTCAACTCACGAAACGCCGAAAACTCGTGATCGAGCGTGATTGGCGTTGCGTCCTGTCTAGCAACATGTAGGGCTTTAGCAAATTCGCGCTGTGCAGCGACGCAGCGCCGGTATGAGAGGGAGACAAGTGAGATGAAAATCATCCGTATGGGCGGCGGCGTTCTGCTGGCCGCATTCATGGTGTTCATGGGCAGCCAGAAATTCGGCGCCGACAACCCGATTTTCGCGCGTATTGCCGAACGCTCCGGCATTGAGCTGTTCGAACCGGTCGTGCGCATGGCGACCGGTGTCGGCGAACTGGTGGCGGCCGTCCTGATCCTGCTGGCCCTGTTCATGGGCCTGTTCCGCGGTCTGGGCGCCCTGCTGTCGACCGGCATTATCGGCGGCGCCATCCTCTTCCACCTCTCCCCCTGGCTGGGCATCAGCGCCCCGGTCGGCGTCGACGCCAATGGCGAGCTGATCGAGGAGGCCATGCTGTTCTACATGGCCGTGGTCTTCTTCGTGATCTCTGCAGCGCTGACCTGGTTGGATCGCGAGGAGCTGATGAAGCTACTGCCGGGGAAGGGGTAGAGGGCTGAACGCTCCCACCCTTTGTCATCCCTGACAGAGGCCCCGCGCAAGCGGGGCGCAGATCAGGGACCTCGATGAATCTGGCTGGGTCCCGGATCTACGCCCGGATCCCCCGCTTCCGCGAGGGCAGGCAAGTCCGGGCCTTCGTCCGGGATGACAAGATTTGTAGCGCTTCTCCTCGCCCCTGATCGGCGAGGTCCCGCGCAGCGGGGGAGTGGGTGACGCGGTAAAGCCGCTACTCATACCTAACGCTGCCGCCGAAAGCCTTTGCAGCGCCTGCGGCGCGCACCCACTCCGTCTTGCGGCTGCGCCGCAATCCACCTCGCCCATCAAGGGCGAGGAGGGTGGTGGTGCCCCCCCAATACCGCGCATTCCCCCATTCAAACCCACGCTTTCTTAACTCCGGCGCGCCAGTCTGGGCGGGAATTTGCCGCAGGATGAGCCGTTTATGGCGCAGATTGAACCCATGGACCTGGACCAGCCGGCGCCGCCGCGGGCGCGGGATGTGCTGGCGCGGCGGTTGGCGGATATTGTCGGTCTGCCCTCCAGCCGGCTGACGCCGCGTGAGCGCTGGATCGTCGCCGATCTGCTGCATGATCTCCTGCGTGCCAGTGATGAAACCCTGCGTCAGCGTGTGGCCCAGCGTCTGTCGACGCTGAACGAGGCGCCGCATCGGCTTTTGCGCATGCTGGCCACAGACCGCTTCGAAGTGGCCCGGCCGATCCTCGAGGACTGTCAGGCGCTGACCGATTTCGACATGCTTGAGATCGTCCAGACCGGCACCATCCAGCACCGCACGCTGGTCGCCCGGCGCGAGGATGTCTCCGAGACCGTCGCGGCCGCCCTGGCGGCTTATGGTGAGCCGGAAGTGGTCGAGCGCCTGCTCAAGAACAAGACCGCCATCCTGGCCGCGCCGACCGTCGATCACCTCGTGGGCATGGCGCTGGATAATGCGCGTTTTGCCCCCTTGCTGATCCGGCGCGAGGAGTTGCGCCCGGCCCAGGCCTTTCGCCTGTTCTGGGGCTGTGATGGCACCGACCGCCGCGCCATTCTCGACCGTTTCGCGGTGGACCGCACGATCCTGATCGATGCCTCCGAGGATATTTTCCCGATGGCCCAGGCGGAAGGCTGGTCCGACCCGCTGGTCGGCCGCATCCTGCGTTATATCGACCGGCGTCAGCGCAATCGCGAAGCCATTGCGATGAGCCCCTTTGTCAGCCTGGAGCAGGCCATGGAGGCGCTGCGCCGTGAAGGCGTGCGGCGCGAACTTGTCAGCGAGATTGCCACCCTGTCGGGAATTGATGACCGGCTGATGACCCGCATGTTCGATGATCTCGCCGGAGAACCGCTGGCCGTCTTGTGCAAGGCGACCGGTCTGAAATGGGAAAACTTCCAGGCCGGCTGGGCCGGGCTCGGGCGCTCGGAAGGGCCGATCATGGACCAGGCCCGGCACGTCTATGACATGCTCTCGGTGGAAAAAGCCCAGACGGTTCTGCGCTACTGGAATCTCTCGCACGAGGCTGACCGCGACTAGGCCGCGGCCCGGTCGGGTGATTTTGCCGGGCTTTTCCACGTCTTCCTCAGGGCGCGCAAGGGCCGCCGGATATCGACCGGAGCTATGCCCCGCGTACTGGCTGGGCCCGGCGGAAAACCGGAGCATTGCTGAGGATGGTCAGGAATACTTACCGGATCAGGGGATTGGGTGACCTCTGTGAGCGCCCGGAAAGGCTGTCCCAGCAGCAAACGGCGCGGGGCTGAAGGCCCGCTTGCGCCAATATCCCTAGGTTTTTGAAGGCTGCTAAAGGCACACCGCTGATCTGGTCAAGCCGTTGCCGCTTGGTTAAAACCGCGAGTCTAAGCGTTTACGCGCGGGGATACATCCATGGTCTATGGTCTTGGCCTGACTGCCGTCCTGGTCGTCTTGTGGCTGGTTCTTTCTGGTTCCTACACCCTGTCTGGCGATCACTCGATCCTGCTCGTCATGACGGTGGTCTCTCTGGCAGCGACGGTCGGCCTGGCCGTCCGCATGCGCATTCTCGACCGCGAGACGGTGCCGCTGGCGCCCTTGCTGCCGCTACTGACGTATTGGAGCTGGCTGGGACGGGAAATCGTGGCGGCCAACATTGCCGTCATCCGTTTGATAATGAAGCCCGACGTCGATATCGAGCCGCGCCTGGTGCGCGTACCGGTCGATCTGCGTTCGGGGCTGGCGCGCTGCGTCTTCGCCAATTCGATCACGCTGACACCGGGTACGGTGACAGTGGATATCGAAAACGACGGCTTCCTGGTCCACGCGCTGGATAATTCCTTCACCGCGCCGGAAGGCTTTGCGGAAATGGCCTTGCGGACGGACGTGGCGTCCGACGGCAAGCGCGAGGAGGCATGATGGATACGCTCAACTTTATTGTCGCGCTGGGCATGGCCGGCGCGATGGCGATCATGCTGGCGCGCCTGTTCGCCGGCCCGACGCTGTATGACCGCGTGCTCGCGGCCAACTCTTTCGGGACCAAGACGGTGTTGTTCCTGCTCGTCTTCTCGGCCATTGCCGGACGCCAGGACGCGATCGATATCGCGCTGCTCTACGCCCTGATCAATTTCGTCGCCACCATCGCGATCCTGAAATTCTTCCGCTACCGCTCGCTCGAGATCGCCCTGGCGCAAATGTCGCTGCGCCGCGCGGTGGAAGGGGAGTTCGACGAATGAACTGGGTCGAGATTGGACAAAATCTTCTCTTCGCCCTCAGTGTCGGCTCGCTGACGCTGGGCCTGATGCTGGTGCTGGCCGGCGCCATCGGCGTCATCCGCATGCCGGATTTCTACACCCGCCTGCACGCGGCCGGTGTCACCGATACGCTCGGTGCCGAGCTGATCATTTTCGGTCTCATCCTGCAGTCCGGGGACTGGCAGACGATGGCCAAGCTGGCCCTGGTCGGCCTGTTGCTCTTCCTGACCAGCCCGACCGCCACCCATGCCGTTGCCAATGCCGCCCACCGGGCCGGACAGAAGCCGGACCTGGCTCATTTCCGCCCCAAGCATCCGCGTGAGCTGCAAGACCCGGAGGCCAAGGCATGAGCGGCGCCGATCTGACGCAATTTCTCGACTACACCCTGATCGCCATGCTGCTGGCGGTCGGTTTTGCCATTGTCCGGCTGCGCAACCTGTTCGCCGTGGTGATGCTGACCGGCGTGTATTCGCTGCTCTCGGCGGCCTGGTTTGTATCGCTCGACGCGGTCGATGTGGCCTTTACCGAAGCCGCTGTCGGCGCCGGTATCTCCACCGTTCTGATGCTCGGCGCCATGTTGCTGACCGCCCGCGAGGCCGAGGCGCCCGGGCGCGGCCGTCACCTCGCCGCCATGCTCGTGGTCACGGTGGCCGGCATGGCCCTGTTCTTCGCCATTCCGGACATGCCGGTTTATGGCGCGGCGGACTCGCCGGCCAATTCCTATGTCGGCGCCTCCTATCTTGAGCGCACCCCGAACGAGATCGAGATCCCCAATGTCGTGACCGCCGTGCTGGCCAGCTATCGCGGCTATGACACGTTCGGCGAAGTGGTGGTGATCTTCACTGCGGCGCTCGGCGTCATCCTGCTTCTGGGCTTCAATACCGGCGGCGCACGCCGCAGGGAGGACGAGGAATGAGCCCGCATATCATCCTGCGCGTCGTCTCCAAGCTGTTGATCCCGATGATCGTGATCTTCGGCTTCTATGTTCAGTTCCATGGCGATTTTGGTCCGGGCGGCGGCTTCCAGGCCGGTGTCATCATCGCCGTGGCCGTGATCCTCTACGCCCTGATTTTCGGCATCGACGAAGCCAAGAAGGCCGTGCCGCCGAAACTCGTGCAGTGGGGATCCGCTGCCGGCGTGCTGCTTTATGCCGCCGTGGGTCTGGCGACCCTGGTCATGCCGTTTGCCGGCGAGGCCGTGAACTTCCTTGATTATGACGCCCTGCATCCCGATCAGAGCCATCATGCCGGGCAGCATTACGGCATTCTCCTGGTCGAGCTCGGTGTCCTCATCACCGTGACCTCGGTCATGCTGGCGATTTTCTATGCCTTTGCCGGACGGGTTCCGGATATTCCGGACGAGGAGTGGTAAGTCATGCTCGAGACCATCCTCGAACGTTTCAACTATATTCCGATCATCATCCTGATGATGACCGGGCTCTATGTGGTGATTGCCACGGGCAATCTGATCAAGCGCCTGGTCGGCCTGTCGCTGTTCCAGACCTCGGTCTTCCTGCTCTACATCACCATCGGCAAGGTCTTTGGCGGCCAGCCGCCCATCCTGGAAAGCGCTCATCACGGCGAGGATGACGGCTATGGTTCCGCTGGCGGCTATGGCGCTGAAGCGGCGACCGGCTATGCCGGAGCCGGTGAAGCGGAACATGCCGAAGAGGCCGCGCATAACGGTTATGAAGCGGCGGCGTCGCATGGCGAAGGCTATGGCGACAGCGCGCATCACGCGGCCGAAGTGCTCTATTCCAACCCTTTGCCGCACGTCCTGATCCTGACCGCGATCGTCGTCGGCGTCGCCACGCTTGCCGTGGGCCTGGCGCTGGTTGTCCGCATCCGCGAGGCCTATGGCACGATCGAGGATGATGCCTTGAATGCGGCGGATTATTCCCGCGAAACGGGGAGCAGCGAGTGATGGAATTTCTCGCCAATGCATTGCCGGCGGGGCTGATGGCCCATGCGCCGGCCCTGGTGGTCGTCGTACCGCTGATTGCCGCCGCGATTGCCGCTTTCATGCCCAATGGCAAGGCCGGCTGGGCTGTTGCCATGGTCACGGCGACGATTGTCGCGGTTTTCTCGTTGGCGCTTCTCGGCGCGGTCGCGGGCGAGGGGGTGATCTCCTACGCCATGGGCGGCTGGGCGCCGCCGGCCGGTATTGAATACCGGATCGATGCGCTCAACGTGGCCGTCCTGCTCCTGGTCGGCATTCTCGGCTTCCTGTGCGTGATCTATGCCCTGCCGAGCGTGGCGGACGAGATCGCTGAGGACAAGCAGGGCCTGTTCTACTCGGCCTTCCTGGTCTGTTTTGCCGGTCTTCTCGGCGTGACGATCACGGGCGATGCCTTCAACGTCTTCGTCTTCCTCGAGATCTCCTCGCTGTCGACCTACACGATTATCGCCATGGGCGCGGGCAAGGACCGCCGGGCGCTGACGGCGGCCTATAACTACCTGATCCTGGGGACGATCGGCGCGACCTTCTTCGTCATCGGTGTCGGCTTCCTCTACATGGCGACCGGTTCGCTCAATATGGCCGATATCGCCCGTATCCTGGCGGAAAATGGCCATGACCGTGTGACCCAGGCGGCCTTCGCCTTCATCATTGTCGGTCTCGGCCTCAAGGCGGCGATGTTCCCGCTGCATATGTGGCTTCCCAATGCCTATGCCTTTGCCCCGAACTTCGTCACCGCCTTCCTGGCCTCGACAGCGACCAAGGTGGCCTTTTACGCCCTGGCGCGCTTCCTGTTCTCGGTCTTCCATCCTGACGTGGCCTTTGTCGATCTGTCGCTGACCTGGGTGTTCGCGGTCGCCGGTGTGATCGCCATGTTCATGGCCTCGGCCCAGGCGATCTTCCAGACCGATGCGCGGCGTTTGCTGGCCTATTCCTCGGTGGCGCAGGTTGGTTACATGATGCTCGGCCTCGGCATGGGGACGGTGCTCGGCCTGCAGGCCGGCATGCTGCACCTGATCAACCATGCCCTGATGAAGGGCGCGCTGTTCATGGCGCTCGGCGCCTTCGCGCTGAAATTCGGTGTCCGCGAGATCAAGGACCTGGCCGGTCTCGGCCGGACCATGCCGATCTCGGCCACGGCCTTCACCATTGCCGGCCTGTCGCTGGTCGGTGTGCCGCTGACCATCGGTTTTGACAGTAAGTGGTATCTCATCATCGCCGCCCTGGATCGCGGCTGGTGGTGGGCTGTGGCCGCGCTGATCCTCTCCTCGCTGCTGGCGCTGATCTATATCGGCCGGTTGTTGATGGTGGTGTGGACGGAAACCGCGCCGAGCCATCGCGGTGAGCAGGTCAAGCGCACCCATGCGCCGGTCATGATGCTGATCCCGATGGGCGTTCTGGCCTTCGCCAATCTGTATTTCTTCCTCGACGCTTCCTTCCTGGTCAATCTGACCGAGGCAGCGGCGAATGCGGTCATGGGGGACTAGATCATGTGGTCGCCTGAAGTCTCTCTCGCCCTGGCGCTGGCCATTCCGTCGATCGGCGGCGTGTTCGTGGCGTTGCTGGGCAATAAACCCAATCTGCGCGAAGCCGCGACGCTGATCTCGGCTGTGCTGCTGGCGGTCAATGTCGCCTATCTGGTCGAGATCGCTCCGAGCAATCCGACCCTGGTGCTGGCCGATATCGCGCCGGGCCTGCAGCTCTCCTTCACCCTGGAACCGCTGGGCGCGATCTTCGCGGCAGTGGCGTCGGGGCTGTGGATCGTCAATTCGCTCTATTCCATCGGCTATATGCGCGGAAACAAGGAGACGCATCAGACGCGTTTCTATGTCTGTTTCTGCATCGCCATTGCCTCGGCCATGGGCGTGGCGCTGTCGGGCAATCTGTTGACCATGTTCCTCTTCTACGAGGTGCTGACGCTGTCGACCTATCCGCTGGTGACGCATAAGGGCGATGACAACGCCAAGCGCGGCGGCACGATCTACCTGTCCATCCTGATGGGCACGTCGGTCGGTCTCTTGCTGCCCGCCGTGATCGCCACGCATTACCTGGCCGGGTCGACCGATTTCGTCATTGGCGGCCTTCTCGCCCTCAACGACGTGCAGCCGATGATTGCCGGTATCCTGCTGGTGATGTTCGCCTTCGGTATCGGCAAGGCCGCCTTGATGCCGATCCACCCCTGGCTGCCCAATGCCATGGTCGCACCGACCCCGGTTTCCGCCCTCCTGCACGCGGTGGCGGTGGTGAAAGCCGGCGTTTTCTCCATCCTCAAGGTCGGCACCTATATCTTTGGTCCGGCCCTGATCCAGGCGGCCCCGTCCTCGGACGCCCTGGCCTGGATCGCTGCGATCTCCATCGTGCTGGCCTCCGTGGTGGCAATCACCAAGGATAATCTCAAGGCCCGGCTGGCTTTCTCGACCGTGTCCCAGCTCTCCTATGTGACGCTGGGCGTGATGCTGGCTTCGCCGCTCGCCATGCTCGGCGGGGCGCTGCAGATCGTCATGCACGCCTGGGGCAAGATCACGCTCTTCATGAGCGCCGGTGCGATCTACACCGCGACCAAGAAGACCGAGATCTCGCAAATGCGCGGTCTGGGCAAATACATGCCCTGGCTGTTCGGCGCCTATACCATCGGTGCGCTGTCGATCATCGGCCTGCCGCCGCTGGGCGGGTCCTGGCCCAAGCTCTTCCTGATGCAGGGCGCCTGGGATGCCGGGCATGCGATCATGATTGTCGCCCTGGTGGCCTCGTCCATTCTCAACGTGGCCTACCTCCTGCCGCTGTCAGCGCGCGCCTTCTTCTCCCCTGCAGAAGAAGCCGGGCTGAAGAAACAGCCGCCGGCCCTGGTCATCATTCCGCCGGTCATCACGGCCGCCGGCGTCATCATCCTCTTCTTCCTGATCGGCCCGCTGCGTGACTATCTGCAGCCGGTCTTCATGCCGGTCGAGATTTCCGGGAGCGCCCAATGAGCGATCCAAGCAAGGACAAGTCCGACGAGCTGATCCACCCGGTGG
>NZ_JASBRQ010000029.1 GCF_030149425.1 Maricaulis sp. | reverse complement strand
GATCCGCCGATGCATCACGGGATCACTTACTCGCCGTGACAGGCTTGCATCTCAAGTAGGCGTTGCGAGCAACGCGACGGTGCGTCCGGTCATCGAGAACGTACGCACCGTACTCATTCCACTGCCATGAGGGGCGGCCAGCTCACACGTCGCTGGAGGCTTTCTAGGCGTTTGTGTTTAGCGCGCACGCATGATGGCGTCGCGGATGATGGGAGCATAGTGAAGAGGAACGCCGCACTCGATCGCGAGCTTGAAGAACTCTTCAGCTGCGAACCTTCGATCAAGACTGCTTGCTCGAAACAGTTTACGTGCTGTTGTGCTGAGCGTTGATATGTCGCTCGATGTGATGTGACCAAAGCACTGATCAATGGCGTCGCAAAAACCTTCGATCGCCGGCGCGGGAAGTTGCGGGCCCCAAATGAAGTAGCGCAGATACGGCAAAAAATGGGGGTGTTCGAGAATGTCCCGACCGGTGCAGCCATTACGCTCGAATGTTTCCCGACGAGATTGGCCTCGTCCGCCGACATTATATGCGGGATCAACGAACCAATTTAGTCGGCATTCTGGTATTGCATCTCTTTCTGTGAGCAACGCCACTAGCTGGGCCGCCATCTCCCCATTTCGCTTTGCAGGATAGCCGTGCTGCAAACGAAGCGCCTCGAACTCGACAGCTTCGCAAAGCGCTTTCTCATCATCTCGCAGTTCAATCGCGAAATGCCTCGGCCCGGGAATCTCGGTCCTAGTCATCGCTCCCCCTATCCTGGGCACGCCAAGCCGCAAGATAGCGCGAAACAATTTCTTGCTCCTCTGCGCTGATCGCGGTGCTAGCTTCAAGCTCCTCCAGACGTTCACGGAAACGCTGCTCGTCCAGCACATCATCCAATCCGCTGGTTGGCACTTGATCACTGGGCGTCGCAACAAGGTCGCCAAGACCATTAAAGCCGAAGCCCTGACCCCAGCTGGTGCTCATAAACGAGTGAGCAAATTTCGCGACAGACTGGTCATCGGAAAGCTGCTCGGAGGCCCATTCGCGCACCTCGTGTTCCGCATCGCCTGCGAAATCGCGCCACCGGTACAGTATGTAGCTGAGGCGATTGGCCTCCAACAGTGCACCGCTCCCAGCAGCGTCCCTGATTTTGCCTAGCGTAAATTCTCGGAGTGATTGCGCATCCGCCAGCGTCATCAACCGATCTTCCTCACGCACCGGATCACGGTCTTCTCGTTCTTGGTGTTGGCCATGCGCAGAGGTGGTCAGGTCTACCAGCCATGCGAGGGACGCAGTTTCGCATGCGGTTCTGATTAAATCAGAGCGCTCTTCAATCGAAAAGCGCTCGATAGTCAACGCGCGTAGCAACCAGTGAAAGCGAAGATTGTTGCCCGTAATCTCAAAACCGCGCTCTCGATCCTGTGGGACGTCAACTTCGTCGGCGATTTGGAACAGGTTCGTTAGGAACGGCAGAACGGCCTCATCAGAAAATCGACTAGCGTTTACATTCAGCTCGTCAAGCAGGACCGCAGCCCGAGTGGTGCCGTTGCCGCGAATAGTATTGACCGCCTGACGGAACATGTCGTGGATGAGCGATGTGTTGGAGGGCTCGGCAATGAGACTAGCGATGTCGCTCCTCGGTGCAGCATCATCAGAGAGGCTAAATCGAAAATAGGTGTCGAAATGTGCAGAGCTGCAAACTCGTCGCTGCGCTGCCCAACGTCCACTCGAAGATGAATGCCAAACGTTAGACCACACGGCCTCAAGGGGTGGAAATAGCCTCATCAACACGCGCTTCATGCGCGGCTTTTCCATTGCATCGACTTTCGCAAGCAGGGCATCATCATATTGCGACGAAAGCTCCTCGCGCCGGGCGCGCTCACTAGGAATATTGCAGACAATTGACCTATTGCCGCGCACCGCGCGAAATATCTCCGGTTGAAACAAACGTAGCGCCTCAATTGCGAGGTAGTCGCCAAGATCAACTTCCGAGCCGATTGCCGGCCATGTAATCGTCAAGGCATTCGCAAATCGCAGAACATCGCGCGGCGTTTGAATTTCCGGGGCAATAACCTCGTGGAACAAGTTTAGTATGTGAGTGTGTTGCTCTTGCGGAGGCGCGCCGCATATTCGCTCAACCTGTTTGAGGCACGCCTTGTTCAAATCCGTTCGAGCGGGAGCGGGTAGGTCGAATGCCGCTTGTACAATCTTTTCGAGATAGTGCGGACCTTCTGAAGGATAGTGCTCTGTGACGACCTGTTCGGCTATCTCGCGATCATAGGCAAGAAGATACAATATGTTGGGAAGTCGTCCGACTGACTTCACCAAACGGAATATCAACAAGGCCTCGTCTGGGCTCAATCGGTCGATGTCATCTATTACGACGAGAAGTCTTTTATCGCTCTGTCGAAGTGCATCGGCCAATGCTTGGTGAAGGGTTTCAACGCTGTCCCCCTCATCAATCATCCCGCTAAGCCAGTTCATGGTGCCGGCGGCCATCGAACCCGCACCGCCAAGTCCGAAGAGATTGAGAGCTGGACTGACCACGGACCCCGCTTTCAGCAGGTTCGCACCGAGTTTAGGCAATATCTCCGCAGCTTTGGCTGATAAGGTGGGCTGGAGCGCCGCCCGCAGTTCCCGGAAAAATGCCAGGGCCAGCGCTTCTTCGCCTCGAAACCACCAACAGTTGAAGCGCACTATCACGATCGAACCGGCGTCAACTTCATTCTGAAGATGGTTCACGCACAGGTTAATAGCGCTACTCTTGCCCGAGCCCCACGCACCGTTGATCGCGATTGTAGTGCCTTCGGGGCGAACAGACAGCCGAATGCTTTGGGCAATTGAGTGCGCAAATGTGTCCAAGCCATACATGTCGCTCTTGGGCGATGTGATTGGACTGTCCGTCGATACGTTATCGCTGCACATCTTCGTCGCTCAATCAAAGTTCCTTCACGTAAAAGGAGATAGGTCTGACTAAGAGCTTTACAAGTCAAGCTTGTGCCGTGCGGCCGTGAGTTTGTTCAGGTAGCGATCCGGTCTCCCAATTCACCCGTGAGACCTTCCAGCGGCTTCTATCTATCGCGTGTCTAGGGCAGAGCCGGACCGGTTCAACCCAGCTCGCTTCCTCCGCTTACGCTCCGTGCAGCTCCGCTCCCTGACGGGCGCATGCGCGGGGTGTGATCCGCCCCTCATCACTCTGCCCTGTCGGCTCCCCATGAAGCCGCGGAATGGTCCGCGGCAATCAGAAAAGGAGACGTATCATGGCAACTCAACACTCTACATCCATCAGCAATCGCCCCACCCATCGCATCTTCAGCGTCAATGGCGAGGGCGACAACGCCAGCTGGACCGAAATCGGTGCGGCTTGGCCCAACAAGGATGGGCTCGGCTTTTCCATCAGCTGCAATGCCCTACCGCTTGGCGGCCGCATGGTTATGCGCGCCATTGCGGCTGACGCTCAGGAAGGCGGTGACGCATGAGCGCCAAAGAACCCGAACGTCAATTTGAGCGCTTCACCTTGGACTGGCAGGGCATCGCCCTGTCAGTCAGCTACGAAGAGCATTGGCTTGGGGTCGAGCATGTCAGTCCGTTTGCAACCGCGCACTTCGAGGTGCGCGTGATCGATCCGGATAATCATATCATCCCCATCACTGAAACCAGCTATCGATCTCACTTCGTGCATCGTGATGTTGTCAGAAAGTTCGGAGGCCCAGCCGACTTTGTGATCGCCTGGCTTGAAGAGGCAGCTCAGTCGCCAGAGTGGAAAGCGCGCCTAGACAGGCATCGTCAATTCAGTCTCTTTTGAGGGTGGCCTCTGGACTTTGTGTCGCGGGCTGGCAACGATGAAAAATCGGCGGCAGATGGCTTTGTTCTGAAACCACAAATCTTCTCACCCACCTACACAGTTCCTACACAGGCCATTTTCGGGCCTTTTTATCCATATGTATCAATGGGATATAAGGATCGGAGAGTATGGAGCGGGCGATGAGATTCGAACTCACGACATTCACCTTGGCAAGGTGACGCTCTACCCCTGAGCTACGCCCGCTCATGTTTGCGAGCCGGGGCCCGCTGGGGAGCGCGGTATATCGCGCAAAGCCGGTGAGATTGCAAGAGCCTCGTTGAGTCGTTTTGCACATGACTTGATCCGCGCCCGCAGGCAGGCTTGAAAAGCAGTCATGCCGATTACCCGCACTGATCTCTTCGCCTTCTTCGACCGCCATGACATCGCCCATGTCACCACGGAGCACCGCCCCATCTTCACCGTAGAGGAGGGGCGCGACATCAAGGCAAAACTGCCCGGCGGGCATTCCAAGAACCTGTTCCTGAAAGACAAGAAGGACCGGCTGGTGCTGATTTCGGCGCTGGGGGAGAGCGAGATCCGCATCAACCAGCTGCACAAGCATTTCGATTGTCAGCGCCTCTCCTTTGGCCGCGAGGAATTGCTCTACGACACGCTTGGTGTTCGCCCGGGCTCGGTCACGGCCTTCGCCCTGCTCAATGATCAAGAGCAGAAAGTCCGTTTCATCGTCGACGCAGCGCTGATGCAGCATGATCCGGTGAACTTCCATCCGCTGGAAAACACCGCCACGACTGCGATCAATCCGTCCGATCTGCTCAAATTCGCCCGCCTGACCGGACATGAACCGACGGTTTTCGACTTCACGGCTCTGCTTTAGGGCGCCCCGCCGCCTTGCACCACGCGGTCAGAAAGGCCACTTAGAGGGCCAAGAGACTGCAATGAGGATCGCGTTATGACGCTGATGGACGGCAAGGCCGACGATATGAATACGGGTCTGATCAAGGACTCCTCCGATCAGGCCTTCATGCAGGATGTGGTCGAACCCTCCAAAGAGGTGCCCGTCCTGGTCGATTTCTGGGCGCCCTGGTGCGGCCCCTGCCGCCAGCTCGGCCCGGCGATCGAGAATGCGGTCCGCGAGGCCGAAGGCGCGGTCCGCCTGGTCAAGATCAATATCGATGAGAACCCGGGTATCGCGCAGCAATTGCGCGTGCAGTCGATCCCGGCCGTCTTCGCCTTCAAGAATGGCCAGCCGGTCGATGGCTTCATGGGCGCCCTGCCTGACAGCCAAATCAAGGATTTCATCCGCCGCGTCTCCGGCGACGGTCCGAGCGAGGCGGAGATCCAGGCCATGGTGGAAGCCGGCCTGAAGACGCTGGAAGCTGGCGATCTGCAAGGAGCGGCGCAGGCGTTTTCCGGCGTGCTGCAGACCGATCCGCAGCATGTAGCTGCCCTGGCCGGCATGGCGCGCGTCTTTATCAAGGCCGGACAGCCGGACAAAGCCGAGCAGATTCTCGCACAAATCCCGGAAGACAAGCAGTCCGACCCGGCCGTTGCCGGGGTGCGCTCAGCGCTCGAGCTGGCCGGCGGCGAACCGGCAGACGATGACGAGACCTCGGCCCTCAAGGCCAAGGTCGCGGCTGACGGCGCCGACTTGGACGCGCGCTTCGAACTCGCTGAAGCCCTGCTGGCCGCCGACGATCAGCAAGGCGCTGTCGATCAATTGCTGGCCATTACCGCGCTGGATCGCGAATGGAATGAACAGGCTGCCCGCACCTTGTTGCTGAAAGTCTTCGAAGCCGCCGGCCCGATGAGCGAGATCACCCGCGAAGGCCGCCGCCGCCTCTCCTCCATTCTCTTCGCCTGATCAGGACCTGAACCATGACCGAGACGAGCACCGCACCGGAGCAGAAAGTCGATCCCAAATTGCTGGAGATCCTGGTCTGCCCGGTTACCCGCAGCACGCTGGACTATGACGCCGAGGCCCAGGAACTGGTCTCCAAAGCGGCGGGACTGGCCTATCCGATCCGTGACGGCATTCCGATCATGTTGCCGGAAGAGGCGCGCCCGCTGGAGGACAGCTGATGAACCGCCCCTGGCCGCAAAGCCTGAATTTCTCGAAAGCCGACAAGGCTCTGCGGGTCCGTTTCGACGATGGCGCCGAGTTCTCCATTCCGTTTGAAACGCTGCGCGTGGAAAGCCCGTCGGCGGAAGTCCAGGGCCATAGTCCGGACCAGAAAGTCATTGTAACGGGCAAGGAAAACGTGCTCGTCACCGCCGCCGAACCGGTCGGCCGCTATGCTGTGCGTCTGGTCTTCGATGATGGCCATGATAGCGGGCTGTTCACCTGGGATTATCTCTACGCCCTGGGTCAGGCTGCCTGAAACCGGGCCCGTTCCGGGCCCAAGGGGGGATCAAATGCGCTCAATTCTGCTTACGGCCTGCGCTGTTGCGCTCACTGGCACCGCGTCACAGGCGCAGGGCTTCGATAATTTCTCGACGGGTCCGCTGATCGAGAATTACGGGCCGCACGCGCCGATCGAAAACGACATGCCGATCCCGGACGGAATGGTGTTCCGCCACAGCTTTGACCTCGTCGATGAAGGCGAAGGCGGTGAGCTGAACCGCAATATCGTTTCCGCCGCGCGTTTTCTGAACATGCATGCCGCCGCCGGCATTCCGGCCGAGAATCTCAACCTGGCCTTGGTCATCCATGGCTCGGCCGTCCATGATTTCACGCGGGCAAGCCATTACGGCGCACGCCATGACGGAACAGAAAACGCCAACGCTGCTCTGATTGCCGAGCTCGCCCGTCACGGCGTGCAATTCTATGTCTGCGGCCAGAGCGCGGAATATCAGGGTATCGGCAATGACGATTTGCTGCCCGGCGTGACCATGGCGCTTTCGGCGATGACCGCGCATGCCATCCTGCAAGCTGACGGCTATACGCTGAACCCCTTCTAGGCTCCGGCGGCGGTCAGCTTCTCACCCTTGAGCAATTTGGGCGGATCACCGGTCTCGCCTCCGGCCTGGCGCATGAAGAAACGGCGCGCCGGCGGGATTTTGTTGACGATGGACAGGCCGATACCGCGGACCGCTCGGATCGGGTCGATATCGTTGGAAAACAGACGGTTGAACAAGTCCGTTCCGACCGCCAGCGTGGCGCTGTCGAATTTGCGCCAGTCTTCATAGCGTTTCAGCGTTGTCAGCGCGCCGATATCATGGCCGGTCCGCTTGGCTTCACCGCAGACCTCCGCCAGCGCGGCGGCGTCACGGATGCCGAGATTGAACCCCTGGCCGGCAATCGGGTGAATGCCGCGCGCCGCATCGCCGACAAAGGCCAGGCGCTCCTCGCAGAAGCGCTCGGCATAGCGCAGCCCCAGCGGGTAGGCGAAACGCGGCCCGACCGGCTCGACCTTGCCGAGGAAATCACCAAAGCGATTGTCCAGCTCGTGCTGGAAGACTTCATCGCTCGACGCCATCAATGCATCGGCTACCTTGTCCCGCTCGGTCCAGACCAGCGAGGCTCGGTTGTCAGGAAGTGGCAGGATGGCAAAAGGCCCGCCTGGCAAGAAATATTCGTAGGCCACGCCCTGGCTGGGCTGTTCATGCCGGACCGTGGCAACAACCCCTTTCTGACCGTAATTCCAACCCGAGGACCGCACACCGGCCTGAGCCCTGGTACGGGAGAACTTGCCGTCACAGGCGATGATCAGCTTGCCCCGAAGCGTATCGCCGCTGTCCAGCGTCACCTCACCATGATCAGGGAAAATCTCGTAGCCGGACGCCTTGGCCGGAGCGATGGCCATAATCCGGTCACGCTCTTTGAGCACTTTGACCAGTGCATGCCGCGTGTGCCGGTTCTCGGCCATCCAGCCGAGCGGTTCACCGTCAGGACCGTCGCTGATTTCTTGACGGTCGAAATGCAGGGTGTGGGGGCCAGGCCCGCCGGGGCGGGATCCGCCATAGGGGCGGCCATCACAGACCAGAATGTGTTCAATACGTTCCGTGTGGGGGCGGAGATGGTCAGCAACGCCAAGCGCTTCGAACATGCGCCAGGACGTGTAGGCAAGAGCCGAGGCCCGGCCGTCATATTCCGGCGCCAACCGGTCTTCCAGTGGCAGGGTATCGACCACGGCGACCGTCAGACCGGCCTGCTCCAGCCCCAGCGCCAGGGTCAGCCCGGCGAGCCCGCCGCCGATAATAACCGCATCACCGTCAAAGAGTGTCTTGTCCATCATGGCGCGGAGATTAGCCGCTTTGAGGCCCAAGAAAAGCGGTCATGGCGTCGCGGTCTGCTTTATCTTCTGTTAACCCCTTTTGAACCCGCTGCAGGGTAAATCCGGTCCCATGTCGAAGTCTGCTTCCAACACGTCCGTACCGGCTGGCCCGCCCGCCTGGCGCCTGCGTGCCCGCGATATGATCGCCGGCTTTATCCTGCTGGCGGCCGGCGCCTGCCTGCTGATCGCGCTTTTGACCCATAACGCGCTTGATCCGAGCTGGAATGTCGCCTCTGACGGCGATGTGCAGAACTGGCTCGGCGTACATGGTGCGGGGGTCTCTGATATTGCCTTGCAGACCCTGGGCTGGGCCGCTGCAGGCCCGGCTATCGCCTGGATTGTCTGGGGCATTGTCCTGATCTGGCGCATGCCGCAGCAACGCTCCGGCTCCATCGCGCCCTTGCGTTGGCTGTTCGGCATTCTCGGTACGCTTGGCTTTGCCATCGCAGTATCGGCCCTGCCGGTACCCGCCAGCTGGACCTTTGCCGCCGGCCTGGGCGGCGCTATCGGCGATCTGCTGCGCAGCTGGATCGCCAGCGGACCTGAGGCCATCGATTTGCCGGCCGCGGATCTGATTGCTGCTGTGTTGGGTCTCATCGTGCTCGCCGTCAGCATCTTCTTCACCTTCGGCCTGCGCTCCCGTGATGTGTCCTCCGCGGCCGATGTCGCCGGTCTGGCCTGGGCGACCGTGCGCGTCTGGGGCGACCGGGTCCGGGGCCTCGGCCCAGCAGCGGCCGGCATGTTTTCCGGAGATCGTGAGCCGGCCGAACGCCGTGATCCAATCAGCGGCGAGACGGAGCGCGAGGATGCGCCCCTGCGTAAGGCCATGCGGGCGGCCGATGAAGGCGATTTCGACAGCGTTGAGGACGAGCCGGAAGACATCGCCGCCACCCCCGCCTCGAACGTCAAGGTCAAGGCGACCAAGAAGGCCAAACCGTCCGGCCGCGATGCCCGCGAGGCCCAGGGAGCGCTGCCCTTTGCCAAGTCCAAGGGCTTCAAACTGCCGCGCCTCGACCTTCTGACCAAGCCGGCGGTCCGCAATGATGCCGTCGATGAAGCTGCCTTGCGCCAGAATGCCGAACTTCTGCAGGGCGTATTGTCTGACTTCGGGGTCAAGGGCGAGATCGTCCAGGTTCGCCCCGGCCCAGTGGTGACCCTGTATGAATTCGAGCCGGCACCGGGGGTAAAATCCTCCCGTGTCATCAATCTCGCCGATGATATCGCCCGCTCCATGTCGACCACCGCGGCCCGCGTCGCTGTTGTGCCGGGGCGCAACGCCATCGGTATCGAGCTGCCCAATGCCCAGCGCGAGACCGTTTTCCTGCGCGCCCTGCTCAACGCCAAGGCGTTTGAGGATCACAAGGCCGAGCTGCCCCTGGCGCTGGGTGAGACCATTGGCGGCGAGCCTTTCGTCGCCGACCTGGCCCGCATGCCGCACCTCTTGATCGCGGGTACGACCGGTTCGGGTAAGTCGGTCGGCATCAATGCCATGATCCTGTCCCTGCTTTACCGGCTGCCACCGGAAGAGTGCCGCATGATCATGATCGACCCGAAAATGCTCGAACTTTCGGTCTATGACGGCATTCCCCACCTCCTGACACCTGTTGTCACCGAGCCGAAAAAGGCTGTGGTGGCTTTGAAATGGGCCGTACGGGAGATGGAGAGCCGCTATCTGCGCATGTCCAAGATCGGCGTGCGCAATGTGTCCGGGTTCAATGAACGCGTCGCCGAGGCCCAGGCCAAGGGCGAGACGCTGTCGCGGACCGTGCAGACCGGATATGACAAGGAAAGCGGCGAGCCGGTTTTCGAGACCGAGACCATCGAAGCCGAGAAAATGCCCTACATCGTCGTCGTGATCGACGAGATGGCCGATCTGATGCTGGTCGCCGGCAAGGAGATCGAGGCGGCCGTGCAGCGCCTGGCGCAAATGGCCCGTGCTGCAGGTATCCACCTCGTTACCGCCACCCAGCGCCCCTCGGTCGATGTCATCACCGGTACGATCAAGGCCAATTTCCCGACCCGGATCTCCTATTCGGTGACCTCCAAGATCGACAGCCGCACCATTCTCGGCGAGCAGGGTGCGGAACAGCTCCTTGGCATGGGCGACCTGCTCTACATGGCCTCCGGCGGGCGCCTGCGCCGCCTGCACGGCCCGTTCGTCTCCGACCGTGAAGTGGAGGATGTCGCCAGCTTCCTGAAGAAACAGGGGGCTCCGGAGTATCTCGAAGCCGTTACCGCCGGCGGGGAAGACGATCAGGATGGCATTCCGGGCATGGAGGACGAAGGATCCGGAGACGCCCTGTTTGACCAGGCCGTGGCCCTCGTGGCCCGCGATCGCAAGGCCTCGACCAGCTATATCCAGCGCCGCCTCTCCATCGGCTATAACCGCGCCGCCACCCTGATCGAACGCCTGGAAGAAGAGGGCATGATCGGCCCTGCTGACCATGCCGGACGGCGAGAGATATTCCTGCCGGAGCCGGGTGAATAATTAACAACAGCGTGTGCATGGCGCTACAACTTGGGGCTAGGCGTCAGTCCTTAGCGCTGCGGTATTGGAACCCGGAAATACACCAAAGCCCTGAAAAAATGCGGTTCAGCCTTCCGGAATAACCCTCATTTAGTTGCGTATACGCACAAAGCGAACGTTAACTATATGAGCGCATCGTCTGCCCCCACAGATGCCCGGAGCGCCCGATATGGACTTCTTCAAAGCCCGCGACCCCCGAATGGATGCTATTGATGCGGCCTATGCTGTCATCGAGTTCGAGCCGGACGGCACGATCCTCCGGGCCAATGAGAATTTCCTCCAGGCAATGGGCTATCGCGAGGATGAAGTCGTCGGTGCGCATCACCGCATCTTTGTCGATCCGGACTACGCCCAAAGCGCGGAATACGCCGACTTCTGGACCCGGCTGGGCCGCGGCGAGATCCAGAGCGGCGAGTTCTGCCGCCGCAACAAGGATGGCCGGGAGATCTGGATCGAAGCGAGCTATTGCACGATCCGCAACAACCAGGGCGATGTCGAACGCATTATCAAGCTGGCCTCCGACGTGACCGAACAGCGGCTGCGCCGTTTTGATTACCAAAGCCAGCTGGCTGCGATCAAAAACTCTCAATGTGTCATCGAGTTTGATCTGAGCGGTCAGATTCTCGGCGCCAATCAGAACTTCCTCGATTTCATGGGCTATACGCAGGAAGAGCTGAACGGCGCGCATCATCGCCAGTTCTGCCTGCCTGCCTATGCGAGTTCCGTGGAATACAAGGCGTTTTGGGAGCGGCTTGGACGCGGTGAGTTCTTCGCCGGAGAGGTTCACCGGGTCAACAAGGCAGGCGAGGAAATCTGGCTGCTGGCCAGCTATAACCCGGTACACGGCCTCGACGGCAAGCTGGTGAAAATCGTCAAGCTCGCCGCCGACGTCACGGCCCAGGTCCAAAGCCGCCTCGAACGCGAAGCCCTGCAGCGCAGCCTTCTCGATGAGATTGGCGCGGTTGGCGAGCATGTGCGCACCTCGAGCGATCACGCCAGCGGCGCAGTCAAGGCCTCAGCGGATGCAGCCCATAATGTCACCGCCGTCGCCGCCGGTGCGGAAGAGCTGGCTGCGTCCTTCTCCGAGATCAACCGCTCGGTTACCGACACGATGCAAATCGCCCAGCAGGCAGTCGGGCAGGCGCATAAAACCAGCGATATTGTCAGTAGCCTGTCAGAAGCAGCCGGATCGATTGGCCAGGTCGTCGAACTGATCAATGCGATCGCCGATCAAACCAATCTGCTCGCTCTTAATGCCACGATCGAAGCCGCGCGCGCCGGTGAAAGCGGCAAGGGTTTTGCCGTTGTGGCCAATGAAGTCAAAGGCCTGGCCGGTCAGACATCGAAGGCGATTGGCGATATCGCCAATCAGATCAACGCGGTACAATCGAACACAGCGAATGCAGTAAGCGCGATTGAAGAGATTGGCGGCACGATTGCCCGGATCGAGGAAATCGCCACAACCGTCGCCTCCTCGGTTGAGGAACAATCGGCCGTGACGCAGGAAATCAGCGCCAATATGCAAACCGCATCAAGAAGCGTGTCCGATGTCACCGATGCGGTCAGCCAGATCGCCAATTCCACCGAGGCCGTCAGCCATTCAACGAGTGTGATGTCACAGGCGGCCGCCAAGCTGGCCTGACCCACTGCACCCTGTCGGCATCATGAACACACAGGTCTTGCTCCCGCCGCAATAGCAGGCCAGCTTGACCCTCATGATTACGACCCTGCTTTCCGCCCTGCTGATCCAGGTCACCGAACCGGGCCCGGCAACCCTGAATGATCCGGCCCGCACGCCGGTGCTTGCCGCTGCTGTCGTGCAAGACAATGCGGCAACCTCCACGGATGCCGGTGAAACTGCCGATGAGCCCGTTATCGAGCCCGGCATTGAGCCTGCTGCCGCAACCCCGGCGCCGGAACCGGTGTTTGACGAACAGGCGGCGATTGCCGGCATCAATGCCTATCTCAATTCCATGCGGACACTGCGCGCCCGCTTCCTGCAGATCTCGCCGGACGGTTCGGGTTTTGAAGGCCTGTTGTCGATTTCGCGTCCCGGCCGCCTGCGCTTTGAATATGACGATCCCAGCCCGATTACCGTGATTGCCGACGGCACCACGGTGGCGATGGAGGACAGCCAGCTTGAGACGGTCGACCGAGCGCCGCTGCGCTCCACCCCGCTCTGGTGGTTGCTGAAGGACGAGATCGATATCGCCGCAGACGCCCAGATCACCCAGATCGTGCGCGAGTTCGGCCTGGTCTACCTCACGGTCCGCGATCCGAATGGCGAGATGGACGGACAAATCCAGTTTGTCTTCGAGGAGCCGACCTATGAATTGCGGGAATGGTTTGTAACCGACGCGCTGGGTGAAATGACGCGAATCATTTTGCAGGACCATGAGACGGATGTGCGGCTAAGCCCACGCCTGTTCATTATTCCCGACCCTGAGGATGAGCGGGATTCGCGTCGCGGCCGCCGCTAGGGTTGATGTAAAATTGACACAGGCAATTTCTTTCGTATTTTTTATTTGCAGAAATAAAAGTGCTGTGGCGTTATTGTAACGCTGACTGATGGGCGAAATGGATCGGCGTCGTCCCCCCGCTTGCGGATCCGACCCAGAAGTCGCGCCGGATTGATCCCCTCCCGGCGCTGCGCTGGAAAACTGGTGCATGGCATTGCGCCC
>NZ_JASBRQ010000016.1 GCF_030149425.1 Maricaulis sp. | reverse complement strand
GAGCGAGAAGAAGGGCCTGTTCTGGGCCTTCCTCGGCGTGCTCTTCGTGCTCGGCCTGATGGCGCTGACCCTGATCCCCGAATGGGGCATTCTGCGCAATCCGGAGACCGGCGACCGTTTCGCCTCGCCCTTCTTCCGCGGCTTCGTCGTCTGGATCCTGATCTTCTTCGTCGTCACAGGCTTCGCCTATGGCCGCGCCACCGGTTCGATGAAGAATGACCGCGATATTATCGACGGCATGGCCACCGGCCTGTCGACGTTGGGGCTCTACATCGTCCTGGTCTTCTTCGCGGCCCAGTTCGTGGCCTTCTTCGGCTGGACCAATCTGGGCGCCATTACCGCGGTCTCGGGCGCCAACTTCCTGCAGGAAACCGGCATGACCGGCCCGCTGCTTTTCTTCGTCTTCATCCTGATGTGTGCGGTGATCAACCTGTCGCTCGGCTCGGCCTCGGCCCAGTGGGCGGTGACGGCGCCGATCTTCGTGCCCATGCTGATGCTGATCGGTTATTCGCCGGAAGTGATCCAGGCGGCCTACCGCATCGGCGACTCAACGACCAATATCATCACCCCGATGATGAGCTATTTCGGCCTCATCCTCGCCTGGGCGACGCGCTATGACAAAAACCTGGGCGTCGGCACCATGATCGCGATGATGCTGCCCTATTCGATCTTCTTCATCTTGCTGTGGTCGAGCTTCTTCTTCCTCTGGACCTTCGGCCTGGAACTCCCGGTCGGCCCGGGCTCGCCGACCTATTACGAGGCGCCGCAATAGGCCGGGCAGGAATACAGACAGACAAAAGGGCCGCGCGCTGCGCGGCCCTTTTTGTTTGCTGACAGTAGCCACCGCCCCTCCTCGCCCTTGATGGGCGAGGTGGATTGCGGCGGAGCCGCAAGACGGAGTGGGTGCGCGCCGCAGGCGCAGGCAAGACTTGCTCCAGTAGACTGGTTTCAGTGGCGGTTTCGCCGCGTCACCCACTCCCCCGCTGCGCGGGACCTCGCCCATCGAGGGCGAGGAGGGAGGTTGCCGCTTTGCATCTCTGAGGGCGCGGCTCTGATCCCGGTTCGCGACTGGAAATCCCGCTAAACAAACCCAATCCCCTCATCCTGACGCAAGTCAGGACCCCGACACAGTCTAGCGCGGCCTATCTAGGTCCCGGATCAAGTCCGGGATGAGGGGGGAATGGTGCGCCACGCAGTTTCTTGCCCTGACGTCACGAGGATAATTTCATCTGGTTGCATTAGAATTTCTCGTTCATTTCCGGCTCAGACCGTTTAGGCTTCACTCCCGGAGACGTCATTAAACGGGGGTGTCGTGATGATCCGGAAAGTCTTGGCTCTGGCTGCCGCATTCGGGCTCGCAGCGGGTTCAGCCGCGATGGCGCAGGTGCAACCGGCGCGTCTGGCGCAAACGCAGATACAATCGGGTCAGCTGCATATGGGGGAGGCGATGGCGTCGCTCTCCGCTCAGGACGTCCGCCGGGCAGCACTGGAATCGCCGCTTTTCCTCGACGAGATCGACCATGCCAGCCTGGTCGCGGCGCCGCAGACCGAGCTTGTCCTGGCCGAAGGCGTCACCCTCGATCTCTCCAACTATCTCCGCAATACAAGGATCATCGAGCAGCCCGTTGCCAGCCTCGCCCTGGCCAATCCGCAGGCGCTCGGGATTTCCGGCCAGATCGACGTGGTCGAGGATGTCTTTGTCCTAGAGGACCGGATTATCGTCTCGCGCGAGGTGACAGTGCCGGTCAGTCGCGAGACCTGTTCCGGTATCCGCGCCCTGAACGGTCGCACCGGCCCCTTCCGGCGCGCTGCTGGCGCGCGCGGGGAGATCGCACGGGCGCGTTCGGAGCTCTGCCTGCGGCCGCCAAGCCCGATTCGCCGCCAGGCGGGGGACTTGCAACCGGTCCTGGTTGACCCGGCCTCGCAGCTGACTTCCCTGGAGCGCCAGCGTGTCTCGGCCGTGCCGGGCGGCATGCTGATCAGCCCGCCGACCGAGGCCGATATCGCCGCAGCGGCGGAGGAAATCCGCGCCGAACTCAGGGCGATGTCCCCGACAGCACGCTATCGGCATGATGTCAGTGCCGGTGAGGCGCTTACGCTCCCCGACGCGGAATTGCTGCGCCTGGATGCCGATGGCGATGAGCGTGTCATAACCCATGTCAGCATTATTCCCTTGACCCGGGACATCAACACGCAGCCCGAGGCGCTCGAGCGCCGGCCGCAGATCAGCCTGCCCGACGGAGAGGGCTTTCTCACGCCTGTTGGACCGCGCGTGCGTCGCCTGCCCAACGCCCTCGCCCCCCATGCCGTGACCCGCCGCGGGTCGCTGCAACCTGGCCGCCGATTCACGGGGCGGGTTCCGACCCGCTTGCCGGTCGAGGACGAGGCGCAATCAGAGGGCCGGCGTGACGATCCCCGGCTTCGCACCCTTCCGGCCCCGCGACTTGGAACCAGCACGGCATCGCACCGTCTCCTGCTGGGCAATGAAGAGCCCGAACGGCGCGAACTCCAGTCCCAGCGCATCACCCAGGATGACCGGGCCTATTTCATCACCGGTTTCACCCTGCACGAGGAGATCGAAGAGCGTCACAAGGTGACCTTCAATCGTCGCCGCAATTATTTTGTCGCCTTCAAATACCGGGTTGGCTATCGCGCGGGCCTGCGCTTCCCCTTCGAGGTAGATTATGGGTCGACCACGGCCTTCCGGACCGATGCCGATAGCGGCCGCTGGAACCCGACCTATGCGACCTTCGACATCGCGGCGACCGGCGTCCCGGCAGAACAGCGCGGCGCCTATGCCGCGGCGGGCATGCCCTCCGAGCTGATCGCCGGGGATCGTGAGTTCACCTTCGGAGTCTGGGCCTGGTGCCAGCTGCAGCTGCGCCTGCCGGTGATCAAGACGGTGCGGGTCAATTGCCCCTCGATCTCGGTGCCGCCGGAAGGGCGCTGCCCCAACTGGGCCTGTGCGGATTTCACCCCGCCTATTGATCAGCGCCGGCGGCTCGCCGAACCGCGCGTACCGGCCGATGTGTCAGGTTTGCAGATCAATGCCTGGGTGGCCCGGGCCGGGGTCGAGCCGGGCGTGAATATCTACGCCGCGGATGCCCGTTTCAGCCTGCTGGCCGAGCCGGTCGGTGGAGCTTCATTCGATACCACGCCCAATCGCGCCCAGTCTTGCGAGTACACCAATGGCCGCTCCATGCGGGCCAATCGCCTGCTCTCCTCCGGCGCCTGCCGTATCTATTTCGACGGCACGCCCTTACGGCGTGGCGGCGGGGGCGACACGATGCAGCTCAGCCTGAATGTTGAGAATGCCCGCTTCCCGGGCCTCGAACTGTCCGAGCCGCGCTATGAATTCACCATGGAATTCGTGCCGGTGCTGGAATTGTTTGCCGAGGTTGATCTCGCCGTTGCCAGCTGGCGCGTCGACAAGGAGATCGAGATTCCGGGGCTGGCGATCCGTCGCGATTTCCGGTTCGACCGTCACCGCGGTACTACCGAAAGCGTCACGCTGGGCGGTTGCAGTCCGCTGGACACGACGGCGCCGGGATGTTCGCGGCGCGCGGGTTATCAGTTCGGACCGGTTCAGACCTTCCGCGAGGGCGATCCGGGCTAGGCCGAGGTCTGGGTGGGGAGCCGCAAAATCTCCCGCCATCGACACACCGCTCCGCCCCCGCTAAGCAGGCGCGATGAGCACTGACACGGAATTCGAGATTTTCCTGGCGACAGCGCCGGGGCTGGAGAAAGCCCTCGCCGATGAGGCGCAGGCCACTGGATTTACCGGGCCGCAAGCCCAGCCGGGTGGTGTTGCCGTTCGCGGTGGCTGGCCGGAGGTGTGGCGGGCCAATCTGGAGCTGCGCGGGGCCAGCCGGGTGCTGGCAAGGATTGGCGAGTTCCGGGTGGTGCATTTGGCCCAGCTGGACAAGCGGGCGCGCAAGATTGCCTGGGGTGAGGTGCTGCGCCGCGATGTGGCCATCCGGGTCGAGGCGACCTGCCGGGCGTCGAAAATCTATCACCAGAAAGCCGTCGTCGAGCGGATCGAACGCGCCGTCTCCGAAGAGCTCGGTGCGCCCATCGACCGGGAAAACGGGCTCACCATCCGCGCCCGCATCGACAAGAATGTCTGCACGTTAAGCGTCGATACCTCAGGCGAGCTCCTGCACCGGCGCGGCTTCAAGGAGGCTGTCTCCAAGGCGCCGATGCGGGAAAACCTCGCCGCGCTTTTCCTGCGCCAATGCGGGTATGACGGCAGCGAGCCGGTGCTCGATCCGATGTGCGGCTCGGGGACTTTCGTGATTGAAGCGGCCGAGATCGCCATGGGGCTGAAGCCGGGACGCGAGCGTGGCTTTGCCTTTGAACAGCTCAAGACCTTCAATCCGAAGGCCTGGGCCAAGCTACGTCGCGCCGCGGCGGGCAAGACCGAACAGCGCTTTTACGGATCCGACCGTGATGCCGGAGCGATCCGCGCCAGCGTCACCAATGCTGAGCGCGCCGGTGTCGGTGATCTGTGCGAGTTTGCCCAGCGTCCGGTGGCGGAGCTCGAGCGGCCCGAGGGCGAGCCGGGCCTGGTTATCGTCAATCCGCCCTATGGTGGCCGGATCGGCAATAAGAAGGCCCTCTATGGCGTCTATGCCAGCTTGGGCGAGGCCCTGACCGAACGCTTCTCCGGCTGGCGCGTCGGTCTGGTGACCACGGATCAGGTTCTGGCCAAGGCAACACGCCTGCCCTTTGCCAAGCCTGGGCCGCCGGTCGAGCATGGCGGCCTCAAGATCAGGCTGTTCCAGACACCGCCTCTGGCCTGAGACAGGACGCGTGCTAGGGTGCGCGCCGAAATCTGGCGAGGGGAGTTCTCATGATGGCTTACAAAGGCTTGGCGGCCGTGCTGGCGGCCTCGGTACTGGTTGCGTGTAGCCCGGCGGGCGAAAGCGGTCAGGCCGGGACGCCGTCTGCCGCAGCAAGCGGACCGGAAGCGACGGTTTTTACCGTTCTGGTTGGCGGCACGCCGATTGGTGCGCTGGAGATCGCGCCGGGCGATGACGGCTACACGATCGACTATGAGTACCGCAATAATGGCCGTGGCCCGACCCTGGCCGAGACGGTGACCCTAAACGCCGACGGCCTGCCGCAAAGCTGGAGTGTCGAGGGCGCTTCGACCTTCGGAAACCCGGTCGCGGAAAGCTATGAATTCATCGATGGCGAGGCCCGCTGGACCGATAATACCGGCGAGAATTCCGCACCCTTGTCTGAAGACGCTTTCTACGTGCCGGAGAATGCCAGCCCCTATTGGCTCGCCATTGCTGCGCGCGCGTTGATGGCGGATGAGGACGGGATCCTGCCGGCCATTCCCGGTGGGGAGCTGCGCCTGTCGGAAATGGATGCGCTCGATGTCACCGGCGAGGGCGGCGACCGCTCGGTCACCAGCTATTCCATCGCCGGAACCGGGCTCAACCCGGTCTATTTCCTGATGCATGGCGAGAATTTCTTCGGCGTTATTTCGCCCGGCTTCACCCTGCTCGAACAGGGTTATGAAGGCGAAGATGAGCGTCTGCGCGCGCTGGCGGCCGAATATGGTGCGCGCCGGTTCGAACAGATCCAGACCCGCGTCGCGCGCGAATATGATGCGCCGGTGCGGATCAGCAATGTCCGCATTTTCGATAGCCGTAATCTGACCCTGGGTGAGCCGGCGTCTGTCCTGGTCGAGGATAATCGCATCGTTTCCATCGATGGTCCGGATGCGGGCCGTGATGGTGAAGTGGTGATCGATGGCGCGGGCGGCACGCTGGTCCCCGGCCTGTTCGACATGCACGGCCATATGGGTGAAACCGCGGCCTTCCTGAACATCGCCGCCGGTGTCACCAGCGTGCGCGATATGGGTAATAATAACGATGTGCTCGACGGTCTGGTCGAGAATATCCGCAGCGGCCGTGTTGCTGGCCCGCGGGTGTTCCGCTCCGGTTTCATCGAGGGCCGCAGCCCGTTCAGTTCCAATAACGGCATCATCGTCGAGAGCGAGGAGGAAGCGGTCGCAGCCGTCGAGACCTATGCCGCGCGCGGCGATATGCACCAGGTGAAGATCTATAATTCCATGCGGCCGGAATGGATCCCGGCCGTGGTCGAAGCGGCCCGCGCCAATGGCCTGCGCGTGACCGGCCACGTGCCGGCCTTCACCAATGCCGATGCCATGATCGCAGCGGGTTATGACGAGATGACCCATATCAACCAGATCATGCTCGGCTGGGTGCTGGAAGAGGGCGAGGATACCCGCAGCCTTCTGCGTCTGACCGCCCTGCGGCGTCTGCCGGGCCTCGATCTTGAGAGCGCTCCGGTGCAGGCGACGCTGGATGCGCTGGTGGAAAACGGCGTCGCCGTCGATCCGACCTTCGCCATTCACGAAGCCCTGCTGTTGTCGCGCAATGGCGAAATCTCACCCGGCGTGATCGATTATATCGACCATATGCCGGTCTCTAATCAGCGCTCGGCTCGCAGCGCTTGGGCGGATATCGCGACGCCGGAGGATGACGTCAATTATCGTGGCGCCTTCGACCAGGTCACCGCCATGCTCGCAATGATGCATGAGCGCGGCATTTTCCTCGTGCCCGGGACCGATCTGGGCGGGTCCTTCAGCCTGCACCGTGAACTCGAACTGTATCAGACGATCGGTATGAGCCCGGCTGAAATCCTCGGCTGGGCCAGCTGGGGCATGGCCGATTATCTCGGTGCAGGTGAAGACCTGGGATCGATCGAGGAAGGCAAGATTGCCGACTTTTTCCTGGTGCCGGGCGATCCGACCGCAGACTTCAAGGAGGTCAAGACGATCTCTCTGGTGGTCGCTGATGGCCGGGTCTATTTCCCGAGCGAAATCTATCCCGAATTCGGGATCCGGCCCTTCACCGAGGTGCCGGCCTTGACCAAGCCGCAATAGCGCACACCACCACACGGAATGCCGGCGCGGGGCTGTCATTCCAGACTTGCTCCCGGGGGTATGGGAAAGAGAGCGGCCGGCCGGGTTAGATCCGGGCCGGCCGTTTCGAGTTCAGGCGCGAACAAAGCTGGCGCGGGCGAGGCGCTTGATCTCGGCGATATAGGCGTCCTGGGTCCAGCCGCGGTCCTGCACCAAATGCTCCCAATTGCGGACCGAAAGCAGCATCCAGAGCGCGTCAGTCGCACCCTCAACGCTCACTCCCGCAACCAGATCACCGTCGCGATCGAGCGCATTGACGGCCGCTTCGCAACCATGGCGCATGGCCATCATCCGGCCCTGCCAGGCGGTATGAGCTTCCTCATCGCCATCCATCATCGCCATCATGGCCCGGCCGACACCGTAAATGCGCGGGATGTAATTGCCCCAGGCGTCGATATAGGCATCGAGCCGCTCGCGGCCGGTCGTGGCGGCGCGGCTGCGGGCTAGGCGCTCATCGACCTTTTCCACCTCATCGATGAAGCGCGTTGTGGCGATCAATAGTTCGGCGCGGCTGGGAAAGTGCAGATAGACGGCCTGGCGGCTGACCCCGGCGGTCTTGGCGATATCGCTCATGCGAACCTTTGTATCGCCGCCTTCAAGCAGGTCCCAGCAGGCCCTGAGGATTTTTTCGCGCGTTGGATTGGCCTCAGTCATCTGAATTTACGCCTCTTTTCCCTTTGCCCGCGAGCGCGCGCCCATAAATCGATGCCATGCGCTTGACACGATGTAAACCCGACGCTACTTGTCATCGTGTCAACTTTACACAGTGTAAAGTTCATTCAGGGAGGGCGACATGCCTGCAAGCAATGACAATATGCAAACCGGTCCGGTTCTGGTCCTGGGCTCCACCGGCAAGACCGGCCGCCGTATTACCGAACGCCTGAAGGCGCGCGGCATCGAGGTGCGTGAAGGGTCCCGCCGTGCGAGCCCGGCGTTTTCCTGGCAGGAGCCGGATGGCTGGGACGCTGTGCTGGCGGGTATGCGGTCCGTGTACGTGAACTATGCCCCCGACCTGGCCGTGCCCGGCGCGGCTGACGCGATCCGTCTCCTGATGGCCAAGGCCAAGACCGCCGGCGTCGAGCATGTCGTCCTGCTGTCCGGCCGGGGTGAAGAAGAAGCCCAGAATTGCGAAGCGATTGTGCAGGCCTCCGGTCTGTCCTGGAGCATCGTGCGGGCCGGCTGGTTCAATCAGAACTTCTCCGAAGGGGCCTTCGTCGACATGGTTCGCGAGGGTGTTATCACGCTGCCGGCTGGCGATATCGGCGAAGCCTTCATCGATGTCGACGATATCGCGGATGTCGCGACCGCCGCGCTGATCGATCGCAAACACGCCGGCGAGCTCTACGAGCTGACCGGCCCGCGGCTTCTGACCTTCCATGATATCGCGGATGAGCTGAGCCGCGCGACCGGCCGCAAGATCGAGTTTGTCCGCATTCCGCGTGAAGCCTTCAGCGGCGCTCTGGCGGATGCCGGCACACCTGAAGACGTCGCCTGGCTGCTCGACTACCTGTTCCACACCGTGCTTGACGGCCGCAATGCCTCGCTCACCGACGGCGTGGAACGTGCCCTGGGGCGTAAGCCGCGGGACTTCTCTGACTTTGCACAGCGCGTTGCTGCGACCGGCCTGTGGTCGCGTGCGGCCTGATCCACCTTTCAAGGAGATTTCATCATGACGGATCTTGTTCTGGGATATCTGTCCATCGCCGGGGCTCTGGGCTTGGGCCTTGTCGCCGGTGTGTTCATGGGCTTTTCCGATTTCATCATGCGGTCCCTGCGGGCCACCGCGGACCGGGCCGCCGGGATTGACGCCATGCAGGCCATTAACCGCCGCATCCTGCCCTCGGTCTTCATTCTGCTTTTCCTCGGCTTCGTGCCGGCCCTGATCGGTCTCGCCATCCTGGCGCAGAGTTCGGCTTCCCCGGCGTCCGGCTGGATCTTTGCCGCCGCTGCCATCTATGTGCCAAGCGTGTTTCTGGTCACGATGGTCCGCAATGTGCCGATGAATAACCGCCTGGCCGCGGTCGATGCGGGAACCCTTGAAGGGGAGCGCTACTGGGCGCTCTATCTCAGCCGCTGGACGCGCTGGAATCATATCCGAACCGCCGGTTCCGGCGCTGCCGCCGCCTGCCTGATGATGGCCGCTGCCATTCTTCTTTAGCGCCATGCATAATTGCGAGGCTGAACCCGGCTCCCGGATCGTGTTAACCTTCAGATGAGGGATGCATGACCGGGAGCTTTTTTATGAAACGTCGTGATGTTCTCAAATCCGGCCTCGCGCTGGGACTGGGTGGAGCGCTGACCGGCCGGGCCGACGCCGGCATGGCCAATATCAAATGCGTTCTGGTTGGTGATGGTGCCGTCGGTAAGACTTGTGCCGCGATTTCTTTCACGACCAATGCCTTCCCCGGCGAATACATCCCCACAGTCTTCGACAATTATTCGGCCAATCTGATGCACCGGGTGCCGATCAATCTGGGTCTTTGGGACACGGCCGGGGACGAGGATTATGACCGGCTGCGACCCTTGTCCTACCCGCAAACCGACGTTTTCATCCTGGCCTTTTCGGTGATTTCCCCTTCCAGCTTCGGCAATGTCACGAGCCGCTGGTTGCCGGAGATACGGCATCACGCGCCGGATGTTCCGATCGTCTTGTCAGGCTTCAAGTCTGACTTGCGAAATAGCGATTACGCGCGGACTTATGATGTGGTTTCCAGCCAGGACGCCCACGAACTCGCCGCTCAAGAGGGTCTTGCCGACTACAAGGAATGCTCGGCCCTGACCCAGGATGGGCTGCAGGAAGTCTTCCATCGGGCTATTGATGCGGCGCGCGGCATTGAGCCGGAGACCGTGGCCGACCAATTCCGGGTGCTGCGCGACAATATCCAGATCGACCGTGAGCGCCTGACGCGTCCGCTGCGGCGGCCGGGGAACTAATCCCTAGCCCAGAGCCCATCCCGCGACCGCCGCATACAGCGGGATGCCGGCGAGCAGGTTGAAGGGGAAGGTCACGCCCAGAGACAGGGTCAATGAAAGGGCCGGGCGGGCTTCGGGCAGGGCCAGCTTCATGGCGGCAGGAACCGCGATGTAGGACGCCGAGGCCGCCAGCGTCATCAGCAAAGCACCATCAGCGACCGACAGTCCCAGGAGATAGGCGAAGGCCAGGCCGATGCTGGCGCCGATCAGCGGCATATAAACTCCGAAGCCGATCAGGGCCGGATTGAGCACCTTGTATTGTGACAGCAATCCGCGTCCGGCCGTCAGTCCCATATCGAGCAGGAAGAGGCAGAGCACGCCGCGGAAAATGTCCACGAAGAACGGCTCCAGCGGTTCCATGCCGCGCGGTCCGGCGACCCAGCCGATGGCAAAGGCTCCGATCAGCAGCAAGATGGAGCCATTGGTCAGGCTGTCGTGCAGGATGGTGCCCTTGGGCGGATTGGGTGCGGCGGCAGAAGACAGGGCTGCGGGCGTCGGCTCGCCCTGGCGAACCCGGCCAGCAAGGATAAGGCCGGTCAGGATGGCCGGAGCCTCCATGGCTGCGGCAACGGCGATCATATAACCGCCCGGATCCATTTGCAGGGCGTTGATCGCGTCATTCGCGGCGATGAAGGTGACGATCGAGATCGAGCCGTAATGGGCTGCGATCGCCGCCGCGTCGACGCGCCCAACCTTGGTGGTGGCCTGAAGCAGATGATAGCCGATCAGCGGCATGAGCGCTGACAGAACGATGCCGGCAATCAGGATGCCGCCGACCTGGCCGCTGACCCCGTCCGCCATCTCGACCCCGCCCTTGAAGCCGATCGCCATGATCAGATAGAGCGACAGGCCCTTGGCGACGGATTCGGGCAGGACCAGGTCCGACCTCACCGCTGCTGCCAAAAGACCCAGAGCAAAGAACAGGATCGGTGGCGAGAAAAGGTTCTGGGCGGCGAGGTCGAGCATGCTCATGGGAAAGGTCCCGGCGGTTACACCCGCATTGCTGTCAGATGCGCCGGACCTTCAAGAGCCGGCGGTGCGATAGTCGCATCGGCGCTGGCGTGGATATCTGCGACGAGCGCATTGTCAAGACCAAGTCGTGCAGCGAGCATCTGCAGATAGGCCCGTTCAACGGCTCCGTCCCTGTCGATCGCGACCAGTGACGCAGCGTAGACTTCGGCTGCGTGTTCCGGGCACGAAACATCGCGGACGAGGTCGTCAATGGTCAGCGGACGCTGGAGTTCGGCCTCGACGAAAGCGCGGCTCTCCGCATCCAGATTGGCGTCCTGCAGACGGCCCATGATGGCGGTTTGTTCGTCAGCCGTGACGGTGCCGTCGGCCTTGGCGGCGGCGATCATGGCCCGGACCAGGGACTTGCCGCGCAGATCGAGCGCTTCGCCCTGGTCAGCGGCGGGCAGGAAGGGTGTGCCCGGCTGGGCGGCTTCATAATCCGCAGCCGGAGCGGCGGGTGAGGCCGCTTGTTCCTGACGCGCCTTGTGCTTGGACAGGGCATGGACGGCGAGGCCGCCGAGGGCGGCGACCGCCCCGTATTTGGCCGCCTTGCCCATCATTTTGCGCCCTGATTTGCCGGCCAGCATGCCGGTCGCCAGGCCGGCGAGGGCTGCGCCCCCGCCTACCATGGCCGTCCGGCGACCGTTCTCGCCCTGCAGGGCACCGAGGATGGAATTCACATCGATCATCTTGATGTCTCCCTGGGCTTATTCTGCCGCCGCGATATTGCCGCGGGAGCTGGCCTTGCCCGGCTCCGGGCAGGCCCGGAGCAGGACGAAGATACCGACGATGGCGGAGGCGATGGAGCCGGCGATGACGCCAACGCGAACCTGATCCATCAGGGCAGCGTCAGTGAAGGCCAGACTGCCGATGAACAGGCTCATGGTGAAGCCGATACCGGTCAGACAGGCGACGCCGTAAATCTGGAACCAGGTCGTGCCTTCCGGCTTCTTCACCAGGCCGACAGAGCCGGCCAGCCAGGTTGCCCCGAAGACACCGATCTGCTTGCCGAAGAACAGACCTGCTGCGATGCCGAGGGTCAGCGGACCGAAGACCGTGGACAGGTCGAGGCCGGACAGGTTCACACCGGAATTCGCGAAGGCGAAGATCGGCAGGATACCGAAGGCCACAGCCGGGTGCAGCGAGTGCTCCAGCTTGTGTAGCGGGGAGTGTCCACCCTCACGGCCGTGCAGCGGGATAGCAATGGCGGTCACAACACCGGCCAGCGTCGCGTGGACACCCGATTTCAGGACGAAGATCCACAGGAAGAAGCCGAGGAAGAGATAGGGCCACAGCGTCTTCACCCCGGCGCGGTTGAGCACCAGCATGCCGACCAGAATACCACCCGCCAGCAGCAGCGGCGTACCGGTCAGGTTCTCGGTATAGAACAGGGCAATGATCGAGATCGCGCCAAGGTCATCAATGATCGCAACGGCGAGCAGGAGAACTTTCAGCGTCGCCGGAACCCTTGGCCCAAGCAGAATGAGCACGCCGAGCGCAAAGGCGATATCGGTCGCAGCCGGGATGGCCCAGCCGTCAATGGTCGCTGCATTGCCCCAGTTGAACATCAGGTAGATGGCGACCGGGCCCGCCATGCCGCCGATAGCCGCGACGAGGGGTAGACCGGCTTTGGACATGGAGGAGAGCTCGCCCTCGAGCACCTCGCGTTTGATCTCAAGGCCGACGAGCAGGAAGAAGATGGCCATCAGACCATCATTGATCCAGAGCAGCAGGGGCTTGGCGATTTCGAAGCCGCCGACCCGCACTTCAACGGGAATAGAGAAGAAGTCGGAATACATCGCCGTCAGAGGCGAGTTGCTGACGATCAGGGCCGCCAGGGCGCTGAACATCAGGATGATGCCGGCGGAACTCTCAAGTCGCAGAAATTCCTGAATTCGAACCAACGCGCGAGGCATGTGATCGTCCTTTGTTCTAAACCGCGTAAACAAC
>NZ_JASBRQ010000013.1 GCF_030149425.1 Maricaulis sp. | reverse complement strand
CGCCATATTACTCTCCCCTCGGACGGCACCCCAACATCGCCGTCCCTTGTGACTAATCGCCGCGCACACTTCCCCATGCGTCATGCCCGGTCAAGCTTGACAGAGCAGAGGAATGGCTCAGCCGAACAGTCCGGCGCCCTTGGGCGGCTCTGCATTGCGGTGAATATGGGCCCCGAGGATGAGGCCGAAAGCGGCCAGAACCGAGAGCACAACCGTGCCGCCATAGGAGATCAATGGCAGCGGCACGCCGACCACCGGCATCAGCCGCGAGACCATGGCAATGTTGATAAAGACATAGAGCGCATAGGTGCCCGTCAGCCCCATGGTCAAAAGGCGCAGGAAGGTGGATTTGCAGGAAATCGCCACACCAACCGCCTGGGCCATGATCAACGCATTGATCGCCAACACGGAAATGCCGCCGACAAAGCCGAACTCCTCGCCCAGGGCGGTGAAAATATAGTCGGTCTGCATTTCCGGCAGATAACCCAGCTTGGACTGGGTCCCTTCCAGGAAGCCCTTCCCGGTCATCCCGCCTGAGCCCATGGTGATGACGGCCTGGTTGGGGTGGTAGTTGATCCCGAGCGGGTCATAATCGGGATTGAGGAAGGCCCTGACCCGGTCCATCTGATATTCGGCGAGGATGTTCTCGAGCCCGTAGACCGCGATGCCGATGACCCCGATCAATCCCATGACCGAGACAGTAAGGATGAACCACCAGCTCAACCCGGCCATGAAGATGATAATCACCCCGGTCGCAGCGAGCAGCAAAGTCGTACCCAGATCCGGCTGACCGATGATCAGCGCCGCCGGCGCGCCGATCATCATCAGCGGCACAAGAAGGCCGGTCGGCGACGTCACCTTCTCCGTCGGCAGGTCGTGATAGAAGCGCGCCATGGCCAGGACCAGGGCAACCTTCATCACCTCGGACGGCTGCAGGCGCATCGGGCCGAGGTCGATCCAGCGCTGGGCGCCATTGATATTGACGCCGAAGAGCTCGACCAGGAGCAAGAGTGCCAGCGCCCCGAAATAAACCGGATAGGCCACCCCCATCCAGAAGCGGGGCGGGAACATGGCGATAACCAGCATGCCGGTGAAGCCTGCGGCCAGACGCATGGCATGACGATTGGCCCAGGGCGACCAGTCGGCACCGGCAATCGAGAACAGCATGGCCACGCCGGCGACCCCGAGCAGGATGAGCAGCAGGACCAGCGACCAGTTCAGCTCCATCATCTTGTCGCGCAGATCGCGCGGCACGGTCTCGCGGAAAACGGCCATCAGGCGCCTCCGGGCCGGTTATTGGGCGCCAGGCTGGCAAAGACACCCGGACGGCTGGACGGGTCACGCGCCACGGTCCGGCGCAGTATGTCTCGCGCCGGACGCGTCGCGGCACTGGAGCCACCGCCATGTTCGACAACGACGACGCAGGCGTATTTGGGATTGTCCGCCGGGGCGTAGCACATGAAGAGACCGTGATCCCGCAACCGCCAGGGCAGATCCTCCTGGTCGCGCACGCCGGCTTCGCGCTCCTCGGCGGTAATGGAGTAGACTTGGGCCGTCCCGGTCTTGCCGGCCATCAGGACACCCTCGATACCCAGACCGCCAAGCGAGTAGGACGTCCCGCCCGGCTCGTGGACAACGCCGCGCAAACCATCCCGGACCAGCTGCAAGGTGCGCTCCTGCAGGCCCATATAAGGCGCTGGCGGCATCATCGCATTGCGGAACAGGGTCGGCTCGACCATGCGGCCGGAGGCGGTACGCGCGGTCATCACCGCGAGCTGTAGCGGCGAAGCCAGGGTAAAGCCCTGGCCGATGCCGGTATTGTAGGTATCGCCGGTCGACCAACCCTCATTGCGGCGCGCCCGCTTCCAGGCCGGGTCCGGCATCAGCCCCCGGGCGACACCGGCAATACCGATATCGAATTGCTCGCCAATACCAAAACGGCGGGCCATCTCGTGCAGACGATCAATGCCGAGGCGCTGGGCGATCTCGTAAAAGTAGATATCGCACGAGGTTTTCACCGCCTCGTGCAGATCCACCCGGCCATGGCCTTCACGTCTCCAGCAGTGAAAATCGCGATTGCCCAGCCGGGTCGAGCCGGTACAGCGCACCGTCTCTGACGGATCGGCGACGCCATGTTCCAGCGCTGCAGCCGCGACCACGCCCTTGAAGGTCGAACCGGGCGGATAGGTGCCCTGGAGCGATTTGTGAAACAGCGGGCGGTGATCATCATCGCGATAGCGCGCGTAATCGGCAGTCGAAATCCCCAGAACGAAGAGATTGGGATCGAATGACGGGTTGGAGACCAGCGCGATAAGCTCGCCGGTATTGACGTCGATGACGACGGCCGAGGCGCTTTCCTCACCCAATCGTTCGGATGCGTAACGCTGGATGTCGGCGTCCAGTGTCAGGACCACATCCAGCCCGCTTTGCGGCGGAAGCGACTGATCGGGCAACTCACGAATAATACGGCCGCGGGCATCGACCTCGGTCTTCAAGGCGCCGGCGGCACCTCGCAACTGGTCTTCACGCGCGATCTCGACCCCGTTCTTGCCAATCCGGAAGCCGGGATGGCGCAAGAGCCGTTCCGCCTCGGGATAATCATTGGCGATGTCGTTATCATTGGGCGTTTGCACATAGCCCACGACATGGGCGAAGGCCTCGCCATAGGGATAGGAGCGCACCTCTTCCACATCCGGCGTGATGCCGGCCATGTCCGGGGCGTGCAGATTGATCCGCGAAAAGGTTTCCCAGTCCAGATCATTGGCCACCGTGACCGGCCGGAAACTGGCATTCTGGCGTGCTGTGCGCAGAACCCGGTTTCGACGGGCTTCAGAAATCGGCATGAAGGCGCTGAGCTGGTCGAGGGCGGCGTTGACATCGCCCGCCTGCTCCGGCGTCAGCGTAATACGGTAACTGTCGCGGTTTTCAGCCACCGGCAGGCCGAACCGGTCAAGAATGCGACCGCGCGACGGCGGGGTGAGCTGGTAGTTGAACTGATTATCGTCTGACAGCGTCTGATACCGTTCGGTATCGAGCACCTGCAGCGCATACAGCCGTGCGCCGAGGACCGAAAAGGTCAACGCGCCCGCCCCGGACATCAATAAGGCCCGGCGGGTAAACTTCAGTTCCTGTTCCTGGCGATCAGCGCGCATGATACCTCGCGATCACCCCCCAAAACCCGAACTTCTGGACCGACGCCGTCTCAGCACCAGGAAAGCCAGCATCGGGAACATCAGAATTGATGCGATCACCTCGATGATCAAGGGCTGCCAGTCGGCCGGCTGACCCAGCGCGAAACTGCCCGCCGCAAAAGCGATCGCGTGAGCCAGAACCAGCGTGCCGGCAAAACGCAGGACGATCGGCGGCAAATCACGCGGCATGCCGTCCTCGCCTCGGAAGCGGAACACGGCAATCGAGACCAGGTAGGACAGCGCCCAAACGCCCATCGGGGCTCCGGTCAGAAGATCCTGTGTCAGCCCGATGGCGAAGACCGCAATCGGCGGCATGAAATAGGGACGCAGCCCGGCCCACAGGAAGATCACCATCAAGGGCCAGGTCGGCATCAGGGTGATGCCCTCGATCAATCGGGTCGGAGCGGCCTGAAACAGGAGTGCCGCGATAACCGTGAAGACACACCACAGCGCCGACCAGTAAGGCGCATTGCGTTCGCCGGGCTTTCTCATGGCGCATCCTCCACAGCGGCAGCGGCGGGCTCTTCGCCGGTCTCATCCGCCTCGCTGGCCGGCGCTGGCGCATCCGCAGGAAGCTCAGCCGCATTGGCATTGCCGCCCTCGGCCTCGCTAACCGCCAGGTCAGCCGCCGGCTCGGGCTCGGCTTGCGGCTGCTCGGCGCGCACATAGGGCCAGACCCAGACGAAATCGATCGGGGCCTGGTCGGAATACAATTCAATGCGCCAACCGCCTTCACGGGTTGGCACGGCACGACCGATCGGCAGCCCCCGCGGCAAGACCCCGTCATCGCCGGAAGACACGATGCGGTCGCCCTCCTCAATGTCCGGATCGCGGCCAAGATATTCCAGTCGCGGATATTCGGAATTGTCGCCAATCAGGATGGCGCGGGTATTCGAGCGATCGACCATGACCGGGATGCGGCTGTTGAGGTCGGTCAGCAAAAGCACGCGCGCTGAACGGCGGCCAGTCTCATAGACCCGGCCAACCAGGCCATAAAGATTGATCACCGGATAGCCGTCGGCGATGCCACTCTCCGATCCGCGTCCGATCAGGCGGGCCTGAACGAAGGGGCCTTGCGGGTCCGCGACGGTCCAGGCGCCGATCCGGTCCTCAGTAGCGGCTGTCTGCACGTTGAGCGCGGCCTCATAGACCTCGATCCGGTCGCGCTGGCGGTAGGCCAGGTCTTCCCAATAGCGCGCTTCAATCAATTGCTGGCGCAGTTCGGCGTTCTCGCGCGCCAGGTCACCCTGCCGGCGGAAATACGGACCGATCCCCTTGACTGCACGGATGGGCTGGGCCGCCAGCTCAAGCAGCGGCGACGCAATATCAGTGAAACCGGCACGGAAAGAGGCAAAAGCGTCGGAACGCGACGCCGGGCGGTCAAACATGATCAGCGCGCTCGATATCACAATCAACATGATGAAGATCGTGCGCGAAAAACGGACACCGCCGTCCGCATCGTGTCGTGATGCGCGCCTAGACGCCAACGACTTACTCCTTCTCCCCCGCCCCGCCGGAGATTACACGGCTTCAGAGAGAATGGGCCGCCAAACTTTCAAATCTTCTACCGCGCGACCACAACCGAGCACGACACAGGACAGGGCCTCGTCAGCCAAGCTTACCGGCAGACCGGTACGCTCACGCAGTTCGGTGTCGAGATTGCGCAGCAGCGCACCACCACCGGTCAGCACGATACCCTTGTCGACAATGTCGGCCGCGAGTTCCGGCGGCGTGGCTTCAAGCGCCTGTTTCACCGCTTCAACGATCTGCTCGACCGGCTCGGACAGAGAGTCAGCGATCTTGGCTTCGGTGACGGCGATCTCTCGCGGCAGACCATTCATCAGATCGCTGCCTTTGATGTCGAGCGACAGGCCCTCGCCTTTGACCGGCGGCATGGCCGAGCCGATTTCCTTCTTGATCCGTTCGGCAGACGTCTCACCGATCAGAAGGTTCGCGGAACGGCGGATATAGTTGATGATGGCTTCGTCCATCTTGTCGCCGCCGACGCGGACCGAACGCGAATAGACAATGCCCGAGAGCGACATCACCGCGACCTCGGTGGTACCGCCGCCAATGTCGACAATCATCGAACCTGTCGGCTCATCGATCGGCAGGCCGGCACCAACCGCCGCCGCCATCGGCTCGTCGATCAGATAGACTTTGCGGGCACCCGCACCGAGCGCGGATTCATGGATCGCGCGGCGCTCAACAGCGGTCGCTCCGGACGGCACGCAGATCACCACCTGCGGGCTGACCATGGCGCGGCGGTTATGCACTTTCTGGATGAAGTGCTTGATCATTTCCTCGGCGACATCGAAGTCGGCGATGACGCCGTCACGCATCGGCCGGATGGCTTCAACATTGCCGGGCGTCTTGCCGAGCATGAGCTTGGCTTCCGCGCCAACCGCCTGGACGTGTTTACGGCCTTTGTCGACCTTGTAGGCGACGACCGAGGGCTCATTGAGCACGACGCCCCGCCCCTTGACGTAAACGAGCGTGTTTGCGGTACCGAGGTCGATCGCGATGTCCGCAGAAAGCAAACCGAAGAGGCTGTTGAGCATGGGCGCAAATATCGTGAAGTGTGGCGGCAAAGCCGCGGGGCAACTATTTTTCTTGTGCGATGATGCGCCCGATATTGCAAGGGGCGCGATTGTGCAAACGCACACATCAATTAGGGCAAATTCGAGGCGAAGCGGTTTCGCGGCCTTTTAAGCGTCGGCATCGCCCGGGCGATTACGGCGCAGCCAGCGGCGCGCCACGAGCATCAAGGCAATCCATCCGGCCATCGCCAGAACCAGGATCGCGATCACGAAAGGGTTCTGATTATTGAAGAAATCCAGGATGATCTGCCAGCCCAGCGAGACAATAACGATTTTGCAGGCCGCCCCGATCGCCAGGCCGATAATGAAAGCCCAGTAAGGCGTCCGCGTTGCACCAAAGCCCATATTGACGACAATGAAGGGACCGGATGGCACGAAGCGAACGATGATCGACGCCATCAAACCGTTGCGGCCGATAAAGTCGGAAATCCGGTTGACCCACTCCCCGCCATAGCGCCGGACGATGTCGGCACCGAAGCGATAGCCCAGCCCGTAATGCACTGTTGCCGCCGTCAGCGTACCGAGCCAGGCGTAGATAAATCCGGTCACAGGACCGAAGGCGACGACGGCCGCGCCCATCAGGACAAATTGTGGAAAACCGACAAATGACAGTGCGATGAAGATCGCGATGGTCAGCGGCAGGGCAAACCACTGCGTATTGAGCCAGGCAAACCAGGCGCCGACCGAGCTTTCCTCGATATCAAAGACCAGCTTGCCGGCGACGAAGACAACGCCGAGGACGGCGAACAGGCCAAGCGACACCAACACAGCCCGTTGGGCCTTGGCGTCCATACGCATGACGAAATCTACAATGCGGTTCATCGCGCGGCTGATCCCCGTTCGCACACTTACAACTTAGTAAGCATGGATCGGGCCAGCTGCAATGCGGATTTGCGGTGAGGCGCGAGCGTAAATGCGCCGCCGGGTCTGAATACCGGGTGCTGCAGCCGCACATCGCCCCTCACCCTAGCGCATGGTCGAACTTGCTAGTCGTGGCACGGGGAATTATGTGTTGCCCCGAACAATATACGGTTGGCGCGAAGCACATTGCCGCAACGCACCATGATCAATAAACACAAACGCCTGGGACATTCATGAGCTTGTATTCTGACTATCTTCAAGAGATCGAAACACGCAAAACCCAAGGCTTGAATCCCAAGCCGATTGAAGGTGCCGAGCTGGCGGCCGAAATCATCGCCCAGATCAAGGATACCGGCAGCGAGCACCGCGCCCAGTGCCTTGAATTCCTGATCTATAACACGCTCCCCGGCACGACACCGGCAGCCGAGCAGAAAGCCGAATTCCTGCGTGAGATCATCACCGGTGAAATCACCGTTGAGGAAATCTCCGTCGATTTCGCCTTCGAACTCCTCTCGCACATGAAGGGCGGGCCGTCCGTCGATGTGCTGCTCGATCTCGCCCTGTGCCAGGACCGCGTCATCGGCCCGAAGGCTGCCGAGGTTCTGAAATCGCAGGTCTTCCTCTATGAGTCGGACACGCAGCGCCTCGCCGACGCCTATGAGCGCGGCGATGACATGGCGAAGAGCCTGCTCACCAGCTATGCCAATGGCGAGTTCTTCACCGAACTGCCGGAAATCGACGAAGTCATTCAGGTCGTCACCTATGTGGCCGCCGAAGGTGATGTCTCCACCGACCTGCTGTCGCCGGGCAATCAGGCGCACTCGCGCTCCGACCGCGAACTGCACGGCAAATGCCTGATCTCGGAGAAAGCCCAGGAAGAAATCGAGGCCCTCAAGGGCCTGCATCCGGACAAGCAGGTCATGCTGGTCGCGGAAAAAGGCACGATGGGCGTGGGCTCTTCGCGCATGTCAGGTGTGAACAATGTGGCCCTGTGGACCGGCAAGAAGGCCAGCCCCTATGTGCCCTTCATCAACATCGCGCCGATCGTCGGCGGTACCAATGGCATTTCCCCGATCTTCCTGACCACGGTCGGCGTGACCGGCGGGATCGGTATTGATCTGAAAAACTGGGTCAAGAAATTCGACAGCGACGGCAAGCCGGTGCTGGACGAAAACGGAGATTGGGTGCTCGAGCAGGTCTATTCCATCGACACCGGGACGGTGTTGACCATCAATACCAAGACCAAAAAGCTCTACGACGCTTCGGGCGAACAGGAGCTGGCTGATATCGCTGATGCTCTGACGCCGCAAAAGGTCGAGTTCATCAAGGCGGGCGGTTCCTATGCCGTGGTCTTCGGCAAGAAGCTGCAGAGCTTTGCCGCCCAGACGCTCGGCATCAAGGCGCCGGAAGTCTTCGCCCCGTCCCGCGAGATCTCGCATGAGGGCCAGGGCCTGACCGCCGTCGAGAAAATCTTCAACCGTAACGCGGTTGGCGTCGCCGAAGGCACGACCCTGCATGCCGGCTCGGACGTCCGCGTCCGCGTCAATATTGTCGGCTCGCAGGACACGACCGGCCTGATGACCTCGCAGGAACTGGAGGCCATGGCGGCCACGGTGATTTCGCCGTCTGTTGATGGCGCCTATCAGTCCGGCTGTCACACCGCGTCGGTCTGGGACCTCAAGGCCCAGCGCAATATTCCCAAACTGATGAGCTTCATGAACAAGTTCGGGCTCATCACGGCGCGCGACCCGAAAGGCGAGTATCACGCCATGACGGACGTGATCCACAAAGTGCTCAACGACATCACGGTTGACGATTGGTCGGTGATTATCGGCGGCGACAGCCATACGCGCATGTCCAAGGGCGTCGCCTTCGGCGCCGACTCCGGCACGGTCGCCCTGGCTCTGGCGACCGGTGAGGCCACCATGCCGATCCCGGAATCGGTCAAGGTCACCTTCAAGGGCGATCTCAAGGACCACATGGATTTCCGTGATGTGGTTCATGCCACCCAGGCCCAGATGCTCAAGCAGTTCGGCGACAACGTCTTCCAGGGCCGCGTCATCGAGGTGCATATCGGCACCCTGCTCGCGGACCAGGTCTTCACCTTCACCGACTGGACCGCCGAGATGAAAGCCAAGGCGGCGATCTGTATCTCCACCGATGAAACGCTGATTGAATCGCTGGAGATCGCCAAGAGCCGCATCGGCATCATGATCGAGAAGGGCATGGACAATGAGGCCCAGACCCTCGCCGGCCTGATCAAGATCGCCGACAAGCGCATCGCCGAGATCCGGTCCGGTGAGCGCCCGGCCCTCGCCCCGGACCAGAATGCCGACTATTTCGCCGAATTCGTGGTTGATCTCGACGAGATCGTCGAACCGATGATCGCCGATCCGGACGTCAACAATATCGACGTTTCGCGCCGCTACACCCACGACACGATCCGCCCGGTCTCGCACTATGGCGGCGACAAGAAAGTCGATCTCGGCTTTGTCGGCTCGTGCATGGTGCACAAGGGCGATATGAAGATCATCGCCCAGATGCTCAAGAATCTCGAGAAATCCGGCGACAAGGTCGAATTCAAGGCGCCGCTCGTCGTCGCTCCTCCGACCTATAATATTGTCGACGAGCTCAAGGCTGAGGGCGATTGGGAGGTGCTGCAGAAATACGCCGGCTTCGAGTTCGATGATGACGATCCGAAGAATGAGGCGCGGACCGAGTATGAGAATATCCTCTATCTCGAACGCCCGGGCTGTAACCTCTGCATGGGCAACCAGGAAAAGGCGGCCAAGGGTGACACGGTGATGGCCACCTCGACCCGCCTGTTCAAGGGCCGGGTCGTTGAGGACAGCGATGAGAAGAAGGGCGAGTCCTTACTCTCCTCAACGCCAGTTGTCGTTCTCTCCACCATTCTCGGTCGCACGCCGACCATGGAGGAATACAAAGCGGCCGTTGACGGTATCAAGCTGACCGAGTTCCGTCCGCCGCGCGAAAACCTCGCTGCGAGTTCGGTGCACTACTAGGCCCGTTTGAGCACGACACGAAAAAGCCCCTGGCGCTGGCCGGGGGCTTTTTTGTGATCAGCGTCTTTCAGCTTGCGCTCACAACACACCCGGTGCGCGAGCGGGACAGCCCGTCGGTCCTATTCGTCCTCGCCGGCAGCAATGACGGAGAGCTTGGCGCGCTGCATGGCGAGAACACCGAGTTGTTCATCGAGGATTTTCAGGATATCGCGGGCTTCCTGCTGGTCCACCTCGCCCGGTGAGCGGGCGGTTTCAGACAGGGATTCCATCAGGGCGGCGATATTGCGGGCATTGCGGCGACTGGCCTCCCCGGCAAGGGCAAGCCAGTCGGCGTCTTCCGCCTTGTCGATCGGCACGAAGATGCCCCCGGCCAGGGCCGCCAGGTGCTGCGCTGCTGCCTGGGCACCGGCTTCGGTCAGGGTGCAGATACGGGTGTAGGAAATCTCGTTGGTGGAGTCCGGATCGGCCAGTGCATAGACACGGGTCCGGCTCAGATCGAGGAGCTCCATGACCTTGGGAATGCCACCGGCTTCCTCGAAGACGCGCGCGACGACTTCCTTGGGTTCGCCATAGACTCGTTGCTTGACCGGATTAAACGCCATGCTGTGCCCCCGCAATCGGCTTTGGAATCAACTCTATTCTATAAGCATCGCCTAGTTTGGCTATTTCGAGGCAGCGTAAAGCCTTGATCGCAGATCAGCGCCAGCCGCCTCGATGTCCAGCGTCTTGTCGCGGGCCCGGTCTTCGACCATGGCCTGGCCAGCCTCATAGGTTTCAACCCATTTGCGTGCGAAGGAACCATCCTCGATTGCGGCCATCGCCTTGTCGAACGCCGCATTGAGCTCAGGCCCGGCAATATCATCCTCTATCTGGCGCGCCCCGAACTCGGCGGTATCGGAGATGGCTTCATACATGCCGGCAATACCCTGGGCCTGGATGAGATCCGCTAGGTATTTGATTTCGTGCACACAATCGATATAGGCCATGCGTTCGCTCACGCCCGCTGCGACCAGACGCTGATAGCTCGCCTTGGCCAGAGCCACGAGGCCGCCGACCAGAACCACCTGCTCGCCGAACAGATCGGAGACGGTCTCTTCGCGGAAGGTGGTCGGGAAAATACCCACATTGCCCGAGCCGATCCCGGCCAGATAGGCCAGCGCGATCTCCCGGGCGCTGCCCGAAGCGTCCTGATGCACAGCCCAGAAGCCGATCAGGCCGCCACCTTTTTCAAATTCCTGCCGTACTGCACCGCCCGGGCCTTTCGCCGCGGCCAGAATGATATCGGCATCAGCCGGCGGGTCGATCAGCCCGTAATGAATGGAGAACCCGTGACACAGGATCAGCGCCTGGCCCGGCTTGCGATTGGGCTCAATCGCCGTGGTCCAGATCTCGCGATGCGCCTCGTCAGCGGCCAGGAGCGCGATCGCATCCGCCCATGCGGCCGCTTCAGCCAGGCTGACCACCTCGAACCCGTCCGCTTCCGCCTTGGCCCGCGACGGCGACCCCTCACGCAGGGCAATCCTGATCGCCTCGGCGCCGCTATCGCGCAGACAAAGCGCATGCGAACGGCCGTGATTGCCGTAGCCGACCAGCCCCAGCTTCAGCGTCTTGAGCAGGCTCATATCGATATCGGCGGTATAGAGCGCATCGGTCATTGAATTCTTCAGTCCTTAAAACCGCCGAGCATGGCATCGAGCTCGGCGGATCTTTGATCCGGTTCGAGTGACGTGATGCGACCCCAGTCGGCATGTTGATTGCGGAACCAGGTCATCTGCCGCTTGGCATAACGCCGGCTGTCCCGCTTGGCGAGATCGATCGCCTCATCCAGCGGCAATTCATCGCGCAAATGCGCGATCAGCGGCGGCACGCCAAGCGCTTTCATGGCCGGCAGTGACGGGTCGAGCTGGCGTTCCATGAACCGGCGCACCTCATCCAATGCACCGGTCTCCATCATCCTGTCGAAGCGTAGATTGATACGGGCGTAAAGCGCTTCCCGGTCGGGTTCGATGACAAGCCCCGTCCAGCGCCCGGCCGACAGAATAGGCTCGGTCTCGGCATGAAAGCGCGACAGCGCCTCGCCGGTTGCATAGCCGACTTCGACGATCCGCTGCAGGCGCTGACGGTCAGCCGGCTCGATCCGGGCCGCGCCCTGCGGGTCGAGGCGCAGTGCCTCGGAGCGCAATCCGTCCAGGCCTTGTGCTTCGATCAGCGCCTCAGCCCTGGCCCGCGCCGCTGGCGTGATGTCCGGCACCGGCGCCAAGCCCTTGGTCAGAGCATTGAAGTAAAGTCCGGTTCCGCCAACCAGAATGGCGGTCTTGCCACGCGCCTCGACCTCCTCAATCAGAGCCATAGCCGCGCTGAGCCATTGGCCGACGGAGAAGCGCTCACCGGGGTCAATAGTGCCGAACAGGTGATGTTTGGCCTGCATCAGCTCCTGCTCAGACGGGCGCGCTGTTATCAGGGTGAGCCCGCCATAGACCTGCATTGAGTCCGCATTGATGATCTCCCCATCGATACGTTTCGAGGCCTCGATCGCCAGCGCGGTTTTACCCGCGGCGGTCGGACCGGCGATGAGGAGGACGCGGTTCATTGAGGGCTCAGGGTCGCGGTAAAACGGTCGCCCTGGCGGGTGAAGACGGCCGCCCGGCTCTGGCGCGAGGACCGCAAAAGACGCTCGACATCGGCAAGCGACCGGACTGGCGCGCCATCCAGGCTCACCAGGACATCGCCGGGCTGGGGCACAACCAGCCCTCCTCCAAGATAGACATCAGCTCCAGCCAGAACCACGACACCCTCACTGCCCTGTCCGAGGGCCAGGCCACTGACAATAAGCGCGTTGGGGTAATCCTCAGCGGCGACGGGCTCCGTTGTGCCGAGATAAAGGGTCAGCGGCTCGGCCGGCCGTTCGCCGAGTGCGATGTCCATCATCATCATGGCATCATCACGCATGATCCGGACGCTCGCGCTGTGTCCCGGCGCGGCACGCTGAACCCGGCGCATCAGGCTTGAGGTATCCGGGACGGGTTCGCCATCCACGGCGAGAATGATATCGCCCTCACGCAGGCCGCCGCGCTCTGCTGCCGACCCGGAGAAGATGCGGGTCACTACGAGCCCGCGCTGCCCACCCAATCCGGAAGCCCTCATCAGTTCGGGCGGCGTGACTTGCACAGCGACACCCAGATCACCGCGCCGCACCCGCCCGGTCTCGATCAATTGTGGCAGCACCCGATTGAGTTCTGAAGCCGGAATGTGAAACGACACCCCCATGGCCTGACCGGTCTGGCTGAATATCGCCTGGTTGATGCCCACCACATCTCCCGCTGCATTGACCAAAGGGCCACCCGCATCGCCGCGATTTATCGCCAGGCTGGACTGGATATAGCCCACCGGGGATGGCCGCGCTCCGGCAAGCTCCCGGTCCAGCGCTGCAACCAGCCCGGCCTTGAAAGCCAGACCGAGACCGAAAGCATCACCAACGGCGGCAACCGGCTGGCCGACTTCCAGCACCTCTCCCGAGATCCTCAGATATGGCCAAGCCTCGGCGCGGGCGATGCGCAATACGGCCAGATCGCTGGTGGCGTCGGCTCCGACCAGGCGGGCGGGGTAATGCACACCTTGATGCGCGACGGTAATGTGATGCGCGCGGTCGATGACATGGTAGTTAGTGACGACCAGGCCATCCGCTGAGATGAGAAATCCCGACCCGGCGGATTCGCCAAGCCGGGGTTCACTTTCCGCTTCGCCCAGCAAATCGCCGAAACGGGCCAGCGGCGAGTCTGCGGGGATATCCTCAAAGGCGCTCTGACGCCGGCTTTCAACATAGACCGATACGGATGCGTCCATGGTGCGCTGGGCGATACCGGTCCAGTCCTGCGCCGATACCGGCACAGACAGGATCAACATCAAAACCGGAAACAGAACCCGATACATACACCCCTCCCCAGGCACAGGGCGGGCAGTTGACCCCTAGCGGCTCAACAAGACAAGGGGGTCAGGGACGGATCGACTGCAGCACATACTGACCGCCGCGATTGAGCTGGAAGCGTAGCGGTCCGCCGTTGGAATTGGCGACGATCTCGCGGATATCCTCGATCGTCTCCACGCGCGTGAACTCGACCTCTTCAATGACGTCACCGGCCCGCACCTTTCCGGCCGCGTCCGACGTGCCATCCACATCCGTGACCAGAACACCTTCGGCATCGGGATGCACCCGGTAGCGGCGACGGGTTTGCGGCGTCAGCTCACCAAGGGTCATGCCGTACACCTCATTGGTGGCCGGCTGCAGCGGGCTGACCAGCCCCGGCGGCGCAGCCGGGCTGTCCTCGTCTGCATCCCCCTCATCCAGCTCACCAATGGTGACGGTCCGGGTCATGCGGCGATCGCGGCGAATAATCTCCAGCTCGACCGCTTCACCGATTTCGGTTTCCGCTACCAGGCGCGAGAAAATCCGGCTGTCCCGGACGCGGCGGCCGCCATAGGTGAGAATGAGATCGCCCTGGCGCAGATCGACATCGGCAGCCGGGCCATCGGGATCGATAAAGGACAGAATGGCGCCATAAGGCGTATCCAGATCAAAGCTCTCGGCCAGTTCCGCCGTGACTTCCTGCACCCGCACCCCCAGCCAGCCGCGACGGGTCTCGCCATACTCGATCAGCTGATTGACCACACGGGTGGCGATATTGGCCGGGATGGAGAGGGAAATGCCGACGCTGGCACCGGTCGGCGAGAAGATCAGCGTATTCACGCCGACCACATCACCATCCATGTTGAACAGGGGACCGCCGGAATTCCCGGTATTAATCGCCACATCGGTCTGGATGTAATCATCATAGCGGCCGCCGGCATCGCGTCCGCGCGCCGAGACGACGCCTGCCGTCAGCGTGCCACCGAGACCGAACGGGTTACCGATCGCAATCACCCAGTCACCGACACGCGCCGTATCACTGTCACCGAAGGCAACAGACGGCATGGTTTCGCTGGTCTGCATGCGCAGCACGGCAAGATCGGTCACCGCATCAATACCGATGATATCGGCCGGGAAGGTGCGGCCGTCGGGGAGTGACACCTCGACCTCATCAGCGCCGTCGATGACGTGGTTATTGGTCACCACGATGCCGGAGGGATCGATGATGAAACCGGAACCCAGAGAATTGGCGATCCGCGGTTCGTCGCCGAAAATATCGTTGAAGCGCTCCAGCGGCGAGCCTTCCGGGAAGTCCGGCAGGCCATCACCGGCATCGAGCCGCTGCGCCGCCGAGATATTGACGACGGCCGGAGAGAGACGCTCGGCAAGATCGGCAAAGCCGTCCGGCGCAGGGTGCGCATGAACTGCCGCGGGCAGCAGCAGGAAAACAAGGACGGCGAAGATTTTTTGCATGAGCTCAGCGATGTTTGTGGTCTGCAATCAAAACTATGGACCACAGGCATAACGTCAACTCGATAGCTGCGGCAACCGCGCTGACAGCAAGGTGAAAGCCATGACCTTTCTGTCAGGCCCCGGTCACGACAGGCGGAAACAAAAAGCCCCGCTCGATTGAGCGGGGCTGATTGCGGATTTTGAAGAGGTCTACTGACCGCCTTGCTCGCTGAAATAAGCGAAGAACTCGGAGTCCGGCGGGATCACGATGGGCGTGCCCTCCTGAACGGCCAGTTCATACGACTGCATGGAGCGATAGAAGGCAAAGAACTCCGTGTCGCGATTATACGCCGCGGCGTAGATCGCGTTCCGCTGGGCGTCACCCTCACCACGGATACGTTCCGCTTCAGCACGGGCTTCGGCCTCGATAATCGTTGCCTGACGGTCGGCATCGGCGCGGATCTCGGTGGCCTGCTGGTCACCTTCAGCGCGGATACGGGCCGCTTCCTGCTCACGCTCAGAACGCATACGCTGGAAGACGCGGTCTGCGATCTGCTGCGGCAGGTCGGCGCGCAGGATACGGACATCGATAACTTCGATACCGAGATTCTGGTTCGCCACCTGAACTTCGACCGCCGACTGGACCCGCTCCATCAGCGCGGCGCGCTGGCCGGAAATCACGTCCTGGGACGGGATCGAGGCGATAACGCCACGCAGACTGTCATCCATGATCGAACGCAGACGCAGTTCAGCGCCAGCCTCGTTACGGACCGTCTGGTAGAAGCGCAGCGGATCAACGATGCGGTAGCGCAAGAAGGCGTCAACAACGAGGCGGACCTGGTCAGAGGCCTGGATTTCTTCCGGACGCATGTCGAACTCGACATTGCGCTTTTCGAAGATCAGGACGTCATTGATGAACGGCGCCTTGAAGTGCAGGCCCGGATCCGGATTGGTCGGCGAATTAACGGCGCGAACCGGTTCACCGAATTGCAGAACCAGCGCCTGTTCGCGTTCATTGACCGTGAAGACGCTCTGCAGACCAACGAAGATCGCGACGGCACCGACAATCAGAATAAGTGTGCGGATCATCAGTTGTCTCCACGATTACGGTTTTCGCCAAGGCGATCGAGCGGCAGGAAGGGCAGCGCGCCCGCATCACCATCGAGGACAAGCAGGTCGGAACGGCCGAGGACTTGCTCCATGGTTTCCAGGTACATCCGGCGGCGGGTGACTTCCGGCGCCTGGGCGTACTCGTCATAAATGGCGACGAAACGGTCCGCATCACCCTGGGCCTGGGCAATCACTGAGTCACGATAGGCCTGAGCCGCCTGGGTCACCTGGGCGGCGACACCGCGGGCCGCGGGGATCACCCGGTTGGCATGCGCTGTGGCCTCAAGTCGTGCCCGCTCTGCATCCTGTTCGGCAACGTCGACATCGCGGAAAGACGCAATCACGCTTTCCGGCGGCTGCGCGGTCTGCAGGTTGATTTGCAGGATCTGGATGCCGGCCTCGTACTCGTTGAGCGTCGCCTGAACCAGGTCACGCGTGCGCTGGGACACCTCGCCACGGCCTTCAGTGATGATGAATTGCAGGTCGGAGGTACCAATGACTTCGCGCATGGCGCTTTCCGCCACCGCGCGCACCGTGCCTTCCGGATTGCGGATGTTGAACAGGAAGTTGCGCACATTGTCGCCGGTCGTGTCGACCCGCCACTGCACGGCGAAATCGATGTCGACGATATTCTCGTCCCGGGTCAGCATCTGACCTTCCGGACCGGTGCCAATCGTCATCGACTGGGTCGTCGTGACTTCCGGCAAGAGTACGGTTTCAATCGGTGTCGGGAGCTTGAAGCGCAGGCCCGGTTGGGTCGTGCGGTTGTACTCGCCAAAGCGCAGCACGACGCCGTTCTGTTCCGGTGCCACCTGATAGATACCGGTGGTCACGAACCAGGCACCGATCAGGACAACGGCAATAAGGCCGATGCCGAAAGCACCGCCGCCCTTGCCGCCGGAGCCGGATCCGTTGGATCCGCCCTTGCCGCCGAAGAATTTGCGCAGGCTGCCCTGCATCTGGCGGACGACCTCATCGAGATCAGGCGGCTGTTCGCCACCACCGCCTCCCCCGCCCTGGGGCCGCTGCCCCCACGGGTTCTGTCCGTTGTTATTGTTGCCGCCGGAGCCCCAAGGACCCCCGCCGCCACCACCGCTGTTATCATTCCAGGGCATGGGCCGGATTTTTCCTCTTGGTTGTTCGGGCCTCTAAATGAACGCTTGCGGGCCCGGGTTCAAGGGTAAGCATGTGGGACGCGCCGCAACGCAGTCCCCTCCCAAAATCTGTGTGGACACTCTACGAGGCGCGTTCAAGCGCCCGGAAGGTAAAGGCGTGGTCGTCATTTTCGCCGGGATCATAGTCCTGACGACCGATCTCAGACCAGTCTGCTTCGTCAAAAGCGGGGAACACGGCCTCGCCGGCGGGCTCAGCATCGACCTCGGTGATATACAGCCGGTCGGCCAGCGCCAGGGCTGCCGCATAGATCTGGGCGCCGCCGATTACGAAGACCTCGTCGACCTGGTCCATATTGGCGCGCACAAAGGCCTCGTCGAAGGCCGCACCCATATCGCCGACGACCTGGGCGCCCTCGGCATGATAGCCAGGCTGCCGCGTCACCACGATATTCGCCCGGCCCGGAAGCGGTTTGCGCGGAAGGCTATCCCAGGTCTTGCGTCCCATGATCACCGGCTTGCCCTTGGTCACCGCCTTGAACAGTTTCAGATCGGAGCTCAAACGCCAGGGCAGATCGCCATCCGTTCCGATGACATTATTGCGCCCGCGCGCGGCAATGAGCGAGATTTTCGGGACAATCGTGGTCACGAGGCGGCCTCTTTGCTCAACCAGCTGAGCCATTTTTCATCCACCGCGGCGTCGAGGTCGATGCCTTCCTTGCGTGCCAGCAAGAGCAGCATGCCCAGCGTATCGGCCATTTCACGGGCCAATTCGGCCCGGGCGGCATCTCCGGCCGGCCGACGCGAGCGACCGGTCGCGGAAAGATAAGCCTGGGTCAGCTCGCCCATTTCTTCCTGCAATTTGAGCAGGTGCCAGTCGCCGGACCGGTCGATCCCGTAATTGCGGGCGTAGATATCAGACACTGTCCCGATCTGCTCGGCCAGTTCGGCGAGCGGACGGCTCATACCGCGACCGGGGCCGAAATCCGCGGATGCGGGTCATAACCCTCGAGCGAGATGTCCTCGTATTCGAAGGCAAACAGATCCTTGGCGTCGGGATTAAGCTTCAATCGCGGCAGGGCGCGCGGCGCGCGTGCCAGCTGTTCACGCACCTGGTCGTGATGGTTGGAATAGATGTGGGCGTCGCCGAACGTATGGATGTACTCCCCCGGCTCGAGCCCGCAGACCTGCGCCACCATCGCCGTCAGCAAGGCATAGGAGGCAATGTTGAAGGGCACGCCGAGGAACATGTCAGCGGAGCGCTGATACAGCTGGCAGGACAGTTTTCCGTTGGCGATGTTGAACTGATACAGCGTGTGGCAGGGCGGCAGCGCCATATTCGGCACATCAACCGGGTTCCAGCCGGACACGATCAGACGGCGCGAGGACGGGTTGTTCCTGATCTGGTCGAGAATATTGGCGAGCTGGTCAATCTCGGTGCCATCCGGGCCTTCCCAGCGGCGCCATTGCTTGCCGTAGACCGGACCGAGATCGCCATTTTCATCGGCCCATTCATCCCAGATCGATACGCCGCGTTCCTGCAGCCAGCGCACATTGGTCTCGCCGCGCAGGAACCACAGCAATTCAATCGCGATCGACTTGAAATGCACTTTCTTGGTGGTCAGAAGCGGAAAGCCTTCCGACAGGTCACAGCGCAATTGGCGGCCGAAGACGGACCGCGTGCCCACCCCCGTGCGGTCATCCTGGTCCGATCCCGTCTCCAGAATATCGCGAAGCAGATCGAGATAAGCGCGTTCGACCGAAGAGCCGGCCGGGCTCGCATCATTGGCGCGGGTATAATCGGTATCAATTGCTGCGATCTGGGACATGAGCGTCGACCTCCTCTGGCGCGGGGCGTGCTGTCCAAGCCGGCCCGATCAATCACCATACATGCGATTCGAGGCTGTGCACCGGATCGGTCCGATTGATTCACAGCTTTCTTGCACGCACGGATTTGTGAGCGGTGTATCGTTGATATGCACCAAAACCCGCTTGCGCCGCGGCGCCCTACCGCTATGGTGACGCCATCGGAACATTTGTGGAACAAATAACCCACTTCGACGAGGGAGAGATACATGCTGGGCTATGTCACGCTTGGAACCAATGACATCGAAAGAGCCGCCGCGTTTTACGACAAGATCTGCGCCGAATTCGGTGTTGGCCGCCTCATGGAAAGCGATGATTTCATCGCCTGGGCCAATCCGGGCGGTGGGTGCGGCATCGGCCTGACCAAGCCTTTTGACGGCCAGCCGGCCACTGTCGGCAATGGCGTCATGATCGCCTTCCAGGCCGAGAGCAAGGAACAGGTCGACAAGGTCTACAAACTCGCCATCGAACTGGGCGCCAAGGACGAAGGCGAAGCCGGCCCGCGCGGCGACGGCTCCTTCTATGCCGGCTATTTCCGCGACCCGGACGGGCATAAGTGCAATGTGTTCGTGATGTAGCGCACCCGGGCTGCCGGCCTGAGCGGGGGCGGTTATGCGCATCCGCAAAACCCGCCCGCCAAGTCTTCGGAGCCGACGGCCTAATCGCCGTCGGCTTCTGCTTTTTCAATCCGCTTGAGCGTCTTGAGGTCTGACCGCAGCCCCTTCCACAGGCTGAGACAGCACACCAAGAGGACAATGGTGAACGGCAACCCGGCGGAGATCGCCCCCGCCTGTAGCGCCTGCAGCGCTTGAGCGCCGCCGCCATAGAGCAGCATGGCGGCGACAAGCCCTTCCATCGACGCCCAGAACACGCGCTGCGGCACCGGGGCGTGAAGCTTGCCCCCGGCAGTGATGCTATCGATCACCAGCGAACCGCTATCGGACGAGGTAACAAAGAAGATCAGGATCAAGATCACTGCCATGCCCGACGCGATCTGGGTCCAGGGCAGGTTTTCCAGCATCTGGAACAGGACGAGCGAGACCTCGCTGATCCCGTCCGGAAGCGCGCCGATGCCGTTTTCCGCCTGGTAAAGCGCGGTCTCTCCGAAAGTGGAAAACCACAGCACGGTGACAATAAGCGGCACGAAAATCACCGCGAGCAGGAACTCCCGGACCGTCCGGCCCTTGGAAATACGGGCGATGAACATGCCGACAAACGGCGACCAGGAGATCCACCAGGCCCAGTAGAAAACCGTCCAGCCGTGGAACCATTCCGTGTCCTCACGGCCGATCCAGTTCGACAAGGGAATAAAATCACGCAGATAGTTGAGCGTGTTGTCGAGCACACCGCTGGCAATCAGGGCGGTTGGCCCGGCGATGAAAACGAAGAGCAGGAAGATCGCCGCCATCACCATATTGACGTTGGAGAGCAGCTTCACACCGCCTTCAAGCCCGCGCACCACCGAGATGATGGCAATGCAGGTGATGAAGCCGATAATGGTAATCTGCGCGATGAGCCCGGCATCAACACCGAGCAGGAAATTCAGGCCGCTCGCCACCTGTTGCGCACCGAGTCCGAGGCTGGTCGCCAGACCGAACAAGGTGGCCACGACAGCCAGCAGGTCAATTATGTGACCGGGCCAGCCCCAGATACGGTCCCCCAGCAAAGGGTAAAAGGCTGACCGCACGGTCAGCGGCAAGCCCTTCGAAAAGGTGAAGTAGGCCAGCGCCAGACCGATCACCGCATAGATCGACCAGGCATTAATGCCCCAGTGAAACATGGTCGCGCTCAGCGATAATTCGCGGGCCGCTTCGGTTCTGGGCTCGACGCCGAGCGGCGTGCCGAACCAGTTGGTGTAGTAGGCCAGCGGTTCCGCCGCGCCCCAGAACATCAGGCCGATCCCGATACCCGCTGAAAACAGCATGGCGAACCAGGACTTGGTCGAGAATTCCGGCTTGGCGTCACGCCCGCCAATCCGTAATCGCCCCATCGGCGAAACAATGATCACCAGGCAGAACAGGAAGACCAGATTGACGCTCGACACGAACAGCCAGTCGAAGGTCGCCAGAACCCAGTCGCGCAGGCTGAACAGCGCTGCGGACGCTTGTTCCGGCGCGGCCAGTGTCAGCCCGATAAAACTGATAACGCAGACCGCTGCGATGAAGAAAACCGGATTGTGAACGTCCAGCCCGAACAGGGAGATATTGTCCTGCCCGGCCTCGTAATTGGTCTTGTAGAATTTTCTGGGCATGTTCAGTCCCTGTATCCGGTGAGTGCCGGTCCAAGCGCCTCGCGAAGCGGCTCAAGATGTGAATCGAAATGGCGCCATTGCTCCAGACCGGAGCGGTTGATCGGCTGCCGAACCTGCTCCGAGCTCGCCGTGCGCACGGCGCGATCCGTTTTGTGGAAGTCGAGGCAGGCCTGTTCGAAAGGCAGGCCACAGAAATCGAGAATGCGACGAACCTGTTGCTCCAGATCCTCGACGACGTCCTCGTACTGGACGCGCAGAATCTCGCCGGGCAAGACGCGATCCCAATGGCGCATGAGATCGACATAGCCGCGATAATAGGCGCCGACTTCATGCAGGCCGTAGGTGAATTCCTGGCCTTCCGCGAAAAGCTGCTTGAAGCCGGAAAAACAGCACGCCATCGGTTCGCGCCGGGCGTCGATAATCTTCGCATTGGGCAGGATCAGCTTGATCAGACCGATATGCCGGAAATTGTTCGGCATCTTGTCCGTGAAGAACGCCGCACCCGCGCGGTGAATGCGCGTCGTCTCGACATATTCCGCACCCAGATCGGCCCGCTGCGGCGCACTCAGCGCACCAAGAACACGCGGGTAGCGCTCACGATCGGAGAGCTTGTCGCGGCCACGAAGGCGATGCGCGAGTGACAGGATGTTGGGCAGTTCCAGGGTTCCGTCCACCTGGCTGTGCGACGCCAGGATCTGCTCCAGCAGGGTCGACCCCGCACGCGGAAGGCCGACAATGAAAATCGGATCGGCGGCGGCGTGCCCACCCTCAAAGCGCCTTTGCATCAGCTCGGCCGTGCAGTGGGTTTTCTGGGCTTCAAATTCCTGCGCCATCTGCTCGGCGGTATAACGGGCCTGCGCTTTTTTCAGCCGGTTGCCGCGCTCGTAGAAGCTGAAAGAAGCATCGTAATCACCAGCATCCTCATGCGCCTTGCCGAGCGCGAAACACAGATGAACACGGTCAGCATGCGGCAGCCCGGTCGCTGCCTCCTCACGCTCCATGGCGGCAATCTCGTCGCTGCCGAAGCGATAGGTTTTCAGATTGGCCAGACCGTACCAGGCATCGCCGTGAGCCGGCGCCCGCTTCACGGCGTCCCGGTAGGAGGTTACTGCGTCCTCCTGCCGGCCCATGGTCTTGAGCGCATGCCCGCGCGACGTCAGAACCAGCGGGTCCCCGGGCACGGATTGCAGGATTTCGTCGAACAGGGTCAGCGCCGTTTCATAATTGCCGGTCTGCATGTTCTCGATGGCAAAATGTGACCGGAAAACCGGATTGCCCGGATCGCTCTCATAGAGTTGACGGGCCTGCTGCAAGGCCTGCTCGAACTTCTGCCGCTTACGCAAAACCTGGATGTAGTCGAGGCGGACCTGAATATTGCCGGGTTCGAACTCGAGCGCGCTTTCCAAAAGGAACTCCGCATCGTCAAGTATGCCGAGCTGAACGCCGATCTCTGCCAGCAGACGCATCGCCTCGACATGGCGTGGATGCGCCTTGAGAAAATTGCGGCACAGGGCCTCGGCTTTGAGGATCTTGCCTTCAGCGAGGAGATGGCTGACGGCCGTTACCTCTTTGGGAAGCGATTTCAGCCGCTGCGCCTGGGCCTCGGCTTGGGCTGCCTCGGCGTGCTCGCCACGCGACTGCAGCAACGCGGCCTGGGCTTGCCAGCTCGACGTCAGAGCCGGATTGAAACGGCAAGCAAGGCGGAAGGCGGTCAGCGCCTCCTCGGGCCGGTTCTGGGCCTGACGCAGATAGCCCTCTTCCTGATAGGCCCGGCCAAACTCTGGCTGCTCGGTCTTGAGGCGGACCAGATACTGATCGGCTTCCGCATAGGCCACGCGATAGCGAGCGCAAACAGCAGCCGCGTAAAGCGCATCCGGATTTGAAGGATCGGGGCCGAGAACACGGTCGAGCAGGCCGCGTGCTTCGTCGAACCGCTCAGCCATCATGGCACGCTGGGCTTGCTTGACGATATCCGCTGTCGGGTCCTGCAGCTCGGCCACACTGTCCTCGTTCAAAATGCGAAGGGAAGCGCATGGCAAAATGCGCTCCCCTTGCATGGATCAGACTACGAAGGGCGGGACTTAGAAGTCCACGCCGACACGCACACCCCAGGTCCGCGGCCGGGCGATGGTGACGCGCTCGCGGTCGAAGACAAAGTTATTGCTGAGCTGGGCCCGTTCATCGGTGATGTTGTCGATGAACAGCTCCACACGCCAATTGTCTTCGGTCACGCCGGTAGAGAAGGACCCCATCGTGTAACCGTCCAGACGGGCCTTGTTGATCTCGATGACATCGCTGACGCTGTCATCGGAATGGACAATCTGCGGCATGACATGCGCCATCCAGCCGTTTTCCATTTCCCACTCATAGCGGGCCCGGATATTGGCCTGGAAGCCCGGCGCGAAGGCCAGTTCAGACCCGGCAATGACATCATTGGTCGGCGTCAGGACCTCGGTGATCTCGGTGTCCAGGATCGAGAATGCGCCGGAGACGGTGAGGCCCGGCATGGTTTCCGGAACCCATGTCACATCACCCTCAACACCCCGAATTTCGGCATTGGCCGCATTGTCAGAGAAGAAGAGATTGACGATCGACGGGTCGAAAATCGTGGTCTGCAGGTTCTCGATCTCGACGAAGAAAGCCGAACCGTTGAAACGCAGCGTGTTGTCGAACAGGTCGGTTTTCCAGCCGAACTCGTAATTCTGTACGTCATCGGTATCGAGCGCGTACGGTACGGTGTAACCACCGGGGCCCGATGCGCCGCCCGGCCGGTTGAGCAGGCCAGGACGGAAGCCCTCGGAATAGGTCGCGTAGAAGAGCAGATTGTCTTGCGGCGTCCAGGTACCGGTCAGCTTGAAAATCATGCCATCGGTCGCGGCCTTGTCCGGCGCGCCCACCGTGTTGCCCGGCGCGAACTGGGCCGAGATATTGGTTCCGAAGATCTGTGCGTCGGTGGCCGCACCCAGGTTACCAAATGAGGAGTTGGCAGAGCCCTCCAGGTCGACCTCGATATCGTAGTGACGGGCACCGAGTGTAACCGAGAATTCATCGCTCACGTCGAACGTCAGCTCACCGAAGAAACCCATCTGCTCATCGGTCCGCAGTACATCATTGCGGAAGATCACACCTTCCGGGAACGGTCCGGCATCGCTGAAATAGCCCGGCGATGCGTTGCCGATCGCACCGGTAACCGCCGTATTGGTCAGCGGATAGTTGGGAGCGAAGTTGAGCGGGATCGAACCGGGATAGGTGAAGTCGTTCAACTCAGCCAGTTCGAGGTTGGAGTAGAAGGCTCCCGCGGTCAGGCGCCAGCGATTGTCTTCCGGCGTGTTGAAGCGGAATTCATGCGTCTCCACCGTGGTGTTGGTGCGGCTGTCGACGAAGAGGTTCGGCGCATTACACGTGCCCGACGGTGCCGCCGCCCCCGGATAAGTCACCGCCACATCACAGATGTAGTAAGGCAGGTACTGGCCGACGAAGAGATAGTCGGTGTAGTCGACGGTCTGGGTCGTCTCCCGGTCCGTATAGGCGCCGGTATAGACGACATCGAGCATGCCGAGACGGCCTTCCAGCGTCCAGCTGGTATTGGAGAAATCATCCTCGATCAGGTCATCGGCATAACGCTGGATTTCCAGATCACCGAGCTCCGGATCCTCGAAGAAGACCCCTTCCGATTCCATCTGTTGCTGGGTGTGGCTGACCAGCAGGCTCCACTCGGTGTTGAGGTCCGCCAAAGCGCTGATCCGGAACCCCTGATACTTGGTCTCGTTGAAATCATCCTCAACCAGGGCGGCGTTGTCCGCGTCCAGGAAGGTCACGCCGGACAGGTCGGAACCGGCCTGAAAACCGGCGCGGCCAGCGCTCACGGGCACACCGTTGGCGCGGACGGTGCCGGCCGGGCGGAAGCGGGCGGACTCCGATGCGTTGATGGTGCCGGCGACATTGTCGATATATCCGCCCTGGGTGTCGGTATAGAGCACGCCGCGAAGGGCAATATTTTCGGCCACCGGCACATTCAGCACGGCTTCGAACTTATGGCTCATATCGCCGCCCTCGGTCGAGGAAAGGCCGAAATTCACACCGCCACCATATTCGCCCATGACCGGACGATTGGTGATCAGTCGGACCGTGCCCGCCTGGGAGCTGGAGCCAAAAAGCGTTCCCTGCGGTCCAGGCAGAACCTCGATCCGCTGCAGGTCGGCGGCGTAGACGTCCAGATTCCGGCCCGGCTGCGCCAGCGGCTGCTCGTCGAGATAAAAAGCGACGTTCGGCGCCAGGCCGGCCACGCCGGCGGTTGTCAGGTTCGGCGTCGTCGAGGCCAGACCGCGAATATAAATCGTGCTCTGGCCCGGGCCGGAACCACCCGCCGTCACGCCGGGCAGCTGCTGCAGATAATCGGTGAAGACATCCACGCGCAGCTCTTCAAGCGTCGATTCCGGCATTGCGTTGACGGCGAGCGGGATGCTTTGAGCGCTCGCTGCCCGCTTGGTGGCGGTGACGGTGATCTGTTCCAGCCCGCCCTCTTGCGCGAGCGCCGCCCCGGCACCGGCCGCGGAGACAAGAATTGCCGACAGAATCGTCGTAGAAAGTGCGCGTTGCTTAAACATGACCGTGGCCAACCCCTTTGAATTCGAAGATTAGTGTGCGGTCTAGGGGAAGCATCTGGCCTTGGCTAGTGTCCTTAGATTTCAAAGCGTCTCCGTAGGCAAAAGCCATCGGGAAATACATACGACAACTTATTGTTTTTCTTGATATCAATGATCGCCGTTGTCGATTTGCAACACTAGCTAGATGATTGCGGTTTGGTACGCCCCATCGAGAATTTGCATAGATATCAAAGCATCGACTCATAGAGACCTTGGCGGCCATCGCTGCACCGCGTAAGAGATAGTTTGTTCCGCTTCGAAATTTCAATGACCGATCACGACGACATCCTCATAGCCCTGCGACGCATCACCCGGGCCATCGACCTTCAATCCAAGAAGCTGATGAAAAAGACCGGCCTGACCGCACCGCAACTGGTTGTCATGCAGGTGCTCAGGCGGGAAGGGAAAATGTCGCCCTCAGCGCTGGCGAAAGCCGTCTCGCTCAGCCAGGCAACCATCACCAGTATTCTCGACCGGCTGGTGAAGCATGATTTGATTATGCGCGAGCGCTCGGAGACCGATAAGCGCATCATTCTCGCCTGCCTCACGGATAAGGGCCTGCAAGCTGCCGCGGCTGCGCCCGAATTGTTGCAATCGGGTTTCCTGCGCGAATTCCGCAAGCTTCAGGACTGGGAACGCGGCATGCTGATCGCCTCGCTGCAGCGCATCGCCGAAATGATGGACGCGGAAGACCTTGACGCCTCGCCGATCCTAGAAACCGGCGAGATCGACCCACCGCAATCCGGCGAAAGCGCCGGCTAGGCCAGCCTCGCACCATCCGGGGCATCGCGATCCGGACGTACCAAGACAATCTGGTCAGCACTGTCGGCAAAACCGAGGACCAGGACTTCTGACTGTGCCGGACCGATCTGTCGTGGTGGAAAATTCACGACAGCCATGACCCGCGATCCGACCATTTCTTTCGGTGCATAATGGGCGGTGATCTGGGCGACGCTCTTCTTGATGCCGAGGGCCGCTCCGAAGTCGACCTTGAGCCGGTAAGACGGGTTGCGGGCCTGCGGAAAAACACTCGCCTCGACAACGGTACCGAGCCGGATGTCGACCTTGAGAAACTCATCAAAGCTGATCTCCGGCGCCGCAGGCGCTTTGGGGTCGTGGGTCATGTGCATGGCTGTTCCAATTCGCAGGCGTGAGCAATATCGCCAAGCAAACCACCTAACCGTCCGGCTGGTAAGCCTGTCGGCGAGACCTCCACGCAGTGTCTGCGATTGAGGGGGGCCAGCGGTCGCACATCGGTGGCTCTCCCCTATCGCTCCCGGCGCCTGAAATCAGGCGCAGCATCGATCAGTTCGGGTCGGCCGCAGACTTGGACTACGGGCGTGCCAGCATGGCCGACACCCAGACGAAAACACCCGCGGCCAGCGGGATGCCGACACTCCCGGCGAGGATCGCGGCCGCGTTCCAGCGCTCTTCCCCCCAGCCGGAACCGGCAAAAGCATAGGCCGTGCCCAGTACGATCTGCGTGGCGCTACACCACGCCAGGAGCCGGACGGGCGCGTGACGGGCAGCGCCTGCGAGAATGAGTGAGGCTTCCGCCAGGACAGGAATCGGCCGGCACAGCAGTGCCGCCACCAAGCCATAGCGCTGCATCCAGCTGACCAGAGGCGCTGGCAGGCCCCGCCCAGCCTGTGACAGGGCCGCACTGCCGCCACGCCCGATCCCATAACCGATGACACAGGCCAGCGATAGCGCGAGGCCATTAACAACCGCTGCTGGTAAAAAACCGATGCGCGCGGCGAGCAAAGTTGCTACAACGCTAGAGGGTGTCGGCAGAACCGGGTCGCCGGCAAGCAGGAGGGCTGCAACCAGAATCACGACCGAATCTTGCGTATCCCCAACCAGAAAAACCGCTGAAAATGCCTCGACCTGGCCGCCGAACAGAATGAACGGCACGATGAAAAGCGACAAATACAGTATCGAGTATATCGCGTACTTAATTGCTTTCATGAGGCCTTTTTCGTTGAACCCGTATCTCAACACCCACACGCCCGGCCTAGAAGGCACAATGCACCATGATCCATAAATCACTCCTGCTGGCCGCGCTAGCCATATCCTCAAACCAGGCGGACGAATCTCAACCTTTGCCTGCAGACGCTTCGATCGCGGTCCTGGGCTCACGCATTACCGCGCCGGCGGAAACCTTGCGCAGCCCGCTTCCGGTTGACCATGCCCTTCCCGCCACCGCGCTCGACGTCCTGCGCAGCCTTCCCGATGTGCGGGCCGCCTCTGCCGGGGGAACAGGAGGGACGAGTTTTGTATCGATCCGTGGTGCAGAGCCCAATTTCGCGCAGATTCTGATAGACGGGGTCCGCGTCTCCAACCCCTCCAGCTCGCAAGGTGGCGGTTTTGATTTCGCCCAGCTTGATCCGGCTCTGATCGACTCGATCGCCATAATTCCCGCCAGCCGCAGCGCCGTTCATGGCGCAGACGCCCTGTCCGGCGTGGTCTCTGTCCGCCTCACCCCGGGGGTAGAGAATGGCCGGACGGGCGGGTTTGCGGCCAGCGCGGACAGTGAAGACGGGTATGCCCTGACGGGTCGTATCGGCGCCGAACTGGGCCAGGGCAATCTCCTGCTCTCGGCCTCTCTTGCAGATACGGGCGATCTGACCGCAGGTTCGACCATGGAGCGCAATCAGGGTCTGGTGCGCTTCGCTCAGGGCGTCGGGGACTGGTCGCTATCCTCATTCGCACTCTTCGGGCAAAGCGAGCGCCGCGGCTTTCCCGAAAGCAGTGGCGGGCCTGAGCTTGCGTTCAACCGGGAGCTGGAGACGCGCGATACACGGTTTTTGACCGCTGGGCTGGCGCTTGCCGGGGCGGAGGCCATGACTGTCCGGCCCAGCCTGCGCATCGGCTATTATGACGACACGGTCGAGGCAGATACTCCGGCGATCTTTCCTGGCGTATTCGCACCCGTGCCGGCGCTGACCAGCGACACTGACTTCTCCCGCCTGGAAGCGACCGGTGATCTCCGGTTTGAGGTGTCGCCCTATATCGATCTCGTCCTTGGCGCCAGCCACCAGCGCGAGCGTGCAAACAGCACCGGTACGATTGATGTCGGCATACTCCTGCCGACCGCATTCGACATCGAGCGTGACCAGAACTCACTCTTCGCGGAGGGCCAATGGCGGCCAAGCGAGGCGGTGTCGCTGTCCTTGGCGGCGCGCCAGGACTGGTTCGATGAGGACGATGAATTCACCCTGCAGGGCTCGGCCGAGTACCGCCTTCCTGGCACGGGGCTCATCGCCTTTGCCGGTTATGCTAAAGGCTTTCGCCAGCCCAGCCTTTTCGCTCTTGCCTTTCCGCTGACGGCTAATCCCGACCTGCTGCCGGAGCGCAGCGTTTCCTGGTCGGGAGGGCTGGTCTGGCAGGGTGAAACAGCGCGCGTGCGGTTCAGCCTGTTCCGCAACGCGTATACCGATTTGATCGATTTCGACCCGGTCCTTTTTACCACCGTCAACCGCTCCGAAACGGATATCGAGGGCGCTTCAATCTCCGCACAAGGCCGGATTGGCAGCACGATCGATTGGTCGGGCTCGCTCACCTGGCTGGATTTCGACAGCGAAACACCCTTGCGCAGCCGGCCTGACTGGTTCGGACATGCGCGGATCGCCTGGCAGGCCAGTGAAGCCTGGCGACTGGGGGCTTCAGCCGATTTCAACTCCGACGTCCTGGAAACCAGTATTCCGACGGGTGTGATTGAGCTGGGCGGGCATGTCGCGGTCGATCTGTTTGCCGACTGGCGCGCCAGCGACACCGTCAGCGTCTCACTGGCGCTGCGCAATGCATTTGATGCGGACTGGCAGGATGCGGTCGGCTTCCCCGCCCCGGGCCGGCTATTCCGGATCAGAACAGGGATCGCCTTCTAGTAAGTGCGAGCCTCACCGGGCAGGACTAGAACCCCGGTGAGGCCAATACTGAATGATCGGCGCAGCGCTAAGCGGGGCTATTCCGGTTTGCCGCCGCCCCTGTGGCTACCGGCGATGGTAGCGATTTCCAGCACCGCGGATTCCTCGCTCGCCATCATCAGGGCCTCCAACTCGACCGGACGCTCCGGTTTTTCATGCGCGGCCTGCCGATCGAGCCAGTTGTAGAGCAAGGTGCGCTGCCCCGGCGAGAGGTCGCGCGTCGCCGGCATGTAGCGGAAACTCTCAAAGGCATCCGGGTCGGTCAAACGCTTGACCAGCGGGCCATAGGCGCGCACCTGCTGCTCATCATCCAGCCGCAGCCAGTTATCCATGCAAGGCGCAATCGCCTTAAAGTTCGCCAGCACATGGGCGTAGACATTGTCCCAGGTCGGTTCGAGCGCAGCGATTTCATCATCGCGCGGCAAGACCCGGACATAGACATAGGTGAAGACAAGCGGGTTGAAGACGACGCCGGGGGCGTGCGGATCATGCTGCGGCTTGCCACTGACCACCGGCAGAACCGGGTCATCCCCAACCTGGAAAATATAAGGATAAACAAGCCCCTGCGAGGTATCGAGCGGCACCTTGACGCGACCATTGGCGTCCGTCGTGGCGCTCCAGTGGGTCGTATCGGTCGACCCCGTACCCTGTAGCGGCGACCAGACGACATTGAGGCCTGCGCCGGCCGGACGCCCCCGATCATAGACTTGAATGGTGACGTCCCGCAGATCACCCTGGGTGACATAGACATTCGGCTCATCGGTCAGCGCGCGATAGCGCACTTCCTGCAGATAGGTCGGCCCGCCGTCCGGCCCGCTGATCGAGAAGACATAATCTTCCAGGCCTCTGGATCCGTCCGGCAGATCGACGGTGACGATACCGCCGGTGGCCTCATAGGCCCGGCGATCATACCGCCCCAGCGGAATCTCGGCGACAACGCCCATGGCGACAGCCGGCGGCGGATCGGCGGCGATAACCGATAGCGTGCCCAGATCCACCTTGTCGGTCGCCTGGTCGGCGCACGGGATGGTGTTCTGGAAGTCCAACGTCAGCTTGGGCGGGGACGACGCGCTGTCGATATGCATGAACGCCGTGCCGACCCGGCCGGCACTGGCGGGCGTGCCTTGGTCCGGGATCGGCGCTAGGGTCGAAACCAGCGTGCGCTCGCCGGGTTCACTGGGACAATCGCCCCGCCGCCACAGCCCGAGACAGCCAACGACCAGACTGCGCGCCGGATTTGGCTGGAAACCGCCCTGGTTGAGCTTGGCGATCAGGTTCTCGGAGTCGTGCTGCTGGGCGGCATTGCCGTTGCGCTGAGCGGGGTTGTTGAAATAGATCGTGCGGTAGGAGTTCCAGCGCACCATAAGCCCGAGCACGTCTTCGCTGGACAGCGCGGCACGGAAGGCCTGCAGCAGGGGCGAGTCATGTTCCTCGATGGCCAGGCCATGGCGCTTGGGAAACACCGTCTGCCAGGTCACCGAGGCAGTACCGGCGATGATAGAATTGCTGGGGTTGGCGTTGAAATTGATATTGCGGTCGTCGAACCGGCGCCAACGCGGCCCGACAATGCGGCAGCCACCTGGGATGCCGAAGCTCATCTCATCGAAGAATAGCTGGGAGGTGTAGGGCCCGTAGGGCTCGACATCGATAAGCATGCCTTGGAAATTGACCGGAGCGGTGACGATCGGATCGTGGATATCGAGCCCATTGCCCAGGTCGACACCATTCACCTGGGTCTGGAAAAACGTGGAGCGATAGGTCCCGTCGGGGTTCCAGCTGCTCAGCCCGTCCTTCTGCAGCGGCACTTCATCGATCGCGGCCTGGCGATAATCACCCACCTGGGAGGGGGTGACCGGCTGGCCGTGCAGGGTGGAATCCAGCGTATTCTCGTCATAGGCGGCAGGCTGGTCAGAAAGCGAGGCCGGGAAGTTATTGGTCGTTACCGGATCCCAGCCGATATTGCCCCTGAAATAGAGCCGCGGCGTTTCAAGAATGCTCATGCCAATTCTCCCGTTTCAACCGCTTCATTGCTGGCAACCCAGTTGCCGCCGGGAACGACGAAGGCCGGGCCGGCAACGCGGCCGTCATTGAGCGGAGTAGTGAGCGCCTTGCGCGCGGCCATGCGCAAATCGAACATGGCTCGCACCGCGACACCGAGCTGGCCTGGCTGGCCATTGAAAGCCAGCTGCAGTGCATCGATCATCGCACCATAGGCAGTGTTGCACTCTGCCTGGGCGGCCTGGGCGGCCGGCGGCTCGTTGGAAAAATCGTGGGTTTCCGGATCGGTGATCGCAGGATAGACCGCGCGCCAGTCGATACCCAGCGTTTGCGGCCCCCATTGATAGCCGATCGGGTTGTTGGCCCGGGTCAGGACCTTGTTCTTTCGGATTTCCCAGAAGCGGTAATAGTGAGCCATCTCGTTCTGGAAATCGAGCGGGCTTCCGCGCGACCCGCCGCTCTGCGGCGTGCCCTCCCCTTCAGACACGATATTGTCGATCGCCTGGGCGGCGTCGGCATAACGGTTCACCTTGAACAGATTGCCCAGCATGTATTGGGAATCATCGATTTGATGACGATCCTGATGCCAGTCCGAAGCCGGCAATTGCGCCAGGGTGTGCTTCAAGCGCTCATAATACTCGCCAATGGTCACGATGGCCGTGTCATCTTCCGCCATGCCTTTGAGCAATGCGGGCGGATCAATCGGGTCTTCGGGCTGCTCGATCCGCATGCCCTGCTCGGCTGCGGCAGGTGAGAACGGGAAAAGATGCACGATCATCCCGCCGGCGACATCCCCCGGCAAGCGGCCGGGGAAGCGCGGCGCGGCAATCTGCGGACTGCCCCCGATCGCGTTGAGAATATTGCAGGCCAGGCACATGTGAATCATCTCCTGCATGGAGATGTCGTGAATGCGCTTGCGGGCTTCCTCATTCTCGCCGGGCGGAATGGATAGGAGCGCGTAGAGATAGGGCGGAAGCGTTGAAAACTCGAGATTGACGGCGGTCTGCACTTGGCTTCGAACATCCTCGATGCTCTCCGGCCGGGTCCACACGAGCTTGATCATGCTCACCCCCATTTTCGTTCTAATTTACGGTTGCATAACTACACAGCAAAAACCATCCTGTGTATAGCCAAGATGCACAAAAGAATTGTGCACAGGGCACAACAGGCACCTTAGCGTGCGGGACACAGGCTGGAGGCGAAGAATATGAAACGCGTTTACGGACAAAGGTTTACGGGCGATCAAACAGGCCGGAAACGGCTTCTTGGCGGAGCGCTTGCAGCCTCCCTGGTCGCGCTTGCCGGGTGCAACGCCCCGGAGGAGGCGGACACAATCGTTGACGCGCCGCAGGCCGGAACGGTCACGCCGGCGGCCGACCCAGCCCCGGCTGCGCCGGAGACGCCCGCGGCTCCCGCGGAGACCACCGGCAATGAAATCCACTCTGACGCGATCTATCAGACCTATGGCGTGCACAATGACGGCACCTCACCGCCCTGTGCCAATGCCGACTGCACCTATCCGCGCCAGCCGGGCGAGCCGGAAAACCCCGTCTGGCCGGAATACTGGGTTGCCGACTGGACGATGTACCGGGTGTTCAATGACTGGGTGAACAATCCGCCGCCCTATCCGGGCCAGCCGCCGGCCGATCTACAGCCGGGCGTCGACTATGAAGTGTCCTACGGCCGGACCTATTATGACTCGACCTGGACCGGGGACGTTCCCGAGGACGGCCAAGGCGCCATGATGGAATACTATCAAGATCGCTGCCTGCCGATTTTCCCGTTCGAAAATACCTATAGCTGTGCCTTCATCTCGCTGGGCAATACCGCTTTCTTCGTGACCTATGACGATCGCCCGGACTGGATGCCGCCGGTTTGCCTGTTCTCAAGCTTCAATCACCCGCCCCGGCGCGACTTCATCAAACACCTGCCCTACGCCCCCAATGACAGCCGGCGCATCGGCCGCGGCGGTCAGGGCTATAGCTTCTGGGTGCGCCATTCGGACGGCTCGATCATGCAGGTAGGCGCCGCCCCGGACCAGACCGCCAATGCCGGCATCCTGTTCGGTTACGGCTTCCAGGACCAAGGCGACGGTGCGATGCCGCAGAGCTTCTATTTCTCCGGCGTGCCCTATCTCACCGAAGGCGGGCAGGCTGTGCCCTTCGCGCCCATTGTGAGCCAGAACTACACGACTTTCAGCGCCGAGCAGCCCAATCCGGCCGACACCTGGGACCAGGTCAACACGCTCGACCCGGCCGCCTTGCCGGCCTGCCAGTTGTTCGACCCGCCAAGCCACGCCAATGCCATGCTGGGCGATGCCGAACCGGCACCGACCTGGGGCACGATCGGGCGTGGCGGCCGTTAGTCGCCCGGCGTCATGATGCCGGCATCGCGAACAGGCCGGATTGCGCCGGCCTGTTCGTACCGATGCACACCGCCGAGACAGCCCCGGCCGGCGCTATCGCCCACACGGCTGGCGTGTTAGTGCTGGGATCACCTGTTGTCGTGATGTGGGGGATGAATGATGCGGCCTGATCTGTCCAAACGCGCCGGACATCCGGTGCAGCCATGGCTGGCCGCGCTCTGCGTCGCCCTTTGTACGCTGGCCGCCCCGGCCCTTGCATCGGCCCAATCCGATCGCGTCTATCCCAGCGAAATGGATGTCGTCTATCGCACCGCCCCGGTCGGCTCCGGCACGACCGCCCTGCAGCTGGATATCTACCAGCCGCAGTCGGCCTGCACGGCACCGCGCCCCTTTATTGTGATGATCCATGGCGGCGGATTTCGCCAGGGTTCCAAAACCGATGCGGCCTGGGTTGAAATCGCCGAGGCCATCAGCGCAGCCGGCTATGTCGCGATTACCGTCGATTACCGGCTGGAAGGCGAAAAACCGGTCCCTTCGCCGGAATTTGCAGCCATGCGGCAGGGCTATCTCGACGCCAATCCGGTGCAGCCGCCGCGGGTTCAGGATGTCAGCCTGATCAACACGGTGGTCAGCGCGACCGAGGATGTGCGCGATGCCGCGCTTTGGGTCCAGGCCAATGCGGCCGACCGATGTATCGACCCGGACCGCTTCGCTATCTGGGGCAGTTCCGCCGGCGCCGTCTCCGGCCAGCTGATCAGCTATGCGCTGGATGATTTCGGCATTACCGGCCCGCGCCCACAGCTCTTCGTCGATTATTGGGGCCGGGCCGGCTTTCCCGGCATGATGGCGGCCGGCGATCCGGCCATTTTCATCCTGCACGGCACCGCCGATACGGTAATTCCGTTCAGCCTCGCCGAGGCGCTGCGCGATGAAGCGCAGGCCGCCCGGCTGGTCTATGCCTTCCACCCCAATCAGGGCGCAGGCCACGGCTTCGCCTCGAACCGCATCTTCCAGTCCGACCCGTCTCCGTTTCAGCGCACGCTGGACTTCCTGAACCGGAACCTGCCGCTCTGACAGCCAGGCCCTGGCATATCGACTTCGCGATGATAATCGGCTATCCGGCTTGATCCCTTGGAATAACGGTTTTTATTACGAAATCCGCTGTTCTGGAGCGCCTGAGGTCACCCCGAATATGAGCCAAATGGATTATCGATCCGACATCGACGGCCTGCGCGCTGTCGCGGTTATTGCGGTCGTCTTGTTTCACCTGACCATCGAACAATTCGCCGGCGGCTATATCGGCGTCGATGTCTTCTTCGTGATTTCCGGCTTTCTCATCACCTCGATCATCGCCGGCAAGCATCAACGCGGCAGCTTCACCTTCTCCAGCTTCTATCTCGGGCGGGTCCGGCGCATCATTCCCCCGCTGATTGCGACTGTCGCGGTCACTTTTATTGCGTCAGCCATTATTCTGACGCCCGATGATTTCATCCGCTTTGCCCGCTCGGCCATCGGGGCCCTGACGTCCACATCGAACATCATTTTCTATTTCGAGGCCGGCTATTGGGACACGTCATCAGAGCTCAAGCCGCTGTTGCATACCTGGTCGCTCGGGGTGGAGGAGCAGTTCTACCTGTTCTGGCCGGCTTTTGTCGTCGGGGCCTTGGCCCTGTTCGGGCACAAGCGCTTCGCCCTGGTCCTGGTCATTGCCACGATCGTCTCCCTGATCGGCTCACTGATCTACAGCGCCTACGACATTTCGGGCGCCTTCTATCTCTTCCCGGCCCGCATTTTCCAGTTCGCCGCCGGCGCTGCAGTCGCCCGCCTGGCTTTCTCCGACGAGCTCAACCAGATCAGCCTGCCGGGCTGGATCAAGGACACGCTCTTTGTCGCCGGTTTCGCGACCATCATCGCCTGTGTCCTGATCTATGATCATCACACCCCCTTCCCCGGTATCGCCGCCCTGCCGCCAACGCTCGGCACTCTGGCCATCCTGCTTGCCGGCAGTTTCAAGGGCGGCCAGGGCCTGATCGGCCGCTGGGTATTGTGCAATCCGGTCAGTATCTGGTTCGGCGTCATCTCCTATGCGCTCTATCTTGTGCACTGGCCGATTGTCTCGCTGTATCGCTATGAGACCGGGCTGGACGTGGATACGGTCGAGCAGATCATTCTGGCTGCAGCCATGGTCGCTGCAGCAGCGGTCCTGCACTACGGGCTGGAGCGGCGCTTCTATTTGCGTCACCCGAGCGGCGAACAGCGCAAACGCCTCGCACCGGTGCCATTCGCTGTTCGCACTGGTATTGCGGCCCTGGTGCTCAGCCTTGTCGCCGGCCATGCCGCACTGACCGGTGGCTGGACATGGCGGACGCCCAACTTGCTGCTGACGCCGGAACAGATCCAGGCCGGTATGCGCACCCGGTTCAGCAATCTGCCCACGGCCTGCCGCATCCAGAACTACTACGCCGGCGACAGCCGCTGCGACCAGACCGACATGACCCGGGTCTTCTTCCTCGGCAATTCGCACGAGCCGGACGGTTTCAACTTTATCCGGGCTGGCTATGGCGAGGACAGCGATCTCGAGCTGATCAATTTCGGCACCCTGAACCAGTGCCCCGACGTGGCGCAGAGCGCCGAGGGCGGCTGGACGACGACAGCGGCGGAATGCCAGACCCGGCTCGATGTATTCAGCAATCCTGACTTCATCGCTGACCTCGACTACCTCGTCTATTCCGCCAACAAGCCCTTTGCCGGCAATAAGGACATCCTGCTGGCGATGATGCGCTGGGCGCGCGAGATCAATCCGGAGCTGCAGATCATCACGCTGGGTGGCTATATCAACACCTCAATCCCCTGCGCCCGCATCCTCAATGAGAGCGGCAGCACAGCGGGATGCGCATCCAGCGAGTTTGTAGACTATTTCGCCGATGCCCCGGAAGCTGAGACGCTGTATCAGCCGATCATGGATCTGACCTCGGTATTTATTGATCGCGTCGATCTGCTGTGTAGCGACCGGCAATTGCAGAACTGCCTGACTGAAAGCGCTGACGGCGTTCCGGTTTTCTATGACGAACACCATTTGTCGCTCGAGTTTGCCGAGATGGCCGGCCGCATGTATGCGCAGCAAAATCCCGACCTTTTTCAGCTCGACAGCGCAGCAATCCCGACCCCTGACACGACCGCACGGGCCGGCGAGGTCACCACTGCAGACGTACTCTATGATTTCGCCACCTCTGAAGACGCCATCCAGTCCACCCCGGCCGTATCGGCTGAGCCGGTGGCCGATGGCTGGCGCCTCGAGCGCACCGGCCTGGTCGGCGAAAGCACAGGCGGCCGCACCGGCGTTGCCCATATCGCTTTCACTGGCGATGTGGAGCAGTCATTCTCGGGGCGCTCGCTAACCGTCGAAGTTTCCGGCTTCGCCGAGAATGCAACCGATATCTGGCTACAATACTCCACCAATGAAGTGGGCAATAGCGGCTGGCGGCGGTTCTCGGTTGAGCCCGGCGCCTTCCGCCTGAGCTTCGACTATGATGTGGCCCAGGCCCGCAATGGAGGCGGCGATTATCTCGGCATCGCCCCGCTCGGCGCGCCCATCCTGGTTCAGCAAGTCCGGATTTCGACCCAGGCCGCCAACTAGGCCCGGACACCGGCTTGACCGCGGGCGCGGCCGCGTGCACCGCTAGGGCAGTCGGGGACCGGGTAAAAAGAGGCTGGATTTGGCCGGAACAGATACGAGTGCGGGCGAGCGGGAGCATTGCGCCAATTGCGGTGCAGCGCTTGGCGGCCCCTTCTGTGCCCAATGCGGTCAGGCCGCTGAAGATATCCGGCGGCCAGCCTGGCATCTGCTTACCGATCTGGTCGGCAGTCTGTTTGCCTGGGAAGGCCGCTTCTTCACCACCCTCGGCGCCTTGGTCCGCAAACCCGGACAGGTAGCGCGCGCCTATGTCGACGGCCGCCGCAACAGCTATACCGCCCCGGTTCGCATCTATCTGATCTTCTCGCTGATCTTCTTCGTCCTGATGTCGCTGGCCGGGGTGCGGGTGGTCGGCGTCACCATTCTGCCCACAGCAGAAACCATCCGGGCCCAGGATCCGATCGTCATCGCACAACGGCGCGAGGTCGTGGCGCGAAGGGAGGCGCAAAGCGAAGACCAAACGCCGCGATGCGGTGTGTTGCCGGGGCCGGATGAAATTGATGCCAGCGGCCAATTGGTATTGGCGCGAGATAGCGACATCCGCATTGAACTGTTCGAGTTTGGCCCGACACCGGAAGGCCGCCGCCTGCCCGATGACAGTCCACTTTGTCAAAATGGTATCGAACCACCCGGCGACGCCAGTATTTTCGGGCCGGTCTCGCGCCAGGCCTCAACCAATCCGGAATTGTTCGAAAACCGGATCACCACAGCAGCAACCCAGTCGCTTCTGATCATGGTGATCGCCTATGCCGGGTTGAACCTGCTGGTCCATCCCCGGCGCCGCATTATCGAACACCTGATCTACTCGCTGTATTGGCATGTGCCCTATCTGAGCATCATCGCCACCTTCATCCTGCTGGGCCGTTTTGCCGGCGGGGCCACGGCGCTGATCATCGCCCTGGCCGCGCTCGGCGGTGGGGGCACGCTGATCTTGCAGACGCTTTATGACCGCGGCTTCTACCAATCCAGCTGGATCGGCGCGATCGCGCGCAGCCTTTTCCTGCAATTCTTCTACATCGTTTGCGTCGGTGTGGTCGCGCTGGCTTTGATCATTTTTTCAGCGGGCTAGGACAGAGGCAGGGGTTTTATCGCCGCGCCCGAACGCCTATATTGACGAAGCCAGCTTGCTGGCTATGGCGATAAACGCGCACGTAATAACCGGACTGGACCCGGGGGCAGTACCCGGCGGCTCCACCAATCATCCTCGCGCAAGCGGGGAAGCTGACCCGAACCGGTCTTCACCGGCTGGGGTCATTATGGGGGCCGAAACAGGATCGACAGACGGGTAAAGGTGATTGCTTTCGCTCGGGTGAGGCCCGTTACAGGCTCGATTTAAATAGTTGCAAATGACAACTACGCTGAAGAGGTCGCTCTCGCTGCGTAAGCAGCGCGGGTAATCTCGCTAAAACTCCTATTCCCTTTAGCCGGAATAGGCGGGGCTCGGAGGCGCCTGGCAACAGAAGCCTCCACTTT
>NZ_JASBRQ010000028.1 GCF_030149425.1 Maricaulis sp. | reverse complement strand
TACTTCAGAACGCCATTCAGGGACGAACCATCGGGCCACCTTCCGGTGGCCGTTTGAGCTCGCCCGCTTTTGCGAAGGGCGCTATCTACAGTGTGCGTTGCGCTCCCGTCAATGGGGGTGCAACACCGTTTGTTCACTTCTTATCCAATGCAGCTGCAATTGATGCTGCGACTTCGTCCATCGAGCCCATGCCGTCGACCGCCTTAAGCTTCCCTTGTTCGTCAAAATAAGGGATCAGCGGGGCCGTCTGGTCGTAATAGACTTTGAGGCGATTGCGGATGACCTCTTCGGTATCATCCGGACGCCCCTCCTCCTCAGCGCGCTTGACCAGGCGCTGGATCAGTTCTTCGTCGATCACCTTGAGTTCAACCACGGCATCGACCTGGCTATCGCGCTCACCGAGCAGCGCATCGAGCGCCTCGGCTTGGGCAACAGTCCGCGGGAAACCGTCAAAAATGGCGCCACCGGCCGCTTCGGCCTCGGGCAGACGTTCCCGGATCAATTCAATTACAATCTCGTCGGAAACCAGCTCGCCTGCATCGATGATGGCCGCAACGCGCTGGCCCAGTTCCGTGCCAGCCGCTTTTGCTGCGCGCAACATGTCACCGGTTGAAAGCTGGACCCAGCCGCGCTCGGCGACCAGCCGCTTGGCCTGGGTCCCTTTGCCGCTACCCGGAGGTCCGAACAGAATAATGTTCATCGCTTGCGTCCCCGCAGCTTCGACTTCTTGATCAGGCCTTCATACTGGTGCGCCAGCAGATGCGACTGGATCTGGGAAATCGTATCCATGGTCACGGACACCACGATGAGAATCGACGTTCCGCCCAGCGCCATCGCTGCACCGCCGCCCAACATCATCGGCACGACACAGATAAAGGTCAGATAGACTGCACCGATCGCCGTCAGCCGCGACTGGATGAAATCGATATGCTCAGCGGTCCGCTTGCCCGGACGGATACCCGGAAGGAAACCGCCATACTTCCGCAGGTTATCGGCCGTGTCTTCGGGGTTAAAAACGATCGACGTATAAAAGAAGCAGAAGAAGATGATCATCGCGCCGTAGATCACCAGGAAGACCGGCGCGCCGGGCTGGAGATAGACAACGATATTCTGCAGCCAGTCTGGCCCGGACTGCGCCTGGAAGCCCAGGGCGGTCGCCGGCAGCAACAGCAGAGACGATGCGAAGATCGGCGGGATAACGCCAGCCGTGTTGAGCTTCAGCGGCAGGAAGGACGTATCGCCCCCCACCATACGATTACCTTGCTGTCGCTTCGGGTACTGCACAATCAGCCGGCGCTGCGAGCGCTCGACGAAGACTACCAGAACCAAGAAACCGATGACGATCGACACGCCCATCAGCAGCGGCAGGAAGTTACCCGTACTGGCACTCGCCGACAGACCGCCGCCGATCAGACTCGGGACGGCTGCGATAATCCCGGCGAAAATGATCAGGGAGACACCATTACCGATGCCGCGCGCGGTGATCTGCTCACCCAGCCACAACAGAAGCATGGTGCCGCCGACCAGGGTCGTCACCGTGGAGACGACGAAAAACAGGCCGGGCTCAAGCGCCAGGGTGGATCCATCAGGGTTGGGCGAATTCATGCCAATGGCAATCGCCGTAGCCTGCAAGGTCGCCAGGACCACCGTGAGATAACGGGTATACTGGTTGATCTGCTTGCGGCCGGCTTCGCCGCCCTCTTTTTTCAGTTTTTCGAGCGTGGGAATGCTCGCGGCCATCAGCTGCATGATGATCGACGCCGAGATATAAGGCATCACATTCAGAGCAAAAATGGCCATACGCTCGATGGCACCGCCACCGAGCGTGTTGAACCAGCTCATCAGACCGCCGGCATTCTGCTGGAACATTGCCGCATAGGTCACCGGGTCGATCCCGGGGATCGGCACATAGGTACCAATGCGGTAGACAATCAGAATCCCGATCGTGAACAGGATCCGCTGCTGAAGCTCCTTTGCTTTCGCAAAGGAGCTGAAATTCATATTCGCAGCAAGCTGTTCGGCAGCTGAAGCCATGTAGTCGTCCTCAAGCGGTCGGCACGGGGCCGATTACGCCGCGTCGGTAGCGGCAGGCAGGGTCACTTTGCCACCAGCCTTCTCGACTGCCGCAATGGCAGACTTGGAGGCACCGGCGACGGTGATCTCTACTTTGGCCTTCAGCTCGCCTTTCGCAAGAAGGCGAACGCCATCGAGTTCACGGCGAACCAGGCCGGCACCGATCAGGGCGGCGGCATCGATCGGCTTGGCCGCGTCGATCTTGCCCTCATCAATAGCCTTCTGCAGACGGCCAAGATTGACCTCTGCCCAGGCCTTGCGGTTCGGCTTGTTGAAGCCACGCTTGGGAAGGCGCATGTGGAGCGGCATCTGGCCGCCCTCAAAGCCCTTGATGGCCACACCCGAACGGGATTTCTGGCCCTTCACACCGCGACCACCGGTCTTGCCT
>NZ_JASBRQ010000058.1 GCF_030149425.1 Maricaulis sp. | reverse complement strand
TGCCCCCGACTATCCGCCTTATCGTCCTTGCACCCTCATTGGTCCTGGTCGCCCTTATTGCCTGGGCGATCAGGACTGGTGACTTCGGCGGAGCGGGCGACTGGCTGTTCTCAGATCCCTGGGGGATCGTCGCCATGTGGGATCTCTATCTCGGCTTTCTGATCGGCGCCGTCATCATTTTCTGGGCGGAACGCTCAAATCTGGTGCGGGTTTTCTGGATCCTGCCGATATTCTTCCTCGGCAATGTGTGGACCGGTCTATGGTTCGTGCTGCGCGGACACAAGCTCTATCAGGCCCTGCGCGAGACGGCGAAAGCTTGATTCCAAGTTTCGCTAAATTTAGTCCCAATTAACGAAGTTTGTCATTTCACCCTTCTGAGTAGTACCCTGTTAATCGACTCGCGGTGGACTAGTCGTGTGCTCGAACAGGAGGAGGAGTGTCATGGCCCGGACCCAGTCAAGCGTTCGTACCTTCATGAAATTCGCCCTGTTGTGGCTCACCCTCGGTGCAGTCGCAGCGTCACTGTATGGCGGCCTGCTCGCCAGCCAGGACGGACCGCGCTCGCTCCACATCGCCCAGACCGAGACCGCCAACCCGGTTCTCGCCGTCGCTGACACGCCCGGGGCGAACTAGCACCGGGCCAGCGGGCGAAATGGGGACTGTCCGCGTATCCGCGACCGCATCACCCACCGCATTCCTTGACTCTTCTGGACAAGAGGCGTAGACGGCCCGCTCCATCACGCAAGCTCTGAGGCTTGTCTTACCTGCACATCTTCCCATCTGGGAAAGGGAGGCAGGCGAGAACTCCGCTCGGCGAAGGTTTCGCTCAGCGGGGCTAATAGCCTATGCCGATTGGCTTGCAGGTGAACTGGATTTGAGGAAGGCGAACGCATGTTCGACGCGCTGACAGAACGACTGGGTGGAGTATTCGACAGGCTGACGGGACGCGGCGTCCTGTCGGAAAAGGATGTCGATGCGGCCCTGCGCGAGATTCGTGTCGCGCTTCTGGAGGCTGATGTCGCCCTGCCCGTGGTCAAGACGGCGACCTCCTTCATCCGCGAACGGGCTGTTGGCGAAGACGTCATCAAGTCGATCGCGCCAGGCCAGCAAGTCGTCAAGATCGTCCATGACGCCCTGGTTGACCTGCTTGGTGGCGAAGGCGAGCCGGAAGGCCTGAACCTGGAAGGCGAACCGCCGGTCGCCATCCTCATGGCCGGCTTACAGGGCTCGGGTAAAACCACGACCTCGGCCAAGCTCGCCAAGAAAATTACCGAGCAGCACAAGAAGAAAGTCCTGCTCGCCTCGCTCGATACCCGCCGTCCGGCGGCGATGGAACAGCTGCAGCAGCTGGCCGGACAGGTCGGTGTTGGCTTCCTGCCGATCGTCGAGGGCCAGCGCGCCGTCGATATTGCCAAGCGGGCGATGAGTGCGGGCAAGCTGCAAGGCTATGATGTTGTCATTCTCGACACCGCCGGCCGCACCTCGATCGACGAAGACATGATGGCGGAGGCGCAGGCGATTGCCGATGCGACGCGCCCGCATGAAACCCTTCTGGTGGCCGACAGCCTGACCGGTCAGGATGCCGTCGAGACCGCCAAGCGCTTCCATGAGCGCCTGCCGCTGACTGGTCTGGTTCTCACGCGAATGGATGGCGATGGCCGTGGCGGTGCGGCGCTGTCCATGCGCCATGTCACCGGTCTGCCGATCAAATTCCTTGGCGTCTCGGAAAAGCCTGACGGGCTGGATGCTTTCGACGCGAAACGCCTCGCCGGCCGGATTTTGGGCCGCGGCGATATCGTCTCCCTGGTGGAAAAGGCTGCGGCCGAGATCGACCAGGACAAAGCCGAGCGCATGGCCAAGAAAATGGCCAAGGGCAAGTTCGACCTGGAAGACCTGCGCGAACAGTTTGGCCAGCTCAAGAAAATGGGCGGTCTCGGCGGGATCATGGGGCTGCTGCCCGGCATGAACAAGGCGGCCAAAGCCCAGGCTGCGGCCGCAGGAATGGACGACAAGATGTTGTCCCGCCAGGAAGCCATCATCCTGTCGATGACCAAGCAGGAACGCGCCAAGCCGGAAATCCTCAAGGCCAGCCGCAAGAAGCGCATCGCCGCTGGTGCCGGCGTCCAGGTCGCAGACGTCAACAAGCTGATCAAAATGCACCGCCAGATGGCCGACATGATGAAAAAGGCCGGCAAGAAAGGCCGCGGCGGTCTCGCCGGCATGCTCGGCGGCGGTGGAATGCCGGGCGGCATGCCCCCGGGCGCGGCTGGTATGAACCCGGCTGATCTCGGCAAGGCAACACAGGATTTGCTCGGCGGTAACGCGCCTCAAGGAATGCCAGGGGGCGGGGCGCAGCTCCCCGGTCTCGGTAGCGGCGGCCAAGCACCGCAGGGCCTTCCCGGCCTGGGCGGCTCACCTCAACTCGGACCGGACGGCCTGCCGATCGGTCTGCCCAAGAAATAACCCTGAATTTGAACGACTAAACCCAAGGAATATCCATCATGGCTCTGAAAATTCGTCTCGCCCGTGGCGGCGCCAAGAAGCGTCCCTACTACCGTATCGTTGTCGCTGACAGCCGCATGCCGCGCGATGGCCGCTTCATCGAGAAGATCGGCACCTATAACCCGATGCTGCCGAAAGACGGCGAGCGCGTGAAGCTGGACATGGAAAAGGTCAAGGCCTGGATCGCCAAAGGCGCCAAGCCGACCGACCGCGTTGGCCGCTTCATCAGCCAGATCGAGGCTGACGCCTGGTCCTGGGAAGCCGGCAACAACCCGAAGAAGGGCGAGCCGGGCATCAAGGCCAAAGAGCGCCTGGAAGAGAAGGCTGAGAAAGAAGCCGCTCGCAAGGAAGCCGAAGCTGAAGCCAAGGCTGCCGCTGAGGCTGCTGCCGCAGAAGCTGAAGCCGCTGCTGAAGAAGCTCCGGCCGAAGAGGCTGCTGCTGAAGAAGAGAAGTCCGAATAGGACGGATCTGCTCATTCTGACGCACGTCAGGACCCCGAGACCGCAATGCGCGCCCTCTCGGGGTCCCGGCGTTCGCCGGGATGACGATACAGGGCACACTCATGTCCAAAACCTCGCCTGATCTCGTATTCGTTGCGGCCATCGCCGGCGCACACGGCGTTCGGGGCGAGTGCAAGGTGAAAAGCTTCACCGGCGAACCGGAAGCGGCCTTCGCTTACGGACCATTCCTCGATGCCAAGGGCAAAACCGTCTTCACGCCGGCGCGCTACCGCCGCGCCAAAGAAGGGTTCGTCGTCGCCTTCAAGGAAAACCTCACCCGCGAACAGGCCCAGGCCGCCCGCGGCACCCAACTCTTCATTCCGCGCTCGGCCCTGCCGGAGCTGGAAGAGGACGAGTTCTACCATTCCGACCTGCTGGGCCTGAAAGTCCAGGCTCTCGACGGCACCCCGATGGGCCGTATCCGGGCGGTGCATGACTTCGGCGGCGGTGATCTGCTCGAGATCGTCGACACGCCGGACCGCAAGGGCGCCTGGATGATCCCCTTCACCCGCGAACAGGTCCCCCACATCTCCATCATCGACAAGCTGGTTACCATTGATCCGCTTGAGGAAATCGAAGGCGACGCGCCTGCAAGTGATGAATGATGTGTGATGCAACCGGCCGCACGGCTTGATCCCTGAGGTCACACAGCTAGTCTTTTCTACCTCTGGGGAGGGGCAGCTGCATTCAGTGCGGCATCGCCGGCGCATGATCGCCGACCGTGCAGACAGGTAGTATGCCTCAAAATTCACTTCGTCAGCCGGGCGCAAGACCGGGCGGTGAAGGCGTGTGCATTATGGGAGCCGAACAATGTTTGCCTTGGGTATGATGGCCACCGCACTTCTGGTGCAGAACGCCGAACCGATCGAATTTGTCGATTGCGCGATAGAAATCAAAGCCAATGATGATGGCGAGTTTGTCTCGTCGGGCCGATGCCCGGAGGGCACGACGGACGGTGGTGCCGTTGAGACCGCGCTGGCCGGCATGGGTCAGGGCCTGATCGGCAGTGTCAGCGAAGACGACCTGCCGTTTTATCGCTTCATCTCCCTGTATCGCCAGGCTGGCAGCTGGGCGCTGGGACGCCAGGTCCGCAATGTGCCGGAACTCGGCTATCCCCGCGGCGCTTTCCGTAATGACGTCACTGCGCTGTGCATTGTCGAAAACCTCGTCGCCGCGGATGGATCAGTCGGCGAGACCGCGATCGAGTGCGCAACCAGCGATCTGCAGGATGATGGGCGTTATCGCTACGCCGCCGAATTCGAGCGCTTTACGCTCGAGGCCATGGAAGAGCTGACCTATGCCCCGGCAGACGCCGAGAGCATTGGTATGGTCTGCTTCAAATATGTTCGTCCCGACACCGAGAATACGGACGACATCATCAACCCGCCCTGTACGCGCGAGTCGATCACCCAGTTCGATCTGATCCCGCAGAATATGCGAGGCCGCCGCGGCCGCCGCTGAGTCCGGTCCTGATGGACGCCGGGCCTGATGGCTGGCCCGGCTGCTCCATCCCTGCTAAACCCGCGCGCCATGACCCATGACGCGCCGCAATTACCCTGGACCGCCACGGCCCTGACCCTGTTCCCGGACGCCTTTCCCGGCCCTTTGGGTGTATCCATCATCCAGACAGCTGCGAATCGCGGGATTTGGGCGCTAGAAACTGTGGACATCCGGGATTTTTCCCGTCATAAGCACCGCTCCGTGGACGACACCCCGGCCGGCGGAGGCGCTGGTATGGTGCTCAGGCCGGATGTCACAGCGGAAGCGATCGATGCGGTACAGTCTCGCTGGCAAGGTGAGAAACGGCCGCTGATCCATATGACACCGCGGGGCAAGCCCATCACCCAGGCCCGGGTTCGGGAATGGGCGGCAGGTCCCGGTGTTGTCGTATTTTGCGGACGTTTCGAAGGCCTCGATCAAAGGGTCATCGAGGGCCGCGAAATGGAAGAGGTCAGTGTCGGCGATGCCGTTCTGGCCGGGGGCGAGGCGCCCGCGCAGCTTCTTATCGAAGCGTGTGTGAGACTCCTCCCCGGCGTACTCGGTGACCCGGCTTCGGCCGAGGATGAGAGTTTCGAGGGTGATCTCCTCGAATATCCTCACTACACCCGACCGCGGGTATGGGAGGACAGGGAGATCCCAGAGGTCCTGTTATCGGGGCACCATGGTCAGATCGAGACCTGGCGCCGAAAACAGGCGGAAGAGATTACTAAGGCGCGCCGGCCGGACCTTTACGAGCGGTTCAAGCGGCGCAAGGAGAATGCACGATGAACATGATCGAGCAGCTTGAACAGGAAGAAGCAGCCCGCGTCCTCGGCGATAAGGAATTGCCGCAGTTTGACGCCGGTGACACCCTGCGCGTCCACGTCCGCATCAAGGAAGGCGAGCGCGAACGCGTCCAGGTGTTCGAAGGCGTCTGCATCGCCAAGTCCGGCGGCGGCCTCAATGAGAGCTACACCGTCCGCAAGATCTCCTTCGGTGAAGGTGTCGAGCGCGTTTTCCCGGTCTACTCGCCGATGATCGAGAAGATCGAAGTCAAGCGCCGCGGTAAAGTCCGTCGCGCCAAGCTCTACTATCTGCGCGACCGTCGCGGTAAGTCCGCACGTATCGCCGAGCGCACCACCGGTCACGGCATCGAGCGCCGCGAGCCGAAGAAAAAGGGCTAAGCCCCGCCTTCATCGCAGATGCGATTACAAAGACCCGCCGGCGCGAGCTGGCGGGTTTTTTGTGCTTGGGGGAATAAGAGACCCACAGGGCCCCATTGTTTTCATGACAGCCAGTGGGCCGCAGTGTCTCCGCGCCGTCAAGGCCGCCTCCGGCGCCGCTATGCGGGCATGCGCCTTGACGGCGCGGAGACACTGCGGCGAAAAGCCAGCATGAAAACAATGGGGTGGTTTGCGCGAAGCAGCTATTTCGTAGGTGCTCGTCCGTCTTCGAACCTCGGGACAATTCTTGTCGCGATATTGTTCGACATCCATCGAGTATGCTCAGACAACCCTTCAGGGTCCGGTTTAAGGCTTAGCGCGTTTATCCCAAGCCAGTTTAGTTCGTCGAAAAACGACCTTTTGAGCGCGCCGGGAATACGAATTTTTTGTATGTAGTCACGTTTGATCGGCCTCAACATCGGAAGTGGGTGAACCGTGAAGACGGACCGCTGCGCAGTAACTCTTGGCAAGGAATGCCAAGGGTTCACTTGCTTTGCTTCGGTGATAGAGAAGATATCCTCTTCGGCTTGCAACCAACGCTTTGGGAGAGCGATATATATCATCCCGTCTGGTGGATCATCTTGGGTACCATTATAGGCATCAAGATCGCCGGCGATCTCCATGTGCCGTTGATTAGCTCCGTCTGCTACTGCAAACCAAAGCGCGACAAGTGGGCTAAAAGACCAGTCAAGAAGTCGTGTTGGGGCACCATAATGTTGGGCAAGACAAACCAGCTCAGTGCCAGATTCGATGTTACGCCCAAAGACCCCTGTTGCGTTCTGGCGCCAGCGCTCGAGTGCCCCTAGCTCGCTGTATTCATAGTATCCATGACGGGCAGCTGAGGGAATTGGGTCCCAGTCTTGGGATTGCCCTCGGTAGAGCAGCGGTGACAACAGATTATGCCCGTATTCCCGAACCGCCTTCAGATAATCAGTCAGATTGCCGACGGTCACCATACCGCGCTCAACGACATAGGTAGGGGCGCGCATCAACGTTTTCTCCTCTAGGACGAGATAAGCTAAAACACACTATTTGAGCGATCGCGAAAGGCAATAAGCTCCACAACATGTCTTCCAATCTCGTCATTCTCACCGGCGCCGGCATCTCCGCCGAGTCGGGCCTTGGCACCTTCCGCGACCCGGACGGCCTGTGGGCCCGGTTCGACTGGCGCGAGCTGGCGACACCGGAAGCCTTCGCCGCCAAGCCGGAAGAGGTCCATGCCTTCTACAATGCCCGCCGGGCCGGGCTGAAAACCTCGACGCCCAATGCCGCCCATCACGCCCTGGTGGAGCTCGAAAAAGCCTGGATCGCCCGTGGCGGGGAGTTCCTGCTGGTCACCCAGAATGTCGACGACCTGCACGACAAGGCGGGCTCGGAGCGCCTCGTCCACATGCATGGCGAACTGTCAAAGATGCGCTGCGAGCATTGCGGCTATGTGCATGACGCCTTTGACGAGATCACCACCGACCTGCCCTGCCTCAATTGCCGCCGGGCGGGCGGTCTGAGACCGCATATCGTCTGGTTCGGGGAAATGCCGATGGAGATGGATCTGATCTTTGATCAGCTCGGCTCGTGTGATCTCTTCGTGGCCATTGGCACTTCCGGAACCGTCTATCCCGCCGCCGGTTTCAGCCAGGTGGCCAAGGAGGCCGGCGCGCGCTGTATCGAGATCAATCTGGAGACCACCGACACCTCACCGGTCTTCGACGAGGTTCGAAATGGCCAGGCCACGCAGTCGGTTCCAGCCTGGGTGGCAGAGATGGTGGGCTGAGTCCTTAATTAAGGGTTAACGCAATCCATCCTCGATCGCGTGCATATCTTCATCCGAGAGTCCGAAATGGTGGCCGATTTCGTGTATCAGGACATGTTGGATGAGGTGTTCGATCGTCTCATCGCCCCGTGCCACCCATTCTGCCAGGATCGGCAGGCGGTAGAGAAAGACCCGGTCGGGAAATGGTTGGGCATAGCTGATCGATTTCTGGGTCAGATCAACGCCGCTATACAGGCCGGTGAGTTCATAGGGATCGCTCATCTCGAACTCGTCCAGCACATCCTGCTCGGCAAAGTCGGCGATAAAAATCTCGACATCGCGGCTCAGCGCCCGCATCGCCTCGGGTAAAGCCTGGAAGGCTCGCGCAGCCATGCGCTCGAAATCGACGGCGGTAATGGCGAGCGGGTCGGAAATCTGGTGCGGGTACATGATGGCTATGTAGGCGCGCGGTGGCGCCGCGCCAATGGGGTGGGGTTGCGGCCCGCCTTGTCTTGCGAACAAATGTGGAACATAATTCGAGCATGAACTTGCAGGATGTGGCCTCGGCCCAGAACCCCGACATCGATGATGCCCAGGCCCTGATGCGCGGCGCTGCACGCCTGTTCTGGCAATTGGGCTATAGCGCCATTCCGGAATTCTCCCTGCCAGGCGGCCGGCGCGCCGATCTGTTCTGTGTTGGCCGCAAGGGTGAAGTTGCCATTATCGAGGTCAAATCCGGAACCGCCGATTATCGCGCCGACAATAAGTGGAACGAGTATGGCGAGTTCTGCGACATGTTCTATTTCGCCGTATCCCAGCGTTTCCCGCACGATCTCATTCCGGCCGATACCGGCCTGATTATCGCCGACGGGTTTGGCGGCGCCATTGTGCGCGAAAGCCCGATGCAGAAACTCGCTGCCGCCCGCCGTAAGGCGGTGACCCTGCGCTTCGCCCGCGCCGCCGCCGACCGGCTGATGCGCGCCGGAGAAGACTAGCTGGGGATTGCGACCTCGCGCAGCGCCTGTCGAAATTCCGCGATACGCGGAGCGAAACGATCCTCGACCGCCGCCCGCACCGGTTCAGACGCCTTGCCCGGCGATCCTGCATCGACCGGGGGCATGGGATCATATTCCAGCCCCAGCTGCACCGCCTCGGCGAGGGTTTCGCCGCCCAGCTCCTTGAGCACAGTAAAGGCAAAATCGATCCCGGCGGTCACACCCCCGCCCGTGAAGACATTGCCGTCGCGAACCACACGCGCCTCCTCGGGTATCGCACCGACATCCGCCAGGGCGCTGTGATAGCGCCAATGGGTCGTTGCGCGCTTGCCTTTGAGCAATCCGGCGGCGCCAAGAATGAAGGCGCCGGTGCAGACCGAGGTGATGTATTTCGCCTGTGCGCCCTGACGGCGCAGGAAGGCCAGCGTCTGCGGGTCACGCATGGCGTCATCGACACCGAAACCACCCGGGACACAGATCAAATCGAGATCCGGACATTGCTCCAGGGTGATGGACGGCAGGATGAAGGGTCCGCAATCGGTCTGCACCGGCTCGAGCGTCTTGGCGACGAGATGCACTTTCGCTCCGGGCAAGCGGCTGAGCACCTGCAGGGGACCGGTGAAGTCGAGCTGGGTCAGGTTGGGAAAGAGAAGAAAGCCGATATTGAAGGTCTGGCTCATCTGGAGGTCTCCTGGGCGAAGGGGGAACGAAAACGCGACCGGAAGGCGCGCGGGGCAAGGCCGAGACGGCGGCCAAAGACGCGGTCCATGCGCTGGGCACTGCCGAAACCGCTCTGTTCCGCGATGCGCTCAACGGCAAGGTCCGTCTCGACCAGGGCCTGACGGGCGGCATCGAGACGGATGCTTTCCACCAGCCCCGCCGGGCTGGTCTCCAGCTCATCGCGACAAAGCCGGGACAGGGTCCGGCGAGAGACCCCGGCGCGCTGCGCCAGCGCATCGACGGTCCAGCGCTTGTCGGGATGGGCCCTTACCGCATCTGCCAGACCGGTCAGACGCCGCTCCTGGGTGTGCTGTACGGCAAGATCAGAAGAATATTGTGACTGCCCGCCATGGCGCATGCGCGGGACGACGAGGTGGCGGGCGATCAGCAGCGCCGCGTCCCGGCCATGATCCTGTTCGACGAGGGCCAGCGCCAGATCAATTCCCGCCGTCACACCGGCTGAGGTCCAGATGCGGCCGGACTGAATGAAGATGGCATCGCCGTCGACCTCAATAGCGGGAAAGCGCCGGGCCAGCCGGTCGCTCGACCACCAGTGCGTCGTGGCCCGCCGGCCAGCCAGACAGCCCGCTTCGGCAAGGAAGAAAGCCCCGGTGCAGACCGAGGCCAGCCGCGCCGCCGTGCCATGAGCTGCGCGCAAGAGCGGCGTAATCAACCCGCGGGCCAGCTCCGCCTCGATTTCGGGCGCTTCTCCGCCCAGAGCGAACCAGGTATCCGTCGCGGCCAAGCCGGATTGCGCATCGGCATAGCTGTGCGTGGCCGTAACGCTCAGACCGCAGGATGCGACCACCGGACCGGTCTGTTCAGCAACGATATTGAAGGCGTATGCGGTCCGCCCCAGGGCCGTGTTGGCACCGGAAAACACCGCCAGTGGCCCGCTCAGATCGAGCAGCTGGAAACCAGGATAGATCAGGAAGGACAGGGTGCGCGCAGAACTCATACCGGCACATTAGCCGCACACCGCTTTGGCCTAAAGTACAGGTTATTGCTTTTTTGGGCCACACGCGGGCATTGCTTTCCCGCCCGCGGACGCCCACGATCACTCGATCAGATAAAAAGGAAAAACATGTCGAAATCCAAAGTCTTCACCACACCGTCCAAAGCCTATCGCGATGACCGCTTCATCCGCAGCCCGCAGGCGCGCCCGGTCCGCATTCTCGCCGAGTATCTCGACCCGCAAAACCGGTTCGAGGAACACGGCGTCCAGGACACCATCCTGTTCTTCGGATCTGCCCGGATCAGCGACCGGGACGATGTTGAGGCCGAGATTGCCGCACTGCGCGCGGCTGGTGATGACGAGACCCAGGCTCAAAAGAAGCTGGGTTTGGTGAAATACTATGACGCCACGCGCGAGCTGGCGGGGCGCCTGACCCGCTGGTCAGACGAGATCAGCGATGAAGGCGGGCGCCGCTTCGTGATCTGCACCGGTGCCGGTCCCGGTATTATGGAGGCGGCCAATCGCGGCGCGGCGGAAGCCGGGGGCGAAACAGTCGGGCTGGGTATTTCCCTGCCCTTTGAAGCCGGTAACAACCCGTGGGTCACAGAGCATCTCAGCTTCGAATTCCACTATTTCTTCACCCGGAAATTCTGGTTCCTCTACCCGGCGAAGGCGCTGGTGATCATGCCGGGCGGGTTCGGTACGCTGGACGAGCTGTTTGAGACCCTGACGCTGGTACAGACACAGAAAATGACCAAACGCCTGCCCGTTGTCCTGTTCGGCACGGAGTATTGGGACAAGATCCTCAATCTCGACGCCATGGTTGAGTTCGGCACGATCAGTCCCGGCGATCTGGATCTGCTCTATCGCACCGACAGTATCGATGAGGCCTTTGCCTACATTACCAAGGAGCTGGCGGAACACGCCCTGCCCGAGCCGGGCGGACGCATGTAGCGGCTAGTCCTCCTGCACCCGCCAAGGCGGGTCGATGCGGTTCTTGCCGGCGTGATAAATCTTGATCTTGTGACCGTCCGGATCCTTCAGGATCGCCTCGCGCCAGAGCCACCCCATATCCTCCGGCCCGGTTTCGAACTGGAATCCGCGCTCGCGCAGGCGCTCGACCTCCGTGTCGACCTTGTCGCATTCCAGATAGATCACGGCGCCGGTGGAAACCGGCCCGTCGGCGATCTGGAGAGAGAAGGTGGTATCACCATCGGGCGCCAGAAAGCGGGCATAATGCGGCGTGTCCACCAGCAAACGGAAGCCCAGCCGCCGGTAGAAGCTGCGCGAGCGGGTCATATCGGTGACCGGAATGGTGATCTGGTTAAGGCGCATCGCCGGCTCCCGGTCGCGGATCGGCGATTTCATCAAGCGGCCGCAACAGCCGGTCCAGCGCCAGATCACTCAAAAGATAGGCCCAGCCCTCGCTTTCTTCCTGCAGCAGGGCGGCCGCTTCGGCCGCATCATCGGTCAACGCGTTGGTGCGGATACGGGCCCAGCGGGTCTCGCCCTGGGCAATGATATCGAGGGTAACCTCCAGTCCGCCAAATGTCTCGGCCGTATGCGAGCCGACAATCGCGCCGGTCAGACGTTCGACCTGGCGGACATCACGAAACCGGATCCGCCCCAGCGCGCTGGCCGGGCCATTGCCCGCACCGGCCGTGATCGGGGTCCACCCGGCCGGCTCGCGAAGGGCGAAATTCCGCGTCGACCGCGCCGGCCGCTCCAGCCGGTAGGCGGGGCCGGTTTCCGGCTGGATCCGGACCCGGGCAATCGCCGTCCGGCCCAGCTCCAGAAATCCGAGATCAAGCCACTGGTCGGCGGTCTGGGTAAGCGCCGCGGCGCTGGTCCCATCCGCCAGATCAGCCGCGAAGCTGCGCGCCTCGCCGGGCAAGCGAATATACAGCGTCTGACCACGGGTCTCACCGGCGATCAGATCGGCGATCACCGCGCCGGAGGCATCGCGCACGGTCAGCCGGGCACCACCGCCAGCCTCGCCGGGCTCAGCCAGCGCCAGGGCCGGGTATTTGGCCGGGTCAGCGGTTCGGGCCCCAGCATAGGTCAGGCCACTCAACACAGCATCGATAGCCGCGACGATATCCGGCCGAACCGGGTAGTTATCGCGGCTCGGCATCACCCAGCGCTCGCCCTGCCGGGAAATGCTAAAACGCGCCTCGCCGTGGGCGACCTCGATGTCCTGCGCCCGGGGGGCCTGATCGGGCCAGGCCGCGAACACAGCGCCTTCGAGCTCCGGCTGCCAGACCCGCCGGGCATCCAGCAGAGAAACGGATAGCGCCGCCACTAGCGCGGCCAGGGCCAGCCCGCCAACGATCAGGATGTGATGGGTGCGCTGCTTGTCGATCGGCTGGCTCATGCACCGCGCCTCCGCCGCCGGACCAGGCTGCCCAGAAGGGCGCCGAAAATGACCAGTGCCGGAGGCACGCCGATGGTCCAGAACTGCAGCGAGGCATCGAGGGCATCGATATCCTCGCGGAAGTCGCGCTCCACATCACGCAATTGCCGGCGCGCATCGCTGATCTGGGCGCGCAGGGCGAGGGCTTCATTGCGAACCGTCGCATCACCGCCGAACAGGGCGGATGTCCCACCCGTGCCCTGCAGGCGCTCAAGCTCCGCCTCGGCGTCCGCGATCTGCACCTCAAGCCTCTGCTGGGTCTCGAAATAGCGGTCCTCAGCCTCCGCCCGCAGGCTTTCAACACGCAGCATGGGCCGGTCAGACGGCGTACGCGAGCGCAAGCGCACCAGGGCTTCATCGCCAAAGGCCGCATCAATCAGATTCATTGCCAGATTGAGATTATCGGCCACGATCAGCTCGCCGCCGACCGGGTCGGCCCGGACATAAAACGTGTCATCGAGCCAGTCCGCATCGGCGATGAGAACGACTTCACCGTCGCGTTCGGCCGTATCACGATGATCAGCAGGGTTGAAGAAGCCGCCATCGGCCGGTGGACCGTCCGGGAAAGCCGTCGTGAAACGCCCCTGCAAGCGGCCGCCAAGCACGAGCGGCTCGGGCGCCCGCTCATAATCACGCAGTAACTGATCCGGCGAGGGGGATCCCGCAGCGATATCGGCGTCCAGCAAGGCGCCTTCAGGGCTGGTCGAAAGCAGCGGCACAAGCTCGACACCAGTGCCCGGAGTAAAGAACAGCGCGCCGGGCGAGCCGAAATTGACGCCCAGATCCAGCGCCGATGTGGCGCGGTCCTCGCGGTTGAGCTGGGCCGCCGGCAGGGCGAACCAGAGCGGATAGGTGCGCATGCGCGGCCGGCCATCGGCCTCGACAATCTGCACTTCCAGCCCCAGGGCACGGTCCATGGCGACGACGTTCTCGTCCCAGTTCACACCCCAATTGGCCAGCATGGGGCCGAAACTCGAACCGCGCTGTGCATCCAGCGGCGGCAACCCGTCCGGGCCCGGCCGCAGGGCCATATGCGCCATCGGATCGAGGAAGAGGATCAAACGCCCGCCGCGGACCAGGAATTGGTCGATCAGATAGGCTTGCGCGGCGGACAGCTCGCCCGGATGCAAGGCCAGCAGCACATCCGCTTCCGGCAGGGTATCGAAATCGCGTTCGATCCAGTCCAGCTCATAGGCCCCGGCCAGCTCCCGCACAAAGCGGTTGGGGGCGCCATCATCGGGCGAGATGGGCAGGCTGGTGAGGATGGCAAGACGCGGGGTCCGGGTCCGCTCGATATCGGCAATGGTCCGGGTCAGGTCATATTCCAGCCGGGCTTCCATTTCCGGATCGAACAAGGCGATGACCGCCTCCTGGTCGATCGAATTGCGCGCCACCAGCCCGAAAAAGATGGTCTCGCCGGTATCGGTCGGGATCGGGGTCAAGCCGGTCGCGAGGGCGGTGTCCTCATTCTCGGAAAAGGGTTCCGGATCTATCTCGATCAGCAGCAACCGGCCGCCGGACCGCTTTTCGTAGCCGCGCAGGAATTCGCGCACCCGCGTCGCATAGCTCCGGATCGCCGGATAATCTGCGGCCAGGGCGCGAGAATAGTAGAACCGCCACTCCACCGGCTCGTTGAGCCGATCAAGGATTTCCTCCGAGCCGGGCGACAGGCGATAGAGCCCGTTCTGGGTCAGGTCCAGCCGCGCCCCGGCAAAGAGCTGGGCGGTGAGATGATTGCCGGCCAGGAAGAGCACAATAATGCTGACCAGCATCAGCGGCAGATATAGCGCCCGCTTCATCGGCCACCTCCCCGCCGTTCAGCGATCAGGACGCCGGCACAGGACAGCGCGGCAGCGATCAGGCCGAGGAAGAAGACCACATCCGTCAGGGCAATCACGCCATTGCGGAATGCGTTGTAATGCTCAAGTGCGCTCAACGATGCGATGAACTCAGAGACCGCCGCCGGCGCACTGTCGCCAACGACCGCCAGCACGATCGGCAGGCCGGTCATGGTGAGCAGGAAGCAGGCGCTGGTGCCGAGGACGAAAGCGACCACCTGGTTGGACGTCGTGGCCGACAGGGCCTGGCCCAGCGCCAGGTATCCACCCGCCAGCAGCAAAGCCCCGAAATAGCCGGTCAGGATGGCGGCATTGTCCGGATTGCCGAGATAGTTGACCGCAATCCACATCGGGAAGGTCAAGACCAGGGCCAGACCGGCGACGCTCCAGGCGGCGAGGAATTTTCCCAGGGTCGACGCCCACAGCGGGATCGGCAGGGCCATGAGGAATTCCAGCGTTCCGCGGTCGCGTTCCTCGGCCCAGCTGCGCATGGCGAGCGCCGGCATCAAGATCAGGAGCAGCCAGGGCATATAGTCGAACAGGGGTGCCAGATCGGCCCGGTTGGTGTCGAAGAAACGGCCCATGTGAAAGGCCAGTGCCGGAGCTGCACTGGCAAAGACCGCCAGGAAAACATAGGCCAGCGGGGTCTGGAAATAGGCCAGGAGCTCGCGCCGGTAGACGGCATGAAGGGCATGCATCACGCCGCACTCTCCCGCGTCTCACCGGTCAAGGTCAGCGCCCGGAACGCGCTCTCCACGGATCCGTCCTCTGCCCGTTTTTCCAGGGCATGCGGCGTGCCATCAAACAACACCTTGCCACTGGCGATAATGATGGCGCGGCTGCACACAGCCGGAACTTCCTCAAGGATATGGGTGGAGATGATGATCGCCTTGTCGGGCGCCATTTCCCGGATCAAGGCGCGGACACCATCTTTCTGATTGGGGTCGAGCCCGTCCGTAGGTTCGTCGAGGATCAGCACGGCCGGGTCATGGGCAATGGCTGCAGCCAGAGCAGCGCGGCGCTTGAAGCCCTTGGACAGGGTTCCAATCGGCTGATCGGCGGCCTCGCCCAGCCGCACACGCTCAATGGCCAGCGCGCAGGCCCGGGTCAGAGCATCACCCCGAAAACCACGGGCGCGCAGACCGAATTTGACGAAACCCCGCGGCGTCATCGCCGGATAGGCTGGTGCCCCCTCCGGCAGGAAACCGAGCCGGGCCTGCGCCTCGAGGCGTGCTTCAACGCAGTTATACCCGGCGATGGAGGCGATACCCTCATCGGGCTCAAGGCAACCGGCCAGCATACGCATTGTGGTGGTCTTGCCGGCCCCGTTCGGCCCCAGAAATCCCAGCACTTCGCCCTTCTCCAGGGTGAAGCTGACGCCTTTTACGGCGCGTTTGCTATCGAAGCTTTTGACCAGGTTGTCGGCAACCAGCATGGGGCAGCGCTCGGGGCAGTGAGACACTAGCGTTAGCGCGACGGCGCGCACTTGGCCAGAGCCAAAGCAGTGGCAAAGCAAGTTGCGGATTGAAGGGGTTAAGGCTGGGTGTCGACCGGTCGCAGCTCCGAGATCCGGGGGGCTGGGGGGGCTGTCTAAAACCAGGACCTGAAGCCTTAGCGCGTCCGGCCGACGAGGCAGACGGTGGAGGCGACCTGTGGCGGCATGGTGCCCGGATTGCGGCGACTTTTGGGCAAACCCGTGAAAACTTTGTAAGCTAGTTTATGCTACACAACTGTCAGGAGAATTTGTGTGTTCGAGAGCTCGCAACCCGGGAAATCTGCTAGTGCCAGCGTCATGTGGCACCGTCGCGAACTGGATCAGATCCTGCGCGTCTACGGGCGCCTTGTGGCCCAGGGCGAGTGGAAGGATTACGCCATCGACGGGTTGAAGGACTGCGCCATCTTCTCGATTTTCCGCCGGACCAGCGAATTGCCGGTCTATAGCGTCATCAAGACACCTGCCGATCGTAATAAGCAGGGCGAATACAAGGTCGTCGCCCTGGGCGGCCAGATCCTCAAGCGCGGCCATGACCTGGCCCAGGTGCTGAAGGTTTTCGACAAGAAGAAGTTCACGGTGATCGACTAGCGGGACCACCCCGCATGCCTGCAAAGAAAAACCCCCGGAGCAGCGCGCTCCGGGGGTTTTCTTGTGATCTGTGGATCGTGCCTATTCGCGGCTACCCAGCAGCGACAGGATGATCTGGAACATGTTCACGAAGGCGATGTAGAGGTTCAGAGCGCCCATATTGGTCATCACCGCCATGGAGCGCTGATCGCCAGCGATCTGGTAGTACATGATCTTGAGGTCCTGCGTCTGCCAGGCGATCAGGCCCGCCATCAGCAACAGAACGCCGAACTGAAGGCCAAGCTCCAGCAGGCCGGACTGGAAGAAGAAGGCATTCGCCAGGCCGAGCAGGATGGCACCGATCATGGCCATGAACAGGAAGCTGCGGATCGGCGACAGGTCACGCTTGGTGGTGTAGCCGAAGAAGGACAGCGCCAGGAAAGACGAGGCCGTGATCATGAAGGCCTGGGCAATCGTGCCGAAATCAACCTGGAGCGAGCGGCCGCCAATGGTCTGCGCCGCCTGGCCGGACGTGGCGAGGATCACCCACATGCTCAGGCTGGCGCCAATCAGGCCGACAATGGTCCAGTACAGAAGCGCACTGCTCATCGGCGACGGGTTGCGCATCAGGAAAGCCGAGCCAAGCAGCAGAGCCAGCGGGCCCCACTGAACGACGAAGATAAGCGGCGTGCCGAATACGAGTTGGGTCAGCGGGGAGAAGGTGCCCACTGCGTAAGCGATGGCGGCGGAGATCAGGAGGCCGAGCGCCATCTTGTTGTAGACGCCCAGCATAAAGCTGCGCAGGCCGGCATCGACGGACATGTCCATGGACGGCGCGGCGCCGTAGGGACGCGAAAAATCATTCATTGCTTACTTCTCACCATTGCAATTGCGCCACGATAGACGCTTTGCCGCGTAATATCGTCACCTTGCCCGGAAATGGCAAGGCGGGACGCAAGGGGGTGTGCGTCCCCCCTTATCCCCTATTAAAGGTGTGACATCGTACCGAACTATGCCTACATCGCCCACGCGTCTGAGAAGTCAGGGAATTTGCCATGGTGATGCGTTTATTTGCGGCCATCGGGCTTCCCGATGAGGTGCGGCCACAGATCGCCCGCCTGCAGCGCGGCGTCGCCGGCGCACGCTGGCGCCCAGCGGAAAACCTCCATGTCACGCTGCGCTTTTTCGGCGAGGTTGGCGAACGTCAGGCCGAAGACCTCGATGCCGAGCTTGCCGCGATCAGCCTTCCACCGTTTACGTTGAACATCGGCTCCAGCGGCTGGTTCGGCAAGGCAGAACCGCGCGCGCTCTGGCTCGGGGTGACCCCCAGCGAACCGTTATTGTATTTGCAGGACCGCTGCGAGCGCGCGGCCCGCCGTAGCGGGCTGGAGGCCGAAACGCGCAATTACAAACCGCATGTGACACTGGCCTATCTCAAGGGCACGCCGGAAGATCGCTTGCGCCGCTTCCTCGAGCGAACCGCGCATTTCCGCATCGAGCCGCTCGCCGTCACGCATTTCTCACTGTATCGCAGCTGGCCGAAGCGCGGGGACAGCAATCTCTATCAGAAGCTGGCCGATTACCCGCTCGGCTAGTCGTCGTCCGCTTCCGGTTCGATCTGGACCTGGACCTGGAAACCGATCCGCGTGCCGGTCTGACGCGTGGTCTCGATCAGCAAGCGTCCATTGAGCAATTTGACGATCCGGCTGGCGATCGCCAGACCCAGACCGGTCTCGCCCTCATTGATGGTATGCATCGGATCGGCAACACGATCGATGATTGCCTGGTCCATCCCGATCCCGGTATCGCTGACCCAGATCTGCAGCCACAGGCGTTCCGCGGCCGCGGCATGGACATCGGTTTCAATGCTCACCGAGCCGGACGGCGTGTATTTGATCGCGTTGGAGACGAGATTGTTCAGGGCTTGCTTGATCAGCACAGCATCGCCAATGACCAGACCCTGGGCGTCGTCGGTACAGCTGGTTTTCAGCTCCAGGCCCTTTTCACCGGCGAAGGGCTGATACAAGGCGTCGACATTGCGGGCCAGCTCGCAGGGCGAGAAGGACTGGGTACGGAGCTCGATTTGGCCGCTTTCAAGCCGCGCCAGGTCCAGCACATCATTGACCCGGGAGAGCATGGCCTTGGCTGATTGTTCGAGCGTCGACAAGAGTTTGCGCTGATCGCCGGACATGTCGGTATTCGACATCAGGCTGGCCAGGCCGATGATCCCGTTCAGCGGGGTTCGCAGCTCGTGGCTGATACCGACCATGAATTCCGATTTCGACCGGTTGCTGACGCGTTGCCGCTCGGCCTTGGCGATCAGTTCGCTTTCGGTTTCGCTGCGGCTGCCAAGTTCCTGCCGCAAGGCAGCCTCGGATCGCTGCATACGGCCGAACATGGCCATCAGCCTGCGCAAGAGCTGCAGGAAGCCGATGATCAGGAAGATCGTCGATATGAAATCGATCGGCGGCTGAACGCTCGTATGCAGATAGTCGGAAAAAGCCAGCGCCCGCTCCTGGCCGATGAGGCCGGGGCCGAGGACAACGGTCATCAGATCGAGGCCGTAAAAGCCGAAGCGCAGGAAGAGACCGATCGTGATCAGGAAGAAGTCGCCACGAAGCTCATGCAGGGCCGGCGTTTGAGCGCAACGGATCAACAGGACAATCACGGTGATTGTCGCAGCAGCGTAGAATAAATCGAGGACGCTCTTTAAGAGCACTGGGTCCCAGATCATCGTCTACCTATTCCGGCTCCCCCAAAGCACGGCCACACACTCGCGCCAGCGTGTTAAAACGAAATTAACCTCAGCCTATTGCGCAAAAGTCAGCCTTGCCCCCCGTGCGGCGGGAGTAAAGCACTAGCGACGCCTACTCATATTTCATGAGCTGACTTGGGTTCTCAGGGTTTAGCCCTTCAGCCCGGCGCAAAGGCAGGACCGCGGGCCGCAATCAATCGTTGCGGCCGAGCCGGCGGCGGCGTTGAGCCAGCAATTGCAAGCGCAATGCATTAAGCCGGATGAAGCCCTGGGCATCCTTCTGGTCGTAGACATCGTCATCCTCGAAGGTGACATGCTCAAGCGAGTAGAGCGAAGCCGGCGAGGAGCGGCCGACCACATTGACGCTGCCCTTATAGAGTTTGAGCCGGACTTCCCCACTGACAAACTCCTGACTTTTGTCGATCGCGGCCTGCAGCATCTCGCGTTCCGGAGAGAACCAGAAACCTTCATAGACCAGCTTGGCATAACGCGGCATGAGCTCGTCCTTGAGGTGGCCGGCGCCGCGATCAAGGGTGAGTTGCTCGATCCCGCGATGGGCGGCCATCAGGATTTCACCGCCCGGGGTCTCGTAAATGCCGCGCGATTTCATGCCGACAAACCGGTTTTCGACCAGATCGAGGCGACCGATACCATGCCGGCGCCCGAGCTCGTTCAATGCAGTCAGGAGTTTGGCCGGGGAGAGCGCCTCGCCATTCAAGGCGACGGCGTCGCCGGCCTCAAATTCAAGCGTGATGTATTCCGGCTGATCCGGTGCATCTTCCGGGCGCAGTGTCCGCTGATAGACCATTTCGAAGGCCTCTTCGGACGGATCCTCGAGCATTTTGCCCTCCGAGGAGGTGTGCCAGAGGTTGGCGTCGACAGAGAAGGGCGCCTCGCCACGCTTGTCGGTCGGCACATCAATGCCGCGCGACTCCGCATACTCGATCAGCTTGGTCCGCGAGGTCAGATCCCACTCGCGCCAGGGCGCGATGACCCGCAGATCCGGGTCGAGGGCATAAACGCCGAGCTCGAAACGCACCTGGTCATTGCCCTTGCCGGTGGCACCATGGGCCACGGCATCTGCCCCGGTTTCGTGCGCAATCTCAACCAGGCGCTTGGAGATCAGCGGTCGTGCGATCGAGGTCCCCAGCAGGTAAAGGCCTTCATAAACTGCATTGGCGCGCACCATCGGATAGACGAAATCGCGCACGAATTCCTCGCGCAGATCCTCGATGAAAATCTCCGAGACACCGGCGGCCTCAGCCTTGGCGCGGGCCGGGCCGAGCTCTTCACCCTGGCCCAGATCGGCGGTGAAGGTGACCACCTCGGCGTTATATTCCTCCTGCAGCCACTTCAGAATGACCGAGGTATCCAGACCGCCGGAATAGGCGAGGACAATCTTGTTGATGGGGCGCGAGGTGGACATGGCGGGTCTCCGGACAAACTGACACCGCTCGCCTAAACCTCAACGCGTTCTGTGACAAGCAGAAGCGCTATTCCACTTCCTCAGGAGATGCAGTTTCGCGCTCCGGGTCGTCGCGCCAGGCGAAATAGGAGTAGATCACCCCGGTCACGGCCGGGATCAGGGCCCCTGCAGCGACGACAATAAATCCAAGCTGCGGCGGCAACATGAAGATCGCGACAACCATCACCGCTCCGCCCAGCACCATCAGGCGTCCGGTGAGCCGGTGCGTGCGGTCCCAGGCGCGGTCGGACGAGAGCGTCCACGGCGTGCGGATACCCAGGAACCAGTTGGGCCGGGCCTTGCCCAGCACATTGCCGATCAGCATCATCAACAGGCCCGAGCCAGCGACAACCAACTGCGGCATGATATCGGCGCCGCCATTGGGCAAGAGCTCGAGCGAGGCCATCACCACGACGGCATGCACGGCAGTGATGAAGACATAAGTACCGACCCAGACCGTCAGATAGGCCGGTCGAGAGCGTTGCAGATTGCGGCCGCGCGGATCGATGAAGGGCAAGATCGCCATCAGCACCAGAACACCCGCCATGAAGAGCGGCATGATCAGAAAAGCTTCAAACCGGCTGCCATAACGATCGGGCTGACCGTCGACGCCCCAATGCACCGGCAATTGCGTGCCCGGCTCGACATTGAACCAGCCATAGGCCGACATCGCGAACATCGCCAGGACAAGCGGTATCGTGAAAATCATACCTTTTCGGATCATGACGTCGAATCCTCCTCGCCATCCTTGCCCACCAGCTCCATCAACCAGGCCAGGGCCTCGTCGGCAACACTGGCATTGAGCCGGTATTTGATCGTGGTTCCGTGCTTCTCGGCGACGATCAGCTCCGCATCTTTGAGCACTTTGAAATGCCCCGACATGGTCGGCTTGGACACGGGATAGTCCTCCGCCAGGTCCCCGGCACTGATCGGTCCCTCACGCAGTTTGCGCAGGACGTCACGGCGTACCGGGTGGGCCAGAGCTTTGAAGACATCGGACATGACGAATCATGTAGCACAAATTTGTCGCTTGCCTAATTAGGCTTTTTCCTAACAATTGATCGAAACAGTTCCCAGACCAAAGGAGTTCCCCATGCGGCTGCTTGCTCTCGCGACCCTGATCCTGGCCGGTTTCGCCGCGCCAGCCCTGGCCCAATCGCCCTATGCAGGCCATTGGCGCGGCACGCTCGATGTCGGATCGGCCCAGCTGCGGCTGGATTTCGTCATTGAGGACACGGATGGGGCCCTGAGCGGCTATATGATCAGCGTCGACCAGGGCAATGCCCGCATCCCCGCGTCTGCCGTGGATGTCGAGGACGGGGTTCTGGTCGTGGACCTGGCCATGGCCCAGGCCGGGTATCGGGGCACGCTGACCGACAACGGCGCTATCGACGGTCGGTTTTCCCAGGCCGGGCAGGCGTTTGACCTCGATCTGATGCCGCATACCCCGCAAGACACCCCCGCTCCGGCCGCAGACCCGCGCGACCAGGCCTTCAGTGTCGATGCCAACGGCGTCCGTCTGGCCGGCACGCTACGCCGGCCGCAGGGCGTCGAGCATGCGCCCGCGCTCTACATCATCAGCGGCTCCGGTCCGCAGGACCGCGACATGACTGTGGGCGAGCATCGCATCTTTGTGGATCTGGCCGATGCCCTCGCCACGCAGGGAATTGCCAGCCTGCGCCTGGATGATCGCGGCGTCGGCGAATCCGATGCCGTCATTCCCGATCACCCGCAGGAGATCGCCGACGATGCCGCCGCCGCTCTCAACGCCCTGCGCCAGGCCAACGGCATCAATGACCAATGCGTCGGTCTGATCGGACATTCCGAGGGCGGCATGCTCGCCTTTCTGGCCGCCGATGCGGGACAGCCGGACTTCATTCTGGCCCTGGCGCCCATGGTGTCCTCGATGAGCGACACACTGCTGGAACAAGCCGAAGCGATGATCCGGGCGGCGGGCGGCAGCGAGGCCCAGATCGCGGCGCAGCGCGATATCCAGATGGCGGTGATGACGGCGATGCGCGAGAGCCCGCCGGGAGAAGCCGGGCCGGCCATCGAAAGCGCACTGATCGCGCGCGGAATTCCCACCGGAACAGCACAGCAACAGGGCCTGATTTGGGGCTCAAACTACGCCCAGAACGCACTGGATCTGGACCCGGCAAGCGCCATTTCCGGCTATGACGGACCCGCCAGTTTCGTCTTCGGCGCGCTGGATCTGCAGGTTGTTCGCGCCTCATCGGTCGCCCGGGTGGAAAGCCTGCGCTCCAGCGAGACCACCACAATCGAGGTGATTGAGGGTGCGAACCATCTCTTCCAGGACGCCGTAACCGGCCAGCCGGGCGAGTATACCAGCCTGCCCGGTGGCATGTCCGCACAGGCCGGCGCGGCTATCGCCGGCCATGTCAGCCGGATGATTTCAGAGGCTTGCGGCAATTAGCGCGGCTGGACAAGCGGCCAAATTCGCCTCAACTAGTCGGGACAAGAACAGGAGCCTGTCATGTCCCGCCGCCTTGCGCTCATCACCGGAGCTTCCTCCGGCATCGGCAAAGCCCTCGCCCAGGAATTCGCCGCCAATGGCTGGGACCTGGCGCTGGTAGCCCGGCGCGAGGACCGGCTCCGCGCCCTGGCTGATCAACTCGAAGACCAACACCGTATCGAGACCCTGGTCATCGCCGCCGACCTCAACGACCCGGCCGCCCCGAAAGCCATCATTGATGCGGTGGAAAGCCGCGAACGGCAGATTGATGCGCTGGTCAATAATGCCGGTTTCGGCCTGCCCGGCACCTATACTCGCACCAGCTGGAAACAGCAGTCAGACTTTATCCAGCTGATGTACATCAGCTATTGCGAGCTGGTGCACCGCGTCATGCCGGGCATGGAGGAGCGCGGCTATGGCCGTATTCTCAACGTCGCCTCGGTGGCCGGCATCATGCCCGGCTCACGCGGGCACACGCTCTACTCCTCCGTCAAATCGGCCCTGATCAAGTTTTCCCAATCGCTGCACCTGGAAGGCAAGGCGTCCGGAATTCATGTCTCCGCCCTCTGCCCGGGCCTGACCTATTCGGAATTCCACGACGTCAACAACACCCGCAAGCTGGTGTCACAAATGCCGAAATTCTGGTGGCTCGAGGCGGATGAGGTGGCCAAGGCCGGTTATGACGCCCTGCAGCGTAACCAGGTCGTCTGCGTGCCGGGCCTGTGGTGGAAATTCCTCACCGGGCTGAACCAGGTTCTGCCCGGGCCGGCTTCGATGTGGTTGATGGACCGTCAGAGCGCCAATCTGCGCAATACGGGCGAGAACACCGCCAAGGACAGCGCCAGCTGACCGGCTTGCCAAATCGCAGCGCGGCGGCATAGAACCGCGTTTTATGACCCAATCTGATCCCCGCCTGATCGCCGCGCTGGACCTTCCCTCCACCGGCGACGCCCGCTCGCTCGTGCAAACGCTCGGCGAAAGTGTCAGCTTCTACAAAATCGGCCTGCAGCTCCTGCCCATTGGCGGCATGGACCTCGCCCGCGAACTCAAGACCGCCGGCAAACAGGTCTTCCTCGATTACAAACTGCACGACATCCCGGCCACGGTGGAAAAAGCCACGCGCTCCATCGTGACCGCCGGTGCTGACCTGCTGACCGTACACGCCGAACCCGCGGTGATGCGCGCCGCCCATGCCGGCCGGGAGGGTTCGGACCTGAAGATCCTCGGGGTCACGGTGATGACCTGTTATGACGACGCGATGCTGGAAGAGATGGGCTATGGCTTCAAGGCCCGCGACCTGGTCCTGCGCCGGGTCGAGCAGAGCCTCGAGGCGGGCATTGATGGCATTGTCGCCAGTGCACAGGAAGCCCCTGAAATCCGTGAGCGTTTTGGCGATGGCTTCCTGATTGTCACACCAGGCATCCGCCCCGCAGGAGCGGATGCGGGCGACCAGAAACGCGTGGTGACGCCGGGCGATGCGATCCGCAAGGGCTCGACCCATCTTGTCGTCGGACGGCCGATCAATGCGGCGCCGGATCCGGTCGCAGCGGCACAGGCCATCGTCGCGGAAATGGCGGGTTAGCGGCGCGCTCAGAAGTCGCTGACAATACCCTTGCGTTCCCAGTCCCCGAACCGGGTCGGCTCCAGCCCTTTCGGACCGCCCTGTTCTTCCGGCATGGCTTCAGCCTCGGCCTGAGCTGCGCGGCGGGCTGCCGCCTCTTCCAGCGCGCGCTTGGCGGCAGGGCTCAGCGCCTTGCCCGGAGCGGCGTTTTCCAGCGTGGCGGCAGGGATTTCAGCAGGGGTATTCCCCCCTTGATCAGGTGCGTCGGTCATACCAACTAGATAGGCGAAACGCCCCCAAAGGCAAAACGCCAAGTACTGAAGTGAGAGTTTCATCGCATGACCGGCAATACGCTGCGCACCTTCTTCCTCCTGGCGGGTATGACCGCACTCTTCATGGGTATCGGTTTCATTCTGGGAGGTGCCGGCGGAGCACTCATTGCGCTGGTCGTGGCAGCGGGCATGAACCTGTTCGCCTGGTGGAACTCAGCCGATGCGGTCCTGCGCATGCATGGCGCCCGGGAAATCCGCGTCGATGAACGCGATCCGCGGCTGCGCCAATACGCCTCCGACGTCAAAGCCCTGGCATTCAAGGCGCAGATGCCGGAGCCACGCATCTATGTCATCGAAACCGACCAGCCCAATGCTTTTGCCACCGGCCGCGACCCGCAACACGCCGCCGTCGCCGCCACCACGGGCCTGATCAATCGCCTAAATCGCGAAGAAGTGCAGGGCGTGATGGCGCACGAGCTGGCGCATGTGAAAAACCGCGACACGCTGACCATGACGGTGACCGCCACCCTGGCCGGCGCAATCGGCATGCTGGCCAATTTCGCGCTCTTTTTCGGCGGCAATAACCGCGCCGGCCTGCTCGGCACGATCGCGCTGATGATTTTCGCACCGATGGCCGCGATGCTGGTGCAATCAGCGATCTCCCGCTCGCGCGAGTACGAGGCCGACCGGATCGGGGCGGAAATCCACGGCAATCCGATGGCGCTGGCGTCCGCTCTGGAAAAAATCGAGCGCAGCGCGCGCCAGACGGTGAATGAACAGGCCGAGCGTAATCCGGCAACGGCGCATATGTTCATCATCAACCCGCTCAATGGTCAGCGCATGGATAATCTCTTTTCCACCCATCCCGATACGGCCAACCGGATCGACCAGTTGCGCAAGATGGCGGGCGCTGCTGCACCGGTCCGTTCCGGCCCCTGGGGACCGCGTGGACCTTGGGGCTAACCGCCCTTGCGATTAGACGGAGATCGCGCGGCGTGCTAGCTGCGCGGCCATGACGGACGATAAAGATCCCCGCCGCTTTGCGGTCGACGCCTATATCCGCATCACCAAAGACCGCCGCACGCTCGAGCCGGCGCTGGAAACCCTGCGCGGTTTCAATGCGCTGCCGCCGCGTGACAAGGCCTTTGCGCGCTTGCTCCTGGCCACCAGTTTTCGCCGCCTGGGACAGACGACGAAAGTGCTCAACACTTTCCTGTCGCGTCCGCTGGACGGTTCGACACGGTCGATGCAGGCCATCCTGGTCACCGGTGCCACCCAATTGCTCTGGCTCGACACCCCGCCGCATGCGGCCGTATCAACGGCGATGAAACTCGCAGAGGACCGCCAGGATGCGGTCAAGTTCAAGAGCGTGATCAATGCCGTGCTGCGCCGCGTGGCCAAGGAAGGCAAGACGATCGCGGTCAAGCTGCCGCCGTCGGAGAATATCCCCGAATGGCTGCGCACACGCTGGCGCAAGACCTATGGGCCGGGCCAGCTCAGCCGCTTTGCAGCAGCCGGCCTGGAAACCCCGCCGCTCGATTTCAGCCTGCGCGATGGCAGCGAATTGGAGCATTGGGCCAAGGAATTGGATGCTGACACCCTCCCGACAGGGACTTTGCGCCGCGCCACAGTCGGCCAGGTCGCGCAATTGCCCGGGTATAAAGAGGGCGCCTGGTGGGCCCAGGATGCCGCTGCAGCCCTGCCGGTGAAATTGCTTGAGCCTGAAGCCGGTCAGACAATCGTCGACCTGTGCGCCGCTCCGGGTGGCAAAACCATGCAGCTCGCTGCGGCCGGTGCCGATGTGATCGCCGTCGACAGTTCCGAGCCGCGCATGAAGCGCCTGCATGAAAACCTCGAGCGTACCGGCCTGACCGCCACGGTCGAGATCGCCGATGCGCGCAATTACAAGCGCGAGGAAGAAGTCGATGCGGTTCTGCTCGACGCACCCTGTTCAGCCACGGGCACGCTGCGGCGTCATCCTGAAAGCCCTTGGATCAAAACCGATGCGGATATCCGCCGTTTCGCCGGTGTGCAACGCGATCTCGCGCGAGCCGCGTCGAAATTGCTCAAGCCGGGCGGGCGCATGATCCTGTGCACCTGTTCTTTGGAACCGGAAGAGGGCGAATACCTCATCTCCGACGTGCTCAAGCGCGACAAGAGCCTGAAGACCGACAAGGTCCGCCCGGAAGAGGTTCCGGGGCTGGAAGACGCGATCAATGAGCGCGGTCATCTACGCATAACGCCGGCTATGTGGCGCGAACGCGGATCGCTGGACGGGTTTTTCATTGCGCGGTTGCGAAAATCAGCGTGATTTTAGGCTTGTTAATGCCTTGCAGGCAGGCCTGCTTGCACCCTGTCTGACGCACTGATATCCGGTTTCCCCATGCCGCAATCACCGATCATCTCGCCTTCCATCCTCTCTGCCGATTTTGCCAAGCTCGGCGAAGAGGTCCGCGCCATCGACGCCGCCGGCGCCGACTGGATCCATATCGATGTCATGGACGGGCATTTTGTGCCCAATCTGACGATCGGGCCGGGGGTGGTCAAAGCCCTGCGCCCGCACTCGGACAAACCCTTCGATGTGCACTTGATGATCGAACCGGTCGATCCGTATCTGGAGGCCTTTGCCCAAGCGGGTGCCGATATCATCACAGCACACCCCGAAGCCGGACCGCATTTTCACCGTACCGTACAGTCGATCAAGGCACTTGATTGCAAGGCCGGCGCGGCGCTCAACCCCTCCACTCCGGCTGAGACGCTCGACTACACGCTCGAAGAGCTCGATCTGATCTTGATCATGAGCGTCAATCCGGGTTTTGGCGGGCAAAGCTTTATCACCAGCCAGCTGCGCAAGATCGAAACGCTTGCTACGTGGATCGAAAAGCGCGGCTATGAAACCATGATCGAAGTCGATGGTGGCGTGAACGCGCAGACAGCCCGGCAATGCATGGATGCCGGCGCCAAGGCGCTGGTCGCCGGTTCTGCTGTCTTCAAGGGCGGCCCCTCCGCCTATGCCGACAATATCCAGGCGCTGCGAGGCTGAGCCTGATGGCACGCGCAGTGGGCCTCTCAGACTATGCCAGCGCCAGCTGGCTCGCGGTCCGGCGCGAAGCCTCGTCCACCATCAATGCGCTTGGCCTGCCAAGACTGCTGCCTGCGCCAAGCCTGGCAGCGGACGGGCTCGACCAGATCCCGGACGATTTCTACACGCCTGACAGCGACATCGGGACGGCCATTTGTGAAGGGCGCTTCGCCCTTGCTGGCGACCAGCTGATTGCCCGCGACGGCTCCGATATCTGGGCCATGCTGGCCCCGAGCCGGACCTTTGCCACGCGCTTGCACGGCTTTGGCTGGCTCCGCCATAGCGTCGCGGCAACCGGTCATGACGGCGCCGCGGAAGCCCGCCGCCTGGTCGATAGCTGGGCCAACCAATTCGGCAGCTGGAATAGTTTCGCCTGGTCACACGGGGTCTTGTCCTCGCGCATCATGAACTGGCTGCGCTGCGGCGAAGTGCTGTTTGGCGATACCGGCGAAGATGACAAGGTGCGCCGGGCTCGCCTGCGGGTCCTGACCCGCCAGGTACGCTATCTCAAGCGCGCGATCGGATTGGCCAATGACGGCCCGGTGAAACTGCGCTGCGCCGTCGCCCTGGCCCTGTCCGGGCTCTGCCTGCCGCGACAGAGCGGCCTGTATAAATCCGGCCTGTCGGCGCTGGCCCGCGAGGTCGAACGCCAGATCCTACCCGACGGCGGACATGTCACCCGCTCACCACGCGCCACCATGGAAGCATTGATTGATCTGGTGACGCTGCGGGACGCCGCCGAATATGCACAATTGCCGATTCCGGTCAGCGTGCAAAAAGCCATCGACCGGCTACGCCCGATGACGCGCTTCTTCGAAATGGCCGATAGGGGTCTGGCCGCCTTTCATGGCAGTGGCGAAGGCGACCGCGAAGCCCTGGCCAAGGCGTTGGCGCGCGATGACAAGCCGGTCAAACCCTTCGGCTTTGCTCCTCACTCCGGCTTTCACCGCTCCGAAGCGGGCGGCGCTACGGTGATATTCGACGTCGGCGACGCGCCCCGCGGCGCTTTGAGCACCGCAGCACACGCCAGCGCGCTGGCCATCGAGATGTGCACGCCGGGTGGCCGCCTGATCGTCAATTGCGGCTGGCATGATGACCAGGCCTCAAACTGGCGCGAAGCGGTCCGCGCCACCGCAGCCCACTCCACGCTCGTGCTCGAGGAAGTCTCCTCGGCCCGCCTGCTGCCACCCGGATGGCAACGCAATCTCTTGGGCCCCCGCCTGGCCACCCGGCCGGGCCAGGTTACCGCCCGCCGCAATGAAGGCGATATGGGCGTCTGGCTGGAGGGCGCGCATGAAGGCTATCGCGAACGCTTCGGCCTTTTGCACCGGCGACGCATCTTCCTGGCAGCCGATGGCGGCGATCTGCGTGGCGAGGATGCGCTTTATCGTCCGGTCGAGGACGGGCCGCCGGAGGATATCGATCGCCGGCTGGGCTTTGCCATTCGCTTCCATCTTCACCCCGATGTCCGCGCCTCACTGTCGCGCGACAGTATGAGCGCGCTCCTGGTGCAGCCCAATGGCGATGGCTGGCGTTTCCGTACCGATGGCGGGCCGCTGCAGCTGGAACGGTCCGTCTATCTTGCCGCCGGTGCGCCACCCCAGCGCAGCCAGCAAATCGTCATCTATGGTGATGCTGAATCCTATGGGGCAGGCGACAAACCGCCAAATCGTGTACGCTGGGCTTTCCAACGCCTTGGCCGCGTTGGTGGAGCCGGAGGGGAGGCTGAGTGAGTAGGCCGCGTACACACCCCAGTGAGGGACCGCTGCAAAGCAATTGGACCACCATGGGATGGGTGGCCCTTTTCGACTTGGCAGCCGGCGCGGTGGCGATGTGGATCGCCGTCACGATCCGCTATTTCTATCACGACACACCGGCGCCAGAAGGCGTTGCTCTTCAAGCGGTTACCATTTTTGCCCTGTCCTGCGCCATTGTCTTCCCGCTGCAGGGTCTGCACCGCGGTGTGTGGCGCTATACTGCGCTCAATGATGCGGCCCGCATCGTCCAGGCTGTCGGCGTAGCCAATCTGGTTTTCCTGCCGGTCCTGTTCCTGATCAACCGTCTCGACGGTTTTCCGCGCACCAGTATTCTGATCGAAATCCCGATCCTGATCGGGCTCTTGCTGGGGGCCCGCATGTTTGTGGCGGCCTGGCATACCCAGGGTCTGCGGACAGCTTTCCGGTTCGAGGATCGCAAGAAACCCGCCGCTATTCTGGTCGGCAGCCAGGCCGATCTTGACGATGCCTTGCGCGATCTGGCGCGCCGGAATGGGTCTTCCCCGTTCCGCCCCAAGGGTCTTGTGGAACCGAATGCGGCGCTGACCGGGCGCTCGATCCGCGGTGTTCCGGTGCTCGGCGGGCTCGATGCGCTACCCGACGCGTTGTTCAAACTCTCCAGCGCCGAGAAAATCGCTCCGCGCATCGTATTGGCCGGCGAGCGCACCAATGTGGAAGTGGTCAATGCGTTGATCCGCATCGCCTCGGTGACCGGCGCCAAACTGTCCCGTGCCCGCCCGGCCAAGGGACCGGGCGCCTTCTCCTCGGTGGAGACCGCCGATCTGCTCAACCGCCCGCCGCGCACGCCCGATCTGAAACCGGCCCAGCCGCTGATCGAGGGCAAACGCGTGCTCGTCACCGGTGCCGGCGGCACGATCGGCTCCGAGCTTGTCCGCCTAGCGGCCCAGCTCAATCCGGAGCGGCTGATCCTGCTCGATGCATCGGAAGCCAATCTCTACGAAATCGATATGGAGTTGCGCCGGACCCAGCCGGAGAGCAGCTGGCGGGCCGTGCTCGCCAATGTCCGCGACCCGCATCGCCTGGACAAGGTATTCGGCGAAGAAAAGCCGGATGTCGTGCTGCACGCGGCCGCCCTCAAACACGTGCCGATGAGCGAGATGAATCCTGGTGAAGCGGTGCGGACCAATGTGCTCGGCACCTCACATACGATCGAGATGGCGCGCAAGCACGGGGTCAAGATCGTCACCCTGATTTCCACCGACAAGGCCGTCGAACCCACCAATGTGATGGGCACAACCAAGCGGGCCGCCGAATTACTGGCCCAGTCAGAAGCGCAAAAAGGCGACGCGACACGTATTTGCGTGGTGCGCTTCGGGAATGTTCTGGGCTCGACCGGCTCGGTCGTGCCGCTGTTTGAAAGCCAGATCGAAACCGGCCAATCGGTCACCGTGACGGACAAGGAAGCGACCCGCTATTTCATGACGGTGGGTGAAGCCTCCGGGCTGGTGCTGGCGGCTGCGGCCCAGACCGCCGAAGCCTCGGAGCTCAATGGCGCGCTTTACGTCTTCGATATGGGCGAACCCGTCTCCATTCTGCGCCTCGCCCGTCAGCTCCTGCGCCTGCGCGGCCTCGACCCGGACGCTCCGGGCACGATCCGGGTCATCGGATTGCGCCCCGGTGAAAAACGCCATGAAGCGCTGATCTATGCCTTTGAGCAGACCTGCGAGACCGATATTGACGGGGTCTGGTCGATCAACGGACCGGCGCCGGAACAGGCCACGGTGGATGTCGTCCTTGAGCGCCTGCTCGATGCTGCCCGGCGCAATGATCTCGTCGCCATGCAGGCAGCGCTGAAACAGGTCGGCGGTCTGACGCCGCAAAATCCTACTCCTGCTGTTCAGGAGCTTTCCCCATCCGGCGCTCCGTGATAGGCCGCGCCTTTACAAGCCCAGCCAGCAGGGAGCTGCCCGCATGTCTGCCATGGATCTCGTCCCGATTCGCCGTGCGCTGATTTCCGTTTCCGACAAAACCGGCCTGATCGAACGCGCCACCAAGCTGCGCGATGCCGGGGTCGAAATCCTCTCCACCGGCGGCACACTGCGCGCCCTCAACGATGCCGGCCTTGAAGCCCGCGATGTTGCTGAGGTCACCGAATTCCCGGAGATGATGGACGGGCGGCTGAAGACCCTGCACCCGCGCGTTCATGGCGGCCTGCTTGGCCGGCGCGACCATCCCGAAGACCGCGATGCCATGACCGAGCACGGCATCCCGCATATCGACCTGCTCTACGTCAATCTCTACCCGTTCGAGGATACCGTGGCCCGCGGCGCGGACGAGGCGACCTGCGTGGAGAATATCGATATTGGCGGCCCGGCGATGATCCGCGCTGCCGCCAAGAACCATGCCTGGGTCAATGTCTGTGTCGACGGCACCGACCTCGATCATGTCCTGGCCGATATGGACGCCAATGAGGGCTCGACCTCGCTCGATCTGCGCAAGCGCCTGGCCGCCAAGGCCTATGCCCGCACGGCCGCCTATGATGCCGCGATCTCGGGATGGTTTGCTGACCAGCTCGACACGCCGGCGCCCGACTTCCGTGCCTTCGGCGGGGGCTTGCAGCAGGCTCTGCGCTATGGCGAGAACCCGCACCAGCGCGCCGCCTTCTACGCCTCCAGCGAGACCCGTCCCGGCATCGCCACGGCACGCCAGGCCCAGGGCAAGGCGCTGAGCTATAACAATCTCGCCGATGCCGACGCAGCCTTTGAACTGGCGGGCGAATTTGACCCGGCTGATCGCGCAGCCGTCGTCATCGTCAAGCACGCCAACCCCTGCGGTGTGGCCCAGCACGAGACCCTCGCGGGGGCCTATGAAAAAGCCTTCGCCGCCGACCCGATCTCGGCCTTTGGCGGTATTGTGGCCATGAACCGGCCGCTGGATGCAGAAACCGCCGGCGAGCTGGTCAAGATCTTCACCGAAGTGGTGATCGCCCCTGCTGCCGACGAGGATGCGCTCGCCGTGCTCTCGGCCAAATCCAATCTTCGTGTGCTCCTGACCGGCGGCATGCCGGACCCGGCCCAGTCCGGCTGGCTGACCAAGACGGTCGCCGGCGGTCTGCTGGTGCAGGAACGCGATATTGGCAGTGTAACCGCAGACCAGCTCAAAACCGTGACCCAGCGCGAGCCGAGCGAAGCGGAACTGCGCGATCTGCTGTTTGCCTGGAAAGTCGTCAAACACGTCAAGTCCAACGCCATTGTCTACGCCCAGAACGGCGTGACCGCCGGTATCGGCATGGGCCAGACCAGCCGCCTGGAAGCCGCCCGCCTCGCCGTGCGCAAGGCTGAAGCCACGGCCGAGGAAAATGGTTGGGATACGGCGCGCACGAAGGGCTCGGTATGTGCATCCGATGCCTTCTTCCCGTTTGCTGACGGTCTGCACGCGGCGGCAGAGGCCGGCGCCACGGCGGTGATCCAGCCGGGTGGCTCGATCCGCGACGAGGAAGTCATCGCCGCCGCCGATGAGGCCGGCATCGCCATGGTCTTCACCGGCATGCGCCATTTCCGCCACTAGGCGTAAATGAAGCTTACATTGACCCGCTGAGGTTGGCGCGGCAGGGTCTCGTCCATGACGCTGCCGCGCTGGATCCTCTGGGCCGTGAGCCCTCTGCTTGTGGTTCTTCTGGGCCTGTCCGGCTGTGCCGTCGGCAATGCCACCGGCTGGACCATGCCGAAGCGCTCGCTGGATGCGCAGGTGGCGCTGATCGAGCCGAGCACCCGGGTCTATCTGCCGGAAAACACAACTGAACCCGTCCCAGCCCTGATCATGTTTCATGGCTGCGGCGGTCTGCGGCAATTGCAGGATGACTATGCGGCCGTCGCGCTTGAGGCGGGATATGCGGTACTCAATGTGGGCTCCAATGAAGCCCGCGGTATCGGCCGTTTAGGCGCCATGACCCAGGTTTGTACGGCGCAGCGCCTGTGGGGACAGGAGCGCGCCGCCGATGTGCGGGCCGCGATCGCCCTGGCAGCGCAGTATCCGGGAATTGATAGCGACCGGCTGGCCCTGATCGGCTGGAGCCATGGCGGCTGGACCATACTGGATGCGCTCAGCTTCAGCGCCGAAAACCGCGCCGCACCCGCCCTGACCGGAACCGCTCCCGGTCTGCCGGGCGTCCGGCTGGCAATCGCCTTTTATCCCTATTGTGGTGTCTTGAGCCGCCATGACAGCAAGGGCCTGCCGGACACTATTCCGGTTCACGCCATCCTGTCCGGCTCCGACCAGGTGGTGCCGACGCAGGCCTGTGTGGATGTGCTCGATCGCGCCCGGTCAGCCGGGCAGCCGGTGGATTACGAGGTCTGGGACGGGTTGAGCCACGCTTTTGACGAGCCCAACCCGCCCAATGATCCGCGCATCCGTTATGACGCAGAGGCGGCAGCACGGGCACACGCCCATGTCACCGCCCTGCTTGACCGCTATCTTGACGCCGCTGCGGGCCCGGAGACCTAGCCTTCCGGCTCGGCCACGGCCGCCATCTCGCCCAGCTGGGTGGAAGCGATCGCCAGTTTGGACAAGGTCCAACCCCCGGAACTGTCGAGCTGGCGCTGGACCATGTCGACGCGGCCGGCCTCTTCTTCATTGACCGTATTCCAGGCCTCCACCAGGGCATCCGCCCAATCGCGATCCGGGTTTTCAACCCCGGCCGCCAGCGATCCGCCCGCTTGCAGGGCAAAGCGCATGGCCGAGGCGGTGCAGGCCTGCTGGCTGGCATAGAAGTCTTCCATCAGGCGGCGCACGGCGAGACGATCCCAGTGATGCTCCGATACCACTTCCTGACCCTTGCCGCGCAGACGGTCAAAGCGGAAGCGGGCGCCGATGGCATGATAGAGATAAGCAGTCGAAGCCAACGGCCAGTCACTGGTCAGCGCCATGTCGATGACATCGGTCGAGGATGTCAGTGGCCGCAGCTCGGCCACGGCCTGGGCGAGATCTTCCGGTGCGCCGGCCTCGACAAAAGCGTCGCGGCGAGACGCCACCCCGGCCCGTTCATGCTCGGAGATGATCTCATGCACCATTGACCGCAATTGCTGCACCCCCGGCCGGTAGGCATCGATCACGGTGGAGATCGGCTCCGGCTTGGACGGGTTGTGATTGCGGTTGCGGCGGACAATCCAGTAGGTCTGGCGGCGCAGCAGGCGGATGATCTCTTCATGCAGCTGCATCTGCACCGAAGCCGGAGCCATATTGTCCAGCTTGTTGATGCGGTCCGTCAGTTCGGCATAGCCGAAGATCTGACGGCCGGCCTCAAAGGCCCGGGCAATGGACGGCACCGTTGCCGTGGTTGAATCGATGGCGCGGTGGATAAAGGTCGGGCCACCCAGATTGATCATCTCATTGGCCAGAATGGTGGAGATGATCTCCCGCTTCAGCCGGTGCCCCTGCATGTTGTCGGCAAACTTGTGCAGCGCGTCCGGGAAGTAGTTCACCAGCATGTCGGTGAAATGCGGATCATCCGGCACATCACAGGCGACGAGCTGATCGAACAGGGTGATCTTGGCGTAGGACAACAGCACCGCTAGCTCGGGCCGTGTCAGGCCGGAGCCACGCTCCTTGAGGGCGCGCACCGCCTCGCTATTGGGCAGGAATTCCACCTCACGATCGAGCAGGCCCTGTTCCTCGAGCCGGCTCATGAAGCGCTCATGCGCGTCGAGGTCGGCCTCAGCCGTCCGCTCAGCCAGGGTCAGGGCGAGGGTCTGCTCGTAATTATGCTTGAGCACGTTGTCGGCGACATTGTCGGTCATCGACTCCAGCAGCTCATCGCGGGCATCCCGGGCCATCTCGCCACCGCGCACCATCGGGCGCAGCAGGATCTTGATATTGACCTCATGGTCAGAACTGTCGACGCCGGCGGAATTGTCGACGAAGTCGGCATTGGCGCGGCCGCCATGCTTGCAGAACTCGATACGCGCTTCCTGGGTAAAGCCCAGATTGGCGCCCTCGCCGATGACCTGCGCGCCGACCGCGTCGGCATTGATCCGCAAGGCGTCATTGGTCTTGTCGCCGACTTCCCAATGCTGCTCATGGGTGGCTTTGACGTAAGTCCCAATGCCGCCGAACCAGAGCAGTTCCGACTTTGATTTCAACAGCGCCGTAATCAGCTCGGTGGGGCTGACCGCATCGGCGGTCAAACCCGTCAGGGCCTGGATTTCCGGGGTAAGCGTAATCGCCTTGGAGGCCCGCGGGAAAATGCCGCCGCCCTTTGAAATCAGGGATTTGTCATAATCCTGCCAGGAGGACCGGCCGAGATCGAACAAGCGCTTGCGCTCATCCCAGAGCCGTTCCGGGTCAGCCGGGTCGGGGTCAATGAAAATGTCCCGGTGGTCAAAGGCCGCGACCAGCCGGATCTGTTTCGACAACAACATGCCATTGCCGAAAACATCGCCGGACATGTCACCGACACCAATGACGGTGAAGGGCTCGCTCTGGATATCCTTGCCGAGCTCGCGGAAATGCCGCTTCACCGACTCCCAGGCGCCGCGCGCCGTGATGCCCATTTTCTTGTGGTCATAGCCCGCTGAACCACCCGACGCGAAAGCATCGCCAAGCCAGAAGTCGAACTCGTCCTCGGCCAGACCGTTGGCAGTATCGGAGAAGGTTGCCGTGCCTTTGTCGGCCGCGACCACAAGATACGGGTCCTCGGCATCCCAGGCGACGGTGTCGGAGGGGCGGATGACGTTATCGTCAACAATGTTGTCGGTGAGATCGAGCAGGCCACGGATAAAGGTCTTGTAGGCCTCGCGTCCGGCCTCGAAGACCTCGTCGCGCGAGCCGCCCCGTGGCAGCATTTTGGGATAGAATCCGCCCTTCGACCCGACCGGGACGATAACGGCGTTCTTGACCTGCTGCGCCTTGACCAAGCCGAGCACCTCGGTCCGGAAATCGTCGCGCCGGTCCGACCAGCGCAGACCGCCGCGGGCGACCGGGCCGAAACGGATGTGGACACCTTCCACATCGGGCGCCCAGACGAAAATCTCGCGATAGGGCTTGGGCAAGGGCAATTCTTCCAGCTGCTCGCTGGCAATCTTGATCGAGATCCGCGCCTTGGGCTGACCATCGGCATCGCGCTGGTAGAAATTGGTACGCAGCGTGGCTTCGATGAGGTGGAAGATGCGCCGCAAGGCCCGGTCGTGATCCAAGCTGGGCACCGCATCGAGCGCCTCGCGCAGGGTCTGGCTGGTATCCTCGACGGCCTGCTGGCGTTCCGCCTGATCGGCAAAGGCAGCCGGGTCGAACTTGACCCGGGCCAGTTCAAGCAGGCCACGGGCAATCTCGGGATAGGTCGCCAGCGCTTCTTCCTGGATCGCCTGCGACGGGTCGAGGCCGGTTTGCTGGCGGTAACGTGCGCAGGTCCGCAGGAAAGCGGCTTCACGATAATCCACGCCGATCTCGACGATCAGCCGGTTGAAACCGTCATCCTCGGCCCGGCGTTCGGCCATGGCGAGCAGGGCTTCTTCAACCACCGGCCCGATCTCGGCCAGATCACGGCCGCGGATGGCATCGGATTTCATCTCGAAGTCATGCACATAAGCGCGGTCGTTCGAGCCGCCACCTTCGCTCCGGCGGTCAACCGGGAAGCCGGTCTCCTGGACCACGACAAGGCCCAGATTCTCCAGCACCGGCATGACGCGCGACAGCGAGACCGGTTTTTCAATACGGTAGATTTTCAGACGCAGCTCGTGATCGCCATCGTCGGGCTCACGATACACCCGCACGGCAACCTGCTGCGGGTTATCCAGCGACTCGATCTTGAGCACGTCGGCGAGCGCTTCTTCCGGGTCATAGAGCTCGCGGTAGCCGGCCTTGAAGGCGCCATCATAGGCGCGGGCGCGCAAGCGGACCTTTTCCGGTGCATTGCGACGCACATGGGTTTCGAAATCGTCTTCCCAGGTGCGGGCGAGACGAGCGACGCGGCGCTCAAGCTCTTCGGTGTCCGGCTCGGGGTGATCAAACGGGTTGAGGCCGATGATGAAGTGCACCCGGGCCAGCGGGCTGTCGCCGAATTGCGGATAATAGGCGGACAGGCGGCCGTCAAAAGCATCACGGATCAGTTCGCCAGCCTGTTCACGCACTTTCGAATTATAGCGGTCGCGCGGGACATAGAGCAGGGCCGACACGAAACGGTCGAACTGGTCGCGGCGGATGAACAGCTTGGTCCGCGGCCGGTCGTGCAGGTGAAGCACGCCGAGGCTGACCTCCAGCAGGTCATCCTCATCGGTCTGGAACAGCTCGTCGCGCGGGTAGTTCTCGACCGTATTGCGCAGTTTCTTGGCATTGTGCGTGCCCGGCGTCTTGCCGGCACGTTCAAGCACGCGGCGCACCTTGCGGCGGATCAGCGGCACAGCGCTGGCGCTCTGGTCATAGGCTTCCGCGGTAAACAGGCCGACGAAACGGGCCTCACCGATAACGGCGCCATCCTCGCGATAACGTTTGACGCCGATATAATCCATGTAAACGCGGCGGTGGACGCGCGATTTCATGTTCGCCTTGGCGACGATGAGCGGTGTCGGCTCACGTAGGAAAGTCTCGATTGCCGGGGTCAGCACCGCCGGCTCGGAACCCTTGCGCAGAACGTGGCGATCAGGATCGCGCAGCACGCCCCGGCCGGTCTCCTCGCGCACACGCGGGTGGCGGTCGGCCATGGAGCCGTCATCATTGACCTCAAAGTCGTAGACGCGGCAGCCCAGGAAAGCGAAATGGTCGTCGCGCAGCCAACGCAAGAATTCCAGCGATTCCTGCAACTCTTCCTGTGCGGTCCGGGTGGTGGCGTTTTGCAGGTGCGCGATGGCTTCATCCATCTGCGCCCGCATATCCGTCCAGTCCTCTACCGCAACGCGGACATCGTCGAGCGTCGCGGAAACACCTTCGATCAGGGTGCGCTGGGACAGCTCGTCGAGCGGCGGCAAATGCACCTGGATCATCGATTCCGGCAAGATCCGGCCACCACTGTCCACGCGCTCGCCGTCATTGCTGCGGCGGCCCTGCACGATGGGGTGGAACATGGCGATGATGTCATGCCCCTGAGCCCCGATCTCCGCCATCACACTGTCGACGATGAAGGGCCGGTCGCGGCCGACAATCTCGAGAATGGAGCGCGGCATTTCGGTGCCGTCAATGCGCGTCGCCGGGCGCATGCGCACCAGGATGTCATCGCCCGGGCGTCGCTTGCCGAATTCCCAGAAGTCCAGCGCCAGCGCCGCCAGATCCTCGACGGACACGCGCTCAAGGTCTTCCGACAGGGCGTCGTCGAAAATCTGCGAGAAGAAGGAATTTCCTATCTCCCCGCATTCGGCGCCATAGCGCTCTTGCCAGCGCCTGCGCGCGGCCTCCATGAACTCCGCTCGCGAGTAAGCGTGCGCAACTCCGACGACCGCCCCCATGGCACCATGCTCCTAGAGATATTGGATCCTGTCGCGACCCTAGACCTGTTTTCGGCAGGCGCAAGCATGCGTGGCCGCAAATAATGCAATCCAGCTATGACTTTGCGCCGCACAATTTTGTGCGCTGCAGCAAAGACTTCCGTGAAAAACCGCAGAAAAGCTGGGGCGGCACCGCCGGGTAGGGACAGGGGAACCCGGCGGTGCCTGGCAGACCTCAATCGGCAGGCTGGGGGGACGCACGTTAGAGGCCTGTTCGAGGTGCCGAACCCGGACGGCAGGACTTGGGGGGGAGGGGTTCAAGCCGCCCGGGTTCGTGACCTATTAGCTTATGTAGAGACTGGTTGGCTGAATCCAAGACCAGGTCGCGATAACTCCGGTCATAATCAATCCGGCAATCGCTACAGAGATAAATCGCGCCATTATTCTTTCCTCGCATTTGGCACGCGGCGGGCGCGTCGTCCGTCGCTGAGACCCATATGGGCATGCGGGCAGAGGATTACACCCCAACTCATGTCACAGCTGCGTGAGGCGTTCGCGAGCACGCCCAATAATGAACCCGCACGCGAGAGGCATGCGGGTTCACCGGTTTTGGAATAAGCACTGCCGTGAGAACGGCAGGGCGGAAGCATATTCGTGCAGGTCGCGAGGTCAGGCGCCTAGTGATGGCGCGGCGAGGCCGGACCGGAAGCCGGTGTGATCGGGATCTCGCTGGTCGCCACCCGCGCCCGGCGAACACCGAGGCGGATGATCTCCATCAGGTATTTCAGGTCTTCGGCATCGAAATCCAGCGCAGTGATCTCGCGGTGCGCCTGATCGAGCGCCTGTTCCGCGCGCGCCAGCCGGTCTCGGTCACTGCCCGGCTTCACCCCAACCCGGATCGTATCGGTTTCATTTTTGTCAGCCATTATCCCAGCCCCATTTGTTTCTTTGCGATTGATGCTTCGGCCTGAATCCAGTCCCGCTTCACTGCATCCCACGGCGTGATGCGGGTCAGACGGCCGATCAGTTCGAGCGCCACTTCGGTGACGTTCGAGGTGGTTTGAGCCCCCAGCGGAGACGTGCCGACGGCTTCAGGGATGACCGTCAGGCGCTGTCCGCGCGCGACGGAATCAAAAACGGTTGCAAGCACGGAGAACGGTGCCGAAAAACCGACCAGGAAGACCGGCCCGGCGCCCTGTCGCTGGACCAATGGTTCGAAATCCCGGTCGGAATAGGCCGACAAGGCAGAGCGGACGAAAACCGGCTCGCGCGCCAGCGGCTTGAGTGCCGGGATCGGTGCGGCCGGCAGCAGACGGATCGGGTTGAGCGTCGCCGGGGCCTGAAACTGGCTATGCATTACGCTCCAGCCGCAATGGCGGGCTGTCGACAAAAGCCGGGTAATGCGCTCAACAACAGCCTGTTGCGACGGATCGACCGCCTCGCCGCGCTCGCACTGACAATCCAGCAGGATCAGGGTCGGTCTCATGCCGCGGCCTCCTTTTCGCGCTGCAGGCGCTCGAGGGAGCGGTCGAAGGGCCCCGGTTCGTCCCAGGCGCCATCAGGACGGATCAGCATCATCGGATCGGTCTCTGCGGTGATGGCGTTTTCCGGCGGCTCCACGATACGTTCGATCTCGACATATTCGTAGTCGGAGAAGGCGAAGGCCGGACGGTCCTTGCGCACGCGGAAACCATGCGTCCGCCAGTATTTGACGCGATCGAGCTGGGCATGGCCGAGAACCCGCTTGTATCCGCGGCGGCCGGAATAGCGCAGGGCTTCCTGCATCAGGACGCGCATCACACCGTGTTTGCGAAACGGTTCGAGCACAGCCGCCCGTTCCACCTTGGCGAAGTCCGCAAACCAGCGCAGGCGCAACACGCCCACCGGTTCCGGCCCGATCCAGGCAATCAAGTGAGAGGCGGCGGCAAAGTCATTGCCGTCATACTCTTCGGTATAAGGCGCGAGCTGTTCACCAAGATAGATCACGCCGCGCAGGGTCATGGCCATAACCACATGGTCGAGCGTGCGGGCTACGGTGACCCTCACGTCTGAATTTCCGGGAGCAGTCATACACTTACCTCCTGTTCCGGTGTGGTGGGTTGGTCCGCAAGCCGCATCGCGCCAAGACGGCGGGCAATGCCTGCGGGGAAGCGGGTCGAGGCCCAGAGCGGCGCACTGCCGTCCGGACTGCCCAGCGATTCAAAGCGGAGACGTTTCATCAGCGCCTGGCCCTGGAGGCTGCGGGCGCGCGCGTAGACGCGGACGTCGGAATAAAAGTGATACCAGCCGGCGAGCAGACCGCGCAGGGCAGCGACCTGGGCCAGCGGGGTGCGCCCGGCCATGCCCCAGGACAAGAGCGCGGCGGCGCGCTCATCCAGCCCGCACACCCACTCACGGCGGGCATTGGCGAAGCCGAAACGGCCATCGAGAATGGCGTCCCGCCCCGCTGAGCTCAGCGGAATGGAAGCCAGCAAGGCGTCCGGCCGGCCCTTCTTGTATCGCAGGTGCAAGGAACGCCCGGTCCAGCGCTGAACCCGGGCGATGGATTCAATATCGGCGATCTCGCCATCGATCAGCTCATCGGCGAGCGTGTGAAACGGTTCAACTGCGTCAGCATTAACCGGTTCAAACCCGTATTTACCAAGAACACGATCCAGAGTTTGGACCGGAAATTGAATAAACCGGGTTGTTTGATTAGAGTGGACTACTGAGTCGACCATCGGACAACGCTCTCTGCGACATGTCCAATGGTTAACAGCTCGGCGTCTGGGCAGCCTGAGTGAAGTTGGAATAGTGGATAGTCAGCAAACAACCATCGACCTGAGACGCAATGTCTTCGACTGGGAAGACTTGCAGATTTTTCATGCGGTTGCGACCACCGGCTCGATGAGCGCGGCGGCCAATGTGCTCGGCTGCCAGCAGCCGACCGTGTCAAAACGCATGCGGCAACTGGAAAGCCGCCTGGGTGCACAACTTATTGTGCGGCGCGCCGATGGCGTCAGCCTGACCGAGGCCGGCGAAGTCGCATTGGATTATGCGCGCACCATGCAGCGCTCGGCACAACAACTGGAATCCCGTGTCGCCGGTAGCGACAAGTCGGCCACGGGAGAAGTAAGACTACAGGCCTCGGACGGGCTGGCGACGTATTGGCTGTCGCGGCACATCCCGCGTTTCATGCGGGTACACCCGGGTATCGACCTGACTTTGAACGGGTCCCCGAACGGTACACCCTTCGGTCGCGCGCCGGATCTTTCCATCACCTTCCTGCCGGAAAAGGACATGGATGCGCGCACGGATGCGCTCGGTTCGCTTCACTTCATGCCGTTCGCATCGCGCGAATTTATTAATACATATGGCGCGCCGCAGTCGGCCCATGAAGCGCTCAACCTACGATTTCTCAAGCTCCAGCAGTATGATCGGGACCTTGAGTTGTGGGGTGACCGGGTCGAAGCCGTCGACTCGTACATAAACTATAACTTTCGTACGGACATAAGTTCGGTGTTGTTCGAAACGATGCGTCATGGCGGTGGTATCGCTATGGCGCCGACTTATTTGGCAGCACTGTATCCCGACGAACTCGTCATTCTTGACTATGATTTCAAGCAAGATGTCCGGTTCTGGCTCAAGTATATGCCGGAAAGCCATAGAGTTGGTCGAATAAAGTGCGTGGGTGACTGGATTAACGAAATCTTCGAACGTAAGAACAATCCTTGGTTCAGAGACGAGTTCTGTCACCCGAGTGAATTCAGCGACATAGAAGTCATAAGACCACAAAAGTGAGGATGACATGAGTGCTAGAGGCCCGACCAGTATCGACCAGCATGTGGGCGCTCGTCTGCGTTTGCGTCGCAGCATGCTCGATATGAGCCAGTCCGAACTGGGCGAGAAGCTGGGCGTTACCTTCCAGCAGGTTCAGAAATATGAGCGCGGTACCAACCGTATCGGCGCCAGCCGTCTGTTCCATGTCGCCAAAGTGATGGAAGTGCCTGTCGCTTATTTCTTCGAAGGTCTCGACGAGAGCGGCGATTCCGAGCTCAAGGGTTCGGAGAGCGATACACTCTATGATTTCATCGCCAGCCCGGACGGTCTCGCCCTGGCCTCGGCCTTTTCCGGCATCAAGGACCAGACGGTCCGCCGCCGGGTGATCGACCTGCTGCGCTCCCTGTCCGAATAGCGCCTGCGATCACGACACCAGAAAAAGCCGCGGAGCGTCATGCTCTGCGGCTTTTTTCTTGGGCCCACGAAATCACCCTAATCGGGTCGCATTCGCGTCCTCTTCGCGCCGCACTCGGCTGACAAACTGGCAGGGTGGCAAGAAGAGGAGACCTGCAATGCGACGCGCCAAACGGGATGCCAAAACCCCGACGCCGCTTTATGCGCTCGTCGATCTGGTCCATCCGCAGTTCCAACTGCGTGAAATGGATAAGCAGGCCCGGCGCGACCGCCCGGCCCAGAAGCTCGACCGGACACCCTTCTAGGATCACGGCAAACGTACGCACAAGGCGCTTGCAGGACAGGCGTCCATGTCTCTTTTGAATGTTCTGGGAAGAGAATGGAGCGGGTGAGAAGATTCCAATAAATCACTATAATTAATACCTATTTTCTGCTATAATCACCTACACAAAACCTACACAGATACGAAAAATCAGGTGTTTATGTCGAAAATCTGCACAGATTCTACACAGAGGAGAGAAAAAATATGAGCTTTCTCCTCGACAAAGAGCAGATCAAACCCGGCCTCATCATCTTCCGGCGTGGAGATGTAGCGCACAAAAACTTCTACTGTCGCATTCGCATTCAGGACGAAGATCGCTACAAAACAATCGCTCTAAATACCGCTGACAGGCAAACCGCTCGCGATCGGGCGATGGACGAAGACGCGGACATTCGCTTCCGCGTGAAGCATGAAGTTCCAGTGTTCAATCGTCCCTTCTCGCAGGTCGCGGAAGAATATGCACAAACACAAGAACGCCGCGCAAACGGCGGTGAGATTAGCCAGGCGCGCGCAAAAAACGTCAGAAACAAGGTCGAAGGTCCCCTCGACAAATATCTCGGCACCACACAGATTCACCTTGTGAAACAAAGGCACTGGTCCGAATATCCGCTTTGGCGCAGGGAAAATGGGCAGGGGCGCGGCAACAGGCCAATCAGCGATGCGACTATCCGTATCGAGATGAGCATCCTTTCAGCCATTGTGAAATATGCGATTGGCAAACGCTACGTACCGGCCGGTCACGCGTTCGAGGGCATGCCGAAACTCAAAACCAACCGTCGTGACGAATTTACGCTGGAGGAATACCGCAAGCTTCACACAAAGGGGCGAGCATGGATGAAGGAAGCAACGACACCACAAGGAAGTTGGTATCGTGCTGTCTGTTATAATTTCATCCTTATCATGGCCAACACAGGCATGCGGCCGGCAGAAGCGAAAAACCTACGCTGGCGGGACATAACGGATGCCAAGGATAAAGACGGTCAAAGCATTCTGGTCATTTATGTGCGCGGCAAAGGAAAAACACGAAAGCTGATCGCCGCGGCGAGCTTAAGGAAATACCTTGATCGCATTCGCGATCTATCGGAAGCCACCGAACCAAACGACCCTGTCTTCACCATCATCAATGGGAAGCCTGCAAAATACCTCTACAAAGACACGGTCGACGACCTTCTGAATTACGCCGAACTGCGCGAGGGTCCGAGCGGAATTCCGCGGACGACCTATTGTCTGCGCCATACCTACGCCACGCTCCGGCTCTCCGCTGGTGTAGATGTCTACATTCTCGCGCAGCAGATGGGCACATCGGTCAAGATGATCGAGCAGCATTATGGTCACGTAAACACCATCAAGTATGCCGACCGCGTGTTAATGGGGATCGGCGGATGGGACGCAATGCATGCGGAACTTAGCGCCGAGAGCGACGCGCTGGAGTATCAAGCAAAACAGGGCATAAAGGCCCGCTCTTCAAAACGCAAAAACGCATCGAAATAAGGCCGAGCTCGGTCGCGAATGCACCAGTTTTTAGCGTTACCGAAAACACAAAGCGCCGCAAGCGCTCCTCGTTTGTGGATTCGGCGGGCGATGATTTAGGAAAAGGCGTGAAGAGCCTCAAACGGCCCTAGATCTCGCTCCTTTCAAGCCACGCAAGGCACACCGCTGGTGTTACCACTATTGTTCGGGTGGTGCAGAAATCTCTATCCCCTGATTGAATTATCACATTACAGGGAGGAGATGGTTCGAGTCCGACCACGCGCACCATCTCATTTCGGATTAAAGCCCGCGTTGTGCCTCGCCCCAAACTCCGAGGTGCTGTGTCCCATATTGAGACCGATCGGCCGGACAGCTAGGAACCAATTCAGACTGTTGTTACGCTACGGCGATGCAATCTGTGATGACAAACCTGAAGCGCTGTTTTTCGATTGGCTACGGTCTGGCTTGGCAGCATTGGGACTTGTGGACGTGGCGCCTATCGGAGCGGGTTCGGGCGCACGGCCCGATCATTCTGGGCTTGATAATTGTCGCGCTAATGTTGGCGACGGCTTCCATCGTGCAACGCAATGAAGTGGAGCTTGCGAGTTGGCTTGCGACAGGCACCCGTGAAGAGGTTTTGTTTGATCTATCACAAGCCGTAGGAACTACGCTGGTCGGAGCCACAGCAATTGTTTTCTCACTCGTGCTCTTCGCCTTGCAGGTCAATGTAGAGCGATTGCCGCATGGACTGTTTAGATGGCTCAGTCGCGATCCCTCGCTACTTATGGCGTTTCTGGCTTCAATGCTTCTTGCGTTGGCGATTGCGATATCCCCGATTACCCAAGCGGAGATCGAAGCTGCTTGGCTAGTGTGGGGAAATGCCTGGGCTGTTGTGATTACTCTAGTCCTCTATCTCTTCGCCTATAATCGCGCGCTCGCGCTCATCAATCCCGCACGGCAAATTGGATCCCTGGTTGCTCGTACCCAGCGAGTAATGCGCACCTGGGGGCGTCGCGCCAGGAGAGCGCGGCCGCTAATTCAATCTAACCTCCAAGCAATGGGGCTCGAGGAAAACGAATTGGCAGGCACTGATTTTGCGCTGTACTCGTATTTCAAGCAAAACGCCCACTGGCTCGATGGGGCACGCCAAGCGCTTCGCTATGTGAGTTCAATGGTTCGTCAAAGCGCGATGGCCGGTGATCACGAGGCGTCAGCGGCGGGGCTTCACGCGATTGTTGCGGTCAACCGCACCTACATCGAATCTAAAGGCCAATCTTTCTTCCCTGATCTCCGTCCGTTCATGATCAACCCCTTCGCCGGTGAAGGGTTTGTAACGGATTCACTGGAACATTTGAGACTAACGGTAGACATTGCGGTTCATAGTCGCGACGAGCAACTACTCACTCAGCTGTTCGGCAGTTTTGCGGGGCTATCGCACCTATATGCGAAGATTGACTATGCGCATGTCGCGGCATCGAAAACCGAGGCGGCGCTGGCCGCCACATACTTAGCTGATGCAGTTGAAACGGCGCTATCAAACAAGTTCATCGACGTCACGATGAACGGCGTGCGCACCATGGGTAAGACGGCGTCGATGATGATTATCGAGGGCGCGCCGAACGACGCCCTCACAGTGATCAAGAAAATCACCGATATCGGTACCGGCGGATTGGTACTCGGTATCAAGGAAGATCTCTACTACGCGGTACCGAAGACGGCCACCGACCAACTCCGCGATCATTTTATTCTCCTGCTTCGGAGTGATCATGCCGATGTAGGATTTGCGCTTCGAGAATTGCGACAGCGATTGCACTCACTGGCATCCATGGTTCTAAAGGTGCCGGGCGGCGAAAGCCTACTTGATCGGCACAGTACCATTTTGGAGTCGTTCTACAGCGTGACTGATCCGCTATCGGCGAGCCAACAGCTTCAGCACTTCATCCAGAACATCGATCGACAGAACGAGGATGATGACGCCAGTAGACGGTTCTTAGGTCATCTTGAGCAGTGGGCTGAGGAGTTGTATCGCGGCCAAAAGGATTTGTTGCTCGAGGCAATAGAAAAGCGGTCACACTTCGCGTTCGATTTAATCGCGTGGCAGTGCGACATTGCAAAACTGTTGCTCGCCGCATCAACCACGCCTTCCTGCGTGCCCTCGCTCGCGGCTGATTTGAGAAAGCACGCACTGTGGCTTGCAAGCACGTCTTCGTGGATACCGACGGATGCCGATACGATCCGATTTGTAGAAGCATATCGGTTGTCGGAACGGCTATTCGATTTAGCCAGGACGGGAGTCGTACTGCAAATTCCTGACGAAGAGATCGAAGCGTTTGAGGCTTTGCTGCTTTCCTGGGCATTTGGAGCGGGGCGTGAACGCAATGGCCAGCGCGTACTAGAGCGTGGAATGTTCGCAATCGCGACGTTAAAATTGATGCGCGAAGATCGCGCGTCCGTTGGATCATTTCTGGCCGCTGAACTAGCGAAGGAAGACGCGCCGGCCGGCGACGAGCTTCTTCGTGCAGCTGCCGGAATTCGAGAGCGAGCGGATACGCTGTGGCGTGAACGGTACTCGCATTCCGACATTGAGCGTGCAATGGAGGCGCAGGACCGAGAAGCTATGGCGGCGTTGCTTCAACAAATCGCGGCCGAATTTGAAACTGCGGCGAACGCGGCCGAAGCTGGGCAAGGCTAACTCAATGATGCCGCTACGACGATTTCGGAAGCTTTTGAACGGAGTTCGCATCGCCTCCGACGGCCTCAAGCCCGCAGAAGCTTACCGATACAATGACAGGCATGGCCGATACCGGCAGGCAGTGGATGCAAAGGCCGAAGGAGCTGTCGATCTAATGGACGCGTTCGCAGGATGACTGAGGCTGAGCTGCCACCGCTCCTCCCCACAATTCATTTCATCATACCGGTGCATGACGACGATCCAGAACACGCATCACTCACACAGGGCTTTGCTCCAAGCCTGCTCGCCAACTCTAACCTAGTCCGTCTGGCAAGCCGCTTCCCCTCTGACATTTTCGAGCGAACGCCCGAAGGTCAAAACGCCTATTTGGCGGTGCGAATGGGCGGAGCCGCGTCAGTGAACTGGTATCCACAGTCGCCTCGCGCCATCAAATCGATGGTAACGCCGCCCTTCGCTCCATTTACTGTGCTGTTGCTTGGCCACGGGCATGACGCTGATGACTATAAAGACTGGATTAAAGGCCACACATTTTCCATCGCGGTGGTGGCCGAGCAGGGCGGCGTGATCAACTACGATGAATTCACGATCGAAGCCCTACAAACTCATTTCCTCAAAATTTGCGATGAATTGGCAGGGCAGGTGAGTTCGGCCGAATTGGCAAACGCACACAACGCCATAGCGAGCTGGGAGCCGCTACCACCACGCGATCTGGGTTATCAACTCAAAGGGCACAACTCAGTGGTTCCGAACTTGATGGCGCTTACGGCTGCGGGTTTTGATGATATGGTTTCAGGCAGGTTTGAGATACCGAAACCGAGCGCTGGCAACGCGCCCTATCTCGACCAAATCGTTCGCTCGGCGATGAGCATACAAGAAGAGCGACGACGGATTGGCGAACGTGAGGCGCATCGCGCATGGCGATGCCCTCCCGACGTGAATCTATATGCTCCTGCTGTTTTCCCGCACTTCTTTAGTCTCTCACCCCCAGGCGAGGTGTTCGCTCCTCAAGGGCGTGCGGCATTCAAAACTGTACAGCGCATGTTGCAGCGGCAAGCTGGTTACAATTTTGAACTCACAGAGGCAAAAGCCAATGCACTGGGGTCGTTCGATAGACCTGACCGTGAAAAGGCGTTCGCTCGACATATCCTGGAAACGCGCGCATTGGAATGCCGTCTTGGTACCGACTGCGTTGGTGCGCTGGCCGCATCGGAAATTTCGGCTGTCCTCCGTTTGCCAAATGACGTGAACCGCACAAGCGGTCAAGTCAGGCAGTTCGCGGCGCATCATCGGGGAGCAAACACCAACGAGCGACGGAGGCACAAAGCTTTCCGACAGATGCAGCACAGAATAACTAAGTCGGTCCCCAAGGAGCTAATGGAGGTCGTGCGTCAGTCTGAGTCTGGCGTTCGCATTATTGCGGATGCGCACCTGGAATGGTGCGAATTGGACGGCCTTCCACTAGCGTTAGCGAAGGACACAAGCCGAATACCGGTCACGCCCGGCAACTTGTTTGTCGAACAGATCGGCCCCAAGGGGCCGTTGCACCTAACACCAAGCGCGTTCTCCGAAATTTTGATTATCAGCGCGCTTCGCAGGGATGATCCAATCCAACCTTACTTCGAACACGCTTTCTCGATTTTCGGAAAGCTGTGGCGAGACAAGATTAGTATTCGGCAGGTCGAAGTCTCTTCCGAGGAAGAGCTAGTCGAGGCGTTGAACAACTACCAAGGCGCTCTGGTCATCTTCGACGGACACGGGTCGCATGCTGAAGGCGATGCGGCTGTTTTGCACTTGATGGATACACCGGTTGATGTATGGCACCTTCAGCAGAAGCTGCAACGGCCACCGCCTATCGTGGTTCTCAGTGCGTGCGATACGCACGCGGCCGATCGCAACCACGCGACAACGGGAAACGGATTTCTGTCGCTTCGTTCGCGCGCCGTACTGTCGAGCGTTTTTCCTTTACACGCAATGCATGCAGCCTCGTTCGCTGCGCGACTTGTCTACCGCATAACGGATTTCTTGCCAGCTGCGTTCAAGAGCTACAAGCGATCACTAACTTGGCTCGAATTCGTCTCGGGCATGCTCCGAATGCAGGCGCTCACGGACTTCCTGCAACTCCTACAACGACGACGCCTCATCAGTGAACCGCAGTATCGGGATATAGGTTTGTACGGCAACCAGGCCATCAACAGCCTCCAACCTGCGCCGTTCGATCTCATCATAGATCAGGCAGCTCAGATGATCGGGCAGGACGAGGCCGCCATTCGCAAGCTCTTCAATATATCGTTGGCTTGTTCTAGTGCGATTAGCTACGTGCATCTTGGGCGCCCGGAAACAATCCTTATCCATCCCGAAAGCGAGGATGCTAACGATGAGCCCCTCACCGCCACTCCCTAAGCGCACGGATCACTTGCGCTGTAGAGGTGAACAAGGCCGCCAAAGCGGTAACCAGCGCGCATACTTCCATCCATGTCATAACTCCTCCGTCTAACCAGCCGCATCATCGCGGTGTGCGAAGGAAACCGCGCCGCATCTGGGTTGCAGCACCTTCAGGCCGCAACAACGAGAAGGAGTGGCCCAGCCACTTGCCGCCAAAGCCGATGACGGCGCGACAAAGCACAAAACCGCTATCGGCTGGACAGAGCGAGAGGAGATTTGGAGGGGCTAAGCTATGCTGCTGGTCTATCCGCCTGGCCTGCCATCTGTTCTACTTCATCGAACATGCGTTTCAGGTGGCCGCGCATGAGCTGTCGCGTATTGCCCGGCAAGTCATCATGGTCGTAGAGCGAGCTTTCCACCGCATCGCGAAGCTGCTGTACAGCGTCTTTGATCTTGATTCCGTTCATTCCGGCATAATTGCCGGCGGAAACCAATGTGACCGCGTACCAAGCGTGTTCCAGCGCCATTAGGCGCGCAAAATCATCTGCATCCCAATCTGAGCTCATCAATCTCTCCATCAATACGTTAGTTGCGTGATGTTCGATTGATTCCGGTGTTCTGAGTTGTGCCGGGGCCCGTTTTCCCCGTGGATTTCCCTCACCACCACATGCGTTCGGCATACGCTCGCTCTTCAGCCCCCATCACCTGCGTATAAACTTGCGTAGATTCCAACCGGCTATGCCCAAGCCAGGTCTTCACCAACGTCAGCGGTGCGCCCTTGGCCAGGGCCTCCACAGCAAAGCCATGCCGCAAGCCCTTCGGGCTGGCATGCACGCCTTCGATGCCCGCGCGCGCCATGATGCGCTTAACCTTTCGCCACGCCGTGCTGCGCGACCATCGCCATATAGGCTCGGCGGAGCTCGTATTGTCCCGTCCGACCATCAACAGCGCCCTCTTCCAGAAGTCCCTTGGCACTGGGACAGCGCGGATATGTATGCGGCCGCGTTTTTTGAGAGTGCGAAACACGACAAACTGTTCTTCTACGTCGATGTGTTGAGGGCAGACAGCCAGCGCCTCGGAAATCCTGCAGCCGCTGTGCAAAAGGAGATTTGCAAACACAGAATCGGCGAGTGGCCCCTCCATTGCCGCATGGAAGAAGCGCTTGCGTTCACTCGATACCAGATATTTCCGTCGTCCCTGGCGGTCAAATAGCGCCCAATTCTCGACCGGCTCCATCGCCGCTCCCAATTTTGCAACACTCACATCAAGAGCGTTGCACGCTCGGGCGCTCACTTTTTCCTGAGGTGATGGATCAGTCGCGTTTTGCGGGTAATTTTCAACCTTCATAAATAACAAGCAAGAATATATTCAACTATATATTTGTATTTATGATACAGTTTTGATGTAAGTGTTTCAACAGTTCATTGTTGGCGTGCCAATATTTTCCATGGAGCGCGTCATGCATCAATACGAAGTCGAGCTAAGCGACGGCTCGAAGCATCTGGTAAACACCCCGCACCATCACGACGATCACCCCCAAGACACCTTTCACGCCCACCTCCTCAATGTGCTCGAAAACGCACTGGGCGGCATCATTGCTGGCGTGGCCATCCGCGTGTTCCGTCACAAGGGCCGCATCAGATGATCGCCCTTCTCCTCGCCGTCACCTTGGCAGCGCAAAGCGCCGCCGAGGCTGAAACCTTGAGCCAAACCTACCTGCGAGGAATGTTAGACGGCATCTCCCATCCCGAAGCGTACGAGCGCGTAGATGACCTCCGCTACACAACAGAGGTGCTGGCGCGGGTGCGAGCAGCGTGTGAGGCAAACCAAACCACGCGGGAAAACTGCCTGGTCGCGGGCGGCATTGAAGGGCGTCGCCGTGAGCTGGCCTTCCGCGCTGCCGGATCACCAGGCGAGGCCGAACGTCTCGCCACGCTGTGCGCCACGCAGCGAGAGGTCGCCGAGCTAGCGCGCGAGGCGGGGCTCGAAGCGCCCCAAATCGCCACTGAATGCGCCAATACACCCAACTGAATCAAATTGTTACAGTTGTGTGAAGATTCAAATTTGTTGCTGAATTCACCCCGCCAAAATCGTATAATGGGAAGGTGAATTCAGACATTACAGGCGCGCCCAGCGCACCCAAATTCGACACGGTTGATCAACTCATCGCAGCCGTGCGAACGGCCATGCACAGCGCCGGTGAAGCATCAGGCGAACTCTCAACCATTCTGGCAGAGCTTGAAGCTGTCAAAGCGGCCGGAGCCGCGCCCTCAGCCGAACTAATTGCAAGCCTTCACAGCCGTATCGAACAGGCGGCCCAGCAGACCGGAGCTGCCGCCCAGCAACACGCCATCCGCCAGGCCGACGCGCGAGCCGCGAACTTCCTCAGCGACACGCAAGGGGAAGTGAACGCCCTGTGGAGCGACGCATCCGAGCGCTACGGCCATCTACTCACCGAAGAAGAACAACGCGCATACCGCGACGCTGCACTCCGCGAGCAACAGGCGCTGGAACACAGCAATACGCTGGCGGCGCTGGATGCCCGCAGCGATCGCCTCACCATCACCCGCGATCTATATGCGCGCGCCGGCGATGCCGATGGTGCTGAGCGCGCCGATGCACTGCTCGATCAAACCCAGGCCCAACAACGAGCGGCTCTCGAAGCGCGTGGGCTTTCAGCAAATGATGCGATCTCGACCGCCGCGTCACACTCCACCGAGCAAGGGGAGCGCGATGTTGCAGCACAGGGGCACACTCTCGATGCCTTCCTCAGCTCCGCCGACCTCGCAACCGACACCATCGCTCTGGACGAATGCGATTCCGAAATCACTTGCCCACCAACACCACCAGCAACTCCAACCGGGCGAGGCCGAGGATGAGTGGGGTGATGCAATCGGTTTCGATTTATTCTGCGCCCGAACCCGGCCGAATTCCTCAACGCCCGGTTAACAGAATCGGACGACAAAGCGACAATGGCTCGCTCCTCCGCTCTCCGCACGACAGGCTTGCCTGTCAGCGCATCGGAACTGGCAGCCGATGCGGATGCTTCCTTTCGGGAAGTATGCAAGGAGCTATCACCTTATCTCTCACCAGATACCGTGTCGGAAATAATGAGCTTTGTAGCTGTCATCGAGCATTTGATGACACTAGACTCGACAGAGCCCAGCATTGTGGACGACGTCGATCGGTGGTCGGTTTCTGCACTAAGCGTGATCTGTCGTTTGGAAGAAATCGATCAGTCGAGTGGTGCGAATTCTCGCCTGCGCGATATACTCGTCGATTCCTACAGAAGATTAAGTACATTTAGAGAGAGGCTGGCCGCGGAAACACACTTTACAGACAAAATCTTGAATGAACGCTTGGACGCATACCTGTCCAATTCCGGCGTCACCCCGTCTGTAGAAGCACGTCAGAAGTTGTTGGAGTCCTTTCCCGAACTGTCTCACGTGGCAGAGCTGCGTCAGCAATATAGAACCAACGAACCAATTGACCGCGCACCGGTGAAATACGGTGGCATCCGCGTCGATGGCGAACCAGAAGCCTTTTTAAAGAAGCACTACGCCGAGGCGATCGAAGAGCGCCGCATTTGGGCGGGGGTGCTAGAGCGGATAGATAATCGCTTGTACTATGCGCTCGTCAAACGGGCCCGACGCGATGAGCATCCGGTCGCAGACTTTTTCGGCTTTTCGCGTGCCGAAATTCTGGAGCGCCGCCGATCAGTGCTTCGGGAGCTTGCTGACACGAACGACGAGGATATTTCGCCATTCTTCTACGCGACCAAAGATCGCATTCAAACTGGGCGTGGTCGATGACCAGTTTATTCGCACCCTTAGGTTATTCTGAATCCTAGGTAAAGGCTCCGGTGAGCTTTCGTTTACCGGTTTATGTTCTTATTGGCACATAAAGCAGCGATCAGTGCCAATGGGGTTCGAAGTGATCAAGTGTAGTAGTTTCTGGGCGATCAGGGCCCACACAACGCAGGACGGTAGCAAGCTGCACGCGTCCCTCCTCGCGAGCAAGTCTCGACGAAGAAGCCACAAACCAACAGGCGCCCAAACGGGCGCCTGATTTCGTTTCAGTTCAACGCAAGCAACGCGGCGCGATCTGCACCGCGAACAGGAGAGGTATGGCAAATGACCGACATCCAAAACCGCGACATCGATTTCGCTAACGAGACGCCAGTCGATGGATCGAATCCATCAACCACCGATGAAGCCAGAGCGTCAGCTCACGCCGAAGCGTATGCGGCGATCCGAGGAGTAGAAGACTTCTCTGATCGCCTAATCCCCATCGGTAAGAACTGGGGCATCGGCGCCGACGCACTAGTCGGGCTCGTGCCTGGTGTGGGTGGGGCTTATTCGCTCGGTGCCGGCGGCGTCATCATCGCCAACGCGATCCGAGCCGGCGTTTCACTCACGACCATTCTCGGGATGGTCGCCATCATCCTTTTCGATGTGATCGTTGGCGCCATCATCGGCATTGGTGATGTGGGGGATGTGTTCATCCGTGGTCACGCCATCGCTGGCCGTATGGCGCGCGACGACATCAAGCGTCTTGGCTACATCCCGCCCGATGAAGAGGCGGACGAGAGCGCCGCCGAGCAAACTGGCCTCCTCCAGAGCAAGTTTGTTCGCGGAGCGTTGATCCTCATCGCCGGCCTTTTCCTTTTCCAACTCATTTCCTGATCAGCCCGAGAAAGGAGGCCAGCCATGGCTTGTCCCAATTGCGGTTCCAAAGACGTGCGCCGCACCGAAGAGCACCTCAATCAAGACGATTACATCTGCAACACCTGTAACCACGAATGGGAGAAGGCGTCACCGAGTACGATGCGTTTCGTCCTAGCATTGGCCGTAGCGGCCCTGACGGGCGGCACGGTCGCGCTGTTCTAGTCGGCCAAAACCCACCAACAGCAACACGCGAGTGACGGTTCACGCCAGGGATGGGCGCAAGCCCAGCCCAACACCCGCCAAATCAAGGAGAACCCCATGTCCTTTTGGAATTGGTACGCCAGCGTCAATGACTCGGTGCGCCACGCTGTCGTTGAGCAAGGCTGGTACGGCCGACAGGTCACACCCGACATCTCGGCGCAAGATTTGGCCCCGTCAGAAACAGAAAAAGAGCCGGAGCCTGAACGGCATTTCGAGCTCTACGATCAGACTTGGGGGCCAGAACCCGACCAAGCCGAGCTCTACGGTGACGCCTCGCTGTCTGCACCGCAAAACGAAGTCGCAACGCCGACAGCCGAGCCGGAAATTGTCGAGCCGTCCCTACCCGAACAATCAATCTAACGGAGACGAGTATGCGTATCTTTGGCCCCAGACCTATCAAACACGCCACACCCTATTGGGCACATCCCGACACGCCCATGCTCCAGCTCGGCAGCGTGACCCTTCGCGCAAGGCATTTATACGAGGGAACGTTCATCACCGGAGGTGTCGGCAGCGGAAAGACCAGCAGCTCAGGAAAAGCGCTACTTCGAGCAACGATACGTGCCGGATGGGGTGCGGTCATGGCAGCAGTGAAGGAAAACGAGGGTGAGCGACTGGCCGAAGAGGTGGGGCGGGAGGGGCGTGATGCCACCGTCATCACCGTCGATGAAACATGTCTGCATCGCATCAATACCCTGAACTATGAACTAGCCACGAACGCCCCTCGGGGGTTTGAGCACAATCTTGTCTCTCTCATCATGCAGATGGCCGAGGACGACGGCATCGCAAACAACCCGTCCGGGGGTGAAAACCCGTTCTTTCAAAAGTCAGCCGCGGAACTGCTCTTCCACAGCATTGCGATCATCATCGCCGCCTACGAACAAATTGACCTGGTTAGCATTCACCGTTTCATCGCTACCGCCCCCACCACCCGAGCAGAAGCAGCCGATCCGCGCTGGCAAAAGGAAAGCTTCTTTTCACAAACCATGCTGCTAGCGGCGCACAAAGCGCGCCACGAAGGTGATGCCTATGCGCAAAAAGCGTTGGAGGAGCATGGCGACTACTGGTTCGACGTATACCCGAAACTGGGGGATAGAACCCGCACCTCGGTAAACGCGACGCTCACCAGCGTCATCCACCCGCTGCTAGCCGGAGTACCCAGAACGCTGCTCAACGGTCAGACGAATTTCGTGCCCGAGCTGTGCAGGGAGGGGGCGATTATTATTCTCGATATCCCGCTGCACAAATTTGGCCGCGCCGCGTTGATGATCCAGCGAATGATCATCTCACAATTCTACACCGCCATGCAGCGCACGCCGATCACCAAAACAACGCGTCCATGCACCCTCTACATGGATGAATATCAGGCGCTGGCATCCCCCACCGACATCGAAGCGCTCGCCACCGCAAGAGCGGCGCGCGTCGCCCCCATATTCATCACCCAGGATATCCCCACCCTCCGATCCGCATTTGCGTCGGTAGATGAACACGCGGCGGACGCGCTGTTAGCCAAAGCGCAGAACAAGTTCTTTCATGCCACCACAGATGTAGAATCGGCACGCTACGCCTCGGCACTGTGCGGAAAGGTAGAGCGTCACAACCACTCGCGCAGTCTTTCACGTTCAAAAAACACTGGCTCCAGCAGCAATCAAGGCGAGGAGGAAGGTGCCTTTGGTGGCGGGCATGGCCGCTCGCTTGGCGAGACGGAGAGCATCAGCACCTATCAGGACGATGCCGTGCCACCCGAAACATTCGCCAATGAGTTACGCACCGGCGGGCCCAAAAACAATTATCGCTGCGACGCCATCCTTGTGCGCAACGGCGCACGCTTCAAATCAACCGGTCGCTACTACGCCAAAGTGGAGTTCTCACAAAAATGATGCAGCTATTCGGACATATCATCTTCATGCTGCGTTGCGGCTTCTACAGCATCAGCCTGCTCATCTACGGAATTCACGCAACGCTGCAATTCGTCACCAAACCAGGATCGCGCATCCTCGTCTTCGGTGTGCTCCACCTCATCCTGTTTGCTGGGCGTTTTGCCATACACCCTTGGCTAACG
>NZ_JASBRQ010000018.1 GCF_030149425.1 Maricaulis sp. | reverse complement strand
TTAAATAGTTGCAAATGACAACTACGCTGAAGAGGTCGCTCTCGCTGCGTAAGCAGCGCGGGTAATCTCGCTAAAACTCCTATTCCCTTTAGCCGGAATAGGCGGGGCTCGGAGGCGCCTGGCAACAGAAGCCTCCACTTTTCCCCTGCCATCGCGCGCCCGTTTCGATATTTGCAGCGTCCATCTGGGCTGCCCGCTTCGCATGAACAGGGACTGCAGCACGCCGTTTTCTTCCCCTTAACCAAACAGACGCAATCTGCTACCAATTGTAATAGCAATCCGGGCGGGCGGCGATGGGTTACCAATCGCGCATCAAATGGCTGAATACCGGAACCCTCGCCATGGCCGTGGCGAAGGAACAGCGCTCAACGGACCTGTTCGACGCGATCGGGCAGATCTCCGAGCAGAACCGGTCCGGGCGTCCAATCCGCTATCTGTTTGATCTGTCCGAAAACGGCATCCCGCTTTCACCGGATGATGCGATTGATCTGGCTTCGTTTTTTGTTGAACTGACACCGTCCAAGACGGCCATCGCGCTGGTCAGCACCAATCCTGACATGCCGACCTTGGGCGAAACCCTATTCCGTGCGGCCCTGCGCGGCGGCGGCTTCCAGGTCTGTATCTTCGCCCGGCTCGAGACAGCGCAAGTCTGGCTCTCGCAATTCGTCACCGATTGCGAAAAGCGCGACCTGGTCTGCTCATCGCGATGCCAATACGTGCTCACACCGGACTGCCCGGCGGAGCGTCATCGCCATGCCGGCTGATCCGACCAGCGCGGGCAAAGCGGCCGTCGGGCACCATAAAAACGAATTCTTCACCGTGCAGGCGCAAGGGCCGTTCGCCCTTCCCCAGCAAGGGTATAGAATGCAGTCCAACGTCCGGATTTCGTTGACCTGCAGTTTACGTCGTTTACCTTGTGATCGCGGGAGACCGGGGGAGTATCAATGGCCAAGGATCTAATGCGCTATGATGTAATGGCGCAGGAGGCGCTGCGCGGCGTCGTCAAACAGGCGCTGCTGAAAGCGGCCGGTCCTGGCGGTCTGCCGGGCCAGCATCATTTCTATATCACCTTCCGTACGCAGGCGCCCGGTGTCGATATCGATCCGAGCCTGATGGACAAGTATCCGGAAGAGATGACGATTGTCCTCGAGCACCAGTTCTGGGATCTCGACATTGGCGATGCCGGTTTCGAGGTGACGCTGAAATTCTCCGGTATTCCGAAGTATCTCAAAGTCCCCTTCACCGCAGTGTCGCGGTTTCACGATCCCAGTGTCGGTTTTCACCTGCAGTTCGAACACGAACCGGATGTGGAAGAACCGCCGCTGGCCGACAATGTGGAAACGCCGGAGCCGGAAGCGGCCCAGGCGACCGGGTCGGACAGTGATGGCGCCCAGGTGGTCAGCCTCGACAGCTTCCGCAAGAAGTAGGCATGAGCAAGACGCCCGTGCCGGCTGATCTGGCCAAGCGCAAGGTCCGGCGCCTCACGCCTGAGGAAATCCGCGAACAATTGTCCAATGTCGTGCGGCTGGAACATGCCGCCGGCCTGCTCGGATTCAAACCGCTCGACTTTTCCGTCGAGGACGGCTGGCTCGAGGCCGAGTTCGACCCGGATCCGCGCTGCGCCAATCTGCGCGGCGGCGTCCAGGGCGGCATGATCTGCGCCATGCTCGACGAGGTCATGTCGCTTTCCGTTGTCGTCGCAGAGCATTACGCCGTCGGCGTTCCCACGCTGGAGCTGAAGACCAGCTTCCTCAACGCCCTGCCGCTGGGCAAATGCCGGGCCCGCGGTCAGGCGCTGCGGATCGGGCGCAATATCGCCTTCATGGAGGGCACGATCTGGACGCCTGAGGGCGAGATCGCCGCCAAGGCCACCTCGACCTGCCAGGTCCGCCGCCCCAAGCTGGCCGACGACGGGGAATGACGGCCCCGAACCCGTTTGCGGGCAAGTCACAGGCCCTTTTCTTCATCGCGCTGGCTCAAATTCTTGCCCTTTCGGTCTGGTTTGCCGGCGCCGCAGCCCTGCCCGGCCTGATGGCCGTGCGCGAGCTCGGACCGCTGGCACAAGCCGCGCTGACGAGTGCGGTACAGGCCGGCTTCGTTATCGGGGCGCTGGTCAGTGCCATTTTTGGCTGGCCCGATCGCATCGATCCGCGCCGCCTGTTTGCCCTCGGGGCGATCATCGCCGCGCTCGCCAACCTCATCGCCCTGGCGCTGCTGCCGGGCTCGCTGTCCATGATCATCACCCGGCTGATCGCCGGCGCCGCCCTCGCCCTGGTCTATCCGGTCGGGATGAAGCTGGCGGCGAGCTGGGCCAAAGGGGATACCGGCTTCCTGGTCGGCCTGCTGGTCGGCGCGTTGACACTTGGCTCGGCCTTTCCCTTTGCCTTCAACGCGCTCGAGATCGGGCTTGGCTGGCGCGGCCCGTTCGCTATTTCCGCCGTCGCCGCACTGGGCGCGGCAGGCCTGATCCTGCTGGCACGCGGCGGCCCCGGCCTCAAACCGGCTCCGCCCTTCGATCCGTCCGCAGCCGCCCTGGCCTGGCGTGATCCGGCTCTGCGCCTGGCCAATTTGGGCTATCTGGGACATATGTGGGAGCTCTATGCCATGTGGGCCTGGATCGGCCCCTTCGCCCACGCCTACTGGGCGGCGCGTAATGCCAGAAGCGCTCTGGCCGATCTGACAGCGTTCGCCGTCGTCGCCATCGGCGCCCTCGCCTGCCTGATCGCCGGACTATTGGCGGACCGGCTCGGCCGCACCGCAGTCACCATGGCCGCCATGGCGATCAGCGGCAGCTGCGCCCTGCTTGCCGGCCTCTGGTTCAACATGCCGCCCTGGATGATGCTGCCGCTCCTGCTCATCTGGGGGATGAGTGTGATCGCCGACAGTGCGCAATTTTCCGCCTCAGTGGCCGAACTGGCACCGCCGGAGCGCACTGGGACATTGCTCACCCTGCAGACCGCGATGGGCTTCGCCCTGACCGCGGTGATGGTCCAGCTCCTGCCCTACTGGATAAGCTTTGCCGGATGGAGCTGGGCCTTTGCCCCGCTGGCACTCGGACCCGCCTTCGGCGTCTGGGCCATGTGGCGGCTGCGGCTGAGGCCTGAAGCCGCCAAGCTGGCCGGGGGCCGGCGCTAGTCCTCCTGCCGCGCGGCGATGGCCGCCTCGATGGTCGGCGTGTCGCGGTCGATAACCCAGATGTAATCCGTTCCACAGCGGAATGTGTAGGACAGGCGATCTGCCAGCTCCCGGGCCAGCACATTGGCATCAGGCAGGTCGGTCGCATCGACATAGCCGACATGACAGGACTCGAAGGCATAGTCCGCCCGCAAGGCGGTTACCGTCAGGATCTCCCGTGCGCGGCTGAAGTCATCCGGGTCCGGGAAGCGATAGCGGTGAATAGTCGCGAAGGGCTCGCCCCCTTCGCGCTTCAGGCGCCACTCGATGACGTTATTATACCCGCCCATATTGCCCATATACCCGCCAAATGCGAAATGCTCCGGGCGCTCACCCGGCTCGAGCGGCACAGTGGCATAGGCCGTCATTTCGCGATGGCTGTCGGCGTGCACATAAACAGTCCACGGGCCAACACCCTGACAAGCACTGACGAAAACCGGCCCCTCATCGCTCGAATAAATGCCCTCGCAGACCTCCGGCTCGATATTGCTGTAGGTGCTGACGGCATTGTCGAACTCACCGTCGAAGCAGCCGGACAGCAGCGCCGAGGCTGCCATAATCGAAATCAACTGATGCATCCTGTCCCCCCGGATCATACCCGCGAGGAGACTAGCCTAATCGGCCGGAGTTGAAAGCCGTATCTGGGCCGGCAACGCCCCTTCGGACCAAGCGCAGACGATGAGGCGGCCCCGACCCAGGCCGGCAGCCGCCCCATAGTCCTTTAGCCGGGTCAGTCGAGACCGAGCACTTCGCGGAAGAACATCGTCTCCGCCTCGCGCTGGAAGTCGCGATTGACCTTCTTGCGGAAGCCATGGCCCTCATCATTGGCGAGGAGATACCAAGGATCTCCACCCGCCTCGCGGACCGCGGCCAGGATCTGCTCGGCTTCGCTGGCCGGGACGCGCGGATCGTTCAGCCCCTGGATGATAAAGAGCGGAGCGGTGATCTCGGCAGCCTGCCGGGCCGGAGAGATTTCCTCGAAAAAGGCGGCCACATCCGGATCCCGCTCATCACCATATTCGGCCCGGCGCAAATCGCGGCGATAGCCGGCGGTGTTTTCCAGGAAGGTGCGGAAATCGGAAATGCCGACGATATTCACCCCGCCGGCCAGGCGATCGGAATAGTGCACCAGCGACGCCAGCACCATATAGCCGCCATAGGATCCGCCAAAGACCACAACCCGGTCGCTATCGAGGTCCGGCTGGGTTTCGATCCAGTCCAGAAGCGCACCGATATCGCGCACGGAGTCCTCGCGATTGAAGACATTATCCATCATCACATACTCGCGGCCATAACCGCTCGAACCGCGGACATTCGGGGCGATCACGGCGGCGCCCAGCTCGTTGAGCCAGTACTGGAATGTCGAGGAGAAGCCGGGGCGATACTGGCTCTCCGGACCGCCATGGATGGAAACAATGACCGGGTGCGGCCCGTCGCTGTCCGGGCGGTAGACAAAGGCAGGAACATCAAGCCCGTCGAAGCTTTCATAGCTGATCAGCTCCGGCTCGACGAAGGTTTCAGTGTTGAGACCGCCAACTTCGCTCATCGTCCAGCGCGTCAACGTCTGGCTCTCCAGCGTATAGATCCAGGCATCGCTGGGCGAGGTCGCGGCATTGAGGGTGAAACCGATACGCTCGCCGGCGTCATCCCATCGCATACCGCCAATCAGGCCGATCGGAAGTTCCGGCGCGTCGAGCTGGTCACCGCTGCGGATATCCATCATGCGCAGCTGCGAAACACCGCCGGCATTGAGCACATAGGCCAGCGTCCGGCCGTCCGGCGACAGGTCCATTCCCTGCACATCCCAGCCATGATCCGGCGTGACCGGGGTCATCTCGCCGGTCTCGACATCCATGCGGACCACGCGGCGGAAATCGGAATTGGCATCGGTGACGACCAGGAGGTTGTCGCCGCCCGGCTCGAACTCGTGTGCGGCATAGGCGATATCGAGATCGGCGTTGAGTTCGCGTACGTCACCGCTAGCGGTGTCGACAATGAACAGGTCGCTATGGGTGATGGAGTAATAGCGGATCATGGCGATCTTGGAGCCGTCATCGGCCCAGTCGCCCGGGAACACCGCGCCCTCGCCCTCAACCAGGACGCGGCGATTATCCGGATTGTCGGTATCGGCGACAAGAATATCCCAGTTGGGATCGCCCTCGGTCGACCGGTACCAGGCAATCTGTTCGCCGTCGCTCGACCAGCTGGCAGAGCCGTTGCGGGTCGTGTCTTCGGTGATCTGACGGGTGCGGCCGTTTTCAGTATCGAACAGGAAGAGCTGGAAATACTCGTCGCCGCCGCGATCGCGCGAGAACAGGAATTCGCCGCTATCGCCCGGGCGCACGCTGGCGCCGCCGATCGGCTCGTCATAATAGGTCAGCTGGGACCGGGTGCCGAGCGGAGCATCAACCCGGTGGATCTGGCTGGTTTCCGCAAACCGGGTGGAGATCAGGATACCGCCATCGGGCAAAAAGCCCTGGAAGCCGGCGCCCCGGACATTCTGGTAGGTGCGCAGGCGTTCGCTCACCTCGGCCGGGATCTCCGGAATGTTTTCCATTTCCAGATTGCCGACAACGACGCGTTCGACCTGAGCCATCGCCGTTCCATTGACCGCCATCATGGCAATGGCCGCCAAACCAATCAGCTTTCGCATATTTTCCCTCATAGCTTTTGCGCGGCCGCGCGGGCCGGCATGTCTCTCCCATCCACGCAAGACACTAGGGCGGGCCATCAGCGAAGGCGAGGATTTCCGGGCAAGCAATTGCGCCGGTTATTCGAATATTCCCGTCTTGAGCGAAAATCGCGCTCTACTAAACTGCACTCTTGGGTGACATGACGAGGCCAATGCGATGACCGTGACCGCGACTTACAATCCTGAACGCGGCTGGTTCGAGCACCGCGTGTCCGGCTTGATGCTGGCGTCCGAGGTTGGTTCCGCGATTGTCAAAATGCTGACCAGCGAGCATTGGGGCACGGGCAAATCCCGCCTCATTCTGGTCGATCCGGAAACGGACATGTCCGAGTTTACCCTCGAGGCCATCCGCGCCGATATTCTTTCAGTTCTCGCCGCGCACAAGGACAAGCTCACCGGACAGCACAAGGCCGCCATGGTCACAACGGGCTATGGCCACGACATGATCACGCAATTGTATGAACTTGTGCCGGAGAATAAGAGCGCGTTTATCTACCAGCACTTCAACACTGAAGACGAGGCCATCGCCTGGCTGGAGAGCTAGGCGAGCTCACCGACCTCCTGTCGCGCCATCGGCCGCGCCGTGACGCTGATCCGGGCCCGCTCCCCGACGGTCTTGGTGACCAGGAGTTTTTCCACCTGGCTATCATCATGGAAAACGACGCCGGTCAGAGCGTCGAGTACGGCCTTGGCGACATTGTCGACGTCATGCACCGGGCTGTGCTCGGTGCGCTGGATTTCAATGACGACTTCATAGGGACCGTATTTCGGGCGCACGCGCTTGAATTCGAGGCGAAAAAAGTCCCCGATCAACGCCTTGAACCGGCGCGTTTGCGTCGTCAGCGCGTCAACGCGCAGATTAAGCTCGTCACCGTACATCGCGGCTTGAACCTTCCCTCGTCCAGTCCATTTGTGCGCGAGCCCCCCACGGCGATGCGCAACATCGTCTTGATCCGTCATGCGGCAGTGATACACGTCCGAATCGAAGTTCACCATAATCAAGCAGCCCGCAGCGGCCTGCAAGGAGCCTCCCCTCATGAGCGAGATGCGCACGGAAACCGACAGCTTTGGTCCTCTTGAAGTCCCCGCCGAAAAACTCTTCGGCGCGCAGACGGCCCGCTCCCTGATCAACTTCCCGATCGGCACGGAAACCA
>NZ_JASBRQ010000043.1 GCF_030149425.1 Maricaulis sp. | reverse complement strand
CCTGCGGCTTTTCCTTGGCGGTGTCAGGGATGATGATCCCGCCTTTGGTCGTGGACTCTTCTTCGACGCGCTTTACCAGCACACGGTCGTGCAGAGGACGAAAGGTCATCTTGGCTTTTCTCCAACAAGAGGACTGATATCGATTGAGACGGCCGGGACAGCGATTAGCACTCACCCCAGTCGACTGCTAACAGCGGGCGATTTAGGGGGTGGATCCCACAGCGTCAAGAGGTGCGACCTGAATCCGGATGAGCATTTTTTCATTGGTGCGACGGCGGAAACCGGCTCAGCCTGCGTTCATCTTGTGAGCGCTAAGCCGTCGCATGGAACGTCTGTCACAAGACAGGCTATACTCCAAGCGAGGCGAGTTTTTTGGAGGTGAGAGCGATGAAACTGCGTTTAGCAATTGTGGGCTTTGCCGCCCTGGCCATGACGGCCTGTACAACCACCGATCCGGTCACGGGCGAAACGCGTCCGAATTATACCGGGCGCGGGGTTCTTCTGGGTGCCGCTGCCGGGGCTGTACTGGGCTATATGACCAATACCTCTGACAGCGAGGAAGGCCGCACCAATGCCTTGATCGGTGCCGGGCTGGGCGCGCTCGCAGGCGGGGCCATCGGTCACTATATGGACGAGCAGGAAGCCGCGATGCGTGCGGCGCTCAGCGACACCGGTGTCGGTGTGCGCCGTGAAGGCAATAATCTGATGCTGATCATGCCGGGCGATGTGACCTTCGCCACGGATTCTTCGGACATCAATTCGCGCTTCTATTCCATTCTCAACGATGTCAGCGATGTGCTGAACCGTTACCCGCGCACCTATATCGACGTGGTCGGCCACACCGATTCGACCGGCCCTTACGAGTATAACCAGCGCTTGTCGGAGCAGCGGGCCCTGTCGGTCGGCAATTATCTGATCGCCCAGCGGGTGATGCGCGAGCGGCTTTATATTGCCGGCATGGGCGAGCGGGCGCTGCTGATCGACCCGGAGACCTCCTCCTATGACCGCCAGCAGAACCGGCGGGTCGAGATCCTGATCCGTCCGCACGTGGCCTAAAGCCCGTTCATAAGTCATGCAGAAAATGCGGTCCGGCCTTGCCGGGCCGCATTTTTTCATGGCCTGAAACGGGTGAGGCCTGGCCATGGTTTACCTTCGTTAACCAAACAAAAACCCGGGCCGGAACAGATTAACGTTCGGCGAGAAACGCCGATTCGTTGCGACGAGAAGGATCGCCCCGATGGCGAAAGCGACAGATATCCTCATCCTGCTGACCTATATCATGGTCGCTGTGGTAGCCGCGCTCGGCTTTGATTATCTCGGCCTGATGTCGACGGCCTCGGCCTGGATGATGGGCGCTATCGTCTTCATCGTTGCCGGGATGGCGCATTCTGCTGCCGCCCGGGCGCAAGAGCGTCGCGCCCTTGAGACGGAAATTCTCGACCTTAAAGCGGCCAATCTGGCGCTGGCGGAAGAGTTTGAAGTGGCCCAGCGCCGGATCGACGAGATCACGGACGAGCTGCGGGCCGAATCTGTCGAGCGTGACAATGCGCTCGTGCACGAGGTCAAAGTGCTCGAAGACCTGGTGCGCCGGGTCGGCGAGGGGCCGGATGTTATGCCGGCCGCCAATGTCGCAGCGTCGAACATGGCGTCGGTCGATATCGACACGGTCCGCGAGGCGCTGGAGGAGAACCGCGTCGACCTTTACGTCCAGCCGGTCGTCACCCTGCCGCAGCGCCGGGTCGCCTTTTATGAGAGCTTCACCCGTCTGCGCGATGCCACCGGCCGGATCCTGGCGCCCGGGGCCTTCATCAAGGCCGCCGAGCGTGCCGGTCTGATGACCGAGGTCGACAATCTCCTGCTTTTCCGCTGCGTGCAGATCGTGCGCAAGCTGACGGGGCAGGACCGCAAGATCGCGATTTTCTGCAACATTTCGCTCAACTCGCTGTCGGACGAGACCTTCTTCCCGACCTTCCTGGATTTTATCCGTCAGCACTCCGACCTCGCCGGGTCGCTGATTTTCGAGATTTCCCAGCGCGCCTTTGAAGAGCGCGACGCGGTCGCGGCGCGCAATATGGCGCGCATGGCCGATTTCGGCTTCCGCTTCTCCGTCGATCGCGTTGTCGACCTCGATATGGATGTGGACGAGATGCAGCGCGCCGGTATCCGCTTTGTCAAAGTGGGTGGTGCACGCCTGCTCGAAGCGATCGACGGCTTTGAGCGTATCGCCGGGGTCGATGCAGGCGATATTGCGCATCAGGACATTGCCAGCCTGTTTGCCCGTCGCGGCATCGAGTTGATCGCCGACCGGGTCGAAGAGGAAAGCACGGTCGTTGAAGTGCTCGAGCTCGACGTCGCTTACGGCCAGGGCCATCTCTTCGGCGAGCCGCGCCAGGTCAATGAGGACATGCTTTCCCCGGCCGACGATACTGTCGCGCTGGCCGGCTGACGATTGACCGCGTAGGTCTGGGCTGCTTCAAGCAGCCTCATGATCTCTCGCGCCACGCTTTCCGAACTTGCTCCGCATTACACGGCCCTCTTCTGTGATGTCTGGGGGGTGATCCGCGATGGCAGGGCCTTGATCCCCGAGGCCGTCGAGGCGTTGCGGCGTTACCGGGGCGAGGGCGGCAAGGTCTGTCTGGTCTCCAATTCCCCACGCCGGGCGCCCAGCCTGCTGCATTCCCTCGATGAGATGGGGCTGCCGGAAGATGCGACCGATACGGTGGTGACCTCTGGCGACGCGATCTATGCCGAGCTTGTGGCGCGCACGCCGGGCAAGGCTTTGCGCATCGGCCCGGACTGGGATGACGCGCTCTATGCCGGCCTCGGTATCGAGTTCGTCCCGGTCGAAGAGGCGGCATTCATCACCTGCACCGGTCCGGACGACTACTGGAATGGCAAGCCGGAAGACTATGAGGCCGTGTTGCGTGCAGCGCTTGAACGCAAGCTCGATCTTGTCTGCGCCAACCCTGATATCGTGGTTCAGGCTGGCGACCGCCTGATCTACTGCGCCGGTGCTATTGCCCGCTATTATCGTGAGATGGGCGGTCGGAGTATCGTCGCCGGCAAGCCGCACCGGCCGATTTATCAGCTGGCTTTCGACGCTTTGCGGGCGATTGGCTGGTCCGGCGATGCAGAGCAGGTGTTGGCAATCGGTGATGGACCGGAAACCGATATCGCCGGCGCTGACCGGGCCGGCATTGATGCCATGTTCATCGCTGACGGTATTCTCGGCGCTGAAATGTAAGATGACGGCTTCGATCTCGAAGCCGTCGCGCTTAGCCTGTCAGCCTATGGCGTTGCCGCGCGCTGGGGCGCACGGCAACTGGTCTGGTCCGACTAGGAGACTTAGTCGAACAGAGAGTCGATCGATCCCTGGTCGAGCGCTCCGGCGTCTCCCTCTCCGGAGAAGAAGGCGTCGATATCGTCCTGGCTCGTTTCCGGGCCGTTCAGAGCCGGACCGTTCAGCAACTGGTCCTTGGCGCGCTTGTCTTCTTCGGTTTCCTGAACCGTGGTGTCGGCATCGTGTACACCCATGACTTCAGCGAAGCGGGCGACGCGGCTTTCCACGTGGCGCAGGGAGTTGACCACTTTGGAAACGCGCTGGCCGGCGAGGTCCTGGAAGCTGCAATTCTCGATGATTTCCATCATCTTGGCTTCCACATTCGCACGGTAGGCGTCGTAGTCTGCTTCTTCGTCGCAGAGGACGCTTTCAGCAGCAGACATGATCGTTTCCGTGGCCTTCTCCGTATCGGTCACGACCGCTTCCAGTTCGGCACCGGCCGAAGGAATGCGCTCGGACTTGATATCGTTCGGGCGTAGCGCGGCGATCTCGTCCCGGGTTCGGGAGATATAGTCCGCGATATAATGAAACTCTTGGCAGATCGACTGGTCCAGCGAGCTGAAGAACAGCTTCATGGTGTCGGTCAGCTGGTGTGCCAGCTTCAAGACCTCCATGATCTGTGCATCCTGCAGATCACTGGCTTTTAACGTC
>NZ_JASBRQ010000012.1 GCF_030149425.1 Maricaulis sp. | reverse complement strand
TGGCTCGCCCAATGCCGGCAAGTCGACCCTGGTCAATGCACTGGTCGGCGAAAAGGTCACCATCGTCACCCACAAGGTCCAGACCACGCGCTTTTCCGTGCGCGGTGTGGCGCTGGAAGGGGCGACGCAGATCGTGCTTGTCGACACGCCCGGCGTATTCGCGCCGCGCCGCCGGCTCGACAAGGCCATGGTGCATGCCGCCTGGGCCGGGGCCGATGATGCCGATGCCATCATCCATGTCATCGATGCCAGCGCGCGCGATCGCATGGCGCGTGGTGAAAGCAAGTCCGGCGACAGCAAGATGATCGAGGATGATGAGCGCGTTATCGAGGGGCTCAAACGCAACGGCAAGACGGCGATCCTGGCGCTCAACAAGATCGACCTTCTGGAGCGCGACCGGCTTCTTGCGATCTCTCAAAATCTCTTCGAAACCGGTTGTTATTCCGACATTTTCATGGTGTCCGCCAAGCGCGGTTATGGCGTAGACACGCTGAAAGCCCAGCTCGCCTCGCTGATGCCTCAGGGCGTCTGGCATTATGCCGAAGACCAGGTCGCAGACCTGCCCTCGCGTATCCTGGCCGCGGAAATCACGCGCGAGAAAGTCTATCTGCGCCTGCACGAAGAGCTGCCCTACGCCTCAATGGTCGAGACCGAGGCCTGGAAACGCCTGCGCGACGGGTCGATCCGGGTCGAGCAATCCATCCTCATCGAGCGCGACAGTCAGAAGCCGATCGTCATCGGCAAGGGCGGTTCCGCACTCAAGGCCATCGGCGAGGCCTCGCGGGCGGAGCTGGAAGAAGTGCTGGGCTGCAAGGTCCACCTCTTTCTCAATGTCAAAGTCGATCCGAAATGGATGAACCGGCGCGGGCATTATTCCGATGTCGGTCTGGATTTCGACGTCTAGTCTTGCCCCATGGAGTGGAGTGATTCCGGCATTATCCTCGCCGTGCGCCCGCATGGTGAGACCAGCGCCATTATCGAAGTGCTGACCCCGGGGCAGGGCCGTCATGCCGGTCTGGTCAAGGGCGCTCGCTCGCGCGCTCTGCGGCCGATCTTGCAGCCGGGCAACGAGATCCGCGTCGCCTGGCGCGCCCGGCTGGCCGAACATCTCGGCCAGTTCCAGGTCGAGCCGGACAGTCTGGGCGCTGGCATTGTCATGGAAGACCGGACCGCACTGGCGGGGCTTAATGCGGCCTGCGCCATGGCCATTCTCGCCCTGCCCGAGCGGGAACAGCATGAGGCGGTCTATGACGGTTTCCGCGTCTTCCTGACGGCGCTGGAGGATATCGATATCTGGCCGGCGCTTTATGTGCGCTGGGAGGCGGGATTGCTGTCCGATCTCGGCTACGGGCTGGACTGGGAGAAATGCGCCGTCACCGGCACGACCGAAGACCTGACCCATATCAGCCCGCGCACCGGCCGCGCCGTCTGCGCCGAGGAAGCCGCGCCCTATGCCCCCAAGCTGCTGGAATTGCCGGGCTTTCTGCAAGGGTCCGGGCAGATTGCCGAGGGTGATATCGCCAAGGGGCTGGAATTGACCGGCTATTTCCTGGAGCGTCGAGTGCTCTGGCCGGTCGACAAGCAATTGCCCGATGCGCGCGAGCGCCTGATCAGCGCGCTAGAGCGCGAAGGGCGGCTCTAGCGCTCGTCCCGGTGCTGGATTTGCCGGCGCGAGATTTCCAGATGCACGAGGTGCGCTGCGAGAAAGGCCACGGCCTGCAGGGTGATGACGATAATCACCAGCGCGCTGACGGCGGTGTAGGTCAGCCACACTGTCAGCCCCATGACGAAAACCGCCAGTACCGGTGTGAACAGCAGCGCCAGCCAGAGCGGCGCTGACCAGACCGGCTGACCGTTCAGACCCCATTGCATCGGCATGGCGCGGGAGGGGCGCATGCGGAGGGCATAGCTCAGCGAGATCAGGGCGAGCAGGGCCCAGCTGGCTGCGGCGATGGCGATGGTGGGCGGCATTTAGGTGCCTTTCCGGAGCGATTTGGGTGAGCCTATCGCGCGCTTGCGGTGTGATCCAAGTGCGGCTTTGGTGCGCCGGAAGTGCGGGATGGGCGCCCATCCGGTGCATTGCCCCGATATAGCTGGGGAAAGCAGCCCGTTTTCCTGCGTCCGGGACCTGCCCGGTCCGGCAAATCACCTATACTGACCTGTCCGAATCGAGAGGTGGTGCGAGATGGGTGAAAATTTCGATCCTGATGGCGGTCATATCGTCGAGGAAGCCTTCGACGAGGCCCTGTCGAAACGCTATCTCGCCTATGCGCTCTCCACCATCACCCAGCGGGCGCTGCCCGATGCCCGCGACGGGCTGAAACCGGTTCACCGCCGGCTGCTCTACGCCATGCGCGAGCTGAAGCTGAACCCGGAAGCCGCGTTCAAGAAATCCGCTCGTGTGGTCGGCGATGTCATCGGTAAATACCACCCGCATGGTGATCAGTCCGTCTATGACGCCCTGGTGCGTCTGGCCCAGGATTTTGCCTCGCGCTACCCGCTGGTCGAGGGGCAGGGCAATTTCGGCAATATCGACGGTGATAGCGCTGCGGCCATGCGATATACCGAAGCCCGTCTGACCAAGGCCGCCGAGCTCCTGCTGCAGGATATCGAGCACGGCACGGTCGATTTCCAGGAGACCTATGACGGCTCGGAGAATGAGCCCCTGGTCCTGCCCGGTGCTTTCCCGAACCTGCTGGCCAATGGCGCCACCGGCATCGCCGTGGGTATGGCGACCTCGATCCCGCCGCACAATGCCGCCGAGATTTGCGGTGCCGCGCGCGTCCTGATCAAGAATCCGGAGGCGGAGAACCAGGACTTGCTCGACCATGTGAAGGGCCCGGATTTCCCGACCGGGGGTATTTGCGTCGAACCGGCCGCCTCGATCCGCGAGGCTTATGAGACCGGGCGTGGCGGTTTCCGTGTGCGGGCCAAGTGGGAGAAGGAAGATATCGGCCGCGGTATGTGGCGCATCGTCGTCACCGAGATCCCGTACGCGGTGCAGAAGTCCAAGCTGGTCGAGAAGATCGCACTTCTCATGGACCAGAAGAAATTGCCGCTGCTCGACGATATTCTTGATGAGAGCACCGAGGACATCCGCCTGGTCATCGAGCCCAAGAGCAAGCTGGTCGATCCGGAAATGCTCATGGAGAGCCTGTTCAAACTGACCGATCTGGAAAGCCGGATCTCGCTGAACCTCAATGTCCTCGATCCGTCCGGAACACCGCGGGTGATGAGCCTGAAGGAAACCCTGCGCATCTGGCTCGATCACCGCCGCGAGGTCGCCGTGCGCCGTGCGCGCACCCGCCTGGCCAAGGTGGAAGACCGGTTGGAAGTGCTGGCCGGTTATCTCATCGTCTATGCCGATCTGGACGAGGTCATTCGCATCATCCGCTTCGAGGATAATCCCAAGCAGAAGCTGATGGAGACGTTCAGCCTCAGCGAACGTCAGACCGAGGCCATCCTGAATATGCGCCTGCGCGCCCTGCGCAAGCTGGAAGAGCTGGAAATCCGCAAGGAAGACAAGTCCCTGCGGGCCGAGCGCAAATCGCTGAAGGACCTGATCGGCTCGGAAGAACTGCAATGGGCCAAGGTCGATGGCGAGATCGCCGAGGTCGAGGCCTATTACGGTCCCGAAACCGAGCTGGGCGCCCGCCGCACCGTGTTTGGCGATGCACCGGCCGTGGCCGAGGCCGCCTCGATCGAAGCCTTCGTCGTGCGCGAGCCGATCACCGCCGTGCTGTCTGAAAAAGGCTGGGTGCGGGCGCTGAAGGGACATTCCTCCGACGTCACCGGGCTGAAATTCAAGGAGGGCGACAAGTCCGCCTTCGCGGTGAAGTGTGAGACCACCGACAAGCTCTTGATGTTCGCGACCGACGGCAAGTTCTACACGCTTGATGCGTCGAAGCTCCCGGGCGGGCGCGGTCATGGCGAGCCGGTGCGTCTGCATGTCGACCTGCCCGATGATGCCGCCCCGATCGGCCTGTTCAAATATGACCCGGAACGCGTGCTTCTGGTGGCCTCCGGGGCCGGCACCGGTTTCCGGGTTCAGGAGAAGGACTGCATCGCCATGAAGAAGGCGGGCAAGCAGATCCTCAACCTGGTCGATGGCGATGAAGCGCTCTTGTGCATCCCGGCCATGGGGGATCGCTGTGCGCTGATCGGCGAGAACAAGAAACTCCTGGTCTTCGGTGCCGATGAAATCCCGATGATGACCCGCGGCAAGGGCGTACGCCTCTTGGGCGGCAAGGGCGCCAAGCTCGCCGATGCGACCCTGTTCTCCGCCGAGGAAGGCCTGACCTGGCTCGATGGTGCCGGCCGGCGCTTCTCGCTGGAGGATTGGCATTTGTGGACCGCCAAACGCGCCCAGGCCGGACGCATGGCGCCGCGCGGCTTCCCGCGCTCGCTGCGATTTGCCCCGCGGGGCTCGGAATTCCTCGCCTCACAGGCGAAATCGGACTAGAGAAGAAGAACTCGTTTTCCTCAGGGGGATAGTGCCATGGACGCCTCATTAGTCGTTCTCATTCTGATTGTGATCATCGGCCTCGCCGTCGTGATGATCTACAACCGCCTGGTCGCCCTGCGGCAGACCTGTAACCAGGCCTGGGGCGATGTCGATGTGCAGCTGAAACAGCGCCATGATCTCGTGCCCAACCTGGTTGAAACGGTGAAGGGCTATGCCTCGCACGAGAAAGAGACCCTGGAGAATGTGATCCAGGCGCGCCAGACCGCTGTCGATGCGTCGTCTCTGAAGGGGTTGGCCGAGGCTGAGAACATGCTCTCTGGCGCCCTGCGTCAGCTGTTCGCCCTGTCGGAAGCCTATCCCGATCTCAAGGCCAATCAGAATTTCATGTCGCTGCAGACCGAGCTGGCAGACCTGGAGAACAAGATCGCGGCGGCGCGGCGCTTCTTCAATAATGCCGTGCAGGAGCTCAATACCGCCATCGAGCAATTCCCGGCGGTGATCTTTGCCTCCATGTTCGGCTTTTCCACCCGCGATTATTTCGAAGTGGGCGAGACCGAACGCGGTGCGCCCAAGGTCAAGTTCTAAGGCGGAGCGATGCTGCTCGGGGCGGCCGGGCTCCGCACCCATATCTGGAACAATAATCTCCGCTCGATCATCCTGCTGGCGGGGTTTCCGCTGCTCCTTGTCCTCATCGGCTATGCCCTGACGCTGGTCTGGATGGGGCTGTCCGGTGATGATCTGCCAGCCGTGAAAGTGGTCGGTGCGCCTGCGGCGGATGTTGGCGGGCGCATGGCCAATGCCGCTGATCACCTGCCGCAGATCGGGGTGATCTCGCTGGCTCTGGCTGCAGTCTGGTTCGTCATTGCCTGGTTCTTTCACCAGCGCATGATCAATGCTGCAACCGGGGCCAGGCCGGTCAGCCGGCAGGACGAAACCGAGCTATATAATCTGCTGGAAAACCTGGCGATCTCACGCGGTCTGCCGATGCCGCGCCTGGCCATCATCGAAACAGGTGCGATGAATGCCTATGCCTCGGGCATCACCGAAAAGAGCTATACCGTGACCGTGACGCGCGGGCTGATGGACGCGCTGAACAAGGATGAGCTCGAGGCCGTTCTGGCGCATGAGCTCAGCCATATCCGCCATGGCGATGTGCGCATGCTGGTGATCGCGGTGATCTTTGTCGGGATCATCTCCTTTATCGCCGAGATCGGCTTTCGCGTCCTGATCCGCAGTGGCGGCGGCGGCCGCCGGTCCGGTGGCGTGTTGATCCTGATCGCGGCGGGGCTGATCGTGATCGCCTATATCCTCGCCATCCTGATCCGTTTCTCGCTGTCGCGACGGCGTGAATACATGGCTGATGCCGGCGCGGTCGAGCTGACGAAAAATCCCGATGCGATGATCTCGGCCTTGCTGAAAATCTCCGGTCAGACCGAAATCGAGAAAGCACCCAGCGAAATCCGCGAAATGATGATTGATAATCCGCGTTCCGGCTTCATGGGCGTGTTTGCGACCCATCCGCCGATCGAGAAGCGCGTGGACATGCTGGTCGAACATGCGGGCGGACGCCGTCCGGAGGATATCGCGCCGCCGCACCCGACCGTGCCGCAGCGTTAGTGGCGGCTAGGCCCGCTTGGCGGGGCGGACATCCTCGGGCGTCTCAATCCGGACCGGCCCTTTGCCACTGACCGTAATATTGCGACCGGCGCGCTTGGCATCATAGAGCCGCTGGTCGGCCCGGTCGAGGATTTCGCTGGCGGTCTCGGCAGGACTGGTTCCGCGGTGCTGGGCGATGCCCAGGCTGGCGGTCACCGCCACTTCATTGCCGGCCAGGGTCGCGAAACGGATTTCGGCGATGGCAGTGCGGACGGCCTCGGCAATTGCCGAGGCTTCGCGGGCGTCGACATTGGGCAGGATTATCCCGAACTCTTCGCCACCGAGACGGCCGATCGTATCAGTCGCTCGCAAGCTAGCCTTCACGATCCGCGCGGTCTCGATCAGCACGCGGTCCCCGGTCGCATGACCATGGGTATCATTGACCCGCTTGAAGTGATCCAGATCGAACACGATGACGCTCAGGGGTCTGTCGGTATTGGAATGTTGCTGAACCTCGACGGCGAGGATGTCATCAAAGGCACCGCGATTGGCGACCCCGGTCAGAGCGTCGGTCTGGGCCTGTTCGCGGAAATGCAGCATGGCAGCTTCAGCTGCACTGTGTGCCGCGGTGATCTCGTCAGCAACACGGATGATCTGCCGCCGGAAGATGGTCGCGCCGATGAAGACGAAAATCGCACTCATGCCGAGCGCGATGAGCATCGTGGTGACATCAATCACCGCAGCAATCGCCAGGACTTCAGGCGGCGTATGCAAATAATTCCACACATAGATGCCCAACGTGGAAACCAGGATCATCAGCCCGCTCCGCCAACCGACCGCCAGGGTGAAAGTCATGACACAGGGCAAGAGCAGGACATTGTTGGGACTGATCAGGTGATTGCTCATCAGCGAAAGCCCGCCGAGCAGCACCATGGTCGCCGCGCCGGTGATCTGGCCGCGCCGGACATAGTTTTCGTCGGCGTTGATCCACAAGGGGGCTGCCAGACAGATCAGCGCGATAACACCGCCCAGACCGATAGCGGGGCCGTAAAGATCAATATGCTTGAGATTGATCAGGGTGACGGCAAGCCCGGACGAGCTGGCCAGCAGACAGAACACTGCCAGTGCGCGCTGCGAGGCAACCGCAACACGTCTGTCAGGGGCCTTTTCAGGCCAGTATCGTCGCCACAGAGAATGCATAACCAAGACTTTGATTATGCGTATATCTTATGAGAGTTGTGGCCCGGTTAACCCGCGCATGAATAGCCCGCTGACGGCGGCTACATCCCCGGCGTCGGCTCGTCCGGCGGGTCTTTGGCGTCTTTGAGCTGTTCCTGGAAGGCTTCCTCTTCATCGACCTCCAGCAAGCCGGCGAAGGCCTCGCGGAAGATATACCAAACCGAGGAGAAGAGGGCGGCGATCACCGGGCCGAGAATGATCCCCACGGCGCCGAAAAGCGTCAGTCCGCCAAGTGTCGAAATCAGCACCATGAGGTCAGACATTTTCGCGTCCTTGCCGACCAGGATGGGGCGCAGGATGTTGTCGGACCAGGAAATGAAGATACCGCCCCAGGCCGCCAGGCCAATGGCCGGAACCGTCTGACCGGAGACAAACAACCAGATCGCGGCCGGGATCCAGATCAAGGGCGGGCCCACCATGGGGATAATCGACAGCAGCGTCGCGATCGCACCCCAGAAAATCGCCCCGGGCACGCCGGCGATGAAGAGGCCGAGACCGGTGAGCGAGCCCTGCACGATCGCGATCAGGAAGGATCCCTTGACCGTGGCACGAATGGTGGAGATCGCCCGCTCGGCGAGCATGCGGCGATCCTTCTCCATCATCGGGACCAGGGTGATGGCGGCGCGGCTCATATCCCGGCCCTTCAGGAGGAAGAAGAAGAGGGCATAGATCAGGATGAAGAAGTTCAGCGTGCCGATCAGGATTCCGCCCGTACCGGCGCGCAGTGAGGACACGAGGATATTGCCCACTGTTCTGGCGAGATTGCCCAACTGGGCGGCGATGGTGGCTTGATATTCAATAATGGCTTCACGGAAGGGGAGCCATTCGGGCAGGCCGTCCAGGCCTTCGGCCCGGATCGCCGCGACTTGCTGTTGCACCCAGGGGGCAACCAGGCTGGTCACCTGTATGGCCTGTTCGGCGATGACGCCCAGAAGCAGACCCGCCGGGATCACAATGGCCAGAACCGAGCCGGTGACGATCAGGCCGGCGGCCAGCCCCGGCCGTCCGCCGAACTTGGCGGACAGCCAGTTCTGCGGCTTCTGCAGGAAGATCGTCAGCACAGCCGCGAGGAAGAGCGCGGCGAGATAATCGCGGATCATCCAGAAGAAGATCGCCGAGATCACCAGCGCCAGGGCGGCGATGAAAAACCGTTCCAGCTCGAGCTTGCGTTGCGGGCTCATCCGTAAAGCCACTCCGGCAGGGCCGTGGCCAGCCAGGGCAGGAGCGCCACGGCCAGAATGCCGATCAGCTGGATGATGACGAAGGGGATTGCCCCGCGATAAATCGCGGCGGTAGTCACGCTCGCCGGCGCCACCCCGCGCAAATAGAAGAGGGCAAAGCCGAAGGGCGGGGTCAGGAAGCTGGTTTGCAGGTTCATCGCCATGAGAACGCCGAGCCAGACCGGATCAATCCCCATCATCAACAGGATCGGTGCCACGATCGGCACGACCACGAAGGTGATCTCGATAAAGTCGAGGAAGAAGCCCAATAGGAACATCACCAGCATGACGATGGCCAGGGCGCCCCACTTGCCGCCCGGGACGGCTTCCAGCGCGTGCTGGACCACTTCATCGCCGCCCAGTTCGCGGAAGATGAGTGAGAAGAGCGAGGCGCCGATCAGGATGACGAAGACCATGGCGGAAATCGTCGCCGTCGAGGTCATGACATCATCGAGCACGCCGGAGCGTTTCAGGCGCCACAGGCTGAGGCCGGCACCGGCAAGGGTGACGAGGACCAGGGCCATGGCCAGCATCGATCCGGCGGCGCCGAGATCGGCGACATAAAGCCGCCGTTCCTGGCCAATATTGGCGATGACAACAAGCGTGATCAGACCGATCAGTGAGATCATGCCGGCAAAGGCAAGGAGCTGACCGCCGCGGGGATTGCTGTCCGATCCGGCATTGCGCACGCCGGCCAGGAAGGTCGCGCCGACAGCGCCGATACCGGCCGCTTCGGTCGGGGTGGCCAGGCCGGCCAGGATGGAACCGAGTACCGCCACGATCAGGCCGAGCGGGGGCAGGAGGGCACGGGCGATCTTGCCCCAGTCGGCACCGCCTTCCTGCGGCGGAGCCGCGGGAGCATCGCCCGGACGGGTCACGGCGATAAACACCTGATAACCGATATACAGACCGACCAGGAGCAGGCCCGGGATCAGCGCGCCGGCGAAGAGGTCACCGACCGAGACAATATCAGGTGAGAAAATGCCCTGTTCGCGCTGGGCTTCCTGGTAGGCGTTGGAGATCTGGTCGCCGAGAAGGACGAGCACGATGGAGGGCGGGATGATCTGGCCCAGCGTGCCGGAGGCGGCAATCGAGCCGGCCGCCAGCTCGGGCGAATACCCGCGCTTGAGCATGGTCGGCAGGGAGAGCAGCCCCATGGTCACCACCGTGGCGCCGACAATCCCCGTCGAGGCGGCCAGCAGGGCGCCGACGACGACAACGGAAATCCCCAGCCCGCCGCGCAGGGAGCCGAACAGGGCCCCCATGGCCTCGAGCAATTCCTCTGCGACCTTGGACTTTTCCAGCATAACGCCCATGAAGACGAAGAGCGGAACAGCGACCAGGATCTGCCGGTCCATCTCCATCAGATTGCCGTAAATGCGTTGCGGGAAGGCACGGAAATGGATCGGGTCAAAGACGTTGATGGCCATGCCAATCAGGGCAAAGAGCAGGGCCACCCCGGCCAGGGTGAAGGCAACGGGATAACCGCGCAGTAGCGCGATAAAGGCTGCCGCGAACATCAAGAAGGGCAGGATTTCGATCAGCATAGCCATCTCAGACCTCCCCCTCGCCAAGGTTTTTCGGCCGTGCCGGAGGCTCTTCTCCGGCCAGGGTCAAAACCGCGCGTCCGGCTATGGCAATGCCTTGCAGGATCATCAGGATGGCAAATAGCGGGATGGCCGTCTTGAGCAGGAAGACAAAGGGCAGCCCGTCGCTCTCGCGCGAGCGCTCGAGGATGCGCCAGGTCGAGTTCATATAGCCCGTCGAAGCCCACAGGATGAGCGCGCTCATCGGGAACAGGGCGAGATAGGTGCCAAAGAGGTCGACCCAGGCCCGTCCGCGGGCGCTCGCCTTGGCAATGAAGATATCGACGCGGACATGCCCGTCGGCCATCAAGGTCGAGGCGGCGGCCAGCAGGAAGAGCAGGGCGTGCATGTAGATCACGCTCTCCTGCAGCTTGGTCGAGGCATAGCCGAAGACATAGCGCTGCACCACGATGATGGCGGTTGCGATCACCAGGCCGAGGGCGAACCAGCGCGCTGCGCCGCCGATACTGCCGGTAATGCTCTCGGTCAGCTTGATGCTCCAGAGCACGGACCGGATCGAGCGGCCCGGCAGGGTCTGCACCTTGCTCACCAAGGCCAGGACCAGCGGCAGGAAGAGGACCGGCCAGGCCTTGGCGCCGATCCATCCCAGCACTGCGCCGGTCTGCTGCGCTAGGCCGGGCACATTGGCCTGCGCCCAGCTGGCCACAGCTCCGCCGGTCATGCCGTCGGCAATCACAAGCCCCGCCGTCAGCACGAGGAGGGTGAGCAGCAGGCCGTCGCCCTGGCGCATCATCTACTCGCCGAGTGCGCGTTCGCGCTGGGCCAGATAGGGCATCTCGGAAATCCGGCCCCAGCCGCGCATCGTGTTGCGCGCCTCCAGATAGCTGTCATAGACGCGGCGCGTGAACGGGTCGGCATTGCCGGTATCGGCCACCACCTGTTCGGAGATCTCGCCGATCCGGGCCCACATTTCGTCGCTGAAGCTGCGCAGTTCGACGCCGTGCTCCTCGACCAGGACTTTCAGGGCGATGGCGTTTTGATACTGGAACTCGGCCAGGGAGACATTATTGGCCGCGCGGCAGGCATTCTGGATGATCGCCTGGTGGTCGGCATCGAGGCCTTCCCAGACCTGCAGATTGACGCCAACACCGAGGCAGGACCCCGGCTCGTGGAAGCCCGGGCCGTAATAGAAGGGCGCCTCGCGATAGAAGCCGAAAGCCAGGTCATTCCACGGGCCGACCCATTCCGTCGCATCGATGGCGCCGGATTGCAGGGCCGGGTAGATCTCGCCGCCGGACAGGGTCACTGCCGCGCCGCCAAGCTCGCGCAGCACATTGCCGCCGAGACCGGGAATCCGCATGCGCAGGCCGCGGAAATCATCCAGCGTATTGATCTCGCGCTTGAACCAGCCGCCCATCTGGTGACCGGAATTGCCCGCCTGGAACGGCTTGATGTTGAACTGGCCGGAGAGCTCGTCCCACAGCGCCTGACCGCCACCGCTCTCAACCCAGCCCATGATCTCCATCGCCGTCATGCCGAGCGGCACGGCGGTGAAGAAATTGAAGGCTGGGGACTTGCCCTGCCAGTAGTATTCGGCACCGTGATACATGTCCGCCGTGCCCTCGGAGACGGCATCGAAAACCTCGAAGGCGCTGACGATTTCGCCGGCCGCATAGACGCGGATATCCAGCGTGCCGCCAGACATGGCATTGGCGTAGGCGGCGACATTATTGGCGGCGGTACCCAGGCCCGGGAAATTGGCCGGCCAGGTGGTGACCATGCGCAGGCGTTTGACGCCCCGATTGATCGCCGGGGCAGAGGGCGAGCTGCCGGCCTGCTGGCCGCCATCGGCGCAGGCTGTTGCCACTGAAGCGGCTGCAACCGTGGCGCCGCTCAAAAATGTCCGTCGATCCATGCTGGTCTCCCCCGAGATACGGTATACTGCGTCGTTATGCGTGCGGCGCTACTCTATGTCCCCGGTCTCGTCAAACGCGAGATCGTCGAACGCGCTCCACCCGGCCGGTGTGAGCACTTGTAGCGGCTGGAATTGGGCCTTGTAGGCCATTTTGCGGCTATTGCGCACCCAATAGCCCAAATAGACAAAGGGCAGGCCCAGAGCCTCGGCCTGGCGCACGGCGTCGAGGATCATGTAGGCGCCCAGCGAGCGCTTCTCCTCGTCCGGGTCAAAGAAGCTGTAGATCAGCGACAGGCCGTCCTTGAGCACATCGGTCAGCGCACCGGCGATCAGCCGGCCGTCCGGGGTGCGGTATTCGGTGATATGGGTGCGCTGTGCCCCTTCCTCGACCATGAGCACGAATTCGCCAAAGCTCATCCCCGCCATGTCGCCATCATCATGACGGGTGTCGAGATAGCGGCTCATGATCTCATACTGCTCCGCCGTCGCCGTATTGTTGTCGGTGCAGACATGCAGATCGCTATTGCGGGCCGCCAGCTTGCGCCAGCGCCGCTTCCAGTCAAAGGCCTCGGCGTCGATGCGGACCGATTTGCAGGCATCGCAGGCTTCGCAGGCCGGGCGGTAGAGCACAGACTGGCTGCGCCGGAAACCGGCATGCGACAGCGCGTCATTGAGGGCCGGGCCCTCGCCGGGATCGATCCGGGTGAAGACTTTGCGTTCCCACTGTCCAGGCAGATACGGACAGGGCGAGGCCGCTGTCAAAAAGAAGGGTATCTGGCGCGTGGCGAACGGGTGGGTCACAGCTGGGTTTCGATTCGAATTGACACTCAGCGCCTAATCTAACCGCCAAACACCGCGTAGTGTAGGGTCAGATAGGCGGTGTAGGCGATCCAGATCAGAACCGCGAGCGGCGCACCGGCGCGCAGATAATCGCCGAAGCGATAATGTCCCGGGCCCATCACCAGAAGATTGGTCTGATAACCGATCGGCGTGGCGAAACAGGTGTTCGCGGCGAACAGGACGGTCAGGGCGAACATGGTCGGATCCGCACCGAGCTGATCTGCGGCGCCGACGGCGATCGGTGTGAACAGGATCGCGGTTGCCGAGTTGGACAGCACATTGGTCAGGGCCGCGATCAGCAGGAAGAGGGCCGACATCAGCACCACCGGTCCGAAGGGGGCGAAGGCGTTGACCACGACACTGGCGAGCAGATCGGCGCCGCCGGTTGTTTCCAGCGCCGTGCCGAGCGCAAAGGCGGATCCGATCAGCAGATATATCCGCATATCCACCGCCCGCGCCGCCTGCCGGGTGTTGAGGCAGCCGGTGGCGATCATGCCGACTGCGCCCAGCAAGGAGGCGAGCACGATCGGGGTCAGCCCGGTCGCTGCAAGAAAAACCACGCCGCCGAATATGATACGCGCAGCCGTGGTGCGACGCGGGTCGGCGATGGAGGTGGTCGACCATTCCAGCAGCAGCAGGTCGCGGTCCGCGCGTAGGGCTTTCATCGCCCCGGAGGATCCGAACAGGAGCAGCGTGTCGCCGGCTTCAAGCCGGATCTCGCCCATGCGCGAGCGGATCATGCGGCTGCGGCGCTGCACGCCAAGCACGACACATCCGGTTGCGTGGCGGAAACCGATCTGTTCGATCGTACGGCCGATCAGGCGTGAACCGGGCGCGACCACAGCCTCGGTAATGGCGAGCCGGTCACCGGGGGCCGGGCTGTCATTATCGCTCGCCTCCAAAAGGCCCTTCATCAGATTGCGATTGGCCGAGAACAATTCCTGCAGCTTCTGGCGCGTCGAGGCGATGATGACGAGGTCACCGTCCTGAAGGGTCATGTTGGAGAAGGGCGGCAGAAAGGCGTGTTCGCCGCGCTGGATCATCCGCACCGTCATGTCCGGCAAGTCGGTAAACATGCCCGCGACGGGGGATTTTCCCAGCAGGGGGTGATCGCGTGTGACTTCAAGCTGGGCAATATATTGCCGGCCGTCGCCGCCCTTCAGCGCCTCTTCCATCGAGGCGCGCTCAGGCAGAAGCTTGGGCAGGAAGAGCAGGACGTAGAGCAGACCGACGGCGGCCAGGAACAGTCCGGGGCCGGTTGGCGCGAAGAAGCCGAGACTATTTCCCGTCGCTGTGAACAGGCTGTCAGCGACCAGGAGGTTGGTTGAGGAGCCGATCAGCGTGGTCATGCCGGCGAGGATGCAGACATAACTCAGCGGGATCATCATCTTCGATGGACTTTGCTCCATCCGCTTCGCGATCGCCGCAAGCACCGGGATGAACATCACCACGACCGGGGTATTGTTGATGAAGGCGCTGACCGCGAAAACGAAGGCGAACATCGCAATCAATGTCGTGCGCGGGTGCAGCTCGTAAGAAGCCAGCATCCATCGCGTTGGTCCGTCCATGGCGCCGGTCTGGAAGATTCCCTGACCGACAATCAGCAGGGCAAGAATGGTGATCAGTGCCGGATTGGCGAAGCCGGACAGTAATTGTCCAGCCGTCGGATTGTCGGTCTGCAGCGGGAAGGCATGGAAGAAGACCATGATGACCGCGACAACCGATGCCGAGACGATCTCGATGGGGAAGCGGTCCCAGCAATAAAACACGATGGCAAGGCCGACCCCGGCGAGGACGACCCACATCTGCCACATCTCTACAGACGGTGCTTCAATCATTGTGTTTTCAGGAAACCGTGAGTCCGAACTGACCAGCCATGCACGCTAGCACGCAGTTCTGTGGTTTGCGAAGTCCGGACTGTGATTTCCTGAGCGACGCCCGCTCGTTAGAGGCGGTGACCGATGGGCAGGACCGGTGCTTCACGCAGCAGGGTAATCGAGATACGGCGATTACCCGGCATGTAGGGATCGTCCGGATAGAGCGGCTCGGAGCCGGCCTTGCCGCGAACTTCATAGATCCGGTCGTCGGTAATACCTTCCGACTGCAACACGGCTCGGGCCGCATTGGCACGGTCGGAGGACAGATCCCAATTGCTGTAGCCTGCAGCGCTGGTCGGGCCGCTATCGGTGTGGCCGGCGATGGCCAGACGGTTGGGCAGACGTTCGGCGATGCGCGATACGGCGCGCAACAGGGTGACGGCGCGCTCATTCGGCTCAACCGAGCCCGGGTTGAACATCGGGCGGCCTTCCTGGTCAACCAGCTGGATACGCAGGCCTTCCGGGGTCTGGTCGATGATCACATGATTGGACAGCTCAGCCAGCTCAGGCATTTCCTGCATCGCCTGACGCAAAGACATCTCTGCACTGTAGAGCTGTGCTTCGGCCCGGCGCTGTTGCGCTTCCATGATGGCATCGGTGGAAACGGCGGGTTCTCCGTCAGACTCTGGTGAGGCCTCGGGAGACTGCTGCTCATTGCGGTCGTTTTCCTGCGGCGCTGTCGGGGCGAGACGTTCGCGCATGGAACTGTCGCCGGAGCCCTGAACGCCGTCATCCCCGGGCGAGGTGCCCGCGAGGGGAGCACCGGAACCGGAATTGGACGGCGAGACGCTTGCCGGAGCAAAGTAATCAGCGATACCGCGCTTTTGTTCCGGAGTGGTGGTATTGATGAGCCACATCAGCAGGAAGAACGCCATCATCGCGGTCACGAAGTCGGCATAGGCCACCTTCCAGGCGCCGCCATGGTGTCCATGACCGCCGCCTTTGACGACTTTTTTGATGATGATCGGCTGATCTGTCGCCGCCATGTGCATCCACCTTGTTTATGCTCTTGCCATTCTTGTAGACGGACACAGTTAAGGTCAGGTTTCCATCGCCGGTTCGGGAGAAAATACGTGAACAAAAGCCGTGCTTTCCGGGATGCGCTCGGGCGCTATCCAACGGGCGTGACCCTGGTTACGACCTTTCGCGGCGGCGTGGCGATGGGCATGACGGTGAATTCCTTTGCTTCGGTCTCGCTCGATCCCATGCTGGTGCTGTGGTCCGTCGACAAGGCATCCGAGCGCTATGAAATCTTCCGCGATGCGACCGATTACGCCATCAACGTGCTCGCGCATGATCAATCGGACTGGGCGTCCCTTTGCGCGCAGAACCCTGACCTGAAAGCCAATCATGTGGCCTGGTCCGGCGAGGCGGCACCGCTGATCAGCAATGCGGTGGCGCGCTTCACCTGCCGCCGCCACGCGGTTTATTCCGGTGGCGATCACGACATCATTGTCGGCGAAATTGTCGCTATGGATACGCCGCGCGATGTACCGGCGCTGGAGTTTTACCGCGGCGGTTACTCCTCGGCCGGCTGAAGCCTCAGCACTCTGGCTCCGTCCGGCGATTGTTCCGGCGTCCAGTCCGCGCGGATCTCGATATATTCGCCGCGGCCCCAAAGCGGTGCCAGGTCATCATAATGACGCGACATGACATTGCCGGACTGACCGGTGGTGATCATGAATTGCGAGGCATCGAGATCACCCAGATCATAGAGCGCCCGGTAGGAGGCGCCGTGGAACACTGAATATCCGGGCTCGGTCCAGCGGTGATGGGCGACATTGACGGTGGATCCATCGCCCGGGATCGGCGTGTTGATGGTGAAAATCCCGTCGAGCACCGGAAACGCCGAGAAGGGTGTATGGGCATGGCGCGCATAATGTGCATCGCCCCAGCGCCAGTCCGCAATACGGCCGCTCTGGGTTTCGCTCAGCACCGCCATGGCCCGGTCAAGAGCCGGTCCGAGGAGCTGCTGGCAGGTCTCTGCCTCGTCCGTATCGATATCATCGCACCAGTGCTGCAGATCACCGGTCAGAATGTCTTGCATGAATTGCTGGCGATACCCGATCCACTCCGGTGCCAGCTCGCCCAGCTCGTCATCATAGAAAGCCGGTGCGAGTTCGCGCATCCAGGCGGAGAAAATCAGCGGCTGGGGAATGTCGATCGCCATGTCCGCATCCCAGTCGGCAATCAGGGAGAGGGCGATGCGACCGGCTTCGCTGTCCGGCTCGGCCTCGACAAGCGCCGGCAAAATGGCGCGCGCGACCGTCGAGACGGTGTCGTATTGCAGCTCGGCCATGCTCGCCATGGTGTGATCCGAGCGCGCTTCAATGCCTTCGTAAATGCGCGTGATCCGGCTGACGCCATACCATTCACTGGTCAGGTAATGGGGGTAGTCATCGGGGACGATTTTATTGTTCGCGGTGGCCACGAATCCGCGCTGTGGATTGCGGGTATGGGGTAATTCGTCAAACGGAATGGTGTCGACCCAGACCCCGGTCTCGTCACGCACGGGAATGCGCGCCGGAGCATAAAGGCCGATATCGCCGTCAACGGCGGCAAAGACCATGCTCTGCTGCGGTGCGACAAAGCCCTCAAGGGCGGCAACAAAATCATCCCAGCCGCCTCCGCGCAGGATCCGCATGCCCACCCCCGGCGTGGTGTCGTCCGGCTCGTCGAGCATCCATTGCAGGGCGAGATAATCGGCGCCCTCGGGAATGGCATAGTCGAAATGCGCCGGGTCGAGGACGGGGCCGCGATCGGTGGCCTGGCGGGTAATGGTCACATCATTGCCGAAGCGGACGCGGATCAACTCCTCGCGCTGATCAACAATCTCATCGCGCGTGATCGCCTGTAAGTCGCCGACATCCGGGCCGGTATTGGTGAAGCCCCAGGCGATGCGGTCATTGCGGCCCAGGGTGACAAAGGGTGTGCCGGGCAGGGTAACGCCGACAACCGAACCTTCTGGTGTGGTCAGGCGGGCCAGATACCAGATCGCCGGAGCGCGCAGGGCGAGGTGAGGGTCATTGGCCAGGATAGGGTGTCCACTCGCCGTCATGGCCCCGGACAGCACCCAATTGTTCGAGCCGCCGCGGGCGTCATCATTGATGCCGCGGGTGGGGATGGGGGCGTCTTCTTCCGGGGCCGTCGCAGGCCTCGGTTCCAGCCCGATATCGGCCATGGTCAAAGAGCGCGGTGCCGCATCAGGATAGCGTCCCATGAATTCGCGCGCGCGCTCCTCCCCGAGATGGTCAACCAGCGTGTTGAGGCGTGGTTCGCTGAAGGCATTGCCGAACAGATCAAGGGCAATGGCCTTGTAGACCGTAACCGTATCCCCTGCAGTCCAGGGTTCCGGATTGAACATCAGGATCTGGTATTCGGGCGGCGGGATAAAGCCCGGGGCCTCGATGACCGCATTGACCCCGTCCGCATAGGCCTGCAACGCCGCCTGAACGTCCGCCGGCAGGTTGGAAACGGCGGTGTCGGAGGCCGGGCCGAGCCCCATGGTGCGATACCAGATATCCGTGTCGAGCGCCGCCGCGCCGATGACTTCCGACAATCGGCCGCGAATGGCCCGGCGGGTGATTTCCATTTGCCACAGGCGGTCCTGTGCATGGGCTACGCCCAAGGCGTAGTAGAGATCATGATCACCGGTGGCGAAAATATGCGGAACCGCATGGCGATCGCGGATGATCTGGACCTCATCTTCCAGCCCGGCGAGCTGCATTGTGCCTTCGGTCTGAGGCAGGGAGCCGTACAGCCGCAATGTGAAGACCGCCGCGAACAGAATGGCGATCGCCACCACACCGCCCAGCGCCAAGCCGCCGTACCGCAAAATCCTTCTCACCATGATGACTTGCTCCCCTTTGAGGAGAAGACTAGCAAGGGGATAGCTGGAAGGGGAGATGATGATGGCAGTCTGCGCATTCCTGGGTCTGGGCGTGATGGGATATCCGATGGCCGGTCACCTGGCCGCTGCCGGCCATGAGGTCCGGGTCTGGAACCGTACCGGTGCAAAGGCGCAAGCCTGGGCTCAAGAGCATCCGGGCAGCGCCGCGCCGAGTGTCGAACAGGCGGTGGCCGGTGCTGATTTTGTGATGATGTGCCTGGGGGATGATCCAGACGTTCAGGCCATCGCCGAGCAGGCTATTCCGGCGATGAGCGCCGGCGCGGTCCTGATCGATCACACGACCGCATCAGCCGAGCTGGCCCGGTCACTTGACCGCGATGCCCGGGATGCGGGGATCGGCTTTGTCGATGGTCCGGTCTCCGGCGGTCAGGCCGGGGCGGAGAGCGGCCAGCTGACCATTATGTGCGGCGGTGAGGCGGACAGTTTTTCCCGGGCTGAACCGGTGATAGACGCCTACGCCAAATCCATGACCCTGATCGGCGAGGCCGGCGCCGGCCAGCTGGCCAAAATGGTCAACCAGATCTGCATTGCCGGTATTGTCCAGGGGCTGTCGGAAGGCCTGCACTTTGCCCAGCGCTCCGGGCTCGATCCGGAGCTCGTGATCGGTGCCATTTCCAAGGGGGCGGCGCAGTCCTGGCAGATGGAAAACCGCTGGCAGACCATGGTCGAGGGCAAGTTCGATTATGGCTTCGCCATCGACTGGATGCGCAAGGATCTTCGCATTGCCCTGGACGAGGCGCGGCGCAATGGGTCGACCCTGCCGGTCGCGGCCCTGGTTGACCAATTCTATGCCGATGTGCAGGCCATGGGCGGCAATCGCTGGGACACGTCCAGCCTGATCGCACGGCTGGAGCGGGATAAATGAGCCAGGACCAGACCGGGCGTTATGTTGAGACGGACAAGGTCGCCCTCGGCGTCTGGAAACGCCTGACCGAGACCTTCAGCACAACCAAGCTCCTCGTCGCCGTGCTGATCATGCGCCATGGCAGCTGGCCTTTCCGTAAGGATGATCTGGGTAACATCCTCAGCTCGCAGCGATGGAAACTCGGGCTCGGCCTGCTCGGCGGGCTGGATGATGACCAGGTCGATTTTCTTGAACGCTATGCGGCGATCAATGTGCGCCGCGTGGAGCAGGTCTTTCGGGCCAATGCGCTTTTCCTCGTCACCATCCCGATCGGTGCGCTGGTGGCCGTCAACGAGGTCGCACCGGAGTTCTACGGGTTTCTCGGTGTCGACTTCGTCTACACCCTGATCGCCATCATCGCGGCCTGGGCCGCGGCTGTCGGCGTATTGTTTGCGGCGTTGTGGCGGTCTCGGGACCTGCATGATCTCGTCAGCTTCGAGCAGGCCCGGCGCCTGCACGCCAACGCCAAAATGGCGGCGGCGGAAAACCAGACGGCAGAGGCTGACAGAGCGTGAGCATTGAAGCCCTGTTCGCCATCCTGGACTATGCCGGGATCGGGTTTTTCGCCTTCTCCGGCGGCATGCTGGCAGCACGCAAGGCGCTTGATCCCTTTGGTGCCGCCATACTCGGTGCGGTGACGGGCATGGGCGGCGGAACGCTGCGTGATGTCCTCTTGGGCTCACTGCCGGTCTACTGGATCGCCAACCCGTCCTATCTCGGTGTTGCGCTTGCCGGAGCGCTTTTGGGCTATTTTCTGTCTCCGGGCGCACAGGCTTTGGCGTCAAGACGGACCGTTCTCAACTGGGCCGATGCGGTCGGCCTGTCGGTTTTTTGCGTTATCGGTGCGCAGGCCGGGTTGGCAGCCGGTGCGCACTGGTCGATCGCCATGCTCACCGGGGTGATGAGCGCGGCCTTTGGTGGGCTGTTGCGCGATATCATCGTCAATGATGTGCCGCTGGTGCTGCGCGAGGATGTTTATGCCCTGGCGGCCCTGGCCGGAGCGGGCGCCTATGTGGCCGGTCTCGCTGTCGGTCTCCCGGTCAGCTGGGTGACGCTGGGCGCGGCGACAATTGCCTTCGGCCTGCGCGGCTGTGCCATCCTGTTCAAATGGTCACTGCCGCCAATGAAGATCAGCGATTAGCGCCGTTTCCACCAGGCTTCCATCGGCTGCAATTCGTGTTCGGCCGGAATGTCTGGATGCACGAAATCGCCGTTCTCATCGCGACTCATGCCGATGGATTGCATCACCCCGATGGAGGGGCGGTTATGGGTCGAGGCGAAGGCGATGATGGCCTCCAACCCCATATCCTCAAGTCCCCAGCGGACCACTTCGGCCGCCGCCTCCTTGGCATAGCCCCGGCGCCAGTGTGGTTTGGCGATGCGCCAGCCGGCCTCAACGGCGCCGGTGAAATCGCACTCGAAATCCACCACCATCAGCCCGGTCATGCCGATGAATTCGCCGGTCGATTTCAGCTCGACCGCATGGCGGCCAAAGCCGGTCGTTCGCACGCCGGTCTGGTACCAGGTGAGGGCTTTCTCGGTGTCCTGCCGGCTCAGCGGCGCCTCGAAATAGCGCATCACCTCAGGATCGGCATTCATCGCCACATAGGGCGCGATATCGCTGTCCTGCCAACCGCGCAGGATCAGGCGTTCGGTTTCCAGGCGGGGCAGGGGGGCGAAGTCGATCATCGCAAGGCCTCCAGGATAAGCGTGCGGGCACCATTCTCGCTCCGACCGCCCCTGGCGATCAAGAGCAGGCGATGGTGCCCACACACCCGGTTCAGTGTCGCTGTTTCTGCATGGTCAGCATGGCAATACCGGTCTCGGCCATGGGATATTCCCGCACCGGCGTCCAGCCGTGCTTGGTGTAGAAATTGACCGCCTGAAGATTGTCGCGGAAGGTCTGTAACTCGATCCGCTCGTGCGTGGCGAACAGCGCCGCCTCGCCATGTCGCAGAAGCGCCTCGCCAATCCCCTGGCGATGATGGTCGAGCGTGACCATCATCAGGTGGATCTCATGGTCCATCAGGGCGACCGCGCCAACGGGTTCGCCGTCGATTTCTGCCACGGAGAGCCAGGCATTGCGCTCGTCATAGTATTTGGGGACGGCGCCGGAGGCGATATAGCCCTCGACCGTTTCGGAGCCGATGATGGGCGGGTATTTCGCCCGGATTGTCTTGTAGGAGAGCGCAGTCAAGGCTGCGACATCGTCCGGTGTTGCCGGGCGAATGGTCAGTTCTGGTCTGGTTTTGGTATTTGAAGTCAATGTCTTGTGTCCTGACATAAGAAAACATGCCGCCCGAATGAGGGGCGGATCACTGGGTTTTCGAAAAGCCCGCCGCCGTGGCGGGCACGTCAGGACTCAAGAGTCATAAAATCTCCGTTGTGAGCGGAGGTTAGGCCAAAGACCTCAGCCGTTCAACGCCCGCGCCGCCCGCGGCGCAAAATAGGTGATCACCGCGGCCGCGCCCGCACGCTTGAAACTCATCAGGCTTTCCAACATCACCCGGTCGCCATCAATCCAGCCATTGGCGGCGGCGGCCTGGACCATGGCGTATTCGCCCGAAACCTGGAAGGCCAGGACCGGGACAGGGAAATTGTCGGTCAGGGTTTTGATGATGTCGAGATAAGGCAGGCCCGGCTTGACCATGACCATGTCGGCGCCTTCTTGGATATCCAGTTCGACCTCGCGCAGGCATTCCTCCGCATTGGCCGGATCCATCTGGTAGGTCTTCTTGTCGCCTTTCAGCGCCGCAGCCGAGCCGATCGCGTCGCGATAGGGGCCGTAAAAGCCGGACGCGTATTTGGCGGCATAGGACAGGATCATCGTATTGTGATGGCCGGCACTTTCCAGCGCATCGCGGATCGCGCCGATACGGCCATCCATCATGTCGGACGGGGCGACGACATCGCAGCCGGCATCGGCCTGGATCAGGGCTTGCTGGATCAGGCTGTCCACGGTGGCATCATTGGCGACATAGTCGCCGTCGAGGACACCGTCATGACCGTGGGTGGTGAAGGGGTCGAGCGCGACATCGCAGATCACCCCGACATTGGGCGCCGCATCCTTGATGGTCTTGATCGCCTGCGGCACCAGCCCATCGGGATTAAGGGCTTCACGGCCGGCTTCATCTTTCTTGGCCGGATCGATGTGCGGGAAGATCGCCATGGCCGGAATACCCAGCGCCTCCGCCTCCCTGGCGGCCTCGGCCAGAGCCTTCAAGGATAATCTGTCCACACCCGGCAGGGCTGCCACCGGCTCGCGCGGGTCAGCTGTGTCGCTGACCACGACGGACCAGACCAGATCACTGGTTTGCAGGGTCTTTTCCTGGACGAGGCGGCGGCTCCAATCAGCCTGGCGGGTGCGGCGAAGGCGGGTGGCAGGATACATGGGGCGCATTGACCTCGGTCAGGATAGTTACAGATGAAACTTGCCGCGGCCGCCAACTAGGTTTAGGCCTCCGGCAAATTCTTGTTCAGTTCCCTTCATAACCGACAGGAGCGCACCTGTGCACTTCGCTCTTTCAGAAGATCAGACCCTAATCCGCGATATGGCGCTCAAATTTGCCGAAGATCGCCTGAAGCCGAACGCGGCGAAATGGGATGAAGAGAAAATCTTCCCCGTTGATGTCATGCGCGAAGCGGCCGAGCTGGGCTTTGCCGGTATCTATACGCGCGATGATGTCGGCGGCTCGGCCCTGACCCGTCTTGATGCGGCGCTGATCTTTGAGGCCCTGTCCAAGGGCTGTGTCTCTACTGCGGCCTTTATGTCGATACACAATATGTGTGCCTGGATGATCGACACCTGGGGCACGGAAGAACAGCGTCAGCGCTTCCTGCCGCCGATGATGACGATGGACAAGATCGCCTCCTACTGCCTGACCGAGCCGGGTGCCGGTTCTGATGCGGCGAGCCTGCGCACCCGCGCCGTGCGTGATGGCGACCATTATGTGCTGAACGGCTCCAAGGCGTTTATCTCCGGCGCCGGTACGTCGGACTACTACGTTGTCATGTGCCGCACCGGCGAGGATGGCCCCAAAGGCATCTCCACTATCGTCGTCGAGAAAGACACGCCCGGCCTGTCCTTTGGCGCCAATGAGAAAAAGATGGGCTGGAACTCCCAGCCGACCCGCGTCGTCACCTTCGAGGACTGCCGCGTTCCGGTCGAGAACCGCCTGGCTGAAGAGGGCATGGGTTTCACCCTGGCCATGAACGGTCTCAATGGCGGCCGGATCAATATCGCGGCCTGTTCGCTGGGCGGCGCCTCTGAAGCGCTCGACGTGGCGATGGATTACACCTCGACGCGCAAACAGTTCGGCCTCGCCATCGGTGATTTCCAGGTCAGCCAGTTCAAGCTGGCCGATATGGCGACCGAGCTCGATGCCTCCCGCCTCATGGTCTATCGCGCCGCGGCCATGCTCGACGCTAAGGATCCTTCGGCTGCGAAGTATTGTGCCATGGCCAAGCGCTATGCGACCGATAAATGCTTCGACGTCGTGAACCAGGCGCTGCAGCTGCATGGCGGTTACGGCTATCTGCAGGACTATCCGATCGAGCGCATCCTGCGCGATCTGCGTGTGCACCAGATCCTGGAAGGCACGAACGAGGTCATGCGGGTGATCATCGCCAAGGACATGAAGAAGGCCTGGCCGAGCAATAGCTAGGACGCCGGGGAGGCGGGGACGCTGATGAACGAGCTGGCCTGGCTGATTGCGGGCGTCGGGGCGGGCGCTGTCTCCATCCTGGCGATCCGGCAATTCTTTCCAGGCCGGGTCGCGCTCAACGTGCTTGTCGCCGTCGTGGCGATGAATACGATCTATGTCGGCGCCAGCCTGACCGAACCGATTGCGACCATCCTGCTCGAGACGCTGGTTGCATCACTGGTGATCGCGGCAGCCCTGCTGTTTTACCGCATGAAATCCGTTTGGCTGGCCAGCACCGTTCTGGTGCATGGAGTGATTGATGGCGGTCATTTCCTGCTCGACGGCAATTATATACCCGACTGGTATATATGGCTCTGTCTCGGGTTTGATTTTCCCTTCGCGGCTGGCGCCTTCTGGCTCCTGCGCCGCCAGGCGAGGAGCGGGGGCTAAGCCTTGAATACTGAGTATGAGGAAATCGTCGCCCGAGGGATGGACGCCTGTGTTAGCTGGCTGGTGCTGGACAATCATCGCCGGACTGAGGACGATCTCGATCGGTTAATGAAAGTGCGCTCGATGATGGAGCCGCGCGATTTCTGGTTTGAGGGATTGTCGACCGGGTTTGACCGGAATAGCTGGATGCAGGCGCCTCGGGACGCGGCGATCGCCCTGACCGAGGACGCCAATCGCCGGGGATTGGTGTATCACCGCGGTGGCATGCCAACGGAGAAGCTGGAGCCGACCGAGGCCTTTGCGCTGTTCATCAGCCGGTTCAAACCCGATGCGCGTTATTACGTCACCAACCTGGTCAAGGACATGACCCTGACCCATCCCACGCCGGACCAGATTGACATCCTCGCCAAGCTGGCTCAATTCGACGGCAAATCCGGGATGACGCGTTTCACCGCGCCCTTTACCCGCGCCATCATGGACTGTGCCCTGGGCGTCGTCGACGCTGAGAATGCCGGCATTTTTTGTATTGAAGACACGGACTGACCGATATGAGCACCGAACCGGAAATCATCGCCCGCAAAACCGGCCAGGTCGGCCGTATCACCCTCAATCGTCCCAAGGCGCTCAACGCGCTGACGCACAATATGTGTCTGTTGATGATCGAGGCGCTGGAAGCCTGGCGGGATGATGACGCGGTCAAGGCGGTCGTGGTCGACGGGGCCGGGGAGAAGGGCTTCTGTGCCGGCGGGGATATCCTCAAACTGCACAATTCCGGCAAGGCCGGTGATGATCAGGCCTGGCTGTTCTGGCGCGATGAGTATCGCCTCAACACGCTGATCTTCCACTATCCCAAACCCTATGTCGCGCTGATCGACGGCATCACCATGGGCGGCGGTGTCGGCGTCTCCGTACACGGGTCGCACCGGGTTGCCGGTGACAAGACCATGTTCGCCATGCCGGAAACCGGGATCGGCTTCCATCCGGATGTGGGCGGGGCGTATTTCCTGCCCCGCCTGGCCGGTGAGATCGGCACCTGGATGGGCCTGACCGGGGCACGTCTGCGCGCCGCCGATGCCGTCGCGGCGGGTCTGGCGACGCATTACTGCCCGTCCGGCGATTACGACAAGCTGGTTGAAGCGCTGGAAAGCGCCGACCTGTCGGACGAGGACACGCTTGAGGTGTTGCTGGAGGAGTTCTCCGGCGATCCGGGTGATAGCGAGCTGGCGCATACGCGTGGCCTGATCGATGCGGCCTTCACCGGCAATCGCGTCGAGGAGATCGTCTCGCGCATTGAGGGCGCCGGCGATGCCTGGTCAGCGAAACAGGCCAAGGTGCTGGCCTCCAAGTCGCCGACGGCGCTCAAACTGACCCTGGCGGCGCTGCGCAAGGGCGCGGACCTGTCCTTTGAAGACGTGATGCGCCAGGACCTGCGCGCCTCGGTCTGGTGTTTGTCGGGCAAGGATTTTTACGAGGGCGTGCGTGCCGTCATCATCGACAAGGACAACAGCCCGGCCTGGGACCCGTCCACGCTGGCCAGCGTCAATGATAATGACATCACCGGGGCGTTTGATCGTCTCGACGACACTCACGAAATGACCTTCCTGGGCGAAAACGAAGACGCCTAGGCCAGAAAATACCTGTCGGGGAGGACAGACATGTCGCGCATCGCATTTATCGGACTGGGCAATATGGGTTCGGGCATGGCCGCCAATCTGGTCAAGGCCGGTCACGACGTTCACGCCTTTGATCTCAGCGCTGAGGCCTTGGCCAAGGCGGCCGAGGGTGGAGCCCAGACGGCAGCATCAGCGGCCGACGCCGTCAGCGGCGCCGATGCTGTTGTGACCATGCTGCCGGCCGGCAAGCATGTGCGCGCGGTGTATGAGAGCGAAGTCTTTGGTGCGGCCAAGGACGGCGCGGTGTTCATGGATTGCTCCACCATCGACGTCGACAGTGCCCGTGATGTCGGCGCGGCGGCCAAGGCCAAGGGCTTCAAATTCCTCGATGCGCCGGTGTCTGGCGGTGTCGCTGCGGCAACCGGCGGCACGCTGACCTTCATGGTTGGTGGCGAGGACGCAGACTTTGCCCTGGCCGAGCCGATCCTGTCGGCCATGGGCAAGGCCGTGATCCATGCCGGCGGGCTGGGCTCGGGCCAGGCTGCGAAGGCGTGCAACAACATGCTGCTGGCGATCAACATGATCGGCACGTGCGAGGCTTTCGCGCTCGCCGCCAAGCTCGGCCTCGATCAGCAGAAATTCTTCGACATCTCCTCCAAGGCGTCCGGCCAGAGCTGGTCAATGACGAGCTATTGTCCGGTACCGGGTCCGGTGCCGGCCTCGCCGGCCAATAATGACTATCAGCCGGGCTTTGCCGCGGCGCTGATGTTGAAGGATCTCGGCCTGGCGATGGAGGCAGCCGATGCCGCCTCTGCGGCGACGCCGCTGGGTGCCTTGGCCAATGATCTCTACCAGTCCTTCGTCGACCAAGGCGATGCCAATACGGACTTTTCCGGGATTTATCGCCTGATCGAAGAATGCGACTCAAACGGTTAAACGCTTTTTAGCCCTTTGCCTGTAGGCTCCCCGACAAGATCAAATAAAAGATCGGGTGGAGTAGTATTATGGCAATGGCCGAAAGTGTCTCGCCGCAGGCAGACGCAAACACGCAATATCTAGAGCTTCTTCAACTGGTTGAGCGCCTTCACCGGCAGCTCCTCGACGTCGTGAAGGACGAGCTTGAACGCGAGGGCATCGATGATGTGAACTCGGTTCAGGCTCTGCTCCTGTTCAATATCGGCGACCAGGAATTGACCGCAGGCGAGCTGCGCACGCGCGGGCATTATCTCGGCTCGAACGTGTCCTATAACCTGAAAAAGCTCGTCGAGGCCGGATATATCCGGCACGAACGCTCAGCGACCGACCGCCGGTCTGTGCGGGTGAGCCTGACCGAGACCGGTCACGCCGTGCGCGCCCAACTCAACACGCTGTTCGAGCGCCAGTCCGCCTCGCTGGCTCCGGTCGGCGGTGTCGAGATCGACGCGCTGCCGTCGATGAATACGGCACTGACCCGGATTGAACGCTTCTGGGCCGACCATATCCGCTTCCGCATGTAGCCGGTCGGACCATCGAAGAGTTTTAACGGCGCTCCGCCCGGGGCGCCGTTTTCGTTTGTGGAGCGGGAGAGCTGCGGGAGAGCTATCGAGCGCGTCTTGATGCGCTATACTGAAAATTCATGCGCCTGCGGCGCTCTGTCCTGTCGAACGGTTCGGATTAACTGTTTATACCACGACTCAATATCGAGTTCGGGTAGATAAACTACGAGGCCCCCATGGATTACAATGGCGCATTTGAAGCTGCTGTTCGCCGCGTAAAGGCGGAAGGCCGCTACCGCGTGTTCGCGAATCTGATGCGCCGCAAGGGGGAGTTTCCGGTCGCACGCTGGCGCACCGAGGACGGCAATGTCCGCGATGTCACCGTCTGGTGTTCCAATGATTATCTCGGCATGGGGCAGATCCCCTGCGTCGTGGAATCGATGAAGGGCGCCATTGACGAGGTCGGTTCCGGCGCCGGCGGCACGCGCAATATTTCCGGCACCACGCATTACCATGTCGAGCTCGAGCATTCGCTCGCAGACCTCCATGCCAAGGACGCGGCCCTGCTCTTCACCTCCGGCTATATCGCCAATGAGGCGACGCTGGCGACGCTCGGCAAGATCCTGCCGAACCTGATCATTTTCTCCGATGAGCTGAACCACGCCTCGATGATTGAGGGCGTGAAAGGCGCGCGCTGCGAGAAACATGTCTGGCGCCATAATGATGTCGAGCATCTCGAGGAGCTGCTCAAGGCCGCGCCGGCTGATGCGCCGAAAGTGATTGCCTTTGAGTCCGTCTATTCCATGGATGGCGATATCGGTCCGATCGAGGCCGTCTGTGATCTGGCGGACAAGTATAACGCGCTGACCTATCTCGATGAGGTACACGCGGTTGGCCTTTACGGCCTGCGCGGTGCCGGCATCGCTGAGCGTGACGGCCTGATGCACCGGATCGACATTATCGAGGGCACGCTGGGCAAAGCCTTCGGCGTGATGGGCGGTTATATCGCCGCCGATGGCGCGATTGTTGACGCCATCCGCTCGATGGCCTCCGGCTTCATTTTCACCACGGCCCTGCCGCCGGCGCTGGCTGCGGGCGCCCGGGCGAGCGTGGAATATCTCAAGGCCGCGCATCATTTGCGCGAAAAGCACCAGGAACGCGCGGCAACGCTGAAACAGCGCCTCGCCGATGCCGGTTATCCGGTGATGCCGTCGGAAACCCACATCGTGCCGATCAAGGTCGGTGATCCGGTTCTGTGCAAGCGCATTTCCGACCGTCTGCTCGACGAGCACGGGATTTATGTGCAGCCGATCAACTACCCGACCGTGCCGCGCGGAACCGAGCGCCTGCGCTTCACCCCGACGCCGCTGCACTCCGACGCCATGTTCGACCAGCTGATCGAAGCGCTCGACCAGGTCTGGGAAGAGGCCGCGTCGGAAGAGGGCGGTATCGTCCGCGCCTGACAGGAGACGGGATGAGCGAGCGCGAGGTCTATGTCGAGATACAAACGCTCGGCAATTCCGCGCGTGTGGCGGCCGTCGATGCGGCGACCGGCGAGGAAGTCGTTTTCCAGGTCCCGATTCATACGACGCGTCTGGAGATTGATCGCCTGGCGCTGGCCAAGCTGAACTGGAAGCTCGCGCGCAATGCCCGGACAGAAACCGGTAAAGGCAAAAAACAACGGCCGGGCGATAAACCCGGCCGTGGTCTTAAAGTCTGACTAAGTGGTGTGAGGCTTACTTGCCCTTGCGGCCACGACCCAGGCCGATGTCCTTGGCGAACTGAGAGCGCTTGCGCGAATAGGCCGGCGCGACCATCGGGTAGTCAGCAGGCAGATTCCATTTCTGGCGGTATTCATCCGGCGACATATTGTATTGCGAGCGCAGATAGCGCTTGAGCATTTTCAGCTTCTTGCCATCCTCAAGACAGACAATGTGGTCATCCGCAATCGACTTCGAAACCGGGACGGCCGGCTTTGCCCGCGCGACCTGCTTTTCTTCGGTCTCGGTGACGCTGGTCATGGTCTGGTGCACCGACTTGATGAGGTCGGGCACGTTTTCCGCCGGCATTGAATTATGGGACAGATAAGAGGCGACAATATCGGTGGTCATGCGAAGGAGTTCTTCCTTGTCAATTTCCGGTAGCGTGGCCTCGGTCATAATCAATCCCTTTATTCGTAGTATTGGAGAGGATGCCCGCAATTTCACGAGCGCGTTTGCTGGAGGAATAAGTCTAGATTTTTACAAGTTCAAGACTTGATCGGAAAAGAATTCATCCGCGCACAGCAAAGTTTTCTTGAATGAAATTCCGGTAATACATTCCAGATTCCAAAACTCTGAATTCGCCGCATACAGGACGCTTGCGAGCCGATCCGGCGCGCCGTATCAAGAGCATTCAGGAAGAGGAAATCCCATGCCGGACACGACTGCCCCGCTCACCGATGCGACCCAGCAATTCTTCACCCAGTCCGTTGCTGAGAGCGACCGCGATGTCGCGCGCGCCATCCATCTGGAAATTCAGCGCCAGCAAAGCCAGATCGAACTGATCGCATCGGAGAATATTGTCTCGCGCGCCGTGCTTGAGGCGCAGGGCTCGCCGCTGACCAATAAGTATGCGGAAGGCTATCCGGGGCGTCGTTACTATGGCGGCTGTGAATTTGTCGATATTGCGGAGAACCTGGCGATCGAGCGGGCCAAGGAACTCTTCGGTGCTGCCTATGCCAACGTCCAGCCCAATTCCGGTAGCCAGGCCAACCAGGCGGTCTTCCTGGCGCTGATCAAGCCGGGCGACAAGATTTTGGGCATGTCGCTGGATGCCGGTGGACACCTGACCCATGGCGCCCGTCCCAACCAGTCGGGCAAGTGGTTTGACGCGCATCATTATGGCGTGCGCGAAGAGGACGCACTGATCGATTATGATGCCCTGCGCAAACAGGCCAATGAGCTCAAGCCGCAAATGATCATCGCCGGGGGCTCGGCTTATCCGCGCGAGATCGACTGGGCGGAATTCCGGTCGATCGCCGATGAAGTCGGCGCCTACATGCTGGCGGACATGGCGCATTACTCCGGGCTCATCGCGACCGGCGTCTATCCGTCACCGATCCCGCACGCTCATGTCTGCACCACGACGACTCACAAGACCTTGCGCGGCCCGCGCGGTGGTCTGATCCTGTCCAATGACGAAGCCCTGGGCAAGAAGTTCAACTCGGCGATCTTCCCGGGCATTCAGGGCGGTCCGCTCATGCATGTCATCGCCGGCAAGGCCGTGGCCTTTGGCGAAGCCCTGCGTCCGGAGTTCAAGACCTATGCGCAGCAAGTGGTCAAGAACTGCCAGGCGATGTCCGATGCGGTGAAGGCCGGCGGGTATGACATCGTTTCCGGCGGCACCGACAGCCATCTGGCGCTGATCGACCTGCGTCCCAAGGGCCTTAAAGGCAACCAGGCCGAAGAAGCGCTGGAGCGCGCCTTCATCACCTGCAACAAGAACGGCGTTCCGTTTGATCCGGAAAAGCCGACGGTGACCTCCGGCCTGCGCGTCGGATCCCCCGCGGCGACCACGCGTGGTTTCGGCGAGGCCGAGTTCAAACAGGTCGGCGAGTTCATGGTTCGTGTGCTCGATGGCCTGGTGGAGAGCCCCGAGGGTAATGCCGAGATCGAAGCGGCGGTGCGCGAGGAGGTCAAAGCCCTGACGGCACGCTTCCCAATTTATCCGCAATTGGCGTAAGGTCTTCGGATGCGTTGTCCTTTTTGCGGTCATCCCGACACTCAGGTGAAAGACTCCCGTCCGGCGGAAGATGGCAATGCCATTCGCCGCCGCCGGCAATGCCCGTCTTGCTCCGCCCGCTTCACCACGTTCGAGCGGGTGCAATTGCGCGAGCTGACGGTGATGAAAAAGTCTGGCCGCCGGGTTCCCTTTGATCGCGAAAAGCTCAGCCGTTCTATCCAGCTGGCCGCGCAAAAGCGCAATGTCGAACCGGACCGCATCGAGCAGATGATTTCGGGCATTGTGCGCCGGCTTGAAAGTTCCGGTGAGACCGACATCACCTCCGACCGCGTCGGCGAACTGGTCATGGAAGCCCTGAAGAATCTCGATTCCGTGGCCTATGTCCGCTACGCGTCGGTCTACAAGGACTTCCACAAGGTCGAGGACTTCCGCGAGTTCATCAAGGATGAGCATCTCGGCCAGACCCGGTCCGGCGAGGATGACGCGAAGAAATGACCCAGGGCGACACGCCACGGGTCACGCTGAAGCTTGCGACCTCGCTCGACGGGAAGATCGCGCTTGCCAATGGTCTGTCGAAATGGATCACCGGGCCGGAGAGCCGGGCCGAGGTGCACAAGATGCGCGCGGCTCATGAAGCCATCCTGACCGGCATCGGTACCATTCTGGCCGATGATCCTGAATTCACGGCCCGAACCGAACCGCCCGCAGAACGCCAACCCGATCTCCTCGTGCTGGACCGGCAGGGGCGTATGCCTATGGGCGCCAAGGTGTTTGGCGAGCCGACGCGTCAGGTCGTCATGCGCGCATCCCCCGATATGGCGGCGGCCATGGCCGGTTATCAAAGCGTGATGATTGAAGCGGGGGCGCAGATCGCCGCCTCGGCTCTGCGCGCTGACCTGGTCGATCGTATCGAATGGTTTCGCGCACCGCTGGTTCTTGGCGGAGACGGTCTGCCGGTGTTTGCAGAACTTGGCCTTGAGAGTCTTGATAATGCGCCCATGTTCAGGCGCACCGGTCTGACCGCGCGCGGTGCGGACATCCAGGAAAGCTATGAACGGGTGCGCTGATGTTCACAGGAATTGTTACGGCCAAGGGGCGGGTTCGCTCGATCAGCGGCACCGATGTCGTCCGCTTCGAGATTGAAGCGCCTTATGATGCCGACGGGATCGCTATGGGCGCCTCGATCGCGCATGGCGGTGCCTGCCTGACCGTTGTCGAGAAAGAAAACACCGATACCGGCTGCTGGTACGCCGTCGAGGTTTCGCCGGAGACGCTGCGTCTGACCACGCTGGGCGAGCTGAAACAGGGCTCTGCGGTCAATCTTGAGCGCGCCCTGGCGATCGGCGAGGAACTGGGCGGACACTTGGTCACCGGTCACGTCGATGGTGTCGGCGAAGTGGAGAACCGGCGCATGGAAGGCGACTGGATCGTATTCACCGTCAAGCCGCCCGCCGCACTGAACAAATTCATCGCCAAGAAAGGCTCGATCACCGTCGACGGGGTGTCGCTGACCGTGAATGACGTCACGGAGACGAGCTTTGATCTGATGATTATCCCGCACACCGCCGAGGTGACGACCCTCGGCCAATTGCAGGCGGGACACCGTGTCAATCTTGAGGTTGACCTCATGGCGCGCTACGCCGCGCGTCTCACAGAATTTTCCAAGGACGCGTGATGAGCGATACGCCGCTTTCTCCGATCGAAGACATTATTGAAGACGCCCGCAATGGGCGCATGTTCATCCTCGTCGATGCCGAGGATCGCGAGAATGAGGGTGATCTGGTCATTCCGGCCAAGTTCGCCACACCGGATGCGATCAACTTCATGGCCAAGCATGGCCGTGGCCTGATTTGTCTGGCGATGAGCCAGGAGCGTATTGAAGCGCTCGATCTCAAACTGATGTCCTCGGAAAACCGCTCGCGCCATCAAACCGCTTTCACCACCTCTATCGAGGCCCGCGAAGGTGTCACCACCGGGATTTCCGCCCATGATCGTGCGCGCACGATCGAGGTGGCCACGGATCCGTCCAAGGGCGCTGATGATATTGCGACGCCGGGCCATGTTTTCCCGCTCGTCGCGCGCGATGGCGGCGTCCTGGTCCGCGCCGGACATACCGAAGCTTCCGTTGATGTCGCCCGTCTCGCCGGCGCCGGAGCATCCGGTGTGATTTGCGAGATCATGAATGAGGACGGCACGATGGCGCGTCTGCCCGATCTCATTGCCTTTGCCCAGCTGCACGGGCTGAAGATCGGCACGATCGAGGACCTGATTGCCTATCGCCGTCGCAATGACCGCTTTATCGAGCGTCGTCTGGAAACTGAGTTTGAAAGCCGTTGGGGCGGTCCGTTCAATCTCATCGTCTTCAGAAACACCATCGACGGTGCGGAACATGTCGCCCTGATCAAGGGCTCACCGTCGGCGGAAACGCCCACATTGGTGCGCATGCAGAAGGTCTCTTTCGTCGATGATGTCCTGGGCAGTGCCGGCCAGCGCGGCGGGCTGGTACAGCGCGGAATTGAGCAGCTGGCTGACTATGACGGTGCTGCGGTTATGGTCTTTATCCGTGAAACCAGTCATACCGCCATCATTGAACGCCTTGGCGCCCATCCGACCCTGCCGCAGGACGAGCGCGAAGCGCGCCGACTGCGTGAATATGGTGTCGGAGCGCAGATCCTGCTCGATCTGGGTGTCCGGGACATGGTGCTTTTGACAACCAAACCGCAAACCATTGTCGGCTTGGACGGATATGGGCTGAGCGTGGTGGAAGAACGCCTGTTCAGCGGAGAATAATATGAGCGATTGGCGCATTCTTATCGTCGCGGGGACTTTCTACCGCGATATTGCCGACCCGATGATCAAGGACGCGCAGGCCGCGTTGGAGGCCGCTGGCGCCAGCCACGAGCTGGCCGAAGTTCCTGGCGCTCTGGAGATCCCCGGTGCGATCACCCAGGCCGAGCTCACCGATGCCGGTTTTGACGGCTATGTGGCCCTGGGCTGTGTGATCCGAGGCGAGACCACTCATTATGACTATGTCTGCGGTGAAAGCGCGCGCGGTCTGATGGATTTGTCGCTCGAGGGCGTTCCGGTCGGAAACGGTGTTCTGACCGTGGAAAACCGTGATCAGGCCAATGCCCGTGCCGTGGACAAGAAAAAGGGCCGCGACGCCGCTGAAGCCTGTCTGGCGATTCTCAATTTGCGTGACCGTTTCCGCGGAGAGGTGTCATGACTGGCGAAGCTGAAAACCCGTCCCAGGCCCGCGCGCGCTTGCGCCGCTCGGCCCGGCTCGCTGCCGTCCAGGCCCTCTACCAGATGGAGATCGGCGGCCTCGGTGCGAAAGCGGTAATCAAGGAATTTCGCGATCACCGCTTTGGGGCAGACGGCGAAGGTCCGGAATTCGTCGAGGCCGATGAAGATTTCTTCGAGGACCTCGTCGCCGGTGTTGTGCGCAAGCAGGCCGTCGTGGATCCGGCCATCGACGCGCTGCTCGCTGATGGCTGGCGCATGGAGCGCCTCGACGCGACGGTCCGGGCGATTTTGCGCGCCGGCGGATTTGAGCTGTTTCAGCGCGATGATGTGCCGGCACGTGTGGTGATCGACGAATATGTCGATGTCGCCAACGCCTTTTTTGAAGGCTCCGAGCCGAAATTCATCAATGCAGCCTTGGACAAATGTGCGCGCCAAGCGCGGCCGGACGAGCTCTAGCGCATGAGCGGGGGCGGGGAGTTCAACTTCATCCGGCAGCGTTTGCGCCCTTTGACGCGGGGGCACCCGGCGGCACTCGACCTGATGGATGACGCTGCCATTCTCACGCCTCGACCGGGGGAGAGCCTGGTTCTGGCCAGTGATATGCTGATCGAGACTGTCCATTTTCTCTCCAGCGATGCGCCTGAGGTCATGGCGGCACGGGCTTTCGGTGCCAATCTCTCCGATCTCGCGGCGATGGGGGCGGAGCCGGCGGGCTATCTGATGGCCATCAGCTGGCCGAAATCCTGGAGCGACGCGCAACGCGATGGCTTCGTGGCCGGGCTTAATGCTGCGGCCGGTGACATACCTTTGATCGGTGGCGACACGACGTCCGCCGATGCGCCGCTATCGGTCTCCATAACCATGCTCGGCTTTGTTCCCGAAGGCGCAGGGCTGACCCGCAGCGCAGCGCAGGCCGGACATGATGTCTGGGTCTCCGGCACCATCGGAGATGCCGGGTTGGGGCTCGATATCGCGCGCGGCAAGCTCGACAAGCAGGAGCATTTGCTCAGCCGCTACCAATATCCGGCGGCGAGGACTGAGCTTGGACAGGCCTTGCGTGGCCTGGCCAGTGCCTGCATCGACATTTCCGACGGCATGGTGGCCGATGCCGGACATATCGCTTCGGCAAGTGGCGTGGCGATCGAGCTTGAAGCGGCGATGATCCCGCTCTCTACGCCGGTTCTGCACTGGCTGGAAGGTGAGGGCGATGAAGGCCTCAAACGGCTGGTCAGCAGCGGCGATGATTACGAGCTTTTGTTCACCGCGCCGCACGACCAGGCCGCCAAAGTCCTCGCACTGTCAGGCCGCCATGGATGCGAGATCAGCTGGGTGGGCCGCGTCGCCGAGGGCGAGGGGGTCAGTGTCATCGCCGCCGAGGGCGATGCCATGAGCTTCCAATCGGGCGGATTCACCCATTTTTGACGCCTCTATGCCAATCTTGCCCTGTAGGTGAGGTGGTTATGCGTCTGTTTCCGGCTTTGATCTTTGGCCTTGTTCTGAGTTTGGCTCTGGCCGGCGGGGCTTTTGCTGCGCCGCCGAGTGAGGAATCTTCCGGATCCGGCGGTAGCTCCAATCGCTTCCTGGCCCTGTTCAATATCGGTGGCGACGAAACCGAGGAGGAAGAGGTCGAGGAGCCTGATGATCCGCGCTCTTTCACCATGCCCGCGATTGTCGCGCCACTCTCCGTTAATGGCCGGCTGACCGGTTTTGCCTATGTCGTCGTCCGTGTCCGCGTTGCGGCTGGCCGGGATATCTGGAGCATTCAGGAAAATGCCCATTTTGCCCTCGATGCTCTGATCCGCGCGTCGCACCGTCATGATCTCAGCGCGCCGGGCGGCCAAGTGCTCGACGAAGACGTTGCGGTTGAGGTCTGGTCTCGGGTGCTGTCCGAAGTCTACGGCGAAAATGCGCTCGAGCGCGTCGAGATTCGCGGCTTTGATGTCCGCCTCATCGGCTGACATTCGTCAGTTTTCCACTGCATAACAAAGCGAGTTGAGGCCTAGCGGCCACACTTTCTTGCACGCCCCTAGTGCATTGGGCATAGTCCGTTCGTCTAGGGGGAGTATTGGTATGGTCGGCGTGATTCTCACGTTCAGTCTTCCCCGCATTTCTTACTCGACCTAAGCGAAGTAAAAAACGGGGCAACAAGCCATGAACATGCTTATGCTGGCCATTGCCGCTGCCGTTCTCGCCATCATCTACGGGGTCGTACAGACCCAGCGTTTGATGGCGGCGAGTGCGGGATCGGAAAAGATGCAGGAAATTGCATCGGCCATCCAGGAAGGCGCCAACGCGTATTTGCGGCGTCAATACACCACCATTGCCATTGTCGGCGTCGTCGTCTGCATTCTGATTGCCATTTTCCTGCGCTGGGAGGTTGCGCTGGGATTTGCCATCGGGGCCGTTCTGTCCGGCGCAGCCGGCTTTATCGGTATGCTGGTCTCGGTCCGCGCCAATGTGCGCACCACCCAGGCTGCCAGCACAGGACTGGCCGCCGGTCTGGCGATCGCTTTCCGCTCCGGTGCGGTGACGGGCATGCTGGTGGCAGGCTTGGCCCTGCTCGGCGTGGCCGGCTATTTCTGGATCCTGACCGGGCCTATGGGCTTTGAGAGCGGCAGCCGTGCCGTCATCGACTCGCTGGTTGCGCTTGGCTTCGGTGCTTCGTTGATCTCGATCTTCGCCCGTCTCGGCGGCGGTATCTTCACCAAGGGTGCAGATGTCGGCGGTGACATGGTCGGCAAGATTGAAGCAGGCATCCCGGAAGATGATCCGCGCAACGCTGCAACCATCGCGGACAATGTCGGCGATAATGTCGGCGATTGTGCTGGCATGGCCGCGGACCTGTTCGAGACCTATGCGGTGACCGTTGTCGCCACCATGGTTCTGGCGGCGATCTTCTTCGCCGGCGATCTCGGTTCGGCCATGATGATCTATCCGCTGGCAATCGGTGCGGTCTGCATCGTGACCTCGATCATCGGCACCTTCTTCGTCAGCCTCGGCGGCGGCACCAATGTCATGGGTGCGCTGTACAAGGGGCTGATCGCGGCGGGTATTCTGTCCATCGGCGGTCTTTGGATCGTCAACACCTACGCCCTGCCCAACGGCATGGGCGATATTGGTGAGGTCGGCGGTCAGATGATCACCGGCATGAACCTGTTCTGGTGTGGTATCGCCGGATTGATCGTCACCGCGGCGATCATCTGGGTCACCGAATACTATACCGGCACGGATTTCCGCCCGGTGAAGTCGGTCGCTCAGGCGTCCGAATCCGGTCACGGCACCAATGTGATCCAGGGTCTGGCGGTTTCTCTTGAAGCCACGGCGCTGCCGGCGATCATCATCATCGTCGGTATCCTGTCGACCTATATGCTGGCGGGCCTGTTCGGTATCGCCATTGCGGTCACCACCATGCTCGCCCTGGCGGGCCTGATCGTGGCGCTCGACGCCTTTGGTCCGGTCACCGACAATGCCGGTGGTATTGCCGAGATGGCGGGCCTTGATGACAGCGTTCGCGACACCACGGATACGCTCGACGCGGTCGGTAACACGACCAAGGCAGTGACCAAGGGCTATGCCATCGGTTCTGCCGGCCTGGGCGCTCTGGTGCTGTTCGCGGCCTACACGACCGATGTGGAACACCTGCTTCACGTCCAGCCGGACTTCTCGCTTGAGAACCCGTACGTGATTGTCGGCCTGCTCTTCGGTGGTCTTCTGCCTTACCTCTTCGGCGGCATGTCGATGATGGCGGTGGGCCGTGCTGCGACTGCGGTCGTGGCCGAGGTTCGCCGGCAGTTCAAGGAAATGCCGGGCATTATGGAGTTCAAGGAGAAGCCAGATTACGGCCGCGCCGTGGACATCCTGACCAAGGCGGCGATCCGCGAAATGATCGTGCCGTCCCTGCTGCCGGTGCTGTCGCCGATCGTGCTCTACTTCGCCATCCTGTTCGTCTCCGGCGAGCAGGTTCAGGCTCTGGCCGCTGTCGGTGCAATGCTGCTTGGCGTGATCGTCAACGGCCTCTTCGTCGCGGTCTCCATGACCGTCGGCGGTGGTGCCTGGGACAATGCCAAGAAGTATATCGAGGACGGCAATCATGGTGGCAAAGGCTCGGAAGCGCACAAGGCTTCCGTGACCGGCGACACTGTGGGTGATCCCTACAAGGACACGGCCGGCCCGGCTGTGAACCCGATGATCAAGATCACCAATATCGTTGCACTGCTGCTGTTGGCCTTCCTGGCCGGCTAAGCCGAACGATGATCTTGAATGGACGAGCCCCGGCCAATCGGCCGGGGCTTTTTCATGGCTGTGATGCGAGCCGGAATTGCCAGGCTGAAAAACCGAAAAGCGCGATGAAAGCCAGATGCAGGCCGATGATCTGGGGCGCCAATTCGTCCGTCATGAAAATGGCTCCGGCCGCCAGCATGAGCGCCATCAGCGCCGCCATTGCGATGGCCGTCAGGGCCAGCCCGCGCGACCGGGCCCGGCTGATCAGCGCGCCCGCCAGGCCTGCAAGCGGCACCGCCAGGTAAAGCATGTTGAAGTCGTTTGCCGCAGCGCCGATGAAACCAACCGCGGCATTCATCCAGACCAGCGCCAGGCAGCCCAGCACGCCGCAGATCGCTGCGATGCGGTATGCCGCTGTGCGGCTGACGCGCAAGAACAGGAAAACGCCCAGCGCCGTGCCGCCGATCAATACGCCCGCCGCGATGAAATCAAGCAGATCCCAAGACATAAAAGCCTCCCGGTGTGAGCCGGGAGGCTAGCATGAAACCCGTGATGGGGCGTAATCGGTCTACTGATCGCGGCGCGGACCGCCGGCACCGCCAGGCAGGTTCTGCTCGCCGCCGAACTGTTCGTTCGGGAGCGTTCCGACATTGCCGAGCAATTGTTCGATCAAAGACAGCTCGCGGCCACGCGTCGGCGTTTCGCGGGATGCGTAAGAGACGATACGGCCATCATCGAGGCCATATTCGAGCACTTCCTCGACAACGCCATCGGGATCGAAGCGGATCGCCAGGATACGGCGGTCGCGGGTCGAGGAGCGCAGATAGGCGAGAGATTCGCGGGTCGAGGAGATGTAATACCAGATGTCATCCTCGAACGTGCCGCTCGTGGACGGTGAACCGAGACGCTGAACAACGCTGACACGCGTATCTTCATCGACCTGGATATTGGGCTCTTCGCCAAGCGTATAGCGATGGCCATGCGTACGCAGGACAGGGTTACAGGCGGTCAGGCCAATCGCACAGGCGAGAAGGACCACAGACAAGCGTACACTTCGGTTCATAAATAAACTCCCTCGGGGTCCGGCCGGGCCCCTGTATGGCTGCCTTGACCTACCCGGGCCTGACTTTAGCTTCAAGTCTCAAGATTTGGGAGCCCCAGTTTCATGTTCTCGAAACTGTTCAAGAAACGACCGGCAAAACTGCGTGCCGAGACCCTTTATGCCGCGACAGTTCAGGCTGCGCGTCAGCCGCAATTGTATGGCGAGGCCGGAGTGCCGGATACCTTGCAGGGCCGGTTTGAAATGATCCTGCTGCATGCCACGCTGCTGATCCACGAATTGCGCAATGGTGAGGATAGCCAGGGCAATGAGCTGGCGCAGGAAGTGTTCGACGTGATGTTCGATGACTTCGATGCCGGCATGCGCGAGCTGGGACTGGGCGACAGCGCGGTCGGCAAGAAGATTCGTTTCATGGCCGAGGACTTCTATGGCCGCGCATCTGCCTATGTAGATTCGATAGCAGGTAAGGGCGAGGAAAGTCTGACAGCAATCCTGGCGCGAAATGTCCTCGAGTGTGAGCCCGGCGATGTGCGGGCCGAGCAACTTGCCGCATACGTCACCCGAACGGCGTCGGCGCTTGCAGGGCAAGGGCAGGCCGAGCTGGTCGGGGGCGCAGAACCGGCCTTCCAGCCCGCCTGATTGCGGTCTTCGCAACTTGCATCTGATTGCTGCTCCAGTAAGTATCCGCGAAATTCTGGCGGTCTTCCGTCGTTAGGGGACACATCCGATCGCTATGACCGGTATTCCGACTTTATCTGTAGACGCCATGGGTGGGGATCTCGGTCCCGGCGCCGTGGTGGACGGCATCGGCAATGCGCTCAAGCGCTGGCCCGATCGCAAGGCGCGTTTTCTGGTGCATGGCCCGGAAGATCAACTCCAGCCCCTGATGGCGGCTCAGCCGGCCGTCGCCGCGGTCAGCGAAATTCGTCATTCCGACAGTTCGGTGGAAATGACAGACAAGCCGAGTGAGGCGGTTCGCCGGGCGCGCGGCTCGTCGATGTGGAATGCGGTGCAGTGCGTGAAGTCGGGTGAGGCCGATGCCATCGTGTCGTCGGGCAATACCGGCGCGCTGATGGCGATTTCCAAGGTCATCCTGCGCATGAAAAAGGGCGTTCACCGTCCTGCGATTTCCGCCAACTGGCCAACGCCGAAGGGTCATACCGTGGTGCTCGATGTCGGCGCCAACGTCCAGTGTGGCGCCACACAGTTGGTCGAGTTTGCGATCATGGGCGAAGCCTTCCATCGCGCCGTATTTGGCGAGGCCAAGCCGAGTGTCGGCCTGCTCAATGTCGGCCAGGAAGAGCTGAAGGGAAATGACACGGTTCGCGAAGCCGATGGTCTGATCCGGGATGCCGGTCTTGGCCTTGATTATCGGGGCTTTATCGAAGGCAATGATATCAGTGCCGGTGGTATTGATGTTGTCGTCACCGACGGTTTCACAGGCAATATCGCGCTGAAGACGGCAGAAGGCACCGCGCGGCTGGTCGCCGGCTGGGTCAAGGAGGCACTGACCAGTTCTGTCACCGCCAAGCTGGCCGCTGGATTGCTCAGCTTCGGTGCGCTCGACCGCCTGCGCCAGCGCATGGACCCGCGCTATATCAATGGCGGTGTGCTGCTGGGCCTGAAAGGTGTCGTGGTCAAGAGCCATGGCGGTGCCGATGGTGAAGGCTTCGCCTCGGCGCTCGGACTGGCCTATGCCATGGCACAAAGCAATTTCATGCCGGAATTGCGCAAAAATCTCGATCAATTCATGGAGCACGCGGCGCAAGAAGCCGCTGCCGAGGCATGACCGACCGGACAGTCCGGATTGCCGGGATCGGGGCGCATCTGCCGTCCCGGATCCTCAGCAATGAAGAATTGTCGACCATGGTCGACACCTCCGACAGCTGGATCCGGGAGCGGACCGGCATTGCCCGCCGTCACATCGCGGCGGATGGCGAGACGACCGCGGATCTGGCCGAAGCGGCTTGCCGCCGGGCGCTCGACCATGCGGGCATGGATGCCTCCGAGATCGATCTGATCATCGTCGCCACAACGACACCGGATTTCACATTCCCGTCGACCGGCACCGTGTTGCAGGGGCGGCTGGGGATCACCCAGGGCGCAGCTTTTGACGTTCAGGCTGTGTGTACCGGGTTTATCTACGCGCTGTCCGTCGCTGACGGTTTTCTCGCCCGTGGCCAGGCGCGCAATGCGCTTGTGGTTGGCGCCGAGACCATGTCCAGAATTGTCGACTGGACCGACCGGGCGACCTGTGTGTTGTTCGGCGATGGCGCCGGCGCCATGGTGCTAAGCGCCGAAGATACGCCCTCGACGCAGCGCGAGACCGGGCTCCTGGCGACCTATTTGCGCTCCGATGGCCGATTCAAGGACCTGCTTCACGTCGATGGCGGACCGTCCTCGACCCAGACGGTCGGACACCTTCGCATGGCCGGCAATCAGGTCTTCCGGCATGCGGTGACCAATATCGCTGAGTCCATGACGACGATCGCTGACCGGGCGGGGGTGGAAATCGCCGATATCGATTGGTTCGTCCCCCATCAGGCCAATCAGCGAATTCTCGAAGGCGTCGCCAAAAAGCTCAAAATCCCAACGGCTAAGGTCGTGTCCACGGTGGCTGATCATGGCAATACATCGGCTGCATCGGTGCCGCTCGCCTTTGAGCGTGCGGTACAGGATGGCCGTATTGCTCGCGGCGACCTCATTTTGATGGAAGCACTTGGCGGTGGTTTCACCTGGGGAGCGGCTCTGGCGCGCTTCTAGGGCGAAAATCCGGCCTTTTTATCTTTTATCCAAGACCTTGGCGTTGACGGGCAGGGGATCAGGGGCGTAGCCTATAGGCGTCTGTCTGGGGATTGAAATGTCGGATAAAACACTAACCCGCGCCGATCTCGCCGAAGCCGTCTATCGCGAAGTCGGATTGTCACGTCAGGAATCAGCGGACCTCGTCCAGTCTGTGCTCGGCATGGTGTCCGACACACTGGCCAACGGCGAATCGGTTAAGCTGTCGTCCTTCGGATCTTTTCTCCTGCGGGACAAACGCGGTCGTGTCGGCCGTAACCCCAAGACGGGCGTTGAAGTTCCGATTGAGGCTCGCCGCGTGCTGGTTTTCAAACCGTCGCACGTCTTGAAGGAGCGCGTCGATTCGGCTTTGTCCAAGGACTGAACCGCAAAGCCGGAGACTGACGCGATTTACGCATGTCGGTCACTGAAAAATCGCCGGACGCCTTCCGCACCATCAGCGAAGCGGCTGATGAGCTCGGTGTTCCCGCTCACGTTTTACGCTTCTGGGAAAGCAAATTCGCTCAGATCAGCCCGCTCAAACGGGCCGGTGGACGCCGTTTTTATCGGCCCCAGGATATTGCTCTGCTGCGCGGGGTGAAGCGCCTGCTCTATGAAGATGGCTACACCATCAAGGGCGCCAAGAAATTCATCAAGGATAATGGCGTATCAGTCATCGTCGATCTCGGTGCCAGCGATCGTTCGCGGCCGGAGATGGCGATTGACCGCGCCGACATCGAGCGGCCGGTCGAGCGCCGCAAGACAATGCGTCAGCCGGGCAGTCCGGCGCGGGAAATCGGTGATATCCTGAACGACCTCGAAGGGGCCCAGGCCAAGCTCAAGGCGGCGCTGGAACCGAAAAGCTGAAAGCGCGCTGATCGAGCGGTTGCGGACTGTCTGGGGTGTGCCTATAAAACGCCTCCCCATTGACCGGTCGCGGCCGGTCAGTTCAGTGTCGGAGCGTGGCGCAGCCCGGTTAGCGCACTCGCCTGGGGGGCGAGGGGTCGCGAGTTCGAATCTCGCCGCTCCGACCATTTTCTGCCTGATCAGCCTGCTGCCATTGCCTGTTTCATCACGTCTTTCATCGCCTGTCCGGTGTCAGCGAGCGCTGCTGCGTCCGGTGCCAGTCCTTTGGCGATCATCATCTTAGCCGCCATGAAGCTCTGCGGATCATTGATGCAGTCTGCGGCGATCAGGGCGCCATCCTTGAGGTGGAAGAAGCTGCGCTGTTCCTCACCGGTGACGCGTTCGACCAGGGTATCAGCGCCCTGAAAAAGACCGGCGGTCTGCAGTTTGAGATCGAACTGATCGGACCAGAACCAGGGAACTTCCGGTTTCGGTGCCGGCGCGCCGCAGATCGCGGCGGCAGCCTGTTTGCCCTGTTCAATCGCATTGGGAACCGATTCGATGCGCAGGCGGTCTCCGGAAAGCCAGTAGGGTTGGGCGGCGACATCGCCGATTGCGTAGATCGATGCATCCCTGGTCTGGCAGGCCGTGTCGACATGAATGCCATTGCCGGTTTCCAGTTCCGCCTCGGCCGCGATCTCTGCATTGGGGATCACCCCGATACCCACCAGCGCGCTGTCGCAGGCGACGTTTTCGCCCGAGGCCAGCTCTACACCGGTGATATGGCCGTCATCGCCCTTGAGTGAGACCACTTGGGCATCACAGAAGAATTCGACCCCGCGGCGCCCGTGCGCTTCACGGTAGAATTGTGAAAGTTCCGGCACTGCGACCCGGGCGAGGCAGCGGGGCATCGCCTCAATGACCACCGCTTTGGCGCCAAGCTTGGTCGCTACCGCGGCCGCTTCCAGCCCGATATAACCCGCCCCGATGATAGCGATTTGCTTGCCGGGGACGACGTCGGCCTTGAGGCGATCGACATCGGCAATCGTACGCAGATAGCGAACACCGTCGAGCTCAGCTCCGGGGACGGGCAGGGGGCGGACCCGGGCGCCCGTGGCGATGACGAGGTGGGTGTAAGCCTCAACGCTGCCATCATTGAACCGGACGGTCTTGGCTCCCCGGTCAATGGCCTCCGCTTTGACGCCCAGACGCAGCTCCACGGATTGCGCCTGCCAGGTCTCCGGCGGCTGCAACCAGAGCCGGTCTTCCTCGATTGCTCCGGACAGATAGTCCTTCGACAGGGGCGGGCGTTGATAGGGCGGGTGCGGTTCTTCGCCGGCGATGATGATGCGGCCTTCCCAGCCAAAACGCCGCAGGCTTGCTGCGCACTGTGCCGCGGCTTGGCCGCCACCCAGAATAAGAACCGTATCGTCCTGTTGCATCACGCCTTTCCCTCCCTGGCTTTGCGGCATGATGGACTGTCGCGCGGGACAGGGCGAGCCCGATTTTACAGCCTGCGACATGATTACACCGCTTGAGAGCCTTGCGCCCCCTTGCAGATGGTCTACCTAGCCGAGCCGACAGGAGTGCGCATGAGTTATCGTCACCATACCCGCCCGGCGGTTTCCAACTGGCTGTTCGTCATGACCGGCCTGATTGCCATTATGATCTTGGTTGGCGGCGCGACGCGCCTGACCGATAGCGGTCTTTCCATCACCGAGTGGCGACCGATCACCGGTGCCATCCCGCCGCTCAGCCAGGCGGATTGGGAGGAAGCGCTGGAGCTCTACCGCTCGACGACGGAATACCAGGAACAGAACCGCGGCATGTCCATGTCCGAGTTCCAGTTTATCTTCTGGTGGGAGTGGGGGCATCGCCAGCTCGGCCGTTTCCTCGGCCTGGCCTTCGCGGTGCCGCTGGTCTTCTTCTGGCTGCGTGGAGATCTCAGCGCCCGCCTCAAACCGCGCCTGCTGGGGCTTTTCGTTCTGGGTGGCCTGCAGGGTGCCATCGGCTGGTGGATGGTCGCCAGCGGTCTGGTTGACCGGCTGGATGTGTCGCAATATCGCCTCGCCACCCATCTGGGCATGGCCTTTGTTCTGCTCGGGGCCACATTCTGGACCGCGCTGGATGCGCGCTATGGTGCGCCGCCGGTTCGGGCCGGTAACCACACGCGCTGGTTCCTGGTGCTCTGGGGGCTGCTTTTTGTGCAGATCCTGATGGGCGCATTGGTCGCCGGCATCGATGCGGGCAAGATTTTCAACACCTGGCCGGGCATGAACGGGCAATTGATCCCGGACGGCTATCTCGCCGGTCTGCCTTTCCATCAGGCGATTTTTGAAAGCCATGCCGCCGTTCAGTTACAGCACCGCTGGATGGCTTATGTCGTCACCCTTGCTGTTGCTGTGACGGCCTTCATCATCTACCGCGAGCCGCGCGTTGCCCTGAAGCCCTTCATGGTGATCCTGCCGGCCCTGGTTGTGGCCCAGGTTGCCCTGGGCATCGCTGCGCTGCTGGCGGTGGCGCCGCTTGGCCTGTCGCTGGTTCACCAGGCTGGTGCGGTGATCTTGTTCATAGCCATCGGGGCGGCCGCCTGGACCGCCCGCCGGGCCGTGTAATCACTCGCCGATGAAGAAGGAGCGCACCGTCGCTTCGCGGGAGACGACTTTGATCCGGTTATCGCCGCGATCAAAGAAGGCCAGCATGCCGTCCGAGTAGGCGGTGAAGCCATAGCTCTGATCGGTCAGGGCGATGCGCCCGGCCGTTCCCAGCCCCGGGGTGCTGAGGCCGTCGACGAAGACGAAGTTGGCGCGCGGTGTCAGCGTATCCGCATCGAGAACGAGAACATCGCCATCATTGCCGTTGACGGTCAGGATGACCGGCGTGCCATTGAAATTGTCCGAGGCGAGGCCGGTCGATAGCTCCATGCGTTCGGCCAGAACTTCACCGCTACGCGAGGTGCGGGCGATACCGCTGGCTGGCGCGGCAAAATAAATGTCGTCATCCAGCACGGTGCAGCTGCGCGCCGGGCTCGGCAGGTCAAAGCGCTCGATTGCCTCGACGGAAAGCTGCTGTTCGCCACGATCCTGAACGCGCGCGATAACCGCCGCATTGCCAGACTCGAGAACAACCAGATCGACATAGCCAATGCCTTCCCCGAACAGGCAAACGCCGCGGATGTCTCCCTCTGTGGCAACGCTGCCGAGCGGAAGATCGAAGACTTCGAAGTCTGGCGTAATGGCATAGCCGAGAAGTCCGCTGCCATCCGCGGCGCTTCCGAAGACAAGCGGCAGGGACTCGCCACGTAGCTGGAAACCCGGAGCGGCGGCCAGTGCGGTGAGCTGGGCACCAGCATGCGCGGTGCGCAGGGCGCCGTCGGCATCAAAGATTTCCAGACCGCCATCACGGGTGGCCGAAACAATCATACCCAGCGACGGCGCCATCGTGCTAGGCACGAAGGCGAGCGCGCGGGCGCTGTCATTGGTGCTCTCGAACGCGGCAGTCACGTAAACCTCACGCCGCGTGTCATCTTCGGCTTCCGCCAGTTCCGGTTCTTCAGCGGAATTGCCGCAGGCTGCCAGGGCAAACAGGGAGGCGCCAATCAGCCCCGCGCGCGCCAAGGACCACGGACGGCGAACGTCCGGCCCGGATGGCGTTGAATGTTGAAGAACAGGGTGGAGCCGTCGGGACTGAAACATGGACCGCAAATCTCGCTTTTTTCGCCATCAGGGCCAGTGAACGCATTGCGACCGATCGTATACACCTCGCCTGACGGCGTCACGCCGCGGATGTACTGATCACGCGGACCATCTTCAGCGACGATCAGGTCGCCCCAGGGGGCGACGCAGAGATTGTCGCAATACTCCATGATCCGGTCATCCCCACTTTCGACAAAGAGCTGCAGTCGTCCCGGCTGCGCGTGCTCGCCGGGCTGACCCTCGTGCGGGCTGGGTTGATAGCGCCAAATCTGGCCGATCCCGGCCGGGCCGCCGTCGGTACAGGTGAAATAGCATTCGCCCTGGCCCCACCAAAGGCCCTCGCCGCGGGTAAACCTGGCCGCGCCGGCCGCGTGGCCGCGCTCGGCGAGGTCGGCATTGGGCGCGTCGACCTCTTCCATGTCGATCCATTCCACCTCGACCCAATCGCCCGGGCGAAGATTGTTGGCGCTGGCGGTCAGATGGCGCAGATCGACACCGGGCTGTCCACGAACAGCCAGTGCCTGCAGTCGGCCGCCGCGGGCGAGTTCGCCGGGATGGTCGGGCAGGTAGCGATAGAAGAGGGCGGTGCCGCGCTTGTCCTCGGTCTGGTAGACCGCGCCGCTGGCCGGATCGACCGCGATGGCCTCATGACGGAAACGGCCCATGGCCCGGATCGGCACCGGCTCGACCAGCCCCGTGGCGCTGGCCGGCACCTCGAAACAATAGCCATGATCGACGCGCGCGCTCGGGCCGGCGGTCAGCTCGGTTTCCTCGCAGGTCACCCAGCTGCCCCAGGGGGTGACGCCACCGGCGCAATTATTCGCGGTCCCGGCCAGGGACATGAAGCTGCGTTCAACGGTCAGGGTTTGCGGGTCGATGATCAGGTGAGAGGTGCCGCCGAGATGCGGAAGGCCGGCTTCGGTCCAGTCATGGATGCGGCTGCGATCAATGCGGTCGAGGCGGCTGGCGTCTGCCCCGAAGGCGGAAGCGTCGATTTCCTGGGGCATGAGTTCGTGATTGCGCACAAGAGTAAGGCGTCCGTCCGGTCCGGCGAAACAGCCCATGCCGTCAAAATCACCGGCGGCCAGCAGACCATCGCTCATTTCCTCGCCGACAGTGGAGAGGACCCGGTACTCGAAACCGGCCGGAAGATCGAACAAACCAGCCGGATCGGGAATGAGATCGCCATAGGGATTGGTCTGGTTGAAATAGGCCTGTTCCACATTGGAGGCGCTTGTCACGGCCAGGCTGCGGGCGGCGAGCCCGCCAAATGCCAGCGAGGTTGCGGCGGCTTGCTGCAGGAAAATTCGCCGGGAAAGGGACATGTCGCGCTCCGATAAGGGTAGGTGAACCCTTGAAATACAATGGCTTCGCGACGAGCGTATGACGAGCAATTCGTTATGCGGTAATATATAACCGCATTTCTAACTGAAAGTATTTGCAGCGATAATTCGAACGCCTGTTGACCGAACGCATTTCCCCCTTTATGTCGCGCGCTCGGATTTCTCCACGCCCGCTTCGGGTGAGACAGGACGCTGAAATGAAAACCTACACCGCAAAACCGGCGGATGTCGAAAACAAGTGGATCGTGATCGATGCTGAAGGCGCCGTTGTCGGCCGTTTGGCATCTTTCATCGCCATGCGTTTGCGCGGCAAGCACCGCCCGGACTTCACCCCGAATGTCGACACCGGCGACCACGTCATCGTGATCAATGCCGAAAAAGTCGTCTTCACCGGCAATAAGCGCGACGACAAGCGTTACTACCGTCACACCGGTCACCCGGGCGGTATCAAGGAAACCAGCCCGGCCAAGCTGCTGGACGGCCGTTTCCCGGAGCGCGTTATCGAAAACGCGGTCAAGCGTATGCTGCCGAAAGAAAGCCCGCTGGCTCGCAAGCAGTTCTCCAAACTGCGCGTCTATGCCGGGACCGATCACAAGCACGAGGCCCAGCAGCCTGAAGTGATCGACTTCAAGTCCATGAACTCCAAGAACGCACGAGGCTGATGATGGCTGAAGAAGCACGCTCCCTCGAGGACCTCAAAGACGTCATCGCCGAAGGCGGCAATG
>NZ_JASBRQ010000027.1 GCF_030149425.1 Maricaulis sp. | reverse complement strand
GCGGGTCGCAGCGCTGCGGACGCCGTGTTCAAGATTTAATCAAGGTATTGGGGGATTCTGGCCTCGGGCTTGCAGTGATTCGAGCAAACTACGCAGGACAGATGGACGCGTTATGACCCAGTCGACCCTTTTCTCCGCCGGTACCGGCCCGGCAGTTCGTGCCCGCGAATTCGCGGGATCGGAAATGTTCGAAAAGCTCTTCAGCGAAGGCATGGAGCTGGTTGAGGAAACCGCCAGCTATCTCGATGGCCCAGGCCGCGACGACAGCAAGCAACTCGATCGCGCCGGTGCCCTCTCCTACGCCACCGAGAGTATGAAACTCACCACCCGGCTGATGCAGGCCGCGTCCTGGCTCCTGGCCCAACGCGCCGTGGCTGAAGGTGAGATGAGCGCGGAAGACGCGACGGACGGCAAATACCGTCTCGGTGTAGATCGTCCGACCGATAATCTCTGGCCAGAAGACGAAACCCCGCCAGCCTATCTCGGTACGCTGGTTGAGCGTTCACGCTCCTTGTATGCCCGCCTCAAGCGGATCGATGACAATCTGTATTCGGATGCCGGTGGCGAGGTCGACGCCAATCCGGTTGCCGATCAGATGGCAATGCTGCGCGGTGCCTTCTCGCAAGGCTGATCCCGGGTTCAGGCATGAAAAAAGCGCGGCCCCTTCGGGGTCGCGCTTTTTCGTGTCCGCTGGACGTTCGATAAGGCTTAAACGAAGCCCTTGAACTTGTCCTTGAAGCGGGAAACGCGGCCGCCACGGTCCAGCAGCTGCTGGTTACCGCCGGTCCAGGCCGGGTGCGAGGTCGGATCAATATCGAGGTTCAGCGTGTCGCCTTCCTTGCCCCAGGTGGACTTGGTCTGGAAGGTCGAACCGTCGGTCATCACCACGTTGATGATGTGGTACTCGGGATGGATATCGCTTTTCATCGATCCGGCTTTCTTGTCTCCGCCGCGCCACACCGAACCTTAGCCGGGCACGCAGCTCAATAAACTCAGGAGCGGGGCAATTACAGGAAGATCGGGCCAAGGGCAAGCGATGACGTGAGTCCGGTGTATCGCGATCCGGATCAATTGCTGAGCGCGACCCCTGTGTGTATATTTATACGCATACACGGAGCCCGCCATGAGCGATCCCGATTACAGCCAGCCACCGCGCCGCAAGCGCGTGAACCTGACCGTCCGCGAGGATGTGATGAAGGAGGCCAAGGAGCTGGGGCTGAATGCGTCCAAGGCGGCAGAGGCCGGCATTAAAGCGGCCGTTCGTGAGGAGAAAGGCCGGCGCTGGCTGGCGGAGAACCGGGAAGCGATCGAGGCGCATAAAAGGCGCATAGAACGGGAGGGCGTATTGCTACCTCCGGCCTGGCTCGATGAAATCTGATGGCGCGCTTTGATCTCTACCAGACCCGGTCCGCGCGCATTCCCTTTCTCGTCGAGGTTCAGTCCGGCCTGTTCGACGAGCTAAGTAGCCGGGTTGTCATTCCCCTGATCCCTGCCACGCGCGCTGACACGCCGACCGTGCCACGCCTGCATCCGATGATCGTTATCGAAGATGCGCGCTACTGCCTCGTGACCTCCGAGATCACGACAGTACCCCTGAAATCACTCCAGACACGGATCGGCAATATCGAAGCCGAGCACCGCGACACCATCACCGCGGCGATGGATTTCCTGTTTCGGGGATATTGAGGGGAGCAGCCCAAAGCTTGAATCGATAGGGATTCGGCGCTGCCAACGCACTAGAAACACGGTCCCGCGAGATCTCGCTTATGCGGGAACGATCGGTAGTCTGTTCTTCGGCTGTAAGCCCCTTAATCGAGTATCGTAGATCGAGATATTCATGCTGATCATCGCACTCGAAAGCCTCCATTGATTGGATCCAGGCGCCACGCTCAATGGCGTAGTCGATGAACGCTATCGCGGTTTCGCTTGGGAGGTAGCTTGTTCCGCGCCCCGTTGCGGCAGAGGCCAACTCGGCGCCCATGTCCCAATGCTCGCCCAAGGCCCTACCTCGAGGTCAGCTTCAGCTCGATCCGGCGGTTCTGCGCATTCGCCGACGCCGTACGGCCCTCCACCAGCGGGTGGTGTTCACCGAAGCCCGCTGCGACCAGCCGTTCGGACGGCACGCCGAGATCTTCCATCCAGTTCACCACCGAGATCGCCCGGGCGGCCGAGAGGTGCCAGTTGGAGGGATAGGTGGTGCGGATCGGGACAGGGTCGGTATGGCCGTCAATGCGGATGACCCATTCCAGATCATCGGGGATTTCCGTTGTCAGCTGCATGATCGCATCGGCGATCGGCCGCAGGCTCTCCCGGCCCTCGCTGGACAGGGCCGCCGAGCCCGATGCGAACAGGACATCGGTCTCGAAGACGAAACGGTCGCCGACAATACGCACGCCGGTGCGATTGCCGAGAATGGCGCGTAGGCGGCCAAAGAAGTCGGAGCGGTAGACGGCAAGCTCGGCCGCACGCTCGGCAAGGGCGGCATTGAGGCGTTCACCCAGATTGATCACCTGGGCCTCCGCTTCCTCGGCGCGCAGCTCGGCCGCGTCGAGGGCGGCGTTCAGGGTGGCGATCTGGTCGCGCAGCACGGCCATCTGCTGGTTCAACAGCAACAGGGCACGGCGGCTTTCCTCGGAGAGTTCCTGCTGGGCTTCCAGCTCGGCATTGAGCTCCTGCGTGCGGACCTGAGCCATCGCCAGGGCGCCGGTCAGCTGGTCACGCTCGTCTTCCAGACCAGCGATATCAGTCTCCAGGCCCTCGATACGCAGATTAAGCTCGGCATTCTCGTCGCGGGCGATATTGAGTTCGTCAGCCAGGGTCGCCAGCTGGGCGTTGAGCGCCGCAAGCTGCTCATCCCGGCCGGTCAGGGCCTGGCTCAAGGAGACCTGGCTGACGACGAACACGGCCAGGAGAAAGACGATGACCAGCAACAAGGTCGCCAGCGCATCGACGAAACCGGGCCAGTGATCGCCGTTATCGGCCTCCTGGAAGCGCGCGAAACGCGGAGCGCTCATGCCCTATTCGCCCCCTTTGTCACGCGCATTCATGGCGCGGATCAGCACCCGGATTTCGTCACGCAGCATGCGCGCCGACTCTTCCTGGCTGTTGCGGGCATCCTCGGCGAAGCGCTGCAGATTGGTATCCATCTGGCGCGTATGACGCTCCAGCGTATGGGAGAGACGGTCTAGGGTTTCTGCCGTCTGCTCCAGCAGCGCCCCGACATAGGCCGAGGAGGCTTCACCATCACCGGTCGTCGCCGGGCCGGCCGCGGCGACACGCGACATGGAGGAGAGCCATTCCTCGATCTCATTGTAGAAACGGTTCTGCGCCCGGCTGGCCTGCAGGTCGAGGAAGCCGATGACCAGTGATCCAGCCAGACCAAAGAGCGAGGAGGCGAAAGCCGTGCCCATGCCCTGGATCGGGCCCTGGATGGCGGCAATCAGCTGCGCCGCATCGACATTGCCGGTCGCATTGGCGGAGACGGTCGCCACCGCATCGCCGACATCCTGCACCACTTCCAGCAACCCCCAGAAGGTCCCGAGCAGGCCAAGGAAGATCAGCAGGCGGCCGAAATAGCGGGTAAATGCCCCGGCCTCCGACATGCGGGCGCCGACCGAGTCGAGCACAGTGCGGACCGAGCCCGCAGAAATGCGCATGCGCCCGTCAGCGGAACCGATCATCGACGCCATCGGCGCAATCATCGCCGGTGGAGTTCCCAGGCCGGCCGGGTCTTCGGAGGAGCGAAAACGCAGCAACCAGCGCGCCGCCGGACCAATCGCCAAGGCCTGTGCGAAGGTATAGAGCACACCGATAAAGAGGACCGCCAGAATCAGGCCGTTAATAGCCGGATTGGCCCGGAATGCCTCGGTCAGCGGGTCGATCAGGAAAATGCCGATGGCTATCACCACAGCGGTGAAAAAGGCCATCCAGATGATGTAGCGCCAAGGCCCGGTGAAGCGAACCTCCGGTGTGTCCGTGGCGGTCTGATCGTCATGCAAAACCGGCATCGCTTCCCCTCATCGCTTGCGGCCCAACATCCATCGCCACGCATTGGGACAATTTGGTGGCGGCGTCAAAGTTTGGCTGCGTATTTCTGAAGCCGTCAGCCTATTTGTTGCTCGCTGGGAAACAATACCTTTCTCACTGGACCGATTTTCTCGCGCACAGGACGACCTATGTAAGCGGTCACGAGACAAGAGCGCCGCTCATCACAGCCCGGCGCAACGGCAAACGGAGATTTCCGATGAATACGTCCATCAACCGCATCCTTCGCGTCGACGGCTCCATGCGCAAAGCGGGTTCACAGTCGCGCGCCCTGACCGACCAGGTCATTGAACGCCTGTCCTCCGGCAGTGCAGAGACGCTGGTGACGCGCCTCGACCTGGCCGAGGAGAAACTCGCCTTCGTCGATGATGCCTGGATCAATGCGAATTTCACCGATCCGGCCGATCGCACCGCGGAACAGAAAGACAAACTGGCTGCTTCCGACGCGCTGGTGGCTCAGGTCAAAGCCGCCGACACCCTCGTCATCGGCACACCGATCTATAACTTCTCGGTCCCGGCAGCCGTAAAGGCCTGGATCGACATGATCGCCCGTGCGCGCGAGACGTTCCGCTACACCGAGAACGGTCCGGAAGGCCTGCTTGAGGGCAAGAAGGCGATTATCGTCATCACGTCCGGCGGTACGCCGGTCGGAAGCGAAATCGACTACGCAACCAATTATCTGCGCCACGTCATGGGCTTCATCGGCATTACCGACGTCACCATCGTCGATGCCGGCCGCCTCAACTTCGAGGGCGAAGAAAAGCTCGCCTCCGCCACCGCGGATATCGGCAAGATTGCGGCCTAGGTGACGCCTAAGCGGTCAGCCGGTTTTTCAGTTCAGCCTGGATAGCCTCGTTGCCGGCAACGATATTGCCGGTTTCGAGGATGTCCGGCTGATCGTCGAGCTCGGCGACCCAGCCGCCCGCTTCCTTCACCAGCACGATGCCCGCGGCAATATCCCAGGATTTCAGATTGCGCTCCCAGAAGCCGTCATAACGGCCGGCAGCGACCCAGGCGAGGTCGAGCGCAGCGGAACCCATGCGGCGAATACCGGCCGTATGCGGCATCACCTTGTGCAGCTCGGTCAGGAATTGCGCGTGCCCCTTGCGGCCCGACCAAGGCATGCCGGTCGCGATTACGCTCTCATCGAAATGCTTGCGCCCTGAGACGCGCAGGCGGCGGTCGGCCAGCCAGGCGCCCCGGCCCTTCTCGGCGTGGAACATCTCGTCCGTCGCCGGATTATAGACCACGCCGGCGACCAGCTCACCATCACGCTCAAGCGCAATGGAAACCGCGAAATGCGGCATGCCGTGCAGGAAATTGAGGGTGCCGTCGAGCGGGTCGACAATCCAGCGGTGAGACTTGTCGGTCCCTTCCGCGATGCCGCGCTCTTCCATCAGGAAGCCATAGCCTGGACGCGCCTCATTGAGACGCTCATAGATGATCTCTTCCGCCTTGTGATCGGCGATCGACACGAAATCCGACGGGCCCTTCTTGGAGACCTGGAGGTGTTCGACGTCACGGAAGTCGCGGTTGAGCGCACGACCGGCGCGGCCAGCCACATCGGTCATCACGGTGAGGAGCGGAGAGAGCGTGCCCAACTTACTTGTCCGCGCGCTTGACGTAGGAGCCGTCTTCGGTGGCAACGATGATGTGCTCACCGGTCGCGATGAAGGGCGGCACAGCCGTGCGCACGCCATTGGCCAGGATTGCGGGCTTGAAGGAGTTCGCCGCCGTCTGACCTTTTACGACCGGCTCGGTCTCGGTGATTTCCAGCGTCACATGCTGCGGCAAGGTAATGCCGATCGGGCGTTCTTCATGGAAATCGACGACCACGGTCATACCGTCCTGAAGGTACTGGGCGCGATCTTCACCGACGAAATCCTTGGCCAGCTCGATCTGCTCATAGGTTTCCGCATCCATGAAAGTCAGCGTATCGCCACTGTCGAACAGGAAGGTGTGATCTTTCTGCTCCAGGCGCACGCGCTCGACCTTGTCGGCAGCGCGGAAACGCTCATTGAGCTTGCGGCCATCGAGCAGGTTTTTCAGCTCGACCTGGGCGAATGCACCGCCCTTGCCCGGCTTGACGGCCTCGGCCTTCACCGCAACCCAGAGCGTGTCCTGGTGCTGGATCACATTGCCGGGCTTGATCTCATTGCCGTTGATTTTCATCACATCACCTATCGGAAATCCGTCAGCGCCGGGCGCAAGCGCCCGGGCAAAGTCGCGCTCTCCTATCAGTGCGCGGTGATAACGGCAAGCGGGCGGGTGTTACTCGCCTGCGGCAATGCGGGCCTCGATCGCGGCAATGGTCTGCGGCGTGAGCACACCGCGCAGCCCGGCTTCGAGCTGATCTCGAGACGGATTGGCCACGGCTTCGCCCAGAACATTATTGCGGGCACGCAGACTCCAATAGAAAGCCTCCTCGAAGTTCTGCAGCCGCCCCTCGCCGCGCGCTAAGACAAATGCAAAGAGGAAGGCACTCTCAGCATCACCGCCCCGTGCGCCCTGTTCGAACCAGTAACTGGCCAGGGTCTGATCGACCTCAACACCACGCCCCTGATACAGCATCAGGCCGAGCTGGCCCTGAGCGGGGGCATAGCCGCTTTCCGCCGCGATCCGCATATAGTTGAGTGCCTCGGCATCACTGGCTTCACCGCCCTGCCCCTCGGCCCACATGATCGCTGCCTGCAGGGCCGCTTCGCCATGACGGTTATCCGCCGCACGCTCATACCATTGGCGCGCGCCTTCGAGATCCTGCTCGCCTCCCGTGCCCAGATCGAGCAATTGGGCATATTGATACATGCCTTCCGCCGAGCCTTGCTGCGCGGCGCGTTCTGCCCAGGTCCGTGCCGAGACATTTTCCTGCGGAATGGGAGAATTCTTGAGCAAAAGGGCGAGTTCAACCATCGCCTCGATATGGCCCGCACGGGCGGCCCGGCCGAACCAAGACCGCGCCGAACCTATGCCGGCCGCGCTTGTATCTTCCAGGGCTATACGGCCTAGCTCATAAAGCGCCAGAGGCTGGTTTTCCGCTGCAGCGCGCTGGAACCAGCTCGCCGCCTCGGCAAGATCTGGCGTACCGGTACTGCGGCCATCGCGGGCAATGAGCCCGGCCATGAGTGCGGCTGTCAGGTCACCACCCAAGGCCGCCACCTCGGCATATTGCTCGGCGATGGCCCAGTCTTCCGAGACCCAGGCGATCTGAGCCCGATAGAGGGCCTCCTCGACCGCGCTCAGGCCCTCGGGAACCTCTGCCGACGCCGCATCCTCCACACCGGCCGCGGCCTGCTCGACATCGAGCGGCACCAGAACCAGCTCATCCGGGAAAACGATATCCGGCTCCGGCTCGGATAGCGGCAGGGGGACCGGCGCAACCGTTTGGGCGATTGCGCTACTCAAGGCGAAAGCAAGGATCAGGCTCATGCCGCCTATCAGCCGCGCGATTGCGGCAAGGTCAAGGCTACTCGCCTATCCGGCGCATATCGCGTTGAAGGCCTTCACCGCAGCCGCCGGGCCATCTGCATGGCCCCAGACGCCGCCTGAGACAGCGAGGAAATCCGCACCCGCCTCAACCAGGGGCGCCGCATTGTCGACGGTGATTCCGCCAATCGCCACACACGGCAGCTCGAACAGTTCGATCCACCAGTTCAAAAGCGGGATATCGGCCTGCGTCGGCGCGTCCTTGGTTTCGGTCGGGAAAAATGCGCCAAAGGCAACATAGTCAGCGCCCGCCTCGCCCGCCGTCATCGCCAGATGCCGGCTGTCATGGCAGGTTACGCCCACGGTCCGGTCCTTGCCCATCACCGCCCGGGCATCCTTGATGCGCCCATCGCTCTGACCGATATGCACCCCATCGCACCCCAGTTCATCGGCGAGCGCGGCACTGTCATTCATGATCGCGGCAACGCCATGCTTCTGCGCACAGGCAATCAGCGCCGGCGCCAAGGCGCGGATATCGTCTACGTCATGGTCCTTGAGACGGATTTGAAGCGCCGCGACTTCGCCTGCAGACAAGGCCTCTTCAAGCGTCGCGACAAAGCCCGCATCGATGCGCGGCGGCGTAATCAGGTAGAGCTGGGTCATGTCCCGCGCTTTAAACCGGAATGCCCCCGGAAGCCAGATGCACAGCGCTGTTCATATCGCGGTCATATGACCATGCCCAATATGCGCGCTTCCGGGACCTGAGGGATGGGTCCTGTGCAAAGGGGACTTTCATGACCATCAAGTTTATCGCTGCCGCCGCTGTGGCTGCTGCCGCCTTCTCGACTGCCGCCATAGCGCAGGATTTCTCGCTCAACCCGAATTTCGGCGAAGTGTCGCTCAGCGCTGGTTTCGCGCCGGATCCGTATCAGGTCAGTGTCATCGCGGGTGGCGGTATCGACGCATCGATCAGCATTGGCGAAGGCTGCGTTGGCAATATTACCGACGCACCGGACTTCCGCGTCAATTACACCGCCGGCAGCTTCGGCCTGTGGGCCGGTGTGGTCTCCGATGAGGACACGACGCTGATCGTCAACGGACCGGATGGCAGCTGGTTCTGCGCCGATGATGTCGACGGCCTCAACCCGATCGTGGGCGGCGCCGGCCCGCAGTCCGGCCAATATGACATCTGGATCGGCACCTATGGCGAAATGCCGGCCGAGGCTGTGCTCTACATCACCGAGATCGATCCCAACTGATCACTCGGCGATAACGCCAGTTAAAAGGAAAACGGGGCCGCAAACGCGCGCCCCGTTTTTCATTCCTGCCAGGCTGCGGGGACGTCCTCAATAATATTGATACCGCGCTCCCCGCGCGCCTCGCGGTGAAAGCGGACAATGATGCGCAATGCGCCATCGGACCGGGTTTCCAATGAGCATTGCGACACACCGCCATCGAGATTGCCGTCGCTGTCGATCTGGCAATACCGGAATTCCAGCGCATCGCCTTTGACGCGGCCGATCAGCTCGCCGAACTGCACCCGGCCACCCGCATAGCTGGCCCGGACGACATCGCCCTCCTGCGAGAAACGGAAAATCGTCTCGGCATTGACGATCCCGTTCGTCCCCGTGATCGGGGCGTGCATAATATGTCCGTCGAGATCGAAGGTCATTGGCCGGAGCGTAAACGGCGTCGCCGGCAAAAGAAAACCCCGCGGCCTGCACCGCGGGGCTTCTTGTCACTGAAAAGACCTGGCGTTTAGGCCAGCTCTTTTTCCATCTCGGCTTCCCACTCACCGAGAGCGGCGAGGCCGTTCATCTTGGCGCGGTGGTCGAAGGCTGCCTGCGCGGCCGCAACATTCTCGGCCTTGCCGGCCCAGGCCTTGAGCGGCGGCGCCTGCAGGGCGCGACCATAGGAGAAGGTCAGCGGCCAGGGCAGCTCGTAATTGGCGTTCATGGCGTTGAGGTGAGCTGTCGCTTCCTCGTCGGACTGGCCGCCGGACAGGAAGGCAATCCCCGGAACAGCTGCCGGCACGCAATTGGCCAGGCACTGAACCGTCATGTCGGCCACTTCTTCAACGCCGGCGCGTTCGCCATTGGTGGTGCCGGAGATGACCATGTTCGGCTTCAGGATCGTGCCCTCGAGAACGACACCCTGGTCAAACAGCTCGCGATACAGTGTCTTGAGCGCAAACTCGGTGACCTCATAGCAACGCTCGATGGAGTGGTCGCCATCCATGATGACTTCCGGCTCGACGATCGGAACGATCGAGGCTTCCTGGCACAGCGTCGCATAGCGGGCGAGCGCATGCATATTGGTGTTGATGCAATACTGGCTCGGCACACCATCATCGCCGCCCTGACCGATATTGATCACCGCACGCCATTTGGCGAAACGGGCACCGAGTTCGAAATAGTCGGCAAGACGGTCGCGCAGGCCGTCCAGGCCTTCGGTAATCATTTCACCGTCTGCGCCGGCCAGCGGCTTGGCACCGGTATCGACCTTGATACCGGGAATGGAACCGGCGTCCTGGATCAGTTTGACCAGCGGCGTACCGTCGGCCGCTTTCTGGCGGATGGTTTCATCATAGAGGATGACACCGGAAATGCGCTCGGACATGGCCTCGGTGGTGCGGAACAGCATCTCGCGCCAGTCACGGCGATTATCCGGGGTGTTATCCAGATTGATCGAGGCGAAACGCTTGCCGATCGTGCCGGTCGACTCATCCGCCGCCAGAATACCTTTGCCCGGCGCCACCATGGCACATGCGGTTTCGTTCAGAAGATCGAGGTCCATTCCGTTATCCCCAGCTGGTTCCGATTTGGCTTGTCCCGCCCTGCAGTCGGGACGTTGAGTGTGTCGCTAACAGGCTCGTTCGCTTAGCGCAAGGCTTCCACGCCCGGCAGGGCCTTGCCTTCCATCCATTCCAGGAAGGCACCGCCCGCGGTCGAGATAAAGGTGAAGTCGTCGGCGACGCCGGCCTGGTTGAGCGCAGCAACCGTATCACCGCCTCCGGCCACGGCCACGATCTCGCCCTCACGCGCGAGGTCGGCGACGTGCTTGGCCGCGGTCACGGTCGCGGTATCGAAAGGCGGAGTTTCAAAGGCACCGAGCGGACCATTCCAGATCACGGTCTTGGCGCCATCCATGGCAACGGCCAGCGCCGTTATCGTGGCCGGTCCGCAATCGAGGATCATCTCGTTTTCGGCGACGTCATTGACGGACGTCAGACGGGTTTCCGGATGCGGCTTGAACTCGGTCGCGACCAGTGCATCGTTGGGCAGGATGAGCTGACAGCCAGCCGTTTCAGCAGCAGCGAGGATAGCCCGGGCCGTGTCGGCGAGATCCTTCTCACACAGGCTGGCCCCGACATTGACGCCCTTGGCATGCAGCAGGGTATTGGCCATACCGCCGCCGACAAAGAGCACATCCACCTTCTTCACCAGGTTTTCCAGCAGCTCGATCTTGGTCGAGACCTTGGCCCCGCCAACAAGCGCGACAACCGGGCGCTCGGGAGCTTCCAGCGCTTGGACCAGATGATCAATCTCGCGCTGCATCGACAGCCCCGCATAGGCCGGCAGGTGTTTGGCCACACCTTCCGTCGACCCGTGGGCGCGGTGCGCCGCCGAGAAAGCGTCATTGACGTAGACATCGCCGAGCTTCGCCAGCGCTTCGGCGAAGGCCGGATCGTTCTTCTCTTCGCCGGCTTCAAAGCGCGTATTCTGGATCAGGAGCACATCGCCATCGGACATGTCCGAGACGGCTTCGAGCGCATCGGCGCCGGTGATGTCGTCAACGAAGTCGACCGGGTCGCCGAGCAGGTCAGCCAGCGGCTGCGCCACCGGCTCAAGGCTCATCTCGTCAACACGCTGGCCCTTGGGGCGACCAAAATGCGCCAGCAGCACGGTGCGCGCACCAGCTTGCTTGAGATGCTCGATGGTCGGCAGGGCGGCCTTGAGACGGGTATCGTCGGTGACGGCCCCGTCTTTCATCGGCACATTGAAATCGACACGAACGAGGACGCGCTTGCCGGCGACCTCCGCATCCTGGATCCGGCGGATATCGGTCATGGCGCGCCCTCCGTTGTGCGCTTTATTTCAGAAACTTGCCCATGGCGACCGTGGTGTCGATCATGCGGCAGGCAAAGCCCCACTCATTATCGTACCAGGTCATGACGCGGGCGAGACGCTCATCGATCACCTTGATCTTGTCGACAGCAACAACCGAGGAACGGCTGTCATGGTTATAGTCGATCGAGACCAGCGGGATGTCGTCATAGCCAAGAACACCCTTCATCGGACCGTCGGCCGCCGCCTTGATGGCCGCGGTCAGCTCTTCCGCCGAGGTCGCCTTGCCCGGGGTGAAGACCAGGTCGATCAGGGAGACGTTCGGGGTCGGCACGCGCACTGCGGCGCCGTCGAGCTTGCCGGCCAGTTCCGGCAGAACCAGACCCACGGCCTTGGCCGCACCGGTCGAGGTCGGCACCATGGACATGGCCGCCGCACGGGCGCGGTGCAGGTCCTTGTGGTTCCGGTCCAGCGTCGGCTGGTCGCCGGTGTAGGCGTGGATCGTAGTCATGTGACCGCGCTCGATACCGACCGCGTCGTTGAGCACCTTGGCGACCGGCGCCAGGCCGTTGGTGGTGCAAGAGGCATTGGAAACCACGACATCGTCAGCCGTCAGCTCGTCATGGTTCACACCATAAACAATGGTCTTGTCGGCATTCTTGGCCGGCGCGGAGCAGAGCACGCGCTTAGCACCAGAGGCTTCGATGTGCGCCATCGAGGCTTCCTTGGAATTGAACTTGCCGGTGCATTCCAGAACGATGTCGATGCCGAGATCATCCCAGGGCAGTTTGGACGGGTCGCGGTTGGAGACTTTCTGGATCTTGCCGAAACCGGCATCGATCCAGTCATCACCGACCTTGATCTCGCCAGGATAACGGCCGTGCACGCTGTCATAGGTCAGCAGGTGCGCATTGGTCTCCGGGGTGGAGCTGTCATTGATGGCGACGATCTCGACTTCGCCCCAACGCTTTTCTTCCAGAACGGCACGCAGTGCCAGGCGTCCAATCCGGCCAAAACCGGTGATCGCGACCCGAAGAGCCATACGCAAGTCTCCTTATATGCAGCACGCCGACAAAAACCCGGCGAATTTGGCGCGGATTTAGCCCCCTTTCGCGTCGAGGTCCACAGCTCCGGGCGCGTTGATTGGTCTGCGGTGGATTTTTTTGCAGACGGGCAACATGAGGCGCATCCTTCCCCAAAACTCGCGAGAATTGAGAAATATATCGCGCCGTTTAACGGAAATATCTGATATTCTATCTTTGTTTGCGCTACCATCAAACGGTGCGTTCGCGCCACTGCGGGATTGCCCCGGGACCTCCGGCGCATCGCAATGCTGCGACGGAGCGCAGGCCGGGGTCTTGAAATGGCCTTCCCTGCCTGCAAGAACACACTTGAACTTTACAAGGGAACGCCCGGGACAGGCGGCAAGGCATTATGAAAGTACTCGTACTCGGCGGCGACGGTTTTTGCGGTTGGCCGACGGCACTGCACCTCTCCAATCTCGGCCATGACGTTGTCATCGTCGACAATCTCTCGCGCCGCAAGATCGACATCGAGCTGGAGGTCGATTCGCTGACCCCGATCCGCCCGATGAGCGAACGCCTCGCGGCGTGGAAAGAGGTCTCCGGCCGCGAGATCGCCTTCGTCGACATGAATATCGGCAAGGATTACCAGGAACTGGTTGATCTGATCGATGCGGAAAACCCCGACACGATCATCCACTTCGCCGAGCAGCGCGCCGCGCCCTACTCGATGAAATCGGCCCGCCACAAGCGCTACACCGTCGACAATAACCTCAACGCCACCAATGACGTGCTGGCGGCGATCGTCGATAGCGGCAAGGACATCCATCTCGTCCACCTCGGCACGATGGGCGTCTATGGCTACGGCACTGCGGGCATGAAGATTCCCGAGGGCTATCTGAAGGTGAAAGTGGAGACGGCAGACGGTTTGAAGGATCAGGAGATCCTCTATCCGGCCAATCCGGGCTCGATCTACCACATGACCAAGACCCAGGATCAGCTCTTCTTCCATTTCTACAACAAGAACGACAAGGTGAAGATCACCGATCTGCACCAGGGCATCGTCTGGGGTACGCAAACGGAAGAAACCAAGCGTGATGAGCGCCTGATCAACCGTTTCGATTATGACGGCGATTACGGCACCGTGCTCAACCGCTTCCTGATGCAGGCGGCGGTCGGCTATCCGCTCACCGTGCACGGCACGGGCGGTCAGACCCGCGCCTTCATCCACATCCAGGATACGGTGCGCTGCATTCAGCTGGCCGTCGAAAACCCGCCGGCCGCGGGCGAAAAAGTCCAGATCATGAACCAGATGACCGAGACGCACCGCGTCCGCGATCTGGCCAAGATGATCGCCGACATGACCAATGCCGAAGTTCAGCTGGTCCCGAACCCGCGCAATGAGGCGGACGAGAACGACCTCCATGTCGAGAACGACACCTTCCTGCAGATGGGCCTCAAGCCTATCACCCTGGCCGCTGGCCTGATGGAGGAAGTCACCGAGATCGCACGCAAATATGCCGAGCGCTGCGACAAGAAAAAAATCCCGTGCATCTCCTATTGGGGCAAGGGCCGCGAAGAGGCGGCAACGCAAGCACCGGCCGAAACAACGGCGGCCGAATAGGATCTGTCACATATGATTTTAAAGGGCGCCCGGTGTGGCGCCCTTTTTATTATTCCGCCCAGGCCAGAGCCCGCTGCTCCAACGCAGTCACAAAGGCGTCCTTGCCCGATTGATAGGCCTTGCGGTCGACGCCTGCCCGGACCAGTTCGTGTTTGAGAGCGGAGTAGGCATCACGCTCATGGGCGTGCGCCCGCAGATAATCACGGAACACCAGGTGGCGGCGAAGGTTGTCATCGCCCTGCTTGTAGACATGGATGTGGTGCGTGCGTGTTCCGTCCGGCGCATGCCGGCGCAAATAGCGGCGACCGGCCAGCCCGTGTTCACCCAGAATCTGATAACCCGCCGCCTGTAAGGCCTCCGCCTGCTTGTCCAGAAATACCAGCGACGCGATCGAAACCAGCATGTCGATGACCGGCTTGGCGGCGAGACCGGGCACGGATGTACTGCCGATATGGTCGATGGACACAGCATCGATCAAGGCATCGAGACGCCGGCGCTCGATCTCAAATATTTCCGGCCAATCGGAATTGTAGGGGGTGATCACGCTGCATTTCCTTTCGCATGACCCTCATCACACGCTTTGTCCGCTCAACCAAATACCGTCATCCCAACGAAGGTTGAGAGCCAGTTTGTAGGGCACCACCGGATCAGAGCCTGACTCAAACCCGCCCAGCCCTATGATCTAGGACCTGACCTTTGTCAGGGTGACGGTTTATGGAGATCATTCAGAGTGAATGCCTCAACGCTCCATCACCCCAACCATCTTGTCGAGAAACACGCAGCACTGGTCGAGCTGGTCAATGGCCACGAACTCGTCCGGCTGATGCGCCTGCTCGATCGAACCTGGACCGCAAACCACAACCGACAAGCCCTTGGCCTGGAACTGGCCGGCCTCGGTGCCGTAGCTGACGACGCGGGTAGAGTTGTCGCCGGTGAGCTGGCGCGCCAGGCGCTCGGCGGCGCCCTCCTGTTCCGGGGCAAAGGCCGGTACGGAGGAGCGGATTTCGACGCTTACGGAGGCCTCCGGTGCGGTCACTCGCATCTTGGCCTCGACCTCGGCCGCCTTGGCCCGCAGCCCAGCCTCGATCGCCTGCGGATCATCCCACGGACAGGGGCGCATCAGAGAGCCGAACTCGGCATCGAGCGCTAGGATATTGAGCGCGGTACCGCCTTTCACCTCGCCGATGGTGAGGGTGCCATGCGGCGGATCAAACGGGCTATTGTCGGGCGCGGCCAGTTTCATCGCTTCAGCCTGTTCGACCAGGTATTGCATCAGCGGCACCGCATGGGTAACGGCGCAGGCTCCGTCATTGACCAAGGAAGAATGCGCTTCCTTGCCGCGCAGTTTGACCACCATGGAAAACAGGCCCTTGTGGGCGGTCACGACCTTCATATCGGTGGGTTCGCCAACCACGACGACGGACGGCTTGACCGGTCCGGCCATGATTTCATCGATCATCGCCGGCGCACCGAGACAGCCCACTTCCTCATCATAGGACAGGGCGATATGCACCGGCCGTTTCAGATCCGCGGCGGCGATCTTCGGCGCCAGCGCAAGGATGCAGGCCGAAAAGCCTTTCATGTCACAAGTGCCGCGCCCGTAAAGCAGGCCGTCTTTCTCAGTCAGCGCCCAGGGGTCCGTGGTCCAGGGCTGGCCATCAACGGGCACCACATCGGTATGCCCGGACAGGATCACCCCGCCATCGACCTGCGGACCGAACACCGCATGCAGATTGGCCTTGCGCCCGTCCTCACTGGGAATGCGGTCGCAGCGCGCGCCCAGACCGGCGAGCCTGGCCTCGACATAATCGATCAGCTCGAGATTGGAATTGCGCGAGGTGGTGTCGAAGGCGACGAGGGTGTGCAACTCGGCAATGGCGGAGGACAAGGCAGAATGGGTCATGACCTGCTCTTAGCAAGCCGCCCGCCGAGGTCAATCCGCGGGCTACTCCACCAGGGGGGCAACCGATTCAATTTTGAAACGCGCCTGGAAGGTTTCCACCATCGGCAGCACGATGGGATAGCTGTAATAGACCGTCATACGGGCGACCGGGAGCTCTCCGCTCTCATCCACCCAATATCCCACCTCGACCTCAAGATCCGGGTCAACCGCGTTAAGTTCGGCCTGCAATTGCGTCTGCATGGCTGCCGGGGTGGTCGCTTCGCCGATCATCGCCGAGCGGAGGGCCCGCTCTGACGCCCATTGCACCGTCGACCCTTTGTAGAGCGCCAGAGAAACCTGGATCACGCCAATAATGAGAAAGATCAGAGCGGGCGAGACGAGCGCGAACTCCAGCGCGCCGGCTCCATCTTCTGAGCGACGAAACCGCCGCCAGAAGCCTGACTGATCAGCGGGTCCGGACGAATTCATTGACGCTCACCTCATATTGTCCGAACAGGCCCGCGAAATAGGCCGTCGCCTGCAGCTCATGCACGATATCGGGCACAGAGCCATCATCGCAAAGCTGACCGCACGGGGCATCAACGCCCGCGCACTTGCAGCATTTCTCAACGGTCACCTGGCTCATTTCCGGACGCGATGACCAGCTTTGCTCGATCACCAGGATGGCCGCCTCGACATCGTCCCCGCCAGCCATGAAATATTGCGCACCACTGCGTACGGCTGAGTGCAGGTCGGTGCGGTCGTAAGTCATGCGCCCGAGATCGAAAACGCCCAGCATCAAGGCCGCCAGGACGGGCGCGATAAAGGCGAATTCAACCGCTGCCGCGCCGCGATCATCAGTCAGAAATTTTCGGACAAGCCCGCGCATAAACCCTACTCCACCAGCCGCACATCACTTGGCACTTCGGCCCACTCAACGCCGATGCCGGAGCAATCAGTGGTGATGTTGGCATTGCCGGTCACCGTCACCGTATTGCCGACCAGCTGCATACAGCCGTTCTGGCCGGAGAAATCGCCTTGGAAACTGATATCGCCCGCGGGCGTGTAGATCGCGCCGGTAATCTGGGAATTGGCCGTCCCGTTGAAGGTATGCGACACGCCGTCATCCTCCCGGTCTGCAAATATGGCAATGCCCTCATAGGTTCCCGCCGCGGGCGCCCGGATATTGATATCCGCCGAGCCATTGAAGCGCGTACGGGCGCCACCGGTCAGATAGAAGGTCACGCCCTGAGCGTTGAGATTGGCATTAGCCCCGACACGGAAATCACCGCGGTCGATGATGTAGATGCCGGGCTCGAAGGTGACATCTCCATTGATATTGATGCCGTTGCAGAAACGCTTAACGCCGCCCGCACCGGCCGTCACGGTCGTGGAGGCATTCGGCCCACCGCCAGGAATATTGCTGCAGCTGTTTGGGATCGGCGGCGGCGGCACATCGGCATAGGGGTCCTGGGCCCGCGGCAGATCTGTACGCGGTGCCGCACATCCGGTCAGGGTATAGTCGGCACTGCCGCCATTTACGCTGAAACCGCCAACTGAGTTGATGCACGGCGCCACCACGTCCGTCGAGCCGCCCAGCGAAACAGAGTCAGGCGCAATCGAATTCGACATGATCTCGCACTCGATCAGGGCGATATTGGAATTACCCGAGAGATCAATCGCCCGGCTTCCTTCCGGGCTCAGCGCCAGAACACAGGCATCAGACGCCTCGTCATAGGTCGCGACAGCGCGCACGGTGAAGCTCACCGGAGTTTCGTCGAAAATCTGCGAAAACAGCCGCGGCACGGTGTGGGTGATTTCCACCTCCATGGACCGGGTATTGCGATAGCGCCCAGTGCTCGGCGGTGATGTCGTGGTGAGGGTTGCGACCGAGGGGTCGTATTCGTGCAGCAGGGCCTCGGCCTCAGCCTCGTTATAGGCCTGTTGCCGTGGCTCGTTATTGCGCAGGGAAACAGCACCCGCATAAGCGGCCATATCAGCGCTGGTCTGCAACTGCCGCTGCTGCAGTTGCCAGAAGCCGGCCTCAAGCCCAAGCCCAGCGCTGCCGATCAATACCGGCAGGCACAAGGCGAACAGAACCGTCGTGTTTCCTCGCTGGTCAGTCCTGAAAGTTTTCAGAAAACGGAATATGTTTCGCACTCTAGCCATAACGACCATCTGCACCGGGAAAAATTGGAAACGCGTGTAGTCGCGAGGCGCATTTTGGCTAAAGTTTTAGGCAGGCCACGGGTCTCTGGGGGCAGTCGGAATCGCCTGCTATTTCATGAAATATCGCCTAACCGCGTAACCCTGCCTTAAGGTCGCAGGATTAGTATCCTCCTCCGTAACAATCGGAAGTCGGTGCTCGTGACGCGTCTGTTTCAGTGGATACACAGGTTCTGGGAAGATCGCCGCGGCAATGTGGCGATGATCTTCGCCCTGTCGCTGCTACCGGTGACAGTGATGTCCGGCGGCGCGGTTGACGTGTCGCAAGCGATGAATGCCCGGACCCGCCTGTCTCAGGCGCTTGATGCGGCAGCCCTCGCCGTGGGGACCAATCCGTCTATCAGCAATGAAGATGCGCTGAGCATCGCCAATGACTTCATACGCGCCAACTATCCTGGCCGCGAACTGGGTACGGTTCAGAATGTCTCTGTGACCATCGACGATGCGACCGATACGGTAACGGTCAAGGGCGAGGCCAAGGTCGAGACCATCATTCTCGGGCTGATCGGGATGGATTACATCACCGTCGACTGGGAGAGCGAAGTCCAGCGGGCGCGCTCGCGGCTGGAACTGGTGATGGTCCTCGACAATACTGGCTCGATGGGCGGATCGAAAATTCGCGACCTGCGCGATGCGGCCGAACTCCTTGTCGATATTGTCTATGAGAGCGTGGAAGAGGTCGGCGACGTGAAAGTCGGCCTGGTGCCCTTCGCTGCGACCGTGAATGTCGGCACCAATTATGCGCGGCAATGGTGGCTCGACCCTGATGCTCTTTCCCCCCAGCACGCGGACTGGGCCGGACCGGGACCGTTTGAGTACGAGGAATGCACCGGGCGACGCCGCAATCGGCGCTGCACGACCACCACGATCGAGGCCAATCACTGGGACTTGTTCGACATGATGCCCTATGAGAGCTGGGAGGGTTGTGTCGAGGCGCGTGCCATTCCGATGGACATCGACGACACCGCGCCAAGCAATGCCCGTCCGGAAACACTCTTCGTGCCCTATTTCGCGCCGGACGAGCCGGGTCATGACAGCGATTATCGCAATAATTATCTGTCCGATGGCGTTTCAGGCAGTAACAGCGAAGACCGCCTGCGCAATCTGATCAAATACGATGGCGGCACGGTACAGGACGATTACGGCCCGAACATGCGCTGTACGACCCGTCCGATCACTCCGCTGACCACGAGCACAGCAACACTCTACTCAGACATTCGCTCAATGGGCGCGAGTGGCACGACCAATATCCCGCAAGGTGTCGGTTGGGGTATCCGCGTCATCTCGCCGGGTGAGCCTTTCACCCAGGGCGTCGCCTGGGATGACCGCGAGGTCGTCAAGGCGATGGTGATCCTGACCGATGGCGAGAACGTCATGTCCGGTCGATCCACCTATCTGCGCTCCGATTATGGCGCTTACGGTTTCTCGCGTTATGGGCGGCTGGGCACGACATCGAGCAGTTCGTCCACCCTGCGCGGCCGTCTCAACTCACGCCTGCAGGCCGCTTGTGACGAAGCCAAATCGCTTGGCATTCGCGTCTACACGATCACCTTCCAGGTCAATTCGAGCTCGACACGCCAGTTGATGGAACAGTGCGCGTCCAATCCGAGCCTGTATTTCAACTCGCCCTCCGGCTCGGCACTGCGAGACGCGTTCGAGCTGATTGCCGGCGATCTGACCAATCTGCGTCTGTCGCGCTAGGGCGCGGACTATTCCGCCTCGGCGTCGTCAGCATCCTGTGCGTCGGGCAGATCGAGCAATTCCAGGGTGAAGACCAGCGCTTCATTGGGAGCAATCGGACCGCCCGGCGTTCCCATCTGGCCATAACCGAGGTCGGGGGACACATAGAGTTCCCACAACTCACCTTCGCGCATCAGCGGCAGGGCCTGGCGCCAGGCCGGGATCAGACGGTCGGACGGGAAGGTCACCGGATCGCCCATGGCATAGCTGTCATTGAAGGCAACGCCATCGGGATGCAGCCCGCGATAATGCACGGTAACGCGATCGCCAAGCGTCGGGGAAGCCGTGTCGGCCTGTGCCGTACGAATGCGATAGAGCAAGCCGCTTTCCAGCTCAAAGACGCAGCTGCCCGCGCGCGCCAGTTCGATGAAGGCGGCGGACTGCTCGGCATTGGCGGCGGCGTTGCGGATGCTGGTGTCGAAGGCATCGGAAAAGATCGCACTGTCAGCCTCCGGCGTGGCGCAATTGCGCGCCTCGGCGAGATCACCCTCGAAGACCGGACCCGCCGGGGTTTCAGAGCCGGAGCAGGCGGCCAGGACGAAACAGGCAGCGGTGGCAGACAGAAGGACGGATGTACGTTTCATGGACAGGACCCTTTGCGTCTCACTAGCGGTCTTCATTGGGGAGAATGCTGACACGCCAACTGTTTTCGCGCACCAGATAAGTCTCGGCCATGGCGATCAGTTCATCACGGCTGATATCATTGTAATCGGCCTCGATGGAGCGGACGCGGTCAAGCCGCTCGGGCATTTGCCAGGACCGGGCAATCCAGCTGAGCCATGTCGCATTGCGCTGGCGGGCTTCCTCGATCTGCTCCAGCAGGGGCTGACGCGCACGCTGCAGCTCATCCTCGGTAATCTCACCGCTCGCCATTGCCATCGCCAGTTCGTCAATCGCGGCATAGGTGGCCTCGAGGTTTTCCGGCGTAACATCTACGCCAACCCAGAGATAGCCGTAATCGGGATGAGCCGAAGAGGTCAGCTCATTGTTGAAGGCGGAATAGGTGAAACCATCGCGTTCGCGCAGGCGCTCGGTCAGTTTGAGGTCGAGCACCGACCGCATCAGGGTCAGCACACGGCGGCGTCGCGACTCGCTATCGTCAAACATCGGCCAGTAGACATTCGCCATGGCCTGGTCTTCGCCGCCATTATGGTAGAGCACAACGGGCTCTTCGACCGGGTCCGGGAAGCGGACATTGCGGGCCTCCTCATAGGAGGGCCAGCTCTCGGCCCGCGCGGGTAGAGCCCCGAAAGACGCAGCCACCACCTCGATGACACGCGCGACCTCGACATCACCGACAATGGTGATCTCGATCGGTGCCTGCTCCAACGCCGGGGTAAGGAAGTCCCTCAACTCCGCGACGCCAATCGCGTCCAGCTCTTCCTCGCTCGGGAAGCCGTAGCGGGTATCACCGCGACGCAGCAGCCGCGCACCCTCGACCTGCAGCACACCGGTGGGGGTCGAGGCAAAATTGCGTCGCAACTCCGGAGCGATGGATTTGTACTGGGCAAGACCATCCTGGCGCCAGCCCGGATCGGCGATGAAGGCCGCGAGCAAATCCATCTGGACGTCAAAATCACTCGGTCGGGTGCCGCCAAACAGGGTGAAGCCACTTTCGCCGACGCTGAAATTCAGTCCGACCGCGCGTCCGGCCAGGACGCGGCTGAGCTCATCGCTGGTGTGGGCGCCCAGCCCCCCAGCCGTGAAGGCGGATGAGACAACAACATCGACAGCGGGAAGCGCCCGCGGCTCAAGCGAACCGGCACCGAAATCAACCCGGATCGCGACTTCACCGGCTTCCAGCGAGTTCGGACGGAATGACAGGCGTACGCCATTCTCGAACTGCACGCGGTGCAGTTTCAGGTCCTCGATATATTCCTGCGACGCCACCTCTCCGGCCGGGCCGAAATCGCCATAGGCAAATTCTGACGAATCCGCCTGCACCGGAGCCTCAACCGCCACAGTCTCGCTGGCTTTCCAGGCATTGAGGATCGCACTTTCCGCATCGGTCAGCTCGGTCGAGCTGGCCAGGAAGAGGAGCGGCTCGCTGCTGCTCCACTGTTCGCGGAACGCCGCATTGACGGCCTCAACAGTGATCCGGGCGGCGCCCGCCTCGAAACGTTCAAGCGTCGAGGCCGGTGTCGTGAACACGATATCCTGGCGCCAGGCCGACCAGATCCCGTTAGCCAGGGCCGTATTGTCACGCGTTCCGGCCTGCTCGACAGCGGTCCTGAGCGAGGTGCGCTGATTGGCAATCTGTTCGTCGAGCTCAGCCTGGGTGAAACCGTGCTCCAGCGCCCGGCGCAATTCCTGCTCGACGATCGCGACGCCCTCTTCCCAGCGCTCCGGAGCGATAATCGCCAGCACCCGGGCCAGCTCAGCGAGGTCATACTCCGTGGAGTGGGTCGCCTGGGCCTGCAGGATTGGCGACGTGCCGGTACTGACCAGCGTCTCGAAGCGACGCGACAGGATGGCGTCGCCGATCCGCGCCAGATTGTTCTCGAAGCGCGTTTCGACCGAATCCGGAGCCGGCTCGTAGGGACGCATAGCATCGACGGTGAAGATGGTCAGGACTTCGGGATCGTAGAAATAGCCAACCGAACGGGGCCGGTCCGTATTGATTTCGCCAAGCTCAGGGTCGGGGCGCGGCTCCTCGGGGCCCTGCCAATCGCCGAAGGTCTCGCGAATATCACTCTCGATCACCGCCGGATCGACATCCCCGACCACGACCATCATCGCCCGCTGCGGAATGTAGAAGTTTTCGTAGTAATCCACAAAGGCGTCACGCTGAGCCGTCTCAATCACTTCCGGAAGGCCGATCGGGTCGCGCTCCGGTACCAGCGTGTCCGGCAGGAGAAAGCGTTGCAGTGCCGTCTGCCAGCGGCGCACAGGGACATTGCGGAAACGGGCCTCTGAAGCGATCACACCACGCTCGGCATCGATGGCTTCAATATCGAGCGTCAGTTCGCTCGCCGTTTCACGCATCAGCATCATCGCCGTGGCAATGATCTCCTCGTTATTCTCAGGCAGATCAAGCTGGTATCCGACGGTTTCAAAACCCGTAAAAGCATTGGTATCCGGGCCGAACTGCAAGCCGTAACGTTCGAGCAGCGGGACCATTTCGCCTTCGGGGACATTGGTCGACCCGTTGAAGGCCATGTGCTCGATAAAGTGGGCGAGCCCGCGTTGCTCCTCGGTTTCAGCCAATGATCCCACATTGAAGATCAGACGAACGGCGACGGTCTCGGCGGGAGTATCATTCTGCATCACCGCGTAGCGCATACCGTTGGGCAGCTGGCCGTAAAGCACCGCCGCATCCACTGGAAGGTCGGAAACCTCGTGCACGAAGACGGCGGGCGGCGTCTCAACAGGCGGCGTTTCGGTTTGCTGGCAAGCAGTGAGCGCCAATGCCAGTGACAGACCAGCAACGCACTGGCGAAGAAGCTTGAGGCGCATGCCTGGACCTTTCAGTTCGTGTTCTGCGCCAACAACCTAAGCCGGCAATACATCAAGTCGAATGAAATCGCTGTCAGCTGAGGAGAGACGAGATCAGGCTGCGTCGGTATCCGCGTCCATACCATCATGCTCCGCGACCCAATGTCCCGGAGTGACCTCGATGAGCTGCGGGCGATATTGCTCGGCATCAGGATCATCGATCAGCTTGGACCGCATGAAGCGCAATTGCGCTCTCGTATCCATGGGCGAAGGCAATTCACCGTCCAGCTTGATACGGTCCCGGTGTTTTTCGACAAGCGGGTCCGGTACGGGAACGGCGGAAATCAGCGCCTTGGTATAAGGGTGACGCGCATCTTCGTAGATTTGATCGCGGTCTGCCATTTCCACCACGCGACCGAGATAGAGCACCATGACGCGGTGGGAGATTTCCCGCACCACTGACAGGTCATGGGAGATGAACATCATCGCCAGGCCCATCTCCTGCTGCAGCTTCATCAACAGCTCTACGATCTGGGCCTGGATCGACACGTCGAGCGCGGAAACCGCCTCGTCGCAGATCACCAGTTTAGGATTGAGGATCATGGCGCGGGCGATACCGACGCGCTGGTTCTGACCGCCAGAAAGCTCGTGCGGGTAACGGTTGATCATGTCCGGGTCGAGACCGACCCGCTGCATCATCTCGCGCACCTTGTCTTGCCGCTCGGCACGCTTCATCGACTTGCGGAAAGTCTGCAGCGGCTCAGCAATTGACGCACCGATTGTCATTCGCGGATCGAGCGAAGCGAGCGGATCCTGGAACACGATCTGGAAGCCTTCGCGCTGATTGCGCATATCCTTTTTGGACAGGCCCAGGAGATCGCGGCCAAGCCAGGTCACAGCACCGGCCTGCGACGGGACGAGGCGCAGCACGGCGCGCGCCAGGGTCGACTTGCCGCAGCCGGATTCACCCACCACGCCAAGCGTTTCACCGGCGCGGAGGTTGAAACTAATGCCGTCGACCGCACGCAAGGTCTTGAATTTCGGAACCAGGCCTTCCGACACTTTGATCGGGAAATGAACGGCTACATCATCGGCCTTGAGCAAGGGGGCGGCATCGGGTTCGGGAACGGGGGCCAGGGTCACATGGCCATCGCGGTCGGGCTTGTCGATCCGCGGCATGGCATCGAGCAACATGCGAGTATAGGCGTGTTCCGGCTCAGCAAAAATCCGCTCTGCCTCACCGGTCTCGACGTAAACCCCATTCTTCATCACCTGAACGCGATCCGCCATGCGCGCGACGACACCCATATCGTGCGTGATCAGGGCAAGTGCAGCCCCGGTCTCGCGTTTCAGCTCATCCATAATGTCGAGCACTTCGGCCTGCACAGTGACGTCCAGAGCGGTCGTCGGCTCGTCGCAGATCAGAAGATCGGGCTCGCAGAGCATCGACATGGCTATCATCACCCGCTGGCGCATGCCGCCGGACAATTCGTGCGGATACTGACGCAAACGGCGCTTGGCTTCGGGAATGCGAACCCGTTCGAGCCATTCCAGCGCCCGGGCCTCTGCCTGTTTGCCCTTCAGCTTCATGTGGATGCCAAGAACTTCGGTCATCTGCTCATCGACCCGCAGATGCGGGGTGAGCGATGTGAGCGGATCCTGGAAAATCATCGTCATCTTGCGGCCGCGCACCGTATTCAACTTGCGCGTCGACAGGCCCAGGATTTCGTTTCCACGATAGCGGATAGAGCCTTTCGCCTTGCCATTACTGGCCAACAGCCCCATCGCCGCCAGGAAGGTCTGGCTCTTGCCCGACCCGGACTCGCCGACCACCGCCAGGCATTCGCCGGCACCGATCTGAAGCGAAACACCGCGAACCGCATCCACGGCTCCATCAGGCGTATCGAAACTCACATTGAGGTCCTCGACCTCAAGAATGGGCTTATCGGGCGCAGACGCATTTCCGAAAATCGGCACTCAACTACTCCATGCCAGCAGGCGAAATCTGCGGGCAGTGTATCCAGACCCAGCCAATTCTCCAGCCCGCCACGCACTCGCTGCAGTGGTCATACCGTAAGAGTTTCATTTCACAGCCTGTTAAGGCAGTCTTTTACGGATGGTGCGCATGCCGCGCCCGGATGACAGGAAACGGTAGGGCCAGCGCCGATGACCCCGCTCAATGCTGACATGCTGACGACGCTGTATGAGCATGCCGGCGTAGCCGTTCTGGCGGCCAATCTTGATCGTGAAATCACCGCTCTTAATCCGGCTGCCGAACGCCTGTTCGGCTATCGGGAAGATGAGCTTCTGGGTGAGCAAACCAAGATCATCTATGCCGACCCGCGGGACTTTCTCCGGCTCGGCCAGACCCATTTCAATGCCGCCGACAACGAGGATGGTAGTCCGCGCCCCTACACGGCACGCTTCCGAACCAAGTCCGGGCGCGTATTTGACGGGGAGACGGTCGGCTGCCCGATCATTGATAGTGAGGGTCGCCGCAACGGCTATCTGTGCATTATCACCGATGTAACCTCGAAGCTGGCCCTCCAGGCCAAGCTCGAAGCCAGCGACATCCAGCTACGGGCAGCGCTCGCATCAGCCAATGAAGGCGCCTTTTCGATCAATCTGGTGACCGGCCTGGGCTCCATGCGCGGCTTCATGAACGAGTTCCTGGGCATTGAAAGCGCCGACGCCACGATCTCGATCGACCGCCTGATGCAATCAATCCATGAAGATGATCGCAAGGCCTTCGAAACGGCGCTCGACGCGCTGCGCCGCAGCGCTCACAACACGTTGGACGTCAGCTTTCGGGGACGCCGCAATGATGGCGAATGGCGCTGGCTCCACGGGCGCGGACGCGTCACGGAGTTCACTCGCGACGGCGCGCCTTTGCGCGCCACCGGTGTCATCGCTGATATTACCGAACGCCAGGCACTGGAGGCCAAGCTGGCGGAGCGTGAGCGTCAGTTCGCCAATGCGATTACGGCCGGGGCATGCGGCGTCTGGGAGGTCAATACAGAGACCCTCAGAGTTACGCCGCTTGGTGAAATCCGGGAAATGCTTGGGGTTCCACCGGAGCCGGCAGAAATCGACGGGCGACTCTGGCTCGACCGAACGCACGCGGATGAGCGCAAGGCGGTAGAAGAAGCACTCAGACAGCTGGAGACCGGCGAAAGCCAGGCCCTGGACGTCACCTACAGGCTCTTGGACGCGCGGACCGATACTTGGCGCTGGATCCGTTCGCGCGGCCGAACCACACAGAGCGCGGATCAGACAAAACTCGCCTCCGGTGTGCTGATCGACATCACCGAGGAGATGGGCCTCAAATCGCGGCTCGAGGATAGCGAGGAACGCCTGCGCCAGGCCGTCGAAGCGGGATCCCATGGTGTCTGGGACGCCAATTTCGTCACCGGCGAAGTCAAGACGATGGGGCAGATCCGGGAATTGCTCGACCTGCCTGAAGATGTCGAGACGCTGGATTGGGAAAGCTGGCTCTCGCGGGTTGCTGCGGCTGATCGTGATCGCGTGCGCGATGAGCTCGTGGCCCTGCGCAGCTCTGCCAGTGATCAATACGAGTCCAATTACGGCATGCGCCGCGGCAATGGCGAACTGGTGTGGCTGACATCGCGCGGCGAGATCGTGGAACGGGACAGCGAAGGCGAGCCTGTTCGCGCAGTCGGCATCGTCACGGACATCACCGAACGGCGCATCCTCCAGCGCCGGGTCGAAGAATCCGAAGCCCGCCTGCGCGATGCGCTCGAGAGCGCCGGCGAAGGGGCCTGGCGTTTGAATCTGCGTACCCGTATCGCCGACGTCACGGCCGTCATGAGCGTGATGATGGGCCTGCCGCCGGCGGATACCCGCATCACCTATGATGACTGGGCGGAGCGGGTGCACCCGGAGGACCGGGCCGTCACCGACAAGGCGCTTGGCGCGCTCGCAGACGGCTCCAGCGACACCGTCGACTTCATCTTGCGCTACAATAGTGCACAGGATGGCTGGATTTATATCCATAACCGCGGCCGGATCAGCGAGCGCGATGAACACGGCGTGCCCGCGATCGCGACCGGGTTCATGACCGATATCACCGAACAGCTGAAAACCAACGACATGCTGGCGCAGCGTGAACAGCAATTGTCCGAGGCGATGGATGGCGGCGCCCTGGGCATTTGGCGTATCGATTACGCAGCCCAGGAGGTATGGCTGCGCGGAGAAATTGTTCGCAACGCGTTTGCTGACAGCCGCGAAACGACGATCAGCGCTGAGACCTGGATGTCGCACATTCACCCGGCCGATACCGACCGGCTGCAGGCCACACACAAAGCAATGTCGCGCGGGGAAAATGCCGGCGAGTCCCTGGAATTCAGGATCCGGGATCGTAATGGCCACTGGGTCTGGTACCGCTCCACCGGCAATGTCATGGCTCGCGACAGTGAGGGCCGGTCGCTGACGGCTACCGGCGCATTGTGGAATATCGATGCGTCCCGGCGCGCCGCTGATCAGGTCTCCGAAGAACGCCAGCGATTTGCAGACATCTACCGCGACACCCCGGCGATGATGCACACCATTGATGCCGATGGACGTATCGTTCAAGTCAGCGATTACTGGCTGACATCCATGGGGTATCGGCGCGATCAGGTTATCGGACGGAAATCGGTCGAGTTTCTCGATACGGATTCCCAGAAGCGGGCGCGCGACATTTCACTGCCCGAACTGTTTGAAACCGGTCGTAACACCAATATCCCTTATCGCTTTATCCGCCAGGATGGGCGACCGATTGATGTGTTGCTGTCATCCTTCCTCGAGCGCGACGACGCCGGCAACCCGATGCGCAGCTACGCCGTCATGACGGATGTGACGCCGCTCCGTGTCGCCTATGAGCAACTGGAACGGTCAAACCGCGAACTCGACCGCTTCGCGACTGTGGCCTCGCATGACCTGCAGGAACCGCTGCGCAAGATCGGCGCCTTCGCCGGCCTGGTCCGGCGCCGCTATGGCGAGACGATCGATGCGGAGGGCATCCGCGCGCTCGACTTCCTCGTCGATGCGGCTCATCGCATGCAGACCCTGATCGACGACCTTTTGGGCTATTCGCGCCTTGCCAGCCAGCCCCTGCAATTGCAGCAAACCGACCTCAACGCGATCGTCGCCGAAGCCCGTGAGAGCATCGACGCCAGCATCGAAGAAAGCGGTGCGGTCGTCACCATTGGCGACTTGCCGGTGCTGCGCGCAGATCCGGTCCTGTTACGTCAGTGCCTGCAGAACATCCTCGCCAATGCCGTAAAATATCGCGGCGAGACGCAGCCCCGTATCGATGTCAGCGCGGCAGCGGGCGAAGGCGAATACATCATTGCCATCCAGGATAATGGTATCGGCCTTGATCCGAAGTTCGCCGACAAGATTTTCGCCCCTTTCCAGCGCTTGCATTCACGCGAGGAATACCAAGGGACCGGCATCGGCCTTGCGATAGTCCGCCAGGCCGTCGAGCGGCATGGCGGACGCGTCTGGGTCGAGAGCGAGCTCGGCCACGGCTCGACCTTCTTCATTGCCCTGCCGGCTCAGACCCAGCCCAGCGATCACGAGTTTGCGGCCTGACCAGAGCGTCGCGCTATTCGTGCCGCAAGGCGTCGATCGGGTTGAGCCGGGCTGCACGCTGGGCCGGATAAAGACCAAAGAATACGCCGACCAGAACTGACGCGCTGATCGCGACGCCGACAATCAGCGGGCTGACTGCAATCTCGAGCTGACCGATTTCGGCATAGATCAAGGTCCCGCCAATACCGGCTGCCAGCCCGACCGCACCACCGAACAGGCACAGCACAATGCTCTCGATCAGGAACTGATTGCGGATATCCCGCCGCCGTGCCCCGACGGCCAGTCGCAGGCCGATTTCACGCGTACGCTCGGTGACCGAGACCAGCATGATATTCATGATCCCGATACCGCCGACGAGCAGCACAATCGCGGCACCAACGGCCAGCAGCAGGCCAAGCTGATTTTCCGTTTCATTCCGGGCGCGAATGAACTCGGCCAGGTTGCCCACTGAGAAATCATCCTCAGCGCCGGGGAGAATATCGCGGCGCACACGCAGGATATCCTCGATATCGGCGATCACCCGATCGACGTCCTCACCGGCCGCGACATCGGCATAGATCACAGAAACCGGGTCGCGGGTCGGCGGGCGCTGACCGGCCCCCAGGCGCTGGCGCGCCGTGGCCAGCGGCATGAAAATGATATCATCCTGGTCTGCCCCCCAGGAGCTTTCGCCCTTGGGTTCGACGGTACCGATGATCTCGAAAGGCTGGCCTTGAATGCGCACGGTCTGACCGACCGGGTCGGCGCCATCAAACAGCTCGCGCACAATGGTCTGCCCGACAACGACAAAGCGCCGCCCAGAGCTTTCCTCGGCCGGCGCAAAGGCGCGCCCTTCGTCGATGACCCAGGCCCGGACGTCGAAATAATCGGCGTTGACGCCGGAAATGCGCGTCGACCAGTTCACCCCACCGAAAACAGCGGTGGCATTGGTGTTTACCTCACCAGACACGCCGGCCATGCCGGGCACTTCATTGGCAAGCGCCAGGACATCACCATCGGTGAGCGGTGTGGCGCTGCCCGCACCACCGCGGCGGCCACCGAATATGCTCGACCCCGGACGGATGATCAGCAGGTTGGCGCCAAAGCTGGCGATCTGGTCTTCGACCGCGCGTTTCGTACCCTCTGAGATCGACACAAGCACAATGACCGAGGCGACCCCGATAATTACGCCGAGCATCGCCAGCGCACTGCGCAAGGCATTAACACGCAGGGCAATCAGGGCGATACGGATAGAGGCAAGCAGGCTCATGAGCGATCCTCCACGACCTTGCCATCGCGGAAGACGAGCTGGCGCTTGGCGTGATCGGCAACTTCCTGTTCGTGCGTCACCAGGATGACGGTAATGCCCTCACGATTGAGACTGTCGAACAAGGCCATGATGTCCTCCGACGTCTTACTGTCGAGCGCGCCGGTCGGTTCGTCGGCGAGCAGGATTTGCGGGTCATTGACCAGGGCGCGGGCAATGGCGACACGCTGCTGCTGACCGCCGGACAGCTGGGACGGGTGGTGATCATAGCGCTCGGCCAACCCCATCTGCTCAAGCCGCGTCATGGCACGCTTACGGCGCTCAGCGGCCGGCACACCGGCATAAACCAGCGGCAAGGCCACATTCTCGACGGCAGAGGTCCGCGGAAGGAGATTGAATTGCTGAAACACGAAGCCGATTGAGCGACCGCGGAAATCAGCCTCCTGTTCCGGGGTGAGCTGGTCCAGGGCCGAGCCGTCGACGCGCAGATACCCCGCAGTTGGGCGATCAAGCGCACCCAAAAGGTTCATGAAGGTCGACTTGCCGGAACCGGATGCCCCCATGACAGCAACATATTCACCGGCATCGATTTCCAGTGATACGCCGTCGAGAGCTCGGATTTTCGTGTCGCCCATCTGATAGGTCTTGAACAGATTGCGACATTCGATCAGGGCGCTCATTCGCGAACCTCACGAGCCCGGACGACCACCGCATCACCGACCTCAAGATTGCCGCCAACGACAACGGTATTCTGGCTGTCGGAAATGCCCAGACGCACACGCCGCTCCTCCAGTATACCCTCCGCCGTTTCTACCCAGACCGAGCCGGGGCGGGTTTCACGGGCTTCACGCTGGATCTCGCGATAACGGATCATCTGTTCCGGAGTGAGAATGGAGGTCATCTCGCGATCAACCTCCTGCTGGATGGCTTCACGGTCAAAGCCGCCCCCGGCCTGTGCCGCCGCCTGGGCGCGGCCAAAGGCAGCGCGGAAGGCCCCCCGGACGCGCTCCTGCTGATCTGCGGTCAGATCAAGCTGTTCGGTCAACTGCCCCATCGGACCGCCACGGCCACCACCGCCGCCGCCGCCCGGGCGACCACCTGCGGGGCGTCCGCCACCCTGGCCCGCCTCGGCAAGCGGCTGGGTCCGGTCGGCCAGGCCCGGGGCCGGCCGGAAGCGGAGCGCGCCATTGCGAACCGTCAGCACATCAGTGGCTTCACCGGTAACAATATCCATATTGGCCGTCATGCCGGGGAGGAGGCGCTGGCCGGGATTGGCCGCGGAAATCACCACCGTATAGGTGACAACATTCTGCAACGTGGTCGGGGCCAGGCGGATTTGCTCCACCTCGCCCTGCAACTGCGTGCCCGGATAGGCATCGACCGTGAAGCTCACAGCCTGACCTTCGCGGATCTGGCCGATATCCGCTTCGTCGACCTGGGCGTCGATCTGCACCAGTGAAAGATCCTGGGCGATCGTGAACAGGGTCGGTGCCGACAAGCTGGCGGCAACCGTTTGCCCCTGATCAACGGCCCGGTCGACAACGATACCATTGATCGGCGAGCGGATCGTCGTGCGCTCCAGGTCGATCCGGGCCCCCGCAAGCGTCGCCTCGCGTTGCTGCAGAACAGCCTGGGCGTTTGCAATCTGGGCCCGCGCAACATTGAGTTCAGCCTGGGATGCCTCGAACGAGGCCCGGGCGGTATCGAGCGCCGCGTCGGACGCATTACCGCGAGCGTTGAGGGTCTCGATGCGCTGGAAGTCCAGCTCGGCAGTCCGGAAATTCGCCTCGACCCGCTGCAGGCTGGCGCGCTGGAGCTGCACATTGGCCGCCGCAGTGGCGCGGGAGGCCTCGGCCTCACGAACCCGCGTTTCGAAGGTTTGCGGATCGATCTGGGCGATCACCTGTCCGGCTTCAACCGTGTCATTGAAATCGACGGAGAGCTCGGACAATTGACCGGACAGCTGAGAGCCGACCTCGACCGTGACCAGGGCCCGCACCGCCCCGGACGCCGCTACGATCCGGCGTACCGAACCGGTTTCCGCGGCCACGGTTTCAATGGTGAAATCACCCGATGCGACAGCCCCGCCCCGACCATAGAACCAATAGCCCCCGGCAGCCGCCGCAATAATAACGCCGGCCAGCACCAGCCTGATAATACGTTTCATCCTACCCTCGCTTTTGCGGCGTCCCCTGGCCGCCCGCGCCTGAAACGGCACAGCCCCCGGTTATCCGTCGCCGCGTCTGCAGCACGCCCGGCTGCTTAACCCGGACCTTATACGTACGAAAGGGCAAACTGGTTGAACCGCTTGCGCATATCAAGCTAACTCGTTGTAATAGTGTCACGACCTCGCGCCTGCTCCGCGCGCAACAATGTTTTTGGGGAATTCAGTGAAGCGTATCCTACAGTCCGCCGCCGCCGCAGCTGCGCTGCTTTTCGTCACCCTGCCGGCCCAGGCGGATGATCATCGCACCATGAGCGATCAGTTCATGCATCACGTCCAGGCCGTGTTCGAATACGAAGACAAGCGGCAATATGTGGCGGCGACGCAGTACATCAACACCATGCTCCACACCGGCGACATGGAACTGAGTTCCTATGAACGCGCGACCCTGCTGCAATCGCGTGGCCGGTCTTACTATGCGCTCGACCTCCTGTTCGAGGCGGCGGCAGATTTTCAGGCGGCGATCGATACCGGTGCCCTGACCGAGGATGAAGTCTTTGAGCGCCGCCGGAATATCGCCCAGCTACACTATCTCGGGGGACGATACGCTACCTCTATCGCGGCCTATGAGCAGATCCTGGAATCCGGCCATCCGCGCACCGGGGAAGGGCGTTTCCTGATTGGTCTGACCCAAACCTATGCGGGCGCAGAAGACTGGGAGAAGGCGAGCGAAACCGCCGATGCATTCTGGGCGGCGACCGCAGAAGACGAACGCAGCGCCACCGACTACCGCCTGCTTGCCCTCATCTATGAACAGGCCGGTGACACCGCCCGCGCCGAGGACATCACACGCCAGCGCAACGAGCTTTTCCCGGACGCGCGGTAAACGCGCCACAGCTCCCAGCGTCCATTCTTCTGCAGCGGGAATCCCGTAGCCAGCTCTTGCGCCAAGCTGTAAGGAGGAGCCGGGGGATGAGGAAAGGCTGTTTCCGTGGAGATCGAAGACCTGCTCGACGTACCCGGGATGGGGACGCTGATGGAGTTCGCGCCGATTTTCGGTGGAGCCCTGTGGATCTTGCTGACCACCTTGCTTTGGCGAGGCGGCTTCCGCGATCTGGTGGAACAGGTCACACGCCCCAATAAGGCGCTGGGCGGACGCGGTCGCGCATTGATGATGATCCCGCTGCGCGCATTGCTGCTGGCTGGCGTCGCCGCGATCGGTGCTTTCACCACGACGCTTGGACTCGGCTTCAATATCGCCATCATCCTCAATATCGTCTATGCCGCTCAGGCCGCCACCGCAGGCTGATATAGACACCGCATGACGCTGACCATTTTGACATTGGTCTTCATTCTGACCGCATATCACACAGCCGTCCTGGCGGTGATGATGGCCCTGAAGCCGCGCCTGCGTCCCCTGGGCGGATTGGCAGCGGTGTTTGGCACCCACATGCTGGCCAATCTGGCCGCCACGACCGGCGCCCTGCCCGCAGCGCTCGATGTCACCAGTGCCTTCGGGCTGTTGTACGGTCCGCTATTTTACCTGTTTGTCCGCACCCTTGCATTTGAAGACCGGCCGCCCGCCCCGATGGATCTGCTACACGCTTTGCCGGCCATCATCATCGCCCTGTGGCGCCCAGACCCGCCCATTTCACAGATTTTCGGGCTGCCCAGCCTGGTCATTTATATCAGCCTCGCCGTCCGGATACTGTTTCGCCACCGGATCGCTGCCGCACAATACCGGGCGGACGACAAGAATATTGATCTTGGCTGGGTCGGATATTCTGTCGCCGGCTTCGCTGCGCTGGCGGCCTTGGATATACTCCGCGAGCTGGTGCTTGGCCCCGTTGGCTGGGTTTCCGACGATCTCGCCCTGTCTGCGGTCTTGATTGCCGTTACCGCCCTGCTGACCGCTATGGGCGTATTCGCCTGGCGCCACGACAAGCTGCAGGGGGCGGTGCCGACCAAGGACACCGCGACCGAAGCCGATCGCGATGACACGGAGGCGATCGCCCGCTTCGGCACCATTGATGCGCTGGTCCGCGAACGCGAACTCTGGCGCGAGCCGCGCCTCACCCTGGCTGACCTGGCCCGCGAAACCCGGCTCAGCGCCCGCGAGGTCTCGCGCAGTATCAACACCGGGTCCGGATCGAGCTTTTCCCGCTATATCAATCTGATGCGCCTCGATGCCATCAACGCCCTGATGGCCGACCCAGCGCACAAGCGCCGCACCGTCATCGAGCTCGCCTACGAGGTCGGCTTCAATTCGAAATCGGCCTTTAACCGGATTTACCGTGAAGAAACCGGAAGAACGCCGAGTGAGGTCAAGCGCGGCTAGCGCTCCACCCCCGGGCGACACCCGCCTTCTCCGGCGAAGACGCTGTCGCCTTCGCCGTAGAAAACACGTCCCGGTTCCAGGACGGATCGGATGTTGAAAGGCCGCTAGAAGCCGCTTCCGCGGGCATGGGTGACGCCGCCATCGACCGTGAGCGTGGATCCGACCACATAATCCCCGGCCCGCGAGGCCAGGAAAATAGCCGCCCCGGCCATATCCGCCGGCTGGCCGATCCGGCCCGAAGGCACGGCCTGGGAGACCATGTCCTCATGGTCGCGCGCAACCTTGTTCATTTGCGAGGCGAAAGCCCCCGGCGCGATCGCGGAGACAATGACATTGTCCTTGGCCAGCTCAAGCGCCAGGCGCTTGGTCAGATGGATGATTCCGGACTTCGAGGCGGCGTAGGAATAGGTCTGCATCATATTGACCGACAGGCCGTCAATGGAGGCGATATTGATCACCTTGGACGGGCTCTCCGCCGAAGCATTGGCCTTGAGCGCCGGATACAGCGCCTGGGTCAGGAAGAAGGGCGTTTTGACATTGAGGTCCATGACCTTGTCCCAGCCGCTTTCCGGGAACTCCTCAAACGGCGCCCCCCAGGCCGCACCGGCATTATTGACCAGGATATCCAGCGTGCTCTCATGTTCCAGATATTGCTTGGCAAGCGACTGGGCCCCGTCGGCGCCGGAGGCGTCGCCGGGCAGGGCAACGCAAGTGCCGAACTCCGACAGGCGCTCTGCCGTCGCCATGCAGTCGGCCGCCTTGCGGGCCGTGATATAGACCTTGGCACCGGCCCTGAGATAACCCTCGGCGATCATCTCGCCGATGCCGCGGGACCCGCCAGTGATCAAAGCCGTGCGGCCTTGCAGAGAAAACAAACCGTCCATTTTATCGAACCTCCCCATTTGTGGTGTTGTTGCAGGAAGGGGTAGCGCGGGGGTGCGGGGGTGTCGAGGCTTTCTGGCTGGCTACCCTTGTGTCCGAACGGTTGGAAACCGACGTCAAATCGGGCCTCTGGGAGTCCCGTTACGGTGCGCTTCTGGCGCGCGATCAGTGCGATTTCGGCTACCGTCTGGTGTGCACCCGGCAATCCCACAGCGCCATTACGACAAATTTAGTTTCACTCCACAGCCACCACGTCGCATTTTGCAGCCCGAACCTGAGGAGGAGTGGATCAAGTGATGCACCGCATGTTTGCGACGGCGATTGCCGCCGCCCTCACCTGGACCGGCCTTGCAGCCGCCCAGGTGCCAGACGTTGAAATCCCCTATGAACGCTTCGAGCTCGAAAACGGCCTGACCGTGATCGTGCACGAAGACCGCAAGGCGCCGATCGTGGCGGTGAGCATGTGGTATGGCGTCGGCTCAGCCGACGAACCGCAGGGCAAAACCGGATTCGCCCACCTGTTTGAGCATTTGATGTTCAATGGGTCGGAGAATTACAACGATGATTACTTCGGGCCTTTCGAGCAGGTCGGCGCGACCGGCATGAACGGCACGACCTGGTTCGACCGCACCAACTACTTCCAGACCGTGCCGACCCCGGCCCTGGAAATGGCGCTGTGGATGGAATCGGATCGCATGACCAACCTCCTCGGCGCGGTCGACCAGGACCGCCTGGATGAACAGCGCGGCGTGGTCCAAAACGAGAAGCGCCAAGGCGATAACCAGCCCTATGGCATGGTGGAATACTCCCAGCTTCGCGCCCTCTTCCCGGAAGGTCACCCCTACGCCCACTCCACCATCGGCTCGATGGAAGATCTGGAAGCGGCCTCGCTGGATGATGTCTATTCCTGGTTCCGCCAGTATTACGGCGCCACCAATGCCGTACTCGTCCTCGCCGGTGATATCGACGCGGAAGAGGCCCGCCCGCTGGTGCAGCGCTATTTCGGCGATGCCCCGGTCGGCCCGCCGCTCAATCGCATCAATGAATGGGTGCCGGAGCGCCGCTATGACACCACCGAAGTGCTCTATGATGACGTACCGCAGGCGCGCATCTACCGCACCTGGGTAGTCCCGGGCCGCACCACTGCGGAACGCGCCGAGCTGGAACTCTTCGCCACCGCGCTCGGCGGTGGCCGCACCTCGCGCCTGTATGAAGACTTCGTCTTCGATCGCCAGGTCGCAACCGGTGCCAGTGCCTGGGTGCAGGAACACCAGCTGGCCTCCATGTTCAACGTCATCATCACGCTCAATCCGGGCGAGGATGTCGCTGCGGCGTCGGCCCGTCTCGACGAGATCATCGCCGAGATGCTGGAAGAGGGCGTGACCGAGGACGAGCTGGAAGCCGTTGTCACCCGCACCAATGCGGGCGTGGTCCGCGGCCTGGAGCAAATCGGCGGTTTCGGCGGCAAGGCCGTGACCTTGGCCCAGGGCGAGCTCTATGCCAGTGATCCCGGTTTCTGGCGCACCTATCTCGAGCGCCTCAACTCGGCCACGCCGGCGGCCGTAACGGCAACGGCGAGCGAGTGGCTCAATACCGGTTCGCACGAAATCCACGTTCTGCCTTTCGGCGATTTTGAAAGCGTGGAAACCGATGCCGACCGTTCAGCCCTGCCGGTGGTCGCCTCGACGCCGGAACTGGTCTGGCCGGAGGTGCAGACGGCAGAGCTTTCCAACGGCGTCGACATTGTCTTCGTCCGCCGTGACGCTGTTCCGGTGGTCGAAATGCAGATGGTGTTCGATGCGGGCTATGCCGCGGACAGCGCTGCGGGCGGCCAGCTCGGCCTCGCCGACTTCACCATGAATATGATGGATGAAGGCGCCGGCCGCATGGACGCGCTGGAAATCGCGGCCGAAGCGGAACGCCTCGGCGCTCAGCTCTCCACCGGTGCCGGTCTGGACACCTCCACCGTCTCGCTCTCCGCCCTGCGCTCCAATCTGCGCCAGTCGGTCGAGCTGATGGCCACGGTGATCACCGATCCGCGCTTTGCCAATGACGATATCGAGCGCGTGCGTTCGATGACGCTGAGCGGCATCCAGCAGGAAATGGCCAACCCGATCGCCATCGCCCTGCGCATGCTGCCGCCGGAAATGTTCGGCGAGGGTCATGCCTATTCCGTACCCTTCACCGGCTCGGGCAATCCGGAAACGGTGAGCGGCTTCAGCCGTGACGACCTGCTGGCGCACCAGGCGGCTTGGCTGCGTCCGGACAATGCGACCCTGTTCGTGGTCGGCGATACGACGCTGGAGGAAATCACCTCCGTCGTGGAACGCGCCTTCCGCCGCTGGGACGCGCCGAACACGCCGCTGCCGGAGAAAAACCTGGCGGAAGCGCAAAACGGTGAAGGCCGCGTCATCATCGTGGATCGCCCGAACTCGCCGCAATCGCTGATCCTGGCCGGCCTCATCGGTCCGTCCGGCTCGGTCGAGAACCCGGAAGTCTATGGCGCCATGAATGACGCCATTGGCGGCTCCTTCTCCGCTCGCGGGACCATGAACCTGCGTGAGGACAAGGGCTGGTCCTATGGCGCCCAGACCCTGCTCTGGGGTGCCCGGGGTCAACGCCCGTGGCTGGTCTATGCCCCGGTTCAGACCGACCGCACCACGGACAGCCTGTCCGAGCTGATGCGGGAGTTCAACGAGTTCACCTCGACCAATCCGGCCACGCCGGAAGAGCTCGAGCGCTCGATCAACAACAATACCCGCTCCCTGCCGGGCCAGTACGAGACCGCCTCCTCGGTCCTGTCCAGCCTGGTGACGAGCTATAATTACGGCCGTGACTGGTCCTATCCGGCCACGCTGACCGAGCGCTATCGCAGCCTCGAGCTGGAGACGATCCATGCCGCCGCGCAGGACGTCGTCCAGCCCGATCAGCTGGTCTGGCTGATCATTGGCGATGCCGCCCTGATCGCCGACGGCATTCGCGAGCTGGGCCTGGGCGAGGTTGAGGTTCGCAGCCTCGGCCAGTAAGCCAGCCCGCTCGATCAAGAGCCTGAGGACAGGCGCCGGAGACCATTCCGGCGCCTGTTTTCATTGCTCCGCCAGGCCGCGCGGCCTGCGAATACCCGCATTCAAAATCTGGATTTATCCCGGCAAGCCTTTAACCTGAGCGAAGGCCTTGGGGGCCAGGCATGGCGTCGGGGGGCGCTTGGGCATGCTCATATTCTTTGGCACGCGGGTGACGCGCAAAATCCTGTCTGCGGGCGAATTTCATTGCCCGCAATGCCAGTCGCACCAGCCTTATCGCGAGCGCCGCGACAAGGAATGGGGGCATCTTTATTACATCCCCCTGATCCCGATGCAGGAATACCAGCCCTATATCGAATGCCGGACGTGCAAGACCCGCTTTGAACCGGAAGTCCTGGGTTTTGACCCGGAGGTGGAACAGCGCTTCATGGCCGTCTTCGAGGAGGCGTGTCTGAAATCCATGGTCTCGCTGGCCCTGATGGGCGGGCAGAGCGAAAGCGATGCGGCACGGACCCTCATTGTCGAACTGATGAAAACCGCCCGCTCCGGCGACCAGGCCCTCGACCGCACCGCCATCGACGCCGCCTTCGAGGATGAGGAGCGCCAGCCCAGCGATATCTCCGGCCTGATCAAGGGTCTGAAGGACGAGCTCTCAGATAGCGGTCGCGAAACCGTTCTGCTCAACCTGGTCGAGGTCGCGCTGGCCGGCGATCACACCCCCAATGAAGACCAGATCGAATCCATCCGCCGCTGCGGCGAATGGATCGGCCTGAGCCCCATGCATGTGAAGGGGATCGTGGCAGAGCTCAAGGAACGGTCGCCGGCCTAGGCCTCTTGTAGCGAACGCGCTGGCCCGGCTCCCGCCAGTTTCCGCCATAAACGCTCAAGAGGCCCCTGACCGGCCCAGCTGAGCCAGAGCATGCTGAAACCGACTTGGAAGGTGAAGATTGCCACCGCCCAGAGCAGTCGTTCGTCCGGGTCGAGACTATCGTAAGCCACCCATTTGAAGCCCCAGAATATCACCAGGAAGATGACCGAGTGCATCACGTAATTGGTCAGTGCAAGGCGACCAACGGCCTGGAACGGTGCGAGCCAGACGGCGTTAGGGTTGGATTTGAACCAGAGGATCAGCCCGGCCAGAACCGAGAGGGCCGTCAACGCCGTGCCAGATAGATGGGCGGCGGTCTGGTAGGGCCATGCGACTGTCCAACCCAGATAGGGCCCGACAGTCTCGCTGGCACCGATCCGGGCCAGCAAACCATAACCCAGGGCCGGCAGCCCTAGCGCCAAGCCACCCCAGAGCATGCGTCTGTAGGTTTGCAACGCGCCATTTGCCTGCAGCAGTCCCAGACGGAAGAAGGCCATCCCGGTCAACATGAAACTCAGCGCGTTCCAGATCCGGTAAAACGGCATCGCCGTCCACTGGATGAAGACATTGCGCCAGGCGTTATAGGCAAACAGATCGCCATAGCTGCCTGCATAGGCCTCGATCTCGCTCATGGGCGCCTCACCGATAACCAGCCAGCTATTGAACAGCCAGTCCCCGATCAGGGCCTGATAGAGGGCCGGCCATTGCAGGAAGACGATGTGGATCACCTTGAACGCGATACCGGCGAGGATCAGGGACACGGGGCCGGCTCGCAGGAAGAGCAGAAGGATCGGCCCGCAGATCGCATAGGTCAGCAGAATATCGCCGGGCCAGATCAGATAGGCATGCGCCAGCCCGATCAAAAACAGGATCCCCATGCGCCGCACGAAATAGCGTTTGAAGCCCGGGGCTCCGCTACGCCCCTCCGCCAGCAGCAAGAGCCCGGCCCCGAACAGCATGGCGAAGATCGGCATGAAGCGCTGGTCGATCACTGCGTACTGCAGCAACCAGGCGCTCACGCTGGCGGCGTCCACCTCGTGGATGCGCGACATGGATGACCCGGCATGCCAGGGCACATTGGCGATCAGCATGCCAAAAATCGCCACGCCGCGCAGATAGTCCAGACTGTCGATACGACTTGGCTGCACCGGCCACCCCACAAACGTTACAATATAACGCTGTGGATAGCAGGTCTGCGCCGGCAATCACGTTAAAAAACGTACGGGATTTGTTTAACCCGCTGCGCGCTTTTCCTTTTTCCGCTCGTGTTCCTTCAGGAAAATCTTGCGGATACGGATGCTCTCGGGTGTCACTTCGACCAGCTCGTCGTCATCGATGAACTCGAGCGCGAATTCCAGCGTCACCTTGATCGGCGGGGTCAGGACGATGTTTTCGTCGGTTCCCGAAGCGCGCATATTCGTCAGCTTCTTGCCCTTGGTCGGGTTGACGATCATGTCCTCTTCACGCGCATTCACGCCGATCAGCATGCCCTCATAGATATCGACACCATGGCCGAGGAAGAGCTTGCCGCGTTCCTGCAGGTTGAACAGGGCAAAGCCGAGCACCTTGCCGTCGACCATCGACACCATGGCGCCGTTATGGCGCTGGCCGATCACGCCCTCGGTTTTCGGGGCGTAGTGGTCAAACGTGTGGAACATCAGGCCGGTGCCCGAGGTCAGGGTGAGGAATTCGGAGCGGAAGCCGATCAGGCCGCGCGTCGGAATGACATAGTCGATACGCACCCGGCCATGACCGTCCGGCACCATGTTTTTCAGCTCGGCCTTGCGCTGGCCCAGCTTTTCCATGACACCGCCCTGGTCTTCTTCTTCCAGGTCGATGGTCAGGCTCTCATAGGGCTCACAGACAACACCATCGACTTCCTTGAGCACGACGCGCGGACGGCCGACCGCCAGTTCATAGCCCTCGCGGCGCATGGTCTCGATCAGGATGGACAGGTGCAGCTCGCCGCGACCGGAGACGGTGAATTTGTCCGGATCGTCCTGCTGCTCGACCTTGAGCGCCACATTGTGGATCAGCTCGCGCTCGAGCCGTTCCTTGATATTGCGCGAGGTGACGTATTTGCCTTCGCGGCCGGCGAACGGGCTGTCATTGACCTGGAAGGTCATGGACAGGGTCGGCTCGTCGACGGAGAGCGGCGGCAGCGCCTCGACATGATCGGGATCACACAGCGTGTCGGAGATCTTGAGATCATCAATCCCGGTAAAGGTGATGATATCGCCGGCCTGTGCGCTGTCGCGCTCCACGCGCTCGAGACCATGGAAGCCGAAAATCTGCAATACGCGGCCCTTGGCTTCGCGGCCGTCCGCCTTGACGACGGTGACCGGCATATTCTTGGTGACCTTGCCGCGGGCAACACGGCCGATACCGATGACACCGGTGAAGGAGGAATAATCCAGCGCCGAGACCTGCAGCTGCAGCGGCCCGTCGCGATCAACATCGGGCTCGGGTGTATGCGCCGTGATCATCTCGAACAGCGGCGTCATGTCGGTTCCGATCTCACCGGCCTCACTCGCGGCCCAGCCCTGCAGGGCGGAGGCGTAGACGACCGGGAAATCGAGCTGTTCTTCATTGGCACCGAGACGGTCGAACAGATCGAAGGTCTGATCGACGACCCAGTCGGGACGTGCGGAGGGGCGATCCGCCTTGTTGACGACGACAATCGGCTTGAGACCGCGCGCCAGCGCCTTCTTGGTCACAAAGGAAGTCTGCGGCATCGGGCCATCGACCGCATCGACCAGCAGAAGCACGCCATCAACCATGGAGAGAACGCGCTCGACCTCACCCCCGAAGTCGGCGTGGCCGGGCGTGTCGACGATATTGATCGCCCAGTCATTCCAGGTCACGGCGGTATTCTTGGCCAGGATGGTAATCCCGCGCTCTTTCTCCAGATCATTGGAGTCCATCATGCGCTCGGACACATTGGCGCGTTCGCCCAATGTACCGGACTGCTGCAGCAGCTGGTCAACCAGCGTGGTCTTGCCGTGGTCGACGTGGGCAACAATGGCGATATTGCGCAGCTTGGATAGAGAGGCGCTCATGGCGGTAATCCTGCAAGTAAAAGGCGCGCCCTCATACGCTGACCGGGCGCGGCTGGCCAGCGGTTATTCCGCAGCGCATCATTTATTGAAAAGGGGTGAGGCTTATTGCGGCTCCGGCCAGTCCGCTTTCAGCCGCTGCAGCGTTGCCAGCAAGGCGGTGCGTTCTTCTGCCCCCAGCGTGGCCTGCGCCTGGCCGGCGACGGCTTCGACATGCGGCAGGACCTCACCATAAAGCCCCTCGCCCTTGCCGGTGAGGTAGAGATGGCTGACCCGGCCGTCGGCCTGTGAGGCTTCACGGCGGACCAGGCCTGCATCGAGCAGGGCCTTGGTGCCGCGGCTGACAATACCCTTGTCCATCGGCGTCACCTTGACCACGTCGACTGCCGTGCGCCCCGGCTGTTCCGCGATCGCCGCCAAGACCCGCCATTGCGACAGGTTCAGATCGGCCCGTTCCTTCACCACGGCGGCGGTCGAGCGCGAAATGCGATCGGCCAGCACGACCATCTGGTAGGGCCAGTATTCGTCCAGCTTGAGAACGGGTGGGGTAGCGGTGTCGAGCGTGTCCATTCCGGCAATTTAGTTGTTTTTGCAACTTGACGCAATAACAACGATTGACTATTTTCGCCGGCAATGAGGGCCCGTGCGCCCGGTTTCCACGTGCGTGCGGCACGTATTCACATTGAGCTGAAAGAGGTTTGGCATGGCCGATCTGTTCGAGAACCCGATTGGACTTTGCGGTTTCGAATTCGTCGAATTTGCAGCGCTGGAGCGCGGCACTATCGAGCCGATTTTCGAAGCCATGGGCTTCACCCACATCGCCAACCACCGCTCCAAGGATGTCGAGCTGTGGCGCCAGGGCGGCATCAACTTCCTGATCAATTACGAGCCGGAAACCCAGGCTTACTTCTTCGCCAAAGA
>NZ_JASBRQ010000011.1 GCF_030149425.1 Maricaulis sp. | reverse complement strand
TGGCCTCGGCCGAGTTCGACGATGAGAGCGAAGAAAAGCGCCCCACCGTCCAGGTCGGTGATCCCTTCACCGAGAAGAAGCTGATCGAGGCCTGCCTGGAACTGATGGCCACCGATGCCATCGCTGCGATCCAGGATATGGGCGCAGCGGGCCTGACCTCCTCCTCCGTTGAAATGGCGGACAAGGGCGGTATCGGCATCAAGCTGGACATGGACAGCGTGCCCCAGCGCGAAGAGAACATGACCACGTATGAAATGATGCTCTCGGAAAGCCAGGAGCGCATGCTGGTGATCATGAAGCCGGGCCGCGAGGATGTGGCCAAGGCGATCTTCGAGAAATGGGAGCTCGATGTCGCCGTGATCGGCGAGACCACCGATACCGGTCATATGGTGCTCGAACACAAGGGCGAGATCGTCTGCGATATTCCGATCGCCCCGCTGGCCGATGATGCGCCGAAATACGAACGCCCCTATTACGCTCCGGAAGTGCGCGCCCAGATCGATGCCAAGGACGTCGCCCAGCCCTCTCACATGGGTGAGATACTGCTCAAGCTGATGGCGAGCCCGAACATGGCCTCGAAAGCCTGGATCTGGCGCCAGTATGACCGCCACGTCATGGCCGACACAGCCGCGAGCTCGGAAGATCCGTCCGATGCCGCCATTGTCCGCGTGCACGGCACCAACAAGGCGCTGGCCATCACCACGGACTGCACGCCGCGCTATTGCTTCGCCGACCCGTTCGAGGGCGGCAAACAGGCCGTGGCGGAAGCCTGGCGCAATCTCACCGCCACCGGTGCCGACCCGATCGCGATCACCGATTGCCTCAATTTCGGTAATCCCGAGCGCGAGGAGATCATGGGTCAGTTCGTCGGCTGCGTCGAAGGCATGGCCATGGCCTGCAAAGCGCTCGACTTCCCGGTCGTGTCCGGCAATGTCTCGCTCTACAACGAGACCAATGGCGTCGCCATTCCCCCGACCCCGGCGGTCGGCGGTGTCGGCCTCATCCCCGACATGGACAAGCGCCAGGGCTTTGGCTGCATGAGCGAGGGCGATATCGTCCTCGTCGTCGGCGAGACCAAGGGTGCCATGGGTGCTTCGCTCTATCTGCGCGAGATTGAAGGCCGCGAAGATGGCGGTGCCCCGGCTGTCGATCTCGGCGTTGAAAAAATGCACGGCGATTTCGTCCGCGACCAGATCCGCGCTGGCCGCCTGACCGCCTGTCACGACCTTTCCGATGGCGGTCTCGCCTGTGCGGCAGCCGATATGGCGCTGGCGTCAAAGTGCGGCATCAAGCTGGCGCACGAGCCGGAAAATCCGGTACCGATGCACGGCTTCCTCTTTGGTGAGGACCAGGCCCGCTATCTCGTGGCCGCCAATCGCGAAAACGCCCTCGCGATCCTGCAGGACGCCAAGGCGGAAGACATCCCTGTCCACGTCGTCGGCCTCGCCGGCGGAACGGCAGTGAGCGTCAACGGCGCCCACCACCTCGAACTCGACCGCCTGCGCGAGGCCTGGGAAGGCTGGCTGCCGGGCCTGATGAGCCAGGAGGCGATGGCGGCGGAATAAAGCCGCAGCGCCCCATCACCCAGACACCGTCATCCCCCGGCTTGTCCGGGGGACCTCAATGCCGCGCGCTTGCGGTGAGATGCCCCGGATAAACCGGGGCACGACGGTGTGAGTGGTTTGGGCGGAGGGGGAAAGCTAAGCGTCCTCGCTCACCTTCACTGCCAGCATGCCGTCCATGCCCATGCCGCCATAGATCGCCTGGGTCAGCTTGTCGGCCTCGGCGTTATAGGCCTCGAACAGCGGCCGCCAGCCGAGCTCGTCGACCGGGGTGCGGAAGGGGCGCTGGCCGTGCGGCGTTTCGATGACGCGGACAATGGCCTCGATGACCAGTTTGGGATCCTGCTGCGGATTGGCGGCGAGGAATTCCATGAAGCCCTCGGCGGCCTGTTGCGGCGCCTGTGCCATCGGGCCATAGCCCATCTCTGCGGCGTCATCACTGGGGTGCATGAGATTGGCGCCGAACTCGGTCGGGAAACCGCCCGGTTCGATGAGCACGGTCTCAATGCCGAAGCCGGAAAGCTCGGAACGATAGTTTTCCGCCAACCCTTCCAAGGCGTGCTTGGAGGCATTGTAGGGACCGTAAAACGGCAGGGTAAACCGGCCCAAGAGGCTGGAAATATGCATCAACAGGCCCGATCCACGCTGGCGCATGTGCGGCAGTACCGCCCGGTTCATGCGCTGGACGCCAAAGACATTGATGTCGAACAGGCGCTGGAAATCTTCCGGGGTGAAGCTTTCCTGCAGACCGTGCACACCGACACCGGCATTGTTGATGACGGCGTCGATGGAACCGAGCGCCTCGATCGAGGCAGCGACGCCCGTGTCGACACTTTCCGTCGAGGTGACGTCAATTTCGGTGACAAAAGCGCCAGCGGTACGCAGCTCGTCGGCAACCGCCGCATTGCGGCCGCCCGGATCGCGCATGGTCGCGGCAACCTTGTGGCCCTTGTCGAGAAGGGCATGCGTGGTCATGCGGCCAAAGCCGGAGCTGGCGCCAGTGAGAAGAATATTCATGGGGGGACCTCATCCGTGTGAGTGATTACTCACACGATATGGGGAGGACCTGAATCGAATCAAGGGTGCGTCCCAAGAGATCAGCGCTTCAATCTTGTCTCAAATGAAAACACACCACTCCTTTCGGTTGTTTCATCAACCCGATCGGCAGTTTTTCCACCTAGACGTGCACATTTTAGAGTAAAGTTCGGTGCGTTTCGCTGGGAACAAGACGGCGGAAGGCTCCTTCGCGAAAGGAGCACCGCATGATGACACACAAAAACAACCGATTTGCCTGCCGCCCCAGCAAACGTTCTCGATTACCAATTTTGCAATTGATACAGCGTTCAATCGGCGTATTGCGACTAATAACCCTTTTGACGCAATGGCTATAGCGACTAGCCCCCCCTACTCCGCAGCCCCCGCCGCCGCGATCATGCCCAGGTTCGCATCCGCTTCCCGTGCGAAATCGACAATGGTTTCAGACGCATCCTGGAAGAACTCCAGCGTCATGTTTTCATAGGTGTCGGTCGGCTGGTGGTAGTGCGGGTGGAAGTCGACGCCGAGATAGATGAAGGGAATGCCGGCGCGGTGGAAGGCGCCGCTATCGGTGAGCAAGGTCCAGTCACCGCCGGGCACATCGGTCGGCTCGTCATAGCCCATGGGCAGGTTGACGCTGGAACGTGCGGCGACCGCTTCGACCACGGGGACCAGGAAGGGATAGTGATAGGTGCCCACCGCCCAGAGGATGCGGTCCTCCGACATGGCGACCATGTCGAGATTGAGATTGAAGGTGATGTCCTCGCGGTCGACCGGCGGGTTGGCGACGAAGTGATAGGCGCCCTGCAGGCCGCGCTCCTCGGCGTCCAGCGCTGCGAAGATGACATCATGCTCGGGCGGATTGGCAGCGAAGTCGGCGGCGACGGCGAGCATGGCGGCGACGCCTGAGGCATTGTCGTCAGCACCGTTCCAGATCTGGCCATCGCGCATGCCGACATGGTCATAATGCGCCGAGACAACCATGGTGTGGTCGCTGTCACCCGTGCCTTCGATCCGGCCGATCAGATTGATGCCGTTCTGCTCTTCGCCGGTATCCACCCGCATGCGGTAGGTGAAGGGCGACTCATAGCTGTCACCGATCATGCCGATACCGGCTTCTTCGAAACGTTCGATGAGATAGGCCCGGGCCCGGGCACTACCCTCAGTCCCAGCCTCCCGGCCTTCCATATCGTCGGCAGCGAGAATGCGCATGTCTTCGAGCAATTGGGTGCGATCAAGCGCGATCGCCGCCGGGGTGTCCGGGGTCTGAGGCGTTTGAGGCGCTTCCGGTGCATCGCTCGCGCTACAGGCGCTGAGGATCAACAGGGCGGCGGTGCAGGCGGATACGGACAGGATCGAACGCATGGAAACTCCCCAGGGCAGAAATCAGGGGACCAACCTGCCATGCAAAAGCGCCCAGCCCCACTGAAAAATCAGTCACGCCAGGCGCATACTCGGTGTGGCGTCCTAGAACCAGCGGCTTGGGCGGGCGGCAGGCTCGGCTTCATGATCCGGCCAGTTGGCCTCGGAGCGTTGGAGATACCCGTCGATATCCTCTTCCCAGCGGGTCTGGATCATGGGTGAGAAATTCAGGTAAAGCGTACCGTCGACAACGCGATAGGCGAGCGGGTCGGTGCGGACCTTGCGGTCATTGGCCAGAGCATAGGCACAATGACCGTCATAGGCGGGCGCATAACGGGCCGGGTCGGCGAGGAAGAGGTCGCGGTTCTCGGCGTTGGCGAAATACCAGGTCGTGCCGTTGTACTCGGCATTGAAGGCATCCAAGCCGGCGATCGGGGCGGCCTCGGTGTGATAGCTGACCACATCATAACCGCCGACGGGACGGCCATCGCGGTCGAGATACTGGTCGCCGGCAAAAGCCATTCCCGAGAGAAAGACCACAGCGAACACAAGATTGATCAGGCCGAGCCCGACACGCAGGACGATTTTGGCGGCGAAGAGATGGGTCATGGTCTTTCCTCGAACTGGCAGGGCAGTTAGCTTGCGCCGACATATGAGACGCCCCTGCCAGCTTTGAAAGACGCAGATCGGGCACGCCGCTTCACATCTGAGTGCGGTGTTGTGAGATCCCGTGAGATGAGCTGGTGCAGCAAAGACAGACTGGAGCCCCCCATGCCGATGCCCGCCGACGAGATTATCGCCCTGATCAAGGCCGGAATTCCCGATGCGGAGATCGAAATGGAGGACCTGGCCGGCGATAACGACCACTGGAAAGCCGTCGTCACCAGCGCCAGCTTCAAGGGCAAGCTGCGTGTCGCCCAGCATCAGATGGTCTATGCGGCGCTGGGCTCGAAAATGGGCAATGAGCTGCACGCGCTCGCCCTGGAGACCAAAACACCGGACGCATGACGCTGCCCCTCTCCCCGCTTGCTTTTGGCGTTACCGGTCCGCTCGCCAGCCCGGCCGTTACCTCCGGCCAGACCCGCAACCTCGTGCGTGCTGCCCTGGCCCGCGGCATCACCGTGTTCGATACCGGTCCGGCCTATGGCAATGGCCGCGCCGAGCGGCGCCTCGGCGAGGCCTTGCGTGGTGTGCGGGAGGAGCGGATCTGCCTGATGACCAAGGCCGGCATCCATGCCGGACGACGGCGTGATTTTTCGCCTGGCGGCATCGAGATGTCGCTCAAGGAATCGCTGGACCGTCTCGACCGCAAGCGGGTCGACATACTCTGGCTGCATGGACCGGCGCCGGACGAACTCACCCCGGCCCTGTTTCGCCATCTGAGCGCCTTCCAGGCGCGCGGCCTGTTCGGTTGCCTCGGTGTGTGCGGGCGCGGGGTCGAGCTCGACGCGGCGATCGAGATGGATGAAATCACCGCGCTCATGGCACCGGTACACTCATGCCTAGGCGATGCGGAGATTGCCCGCCTCGAACGCGCCAAGGCGCGCGGCATGACGGTGATGGGCATTGAAGCCCTGGCCGGCAGCGTCCGCCAGACCCGGCTATCGCTGCGGCCGGCCGATCTCTGGTATCTCGCCCGCCGCGTCAAACAAGGCCTGACCGGTTCAGTGCCGCAGGAGACCGGTCTGAACGCTCAAACAGCGCTGCAATGGGCCCTGGACCGGCCCTATTGCGACTGCGTGGTGTCGACAACGACGAATCCGGTGCATCTGGCGACCAATGCAGCACTTGCCGGTCTTGAACCGGACGCCAAGCCCGCCTAGGTCTTCTGCAGCGCCAATCCAGGAGTATCCCGATGTCCGACGCCGTTCATTCCGCCATCCAGTCCACCATCAACGACAATGATGTGGTGCTGTTCATGAAGGGCACGCCGGTCTTCCCGCAATGCGGCTTCTCCTCGGTCGTCTCCCAGGTGCTCGATCATCTCCAGGTCGATTTTGAGAGCGTCAACGTGCTCGAGGACAATGATATCCGCCAGGGCATCAAGGACTTCTCCAACTGGCCGACCATCCCCCAGCTTTATGTGAAGGGCGAATTTGTCGGCGGCTGCGACATCATCAAGGAGATGTTCCAGTCCGGCGAACTGCAGACCTATCTGCGTGAAAAGGGCGTTATCGAAGCAGCCTGATCAACAGGCTGGACCATCTGGCCTGGCGCTAGCGCCGCGCCGCCATTTGCTGCTGACGCGGGTTCCAGTCCCAGGGCTTGGTGTCGAGCGGGTTGAGCAGGATGACCTGTCCGCCGACCGGCACGCCGATTTCTTCAAAGCCGAAGCCGAGCTGAATGCCCCAGGGAATGACCTCACTGCACAGGTCTTCTCCGGTCCGATTGAGCCGCACCGTATAGATATCCTCATGATACTGCTCGACATCGAGGTGGAAATCACCGCGCGCCGTGCAGCCATGCGTGTTGGCGTGGATGACGAGAATATCGTCCTCGATGACGCGCCAGTAGATCACCGGTTCCAGACTGGGATCGGCCACCGGCGCCTGACGATTAGTGCCCGGAATGGACACGTCCGAGATCGACATCGTCGGCAGGGACGGCATGGCTGGAAGCGGCGGTAAAAAGCGGGACAGGCGGTCTTCCTCCTGCGTTGTCGTCGAACACGCAGCGCAAGCCAGCGCAAGACAAGCGGCCAGAAGAACACGCCCCATTGAATCAGCCCCCTACTGATGCAACCCCACTCCCCGGCCATACACCCCCAGGCCAAGGAGGCGAAAGAGAAACCTATTTATTTCTCTTGTTCAAGCACTTGCTCGTTTACGTCGATGACAGGGTTATGATTACGCCTGTCAGGGGAAACCCGAACGAGCGCCTCAGATCAGGTCATGAGGGGTATTCGCCGCCGGATACGCCGAGCTCCAGACACGAAAAACCCGCCGGGCTGAGCCCGGCGGGTTTTCCATGAAATCGATTGTCGTCCTCGAAATTCCGAGGAGTAGAATTCGACCACCAGGTTCGGTTCCATCTGCACCGGGTACGGCACTTCAGACAGTTCCGGGATGCGCACGAAGGTCGTCTTCATGGCTTTCGGGTCGAGGTCGATATATTCCGGGATATCGCGCTCCGGGCTTTCCAGAGCTTCCAGGACCAGCGCCATGGAGCGGGACTTCTGGCGAACCTCGATCACGTCGCCCGGCTTACAGCGGTAGGACGGGATGTTGGTCTTGACGCCATTGACCATGACATGGCCGTGGTTGACGAACTGGCGCGCCGCAAAAACGGTCGGCACGAACTTGGAACGGTAGACCACAGCGTCGAGACGGGATTCCAGCAGACCGATGAGGTTCTCGGCGGTGTTGCCCGTGCGGCGGGAAGCTTCGTCATAGGTACGACGGAACTGCTTCTCGGTGATGTTGCCGTAATAGCCCTTCAGCTTCTGCTTCGCCATCAGCTGGATGCCGAAATCGGACATCTTGCCTTTGCGGCGCTGACCATGCTGGCCCGGGCCGTAGGGACGCGAATTGATCGGGGACTTGGGACGGCCCCACAGGTTTTCACCCATGCGGCGGTCGATTTTATACTTCTGAGAGTGACGCTTCGACATCGTCTCTTCCTATGCTCGACATGGCCCGGCGACCCCACGATTGGGATCGCGATTTAAACGGCGGATACCACATCACCCGTACCCCGCGCGTGTACGCGAGAAGCGGGGGTTCTACAGGCCTGTCAGGGAAAGTCAATCGGTCTGATCAGGGTCGATCAGGCCGCGTTGCCGGCGTCTTCATCGAGGAGGTTGAGGAAGAGCGATTTCAGGACGGTGGACTGGGCGAACTCATCATCCCAGGAACCGCATTCCTGGATCAGTTCATAAGCCAGCTTCTCATCAATGGAAAACTGCGACACGACGGCATCGAGCGCATCACTGGCATGCACACCATCCTTGGCCAGCTGGGCCAGGAATTGATCCATTTTATCGGTATCATAGGGGCGCGTCGTGTCGTTCACGGCTCTCACCTTTTTCCGTCCACGGCAATATTAGACACTGGAATCCCTAAGGTTTGGTTGCGGTATCGGACCAAATTGACAACCAGTTCAGGTCAATCGTCGCGGGCGATGCGCGCCTTGCCCCGTCCGATTGCGAGCGCTTTGACCGCGCCGCGGAAGGTGCGCACCTCCTGCGCTGTCCAGCGCCCGCGGATGAAGGCCGCGCGCAAATTCTGTTTCATCAGGGGCGTTTTTTCCGGCGGGAAGAAGAAGCCGGCGCGCTCCAACTCTTCCTCGAAATGCTCGAACATGCGTTCAAGGTCCTCGCGGCTCGCCGGCTCGCCGACCGGCTCGAAGACATCCGGCGCGCCCTCTTCCGCCGACCATTCATGCGCCATCACGGCAACGGTCTGGGCCAGATTGAGGGAGGAGAAGCTGCGATCGACCGGCAGGGTAATGATCGCGTCCGCCATCGTGACCGCCTCGTTCGGCAATCCGGACTTTTCCGCTCCAAAGAAGACACCAATCTTCTCACCGGCCGCGATCGCGCCGCGCATTTCCGCCACCGCCTGGCGTGCGGTCAGGACCGGCTTTTCCATGCCCCGGGGCCGGGCCGTGGTGGCATAGATACGGGTGCGATCGGCAATCGCGTCTGACCAGGTCTTATGCAGATAAGCGGCATCGAGCACCGGCGAGCCGGCGGCCATGGAAACGGCCTTGTCATTCGGCCAACCATCGCGCGGATCGACAATGCGCAAATCAGGCAGGCCGAAATTGCCCATGACCCGGGCCGCAGCGCCGATATTCTCGCCGAGTTGAGGATTGACCAGGATAAAAGCCGGCGTATCTGACGTCTGCGGCATGGGTCCGCCCCTTCACCTTATGGCGCGCCAGTGCTAGAGAGCGCGCGAATTCCTTCTGAGCGCTGTGTCTAGCGCGTCTTATATCCGTCCGAAAAGAAAGCAGCACACCATGGCTAAGATCAAAGTCGATACACCCGTCGTCGAGCTCGATGGCGATGAGATGACCCGCATCATCTGGCAGATGATCAAGGACAAGCTGATCCTGCCCTATCTCGACATTGATCTGAAGTATTACGACCTCTCGATCGAAAAGCGCGACGAGACCAACGACCAGATCACCGTCGAATCGGCCGAGGCGATCAAGCATTACGGCGTTGGCGTAAAATGCGCCACGATCACGCCGGATGAAGCCCGCGTTGAAGAGTTCGGCCTGAAGAAGATGTGGCGTTCCCCGAACGGCACCATCCGCAATATTCTCGGCGGCGTGGTCTTCCGTGAGCCGATCGTCATCTCCAACGTCCCGCGCCTGGTTCCGGGCTGGCAGCAGCCGATGGTCATCGGCCGTCACGCCTTCGGTGACCAGTATCGCGCCACCGACTTCCTCGTCGACCGTCCGGGCAAGCTGACCATGACTTTCGTTCCCGAAGACGGCTCCGAGCCGATCGAGCGCGAAGTCTTCGACTTCCCGAGCTCGGGCGTTGCTATGGGCATGTATAACCTTGACGAGTCGATCAAGGACTTCGCGCGCGCCAGCATGAATTACGGCCTGCAGCGCGGCTGGCCGGTCTATCTGTCGACCAAGAACACGATCCTCAAAGCCTATGACGGCCGCTTCAAGGATATCTTCCAGGAGATTTTCGACAGCGAATTCAAGGACGCCTTCCAGGCCAAGGGCATTTCCTACGAGCACCGCCTGATCGACGACATGGTCGCCGCGGCCATGAAATGGTCCGGCGGTTTCGTCTGGGCGTGTAAGAACTATGACGGTGACGTGCAGTCCGACACCGTGGCCCAGGGCTTTGGCTCGCTTGGCCTGATGACCTCGGTGCTGATGTCCCCGGATGGCAAGACAGTGGAAGCGGAAGCGGCTCACGGTACGGTGACCCGTCACTATCGCCAGCATCAGCGCGGCGAGCAGACCTCGACCAACTCGATCGCCTCGATCTTCGCCTGGACGCGTGGCCTGCACCACCGCGGCCGCATGGACGGCAATGAGCAGGTGATGAAGTTTGCCGAAACGCTTGAGAACACCATCATCAAGACCGTCGAGGGCGGTTACATGACCAAGGACCTCGCCCTCCTGGTCGGCGATGAGCAGGGCTGGCTCTCCACCGAAGGCTTCCTCAACAAGGTCGATGAGAACTTCAAGGCAGCCATGGCAGACAGCGTCTAAGCCATTCGGCCCTTTCACGATTTCAGGCGGGCGGGACCTTTGGTTCCGCCCGTCTTGCTTTTGGCGAGCCGGATTGCGAGGATGTTTCAGATTATCGGGACCGTTGGGAGGTTGGGCAGGCCTTGCAATCCAGCTTTGATATCGACACCAAACTGCGGGTCTGCACCATACGGATTCGCGGACTGGTCACCGCTCCTCGCTTGGCTCAGGCCTTCTTCCAGGCCTTCGCATCTCCAGACTGGGATCGCAGCTTCAATCTGATGATTGTCTATGAAGCTGAAGCTTTGCTTGGCGAACTAACGCTCGACGAACTCCGCGAATTACAGACCAAGCTCAATGACCGGCAAGCCAAGGTCGGGATCAGGCACCGGATCAAATCGGCTCTGGTTTATGGCCGTCCGGAACAGAGAACCCTGCTCGATTTGCACGTGTTGAGCTATAATGATCAGGACTTCCTCGAGGAACGCGTCTTCGGCACGGAGGCCGACGCGATGCTATGGTTGACGCGCCCAGCGCATGCCGCATCAGACTAGGCGCTTCAGGCCTCCCCGACACAAACCTGCAAATTTAATGCGGTTTTTTGCGCACGCGATTGTCCGGTTGCCTGTGCTGGCGCATAGAGCGCAGCCCCTTGCTGGCAAGGCTGCCAGATCGAAACTCATAAAATACACGCTTTCTTGAGACCGTATCGGCTATACAGAGCGCCTCTGTGATTTGCGCATATTTGCATTCAACGATTTGCAGGAGCCTGGAACGTGTTGTCGGAATTGGAAATTTGTCTGGAGAACCGGCTGTGTACCTGGAGAATTTCCGGCAGCGCCACGGTTCAGGAGATATGTGACGGTTATGCTGAGCGTTTCTCCCATCCCGATTGGGAGCCGGGCCTGCAAAGCCTCACCGTGCTCAACAAGCTGGCTCTGGGTAATTTCACGCCCGATTCTGCGGTCGAAATCATGCGGTTTATTCGCGACTGCGATATCGCCCACAACCACATTGGCAAAAGGGGGGCACTCGTGTGCTCAGATTCCTTGAGCCAAGCCCTGCTGACATATTGGCAGCACCGAGGATCTGCCGAAATGGATCGCAGTGAGAGAGCCTTCGCGACCGAGGCTGAAGCCCTCGCTTGGCTGCGCCGGGCGCGGTATGAGGATTCTCAGGCCGCCTAGGACTAGCTGCCGCTGGAGCGTTTGATGGTGACGAACGTCTCTGCAGCGATCTTCCATTCCAGATCGACCAAATGCCATTTCGCCAGATACCGCCCGACATAGCGGATTGATAGCCCGTCGCTGATCCAGCCGCCGGTCCAGCGCCCCTGCTCGGCGGCGAGATGACCATCGTCCGACACTTCGATGCGCGCAGGTGAGCGCAGATAGCCAACGTCCTGGCACTGGCTGAAGATGGAGCCCCAGGCCTCCAGCTGCGCCGCCCGGCCCTGGATCAGGGGGGCGTCATCACCGGGGATCAAAAGCGCATCCTCGCTCAACACCGATCCGATCGCGTCGAAATCCTGGTCGGCGATGGCTGTATTGAAACCGGCACGCAGACGCGCGATCTCGCGCGCGGCGACCTTGTCGCCAACGAGCTGAACCTCACCGGTCGCCTTGCCCGTGGATTTGCCGGAGCGAGCCATCAGCCCGCGACCGCAGCGCGGATAGCGGCGAGGCCTTCATCGGCTTTGCTTCCGTCCGGACCGCCGGCCTGGGCGAAATCGGGCCGGCCGCCCCCCCCCTTGCCGCCAACGGCTGCAGAACCGGCGCGGACAAGATCAACGGCGCTGAACCGGTCCTTGAGGTCGTCGGTGACGCCAACCGCGAGCGCCGCCTTGCCGTCATTGACGCCAATAAAGGCGGCAATGCCCGACCCCATGGATGCCTTGGCCTCATCGATCAGGCCGCGCAGGTCCTTGCCGCCGACACCCTCGACCACACGGCCGATAAAGGCCGTACCGGCGATGTCTTCCGGACCGGCCGGCGCAGATCCGCCACCGCCCATGGCCAATTGCTTCTTGGCCTCGGACAATTGCCGTTCCAGCTTCTTGCGCTCCTCCTGCAAGGACAGGACACGCGCTTCGAGGTCGGCGGCCGGGACTTTCAGGGCTTCTGCGGCAGCGCGGCCATAGCCGATCTGCTGGTCCATATACTGGCGTGCGGCCTCACCGGTCAGCGCTTCGATGCGGCGCACACCGGCCGATACGGCGCTTTCGCCGACAATCTTGAACAGCGCGATATCGCCGGTACGCTCCACATGCGTGCCGCCGCACAGCTCGACCGAATAGGCCTTGTCGCTATCTTCCAGGCCGCGCCCCATCGCAAGGACACGGACACGGTCACCGTATTTCTCGCCAAACAGGGCCATGGCGCCCGCCTCGATGGCGGCTTCCGGCGCCATTTCCCGCGTCGACACAGACGCGTTCTGACGCACGACGGCATTGACCTGGGCTTCCAGGGCCGCGATCTCCTTGGCCGTAACCGCGCCATTATGGCTGAAGTCGAACCGCAGACGATCCGGGCCGACATAGGAGCCCTTCTGGGTCACATGCGCCCCGAGAATATCGCGCAAGGCGGCGTGCAGCAGGTGGGTGGCGGAGTGGTTGGACTTGGTCTCGGTGCGCTTGGAGGCATCGACATCCAGACGCGCCGTGTCGCCGGTGACGACCTCACCTTTTTCCATCACCCCGACATGGGCATGCAGCTCGCCGGCCCGTTTCTGGGTGTCTTCGACCCGGAAGACCGCGCCGTTTTCAAACGTGATGACACCGGTATCTCCGGCCTGACCGCCGCTTTCGCCATAAAAGGGCGTGCGATCAAAGACCAGCTCACCCGACTGCCCCTCGCCCAAGGCACCGGCTTCGGCACCGTCTGACACGATGGCGAGCAGCTTGCCGCTCTCCGAGGTCCCTTCATAACCCAGGAACTCGCTGGCGCCGGCCTTGTCGCGCACGGCGAACCAGACGGCGTCAGGCGCCACCTCACCGGAGGAGAATTTGGCGGCGCGGGCATCGGCGCGCTGTTTTTCCATCGCCGTGTTGAAACCGGCCTCATCCACCGTCATTCCCTTGGCGCGCAGCGCATCCTGGGTCAGGTCGAGCGGAAAGCCATAGGTGTCGTAGAGCTTGAACGCGGTTTCACCCGGCAGCGCATCGCCCTCGGTGAGACCGGCAGTGGCCTCGTCAAGCAGGCTGATACCGCGGCCCAGCGTGCGCTGGAAGCGTTCTTCCTCGACCTTGAGCGTGTCCTCGATAAGAGCGCGGGCGCGGCCCAGCTCGGGATAGGCATCGCCCATCTCGCGCTCCAAGGCCGGAACCAGCTTCCACATTACCGGTTCACTGGCGCCGAGCAGGTGGGCATGGCGCATGGCGCGGCGCATGATACGGCGCAGGACATAGCCGCGGCCTTCATTGGACGGCGTAACGCCATCGGCCATCAGGAAACAGGTCGAGCGCAAATGGTCGGCGATAACGCGATGACTGCCCAGCGCATCGCCCTCAGCCTTGACGCCGAGGGCCTCCTCGCCGGCGCGGATCAGATTGGCGAACAGGTCGACGTCGTAGTTATTGTGCTTGCCCTGCAGGATGGCGGCGATGCGCTCCAGCCCCATGCCGGTATCGATGGAGGGTTTGGGCAGATCGACGCGCTGGTCCGGTCCCTGCTGTTCGAATTGCATGAAGACCAGATTCCAAATTTCGATAAACCGGTCGCCATCTTCTTCCGGCGATCCGGGAGGGCCACCCCAGATATCTTCGCCATGATCAAAGAAGATCTCCGAACACGGGCCGCACGGGCCGGTATCGCCCATGGACCAGAAATTATCGGACGTGGAGATGGAGATGATCTTGTCGTCGGTAAGGCCGGCGATCTTTTTCCACAATTGCCGCGCTTCATCATCTTCGGAATAGACCGTGACCAGGAGTTTGTCCGCCGGCAGGCCGAATTCCTTGGTCACCAGCTCCCAGGCATGGTGGATGGCGCGTTCCTTGAAATAATCACCGAAGGAGAAATTCCCCAGCATCTCAAAGAAAGTGTGGTGGCGGGCCGTATAACCGACATTGTCGAGGTCATTGTGCTTGCCGCCGGCGCGGACGCATTTCTGGGATGAGACCGCACGCGGAATGCCACGCGTTTCCTGACCGGTAAAGACATTCTTGAACTGCACCATGCCGGCATTGGTGAACAGGAGGGTCGGGTCGTTCTGCGGCACCAGCGGGCTGGAGGAGACAACCTCGTGTTCATTCTTGGCGAAATAGTCGAGGAAGGTGGCACGGATATCGCGCAAGCTGGCCATGGTCAGTCCATCATCGGGTTTGCAAACACGCTGGCCGGACGGTCAGCGCAAGGAGTGGGTCCTAGATATAGAAACGGGTGCCCGGCCCCGCCAGACACCCGTTTAATCGCAAGCTGCTATCTCTAGCAATCCGCCGCGTTCAGCACAGGCGGATTGAGACCGGGCAGGACCGGGGTCTAGCCGGCCGCTGCGTCCTCGTCTTCAAGCTCCGGACCGGTCAGCATTTCATCAGCGAGCAGACCGGCATTGGCGCGCACCTTGCGCTCAATCTCAGCTGAGATGTCTTCATGCTCGAGCAGGAATTTCCGCGCATTCTCACGGCCCTGGCCGATACGCTCGGAATTGTAGGAATACCAGGAACCGGACTTCTCGATGACATCCCCTTTGACGCCAAGGTCGAGGAGCTCACCCATTTTCGAGATCCCCTCACCATAGAGAATGTCGAACTCAACCTCGCGGAAAGGCGGCGCGACCTTGTTCTTGACGACCTTGACCCGGGTCTGGTTGCCGATGACCTCATCGCGGTTCTTCAGTGCACCGATCCGGCGGATATCGAGGCGAACGGAGGAGTAGAATTTCAGCGCATTACCGCCGGTCGTGGTTTCCGGAGAGCCGAACATCACACCGATCTTCATGCGGATCTGGTTGATAAAGACCACCAGGCAATTGGACTTGGAAATGGAGGCGGTGAGCTTGCGCAGCGCCTGGCTCATCAGACGCGCCTGCAGGCCCGGCAGGCTGTCGCCCATCTCGCCTTCCAGCTCGGCCCGCGGCGTCAGCGCCGCGACTGAGTCGATGACAAGAATGTCGACGGCGCCAGAGCGAACCAGCGTATCGGCAATTTCCAGGGCCTGCTCACCGGCATCGGGCTGCGAGACCAGAAGCTCACCGACATCAACGCCGAGCTTGGCAGCATAGACCGGGTCGAGGGCGTGCTCGGCATCGACGAAAGCAGCGACACCACCTGCCTTTTGTGCTTCAGCGACGGTGTGCAGGGCGAGCGTGGTCTTACCGGAGCTCTCCGGACCGTAAATCTCGATAATGCGGCCCTTCGGCAGGCCGCCAATGCCCAGGGCAATGTCCAGGCCGAGCGAACCGGTCGAGACGGCTTCGACTTCCATGGCCGGTTTTTGACCCAGCTTCATGACCGAGCCTTTACCGAAGGCTTTGTCGATCTGGCTCAGTGCTGCCTCAATGGCTTTTTGCTTATCCATCTCTTCGTCTTTCACGAGTCGAATCGCGCCCCTGCTCATAACCGTATTCCCTTATTTCACGCCGCCA
>NZ_JASBRQ010000074.1 GCF_030149425.1 Maricaulis sp. | reverse complement strand
GAGCAGGTTGCGAATGATACGGATCATGGTTTTGTAATCGTCAACAACCAGGATCGGCATCGTCATTTCGACAGCCATGCGTAGTCTCCATCCACTCGGCGTGTTTGTCCTAAAGGACGGCTTGTGTCGCCGTCTTCATGGGGACCCTAGACAATCGCGGATAAAAATCGGTTAAAGCGCACAAAAAGAGGGAGATCTTGATGTCCGCAGCACACGGTGTAGACCTCGAAGAAATGGAAATTGGTCAATCCGCTGAGACGGTTACCGTCGTCACGGAGGGCCATCTTGATGCCTTTGCAAAGGTTTCAGGAGACTACAATCCTGTCCATATGGACGAAGAATTCGCCCGCAAGACGCCATTTCGTGGCCGAATTGCACATGGCGCGCTGATCGCATCTTTTATTAGCGGCGTGCTCGGCAATCAGCTGCCGGGGCCGGGGGCGATCTTTCTCGGACTGAACATGCGTTTCATGAAGCCGACCCGTATTGGTGATGAAGTCACCACCCGCGTCACCGTAAAGTCGGTGGACATGAAATCCCGCTCGGCGGTGATGGACTGTGTTTGCCTCGTCAATGGCGAGCCGGTGATGCAGGCCGATGCTGACGTGATGGTCCGCAAGCGCCGCAAGAAGGCCTCGGCCTGATCCGATGCGGGTGTATGAGGGCTATAGCGGTCTGGCCGATGATGCGCGCGGCGCGGTCATAGCGCTGGGCAATTTCGACGGTGTCCACAGCGGCCACCGCGCGGTCCTCGACCAGGCGCGCGATCTTGCGCGCGATCTCGGCGCTCCCTTGGGGGTGGCTTTGTTCCAGCCTCATCCGCGCCGCTTTTTTGCGCCGGACAGCGCGCCGTTCAAGCTGATGAGCCATGGCTGGCGCAATGAAAAGCTGGCCGCTGCCGGGGCCGCAGCGGTTTATGCCCTGCCTTTCGATGCGGGGATGGCCAGCATGTCGCCGCAGGCGTTTGTCGATACCGTCCTGCATGCGGGGCTTGGTATCCGCGGCGTTGTGACCGGTGCCGATTTCCGCTTCGGCAAGGGCCGCGCCGGCGATGCGGACCAGCTCGAGGCGCTCTGTGCCGCGCGGGGCATAACCGCTCGGCGGGCCGAGCTGTTCACCGATAGCGAAGAGAAGGTCTCCTCCAGCCGTATTCGCCAGGCCCTGGCTGCCGGTGAGGTGGACCAGGCGGCGCTGTGGCTCGACGGCCCCTGGCGGGTGGAAGGCGAGGTCCGCCACGGCGACAAGCGCGGCCGCACCATCGGCTTTCCCACCGCCAATGTTCTGCTCGGCGAGTATACGCGCCCGGCCAAGGGCGTTTACGCCGTGCGCGTTGCGCTGCCCGGCGAGACGATCCAGCGCCCCGGCGTGGCCAATTTCGGGGTTCGCCCGACGGTTGATGGCAGCGAGGAGCGCCTTGAAGTGCACCTCTTTGACTTCGACGGCGATATCTATGGGCAGACGATCACCATCGCGTTCGAGGCGTTTTTGCGCGAAGAGCGGAAATTTGCCGACTTCGCCGCGCTGAAACTGCAAATCGAGGCCGATGCCGATGCCGCGCGCCAGATGCTGAGCGCAACAGCTGGACCGGCCTAAGCGGCTCTGTTACACGCGAAGCATGGTCTTGTCTTACTTGCGGATACGTCCAGCGGGCCCCTGTGCCACGCTCATTTCCCGGCGAATTATTCGCCCGGGCTGCGTGCGCTGAGGCCGGCAGTTCCGGGTGACCGCTTCGATTATTGACCGATGACCAAAACCGCAAGGATTGGATCCGATGACGGATACGACCGCCGATAACGGCACCGAGACCAGCGCCCGCGATTACCGCGATACGCTTTTCCTTCCCAAGACCGAATTCCCGATGCGCGCCGGCCTGCCCAAGCAGGAACCGAAATGGCTTGAGCGTTGGGAAAAGCTCGACCTGTACAATCAGCTGCGCGAACAGAGCGCCGGCCGTGAACGCTTCGTCCTGCATGACGGCCCGCCCTACGCCAACGGGCACATCCATATCGGCACGGGGATGAACAAGATCCTCAAGGATTTCGTCGCCCGCTCGCATCAGATGGCCGGCTATGACTCGCCCTATCGTCCGGGCTGGGACTGCCATGGCCTGCCGATCGAATGGAAAGTCGAGCAGCAGTACCGCGAAAAGGGCAAGTCCAAGGACGCGGTGCCGATGAAGGAATTCCGCACCGAATGCCGCAATTACGCCGCGCACTGGATCGATGTCCAGCGCGAGGAATTCAAGCGCCTGGGTGTGCTGGGCAACTGGAATGACCCCTACACCACCATGGCCTATCCGGCCGAGGCGGCGATCGTGCGGGAATTCCTCAACTTCACGGAACAAGGCCTGGTCTATCAGGGCTCGGCTCCGGTGATGTGGTCGCCGGTGGAGAAAACCGCCCTGGCGGAAGCCGAAGTCGAGTATCACGACAAGGTGTCCTCGACGATCTATGTGCGCTTCCCGGTCCGGGCTGTGCGCAAGGACGGTTCGGCGATCCCGAAACAACTGGTTGGATCGCATGTAGTGATCTGGACCACGACGCCGTGGACCATCCCGGCCAACCGCGCCATCTGCTTCTCGCCTGACGTCAAATACGGCCTCTACCAGGTCAAGGGCGTCGACGATGCCGACTTCAAACCGTGGACCCGGCCCGGCGATCTGCTGATCGTGGCCGATGCGCTGTGGGAAGAAACCGCCAAGGCGGCCAAGATCGTCAATTATGATCGTGTCATCGATGTCGATCCGGATGGGCTGATCTGTTCCCACCCGCTCGCCGATGCTGACCGATTCTGGGGCTATCGCGTGCCGCTGCTGGCCGGCGATCACGTGACCGACGAAGCCGGTACCGGCTTTGTTCATACCGCCCCCGGCCATGGTGCCGAGGACTATGCCGCCTGGATGGAGCATCCGGAATGGCATGACCGCGACCAGCCTGTGCCGCACACTGTCGGCGAGGACGGGGCTTTCCTTGAGCACGTCCCGTTGTTTGCCGGCCTGCATATCATCCGCCTGGACGGCAAGAAGCAGGGCCAGGACGGCCCCGCCAACAAGGCCGTCATGGATAAGTTGATCGAGACCGGCCGCCTGCTGGCGCGCGGCCGTCTGGAGCACTCCTATCCGCACTCCTGGCGTTCCAAGGCGCCGGTCCTGTTCCGCAATACCCCGCAATGGTTCATCGCCATCGACCGGCCGATGAAGACGGGCGGCACTTTGCGCGAGGCCGCGCTGAAAGCGATCGGTGATACCGAGTGGACGCCGCCAGTGGCGGAGAACCGTATCCGCTCCATGGTCGAGAACCGCCCGGACTGGCTGGTCTCGCGCCAGCGCGCCTGGGGGGTCCCGCTGACGCTCTTCGTGGAGAAATCCACCCAGCGCGTACTCAACGACCCGCACGTGCACGACCGCATCGTCAAGGCGGTCGAGGAAGATGGTGCGGATGCCTGGTTTGAACGCCCGGCGGAAGAATTCCTCGGCGACGCCTATAACGCCGATGAGTGGGAGAAGGTCACCGACATTCTCGATGTCTGGTTTGACAGTGGCTCCACCCACGCCTTCGCCCTGGAACAGCGCCCGGATCTGAAATGGCCGGCCGATCTTTATCTGGAAGGCTCGGACCAGCATCGCGGCTGGTTCCAGTCCTCACTGCTGGAAAGCTGCGGTACCCGTGGCCGTGCGCCCTATGACGGCGTTCTCACCCATGGCTTTGTCATGGACGGGCAGGGCCGCAAAATGTCCAAATCCCTGGGCAATACGCTCGCACCCAATGAGATCGGCAAGAAATACGGCATCGAGATCATGCGGATGTGGGTCGCGGCCCAGGACTTCACGCTTGATTTGCGCATCTCCGAGGAGATCCTGCAGACCAGCGTCGATGCCTATCGCAAGCTGCGCAATACGGTGCGCTATCTGCTCGGTGCGCTCGACGGGTTCGAGGACACGGAACGCCTGCCGATGGACCGCATGCCGTCGCTGGAGCGCTGGGTGCTGCATCGCCTGCACGAGCTCGATGCGGTGGTTCGCGAAGGCTACAAGGCCTATGATTACAAGCGGGTCTATTCGGCGCTGTTCAATTTCTGCGTCGTCGACCTTTCGGCCTTCTATCTCGATGTGCGCAAGGACAGCCTGTATTGCGACCGTCCCGATAGCGATCGCCGCCGTGCCTGCCGTACGGTGATGGATGAGGTGTTCACCCGCCTGACCGCCTGGCTCGCACCGATCATGCCCTTCACCATGGAAGAAGCCTGGTTGTCGCGTTTCCCGTCGGAAACCGACAGCGTGCATCTGCGCACGTTCCCGGACACTCCGGACGACTGGCATGACGGCGCCCGCGCCGAACGCTGGCAGACCATTCGCCGGCTGCGCCGTGTAGTCACCGGTGCACTGGAAGTGGAACGCCGCGAGAAACGGATCGGCTCCAGCCTCGAAGCGGCGCCGAAAGTCTATGTCACCGATCCGGTCTACCGGTCGGCCCTGGCCGCTGAGGCCGGTGGCGATCTGCAGGACTTCCTCGCCGAGATCGCCATCACCAGCCAGGCCTATCTGGTTGATGAAGCGGGACCGGAAGACGCTTACCGCCTCGAGGACGTCGCCGATATCGCGGTCGATCCGGGCAAGGCGGACGGCAAGAAATGCGCCCGCTCCTGGAAGTATGACCCGGATGTTGGTGCTGACGCCCGCTATCCGGAGCTGAGCCCGCGCGATGCCGATGCGGTGGCGCACTGGGATGCGGTCAATGGCTGACACCCTCAAGCGGGTTGTTGATCAGCTTACCCGGCCGGGCGCCGCCCGGCTGGGGCTGGTCCTGGCTGCGGTGATTTTCGTCTTTGATCAGCTGACCAAATACCTGGTGCTGGACCGGCTCAACTTCTCGCCGCCCGGCTGCCTGGAATTCCAGCTGGCCAGCCCGGCAGAGCGCATGGGCATGGCCAATAATTGCGGCCATATCGAGCTGTCCCCGGTTTTCGATCTCACCATGGTCTGGAATAAGGGGGTCAGTTTCGGCCTGCTCGGTGCGGACAATCTGATCGGCCGCATCGGTCTGATCATTTTCTCGCTCGCGGTCTCCGGGCTTCTGCTCGCCGGCCTCTTCGGCTATGGGCCGATGAAGGTGATCCGGCCGCTGCAGGCGGTGTCCTTCGGCTGCATTATCGGCGGTGCTCTGGGCAATGTGATTGACCGTGCGGTCTACGGGGCGGTCGTCGATTTCTTCAATTTTTCCGACGTCTACTTTCCCTGGGTCTTCAACATCGCCGATGTGTCGATCAATGTCGGGGTCGGAATCCTTATTCTCGACATGGTTTTGGGCGAGCGTGACGGTGCGAAATCGAAGCCTTGATGGATCAGGGGCTGGAGCTTCCCGCCGCACTTCGTTAAAGATATCGCCAAGAGTGATTGGAGCTTAGCTGACATGCGTATGCGTTCCGCCTTATTCGTCGCCGTGGCGGCATCTTTCGTGGCTACCGGCTGTAGCAGCCTGGGTAGCGGTGATCGTAATGCCCCGGACGAGTTTCGTACCGTGACGATCGCCCCGCTGACCGTGCCGCCGGAGTATAATCTGCGTCCGCCGCGCCCGGGTGAGCCGCGTCCGGAAGAGATCTATCCCGACCAGCGCGCACGCGCGGCCCTGCTGGGGTCGGGCAGCAGTTTCGAAGGCTCCGACGCGGAAGCCCTGCTCGTCGCCCAGGCTGGCGGCGGTTCGGCGGATCCGTTCATCCGCTCCATCATCGACGGCGAGACCGCCAATGTGGTCCGCAAGTCGCGTGGCTTTGCCGACCAGGTCCTGTTCTGGCGCAATGGCGAATACACCCCGCCGGTGGATGCGACCCCGGTTGATGCGGCCGAAGAAGCGGCCCGTCTCGAGCAGGTCAATGCCGTTACCGGCGGTGGCGAGGTCGAGATCGAGCGCAACCGCCGTCTGCTGCCGAAGCTGCCGGGCCTTTAAGCCCCGCAGGCTTTGCCACTTGACCGACTCAGGGCCAGCCGAGAGGCTGGCCCTATGTCTTTGAGCATGACCCAGCCCATTATCCGCCGTCTGTCGCCGGAGACCGTCAACCGCATCGCTGCCGGCGAAGTGGTCGAGCGGCCCGGCTCTGTCGTCAAGGAACTCGTCGAGAATGCGCTCGATGCCGGCGCGCGCCGCATCGATATCTCGGCCGAGGGCGGCGGGCTTGTGCGCCTGGTCGTCGAGGATGATGGCAAGGGGATGAGCCCGGACGAGCTCGGCCTGTGTATCGAACGCCATGCCACCTCCAAACTCCCGGTCGCTGAGGACGGGGCAGACGATCTCCTCAATATCGGCACGATGGGGTTTCGCGGCGAGGCGCTGCCCTCGATCGGTTCCATTGCGCGGCTGGCGATCACCACACAGGCGCGCGGCGAGGGCGATGCCTGGACCATCACGGTCGAGGGTGGCCAGACCCATGGTGTTGCCCCGGCCGCCCCGCTGGGGCGCGGCGGTACCCGCATCGAAGTGCGCGACCTGTTCTATGCCACCCCGGCACGCCTGAAATTCCTCAAGAGCGAGCGGGCGGAAAATCAGGGCATTTCCGATGTAATCAAACGCCTCGCCATGGCGCGGCCGGATGTCGGCTTTTTCCTGACCCTGGACGGCCGCAAGCGTCTCTCCGTGGCGGCCGAGCGCGAAGACAGCCCTCAGGCACGCAAGGCCCGTATGGCCGCCGTTCTCGGCGATGAATTCGGGGATAATGCCCTGGAGGTCGACCAGGAGCGCGAAGGCGTCCGCATTACCGGTTTTGCCAGCCTGCCGACCTATTCACGCGGCAATTCCCTGCACCAGTATCTCTTCGTCAATGGCCGGCCGGTGCGCGACAAGCTGCTCGGCGGTGCAGTCCGCGGCGCCTATCAGGATTTTCTCGCCCGTGATCGCTATCCGGTCGTAGCGCTCAATGTCGAGCTGCCGACCGACCAGGTCGACGTCAATGTTCACCCGGCCAAGGCCGAGGTGCGCTTCCGCGATAGCGGCCTGGTGCGCGGGCTGATCGTCGGCGCCTTGCGCCATGCCCTGGCAGCAGCGGGACACCGGGCCTCGACCACGGTCGCCGGTTTTGCCCTCGGAGCGGCCCGGCCGCAGGGTTTCAATGCGCCCCCGCAAGGCGGCTACCAGTCCGCACCCCGGCCCCCCTCTGCTACGGCCCAGATGGCCGCCTGGGGCACGCCGGCCGAACCGGTGCAGCCAGCGGTGTTTGATCCGGGCATGTCGGCCCGCGTCGAACCGGAACCCTATATGCCGGCCAGCGCGGCACCGGCCGAGCCGGAACAGCCGGACTGGCCGCTGGGCGTTGCCCGGGCGCAATTGCACGAGACCTATGTCGTCGCCCAGACCGGGGATGGCATTGTCATCGTGGACCAGCACGCGGCGCATGAGCGTCTGGTCTATGAACGTATGAAGAAGATGATCGCCGAGACCGGCGTCGAGCGGCAGCACCTCCTGGTGCCGGAAATTGTCGATCTCGACGAGGCCGAGGCGCGCCGGGTGCTGGATCGGGCCGAGGAGCTTGCCGAGCTTGGCCTCGTCGTCGAGCCGTTCGGGGCCGGAGCGGTCGCGGTACGCGAAACGCCGGCCCTGCTGAAAAAGCTCGATGTCCAGGGCCTGATCCGGGATCTGGCCGATGATCTCGCCGCCTATGACCAGGCGCTGTCGCTGAAGGAAAAGCTCGAAGACGTGGTCGGGACGATGGCCTGTCACGGCTCGGTCCGCTCCGGCCGCCGCCTCACCGGCGAGGAAATGAACGCCTTGCTGCGCGAGATGGAAGCCACGCCCCATTCCGGCCAGTGCAATCACGGCCGCCCGACCTATGTCGAGCTCAAACTGGCAGATATCGAGCGCCTGTTCGGGCGGCGCTGAGTTTGCGGCGCCTTTCCAGCTTTTAATCGGAACGCCCGGCTTGCGGTAATTATCGCGGCGGCAGCATCAACCCCGTCACAAGCTGGAGGGATGTCTGATGCTGGTTTCGGTTTTGAGCGCGGTGCTGTTGGCATCGAACGGGAGTGTAGTCGCCGGGACAGACAGCCGGACCATGGATGTGGAACTGGCCGATCTGGATGGCGATGGCCGCGCCGAGCTGGTACGGGCGGTCGAGTTCGAACCCAACCAGGTGCTGCATCAAGGTGAGACCGGCTGGGTCCCTTCGGACCGCTTCCTCTTCCCCGCCGGCGCGACCGATAGTGAGGACATCGCGATTGCGGATTTCAATGGCGATGGCCATCCCGATATCGCGATCGCCAATGAAGATACGATGGTGCCGGAACTCTATTTCAATCGCGCCGGTCGCGGCCTTGAGGATATGAGCGCGCGGCTGGATTTCCGGGCGACCGCCAATACCGTCATTGCCTTCGATCTCGATCGGGATGGCGATATGGATCTCGTCTTCGGAGATGCCGGGCCGGTCGTGTTTGCGATCAATGACGGGGCCGGCAATTTCCGGATATCGCGCGAAACTCATCCCGGTCATTCCTATCCGGTTCAGGACCTTGAGGCCGGGGATGTCGATGGCGATGGCGATCTTGACCTGGTTGTCGCCAGCGAAGGACCAAACCGGATCCTGCTCAATAATAATGATGGCGTGTTCAGTGTTGCAGCGTCGGCGTTTGGCGAGGCCCGCTATGATGAAGAGACCCGCGAGGCCGATTTCGCCGATATTGATGGCGATGGCGATCTGGACGTCTATTTTGCCAATGTCGGCTTCCGCACCCAGTCCCCCGGCGGTGCCCGGGACAGGCTCCTGCTGAATGACGGCGCCGGGGTGTTCCGCGATGTCAGCAGCGATTATCTGCCGGACTGGAGCGCCCATTCGCTGGATGTCGACTTCATCGACAGTGATCGCGACGGCGATCTCGACCTGCTGGTCGCGGCGTCTTTCGGGGGCGGGTTATGGGCTTTCGAGAATGACGGGTCCGGTCATTTTTCCAATCCCCGACAGCTCGCCGAGGAGGCCTATAATACGCTTGATGTCGAGCTGCTGCCGGATCAGCGGAGCCTCTATGTGGCAGGGTTTGGTGCGCCCGACCGGATCGTTGAGCTGGAGGGCTAGGCCGCCATCCGGCGGTCATCAATGCCGAGGCAGGCGCTGAAATCCTTGTAGATGTCGAAGGCATCGTCGATTTCGAGCCGGTTCAGCGTGCCGCGCGGGAAGCGTTCGCCCCAGAAGGTGCAGACATGATTGATCGCCGCGAGGTGCTCGCCGGTCGACAGGAACATGTGCGGCGCGCGCAGCAGGAAATTGCGGAAGGCGCTGGGGTCATTGCCGTCGACAAGACGTTTATAGGCGTTGTCATAGGCGGCCAGCGCCTTGTCGACTTCACCAATGCGCATATAGAGCGTCCGGGCGATGGTCTTGCGGGTGGCTTCTAGAACCGCTTCATCGTCCGGATGGGCGCGGATATAGCGGGTCGACAGGATGGCCTTGGCAATGGGTTCGAAGCTGGGCCGTAGGCGGCTGATATTCCACTTGTAGTACAAGAAGCCCTTCCAGCCGAACATGCCCTCGACATATTCGTCCGGCTGCAGACGCAGGGTTTCACGCAGCGGCTCAAGCGTCTTAGAGCGTTCATCCTGCATGATCAGGCGGGCCAGCTTGTCGGAAATGGCCTTGGCCTGGGGGCCGCCGACGCCATAGGCCAGCTCGACCAGTTTGGAGATCTCGCGCACCACATAGGTCTGGATTTTCTGCACATCGGCATCGGAGATGTCGAAATAGCAGCCCGCCGGCCGGTGCCCGATCTGGGCCAGGCGCTCGCGCAGGAGATAGGGATCGAGCGAGGGCAGCCGGGCGATTTCCTTGAGCACTTCAATATCGGCCAGGATGCGTTCGCGATTGCCGTCGCGGCCGAGGGCCTCGATCATGCCGCTTTCAAAATCGCTTTGCTCAACGAAGATGGAGTAACCGCCCAGGCGCAGATCATCTTGCGCCAGCGGGAAGATCACCTTTGTCGCCGAGATGCGGCTCAGGCTGAGCATGTCCATCTCGTGCGGGCTCAAAGTGTGTTTGACGATAAAGGCGGTGTTGAGCCGTTTGGACCGGAAGAAGGGGGCATCGCCGTGCTCGTCGCTGCCGCCATGCTTTTCCGCAACCCGGTGCAGGTTCAGCACCCGGGCGGTGGAAGCACTTTCGCGCAGATAGGCGAGGCTTTTGGCTTTGAGCGTTTGCGACAAGGCTTGCGGGTCCGGTCTATCAGTTGGCCCCCGGCTTAACCTTCAACCCCTTAAGACGCGTCTAACACTGCTGCATCGATTATGCGTTCTAAAAACAGGACTTTGGCGGCGCCATAATGCTTTTCGGCAGCAATCGACCAGCCCGGCGTCCGGGGCGTTTCTTCAGCACCGACTTCCAGCACCGCGATGGCATTATCGCTGAGCCAGCCGCCTTCGATCAGGCGCGCCAGCGCCTCTTCGCCCAATCCCTTGCCATAGGGCGGGTCAAGAAAGGCGATATCGAACGGCGCGCCGAGATTGGCCGGTTTGTCGCCGAGCGCGGTGGCGTCACGCCGGTGCAGCCGGGTATGGCCGAAGAGTTGTAGCGCATCGATATTGTCGCGGATCGCGCCGCGCGCTGCGGCCTCGGTCTCCACGAACAGGCAGAAAGCCGCGCCCCGGGACATGGCCTCAAGGCCCAGCCCGCCGGAACCGGCGAACAGGTCGATGACCCGGGCCTCCTCGATGGCCGGTGCCCAGTCGGCATGGGCGAGGACGTTGAACATGGCTTCCCGGGCCCGGTCCGAGGTCGGACGGGTCGAGCGCCCCTTGGGCGCAGCCAGCGGCCGGCCCTTGTATTGACCCCCGACAATTCTCACTTGCGCGGTCCCTTGCGCTGCGGCCCTCCGGTCGTCTTGGCGCGCCGCAATTGCTGTCCGCCGCTGCTGGTGCGGGTCGCTCCGGGACGCCGGGAGCGCACGGGCGCGCGTTTCTTGGCGACAGCCTCGCCATCCGGTTTGACGAAATCGATCAGATGCCCGCACTGGTCCTGCAGCACCCGCGCCGGAACGGTTTTGATCTCGCCCTTGCCCAGATCGCCGAGCTGGAAGGGGCCATAAGCGGTCCGGATCAGGCGGTTCACCTTGAGACCGACAGCGTCGAGCGCCTTGCGGACCTCGCGGTTCTTGCCTTCGCGAATGCCGACATTGAGCCAGATGTTCGAACCGGTTTCCCGTTCGATCTCGACTTCCATCGGTCCGTATTTGATGCCCTCGACGGTCACGCCTTTTTTCAGCGTCTCGATGGCCCGGGGGTCGATGCGGCCGAAGGCGCGGGCACGATAGCGCCGCATCCACGCTGTGGAGGGCAGCTCCAGGGCCCGGGCGAGCGCGCCATCATTGGTCAGCAGCAACAGGCCTTCTGAGGTCAGATCAAGCCGGCCCACCGAGATCACCCGGCCGATATCGCCCGGCAGCTTGTCGAAAACCGTCTCACGCCCTTCCGGGTCGCGGTGTGTGGTCACCAGTCCGGCGGGCTTGTGGTAGCGCCAGAGCCGGGTGGCCGGTTTCTCGCCAACCGCCTTGCCGTCGACTTCGATGGCCTCGCTGCCGGTGACCTTGAACGCCGGGGTGTCGAGCGTCTTGCCATTCACCTTGACGCGACCGCCCTCGATCATGCGTTCCACTTCCCGGCGCGAGGCAATACCCGCCCGGGCAAGGTATTTGGCGATGCGTTCGCCGCTATCGTCCTGATCGGTCAATCTTGACCCTTTCGCTCAAGCGCTCTAGGCCGCCGACATGGCGGACGCGCGGGATACACGCTTTATGCAGGTCGCGCTAGAACTAGCGCAAGCGGCGGCTGATATCGGCGAGGCGCCGATCGGT
>NZ_JASBRQ010000066.1 GCF_030149425.1 Maricaulis sp. | reverse complement strand
GGGGCCTGGTGGGGACGATGACGTTGATGACTCTTGGAACCGCCAGCGCCAAGAGTCATCAACGCCGGGATAACGCCGGGCCCCGACATGAAGTCGGGGAAAGCGGTGGAGGTTGGGGCCGGCTACGATTTCCTTCTCCCCAGGCGGGGAGAAGGTGGGGTGTGCGAGATAAGCCCCTACGCCAATCCGGCCGAGTATCCGACAACAGACGAGCAGTGTCCGCGGAGAGGATCAGATGTTGATCCCCAACGCTCCCCAGATCTCGTCCACCTTGGCCTTGGTGGCGTCGTCCATATCCAGCTTCTCGCCCCATTCGCGCTGGGTCTCATTGCCCATCTTGTTGGTGGCATCGAGCCCGATCTTGGAGCCGAGGCCGGAGACTGGGGAGGCGAAGTCGAGATAGTCGATCGGGGTGTTTTCGACGGTGACGATATCGCGGGCCGGGTCCATGCGAGTGGAAACCGCCCACATCACATCCTTCCAGTCGCGCGCATTGACGTCCTCGTCCACGACGATGATCCACTTGGTGTACATGAACTGGCGCAGGAAGGACCAGGCGCCCATCATCACCCGCTTGGCGTGACCGGCGTAAGCCTTCTTCATCGAGATCACGGCGATACGGTAGGAACAGCCCTCCGGCGGCAGCCAGAAATCGAGGATTTCCGGGAATTGCTGCTGCAGGAGCGGGATGAAAACCTCGTTGAGGGCCTCGCCGAGTATGGCCGGCTCATCCGGCGGGCGACCGGTATAGGTCGTCAGATAGATCGGGTCCTTACGCATGGTGATGGCGGACACCTTGAACACCGGGAAATGCTCGACGGAATTGTAATAGCCGGTGTGGTCGCCATAGGGGCCTTCCGGGCCGTACTCGTCGAGCATGACATGGCCCTCGATCACGATCTCGGCCTCGGCGGGCACTTTCAGCGGGATGGTCTTGCAATCCACCAGCTCGGCCTTCTTGCCGCGTAAGATACCGGCGAACTGGTATTCCGACAGCGTATCGGGGACCGGGGTCACGGCAGCCAGGATGGTGCCCGGATCGGCACCGAGGACGGCAGCAGCGGGCAGCGGATCGGGCTTCTTGTCTTTCCAGCGCTGATAATGCTGCGCCCCGCCACGATGCTTGAGCCAGCGCATCAGCGTCTTGTCCTTGCCCAGCTTCTGCATGCGGTAGATGCCGAGATTGTAGTCGTCCTGGCGATCGCCCTGCACATTGGGGCCCTGGGTCACGACCAGCGGCCAGGTGATCAGCGGCGCCGGCTCGCCCGGCCAGCAGGTCTGGATGGGCAGTTTGTCGAGATCGATATCATCGCCGGTGAGGACGACGTCCTGGCATGGCGCTTTGGACACGGTCTTGGGCCGCATCGACATGACTGTCTTGGCCAGCGGCAGCATGTCCATGGCGTCCTTGATGCCGCGCGGCGGTTCCGGCTGGCGCAGGAAGGCAAGTAATTCACCCACTTCGCGCAACTCTTCGCCGGTGGTGCGGTGCTCATCGCCCAGGGTGACCGCCATGGCGACGCGCTTGACCGTGCCAAACAGGTTCACCAAGCAAGGCATGGGCGACTTTTCGCCCTTCTCGTTGAATACGTTATTAAACAGCAGCGCTGGCCCACCCGCATGCAGGGTCCGTTTGTGGATCTCGGTCATCTCCTTATCCGTCGAAACCGGGTGGTCGATGCGGACCAGATCGCCCTGTTCTTCCAGTAAATCGATGAATTCACGTAGTGATTTATAGGCCATGGGCGTCCTCTTCTGCCCCGCAAACTAGGGCGGTTGAGGCGAGAAAAAAAGCGCCTGAGGCAATCGAGCGCATTTGACGCAATTTCGCTGAAAATTTGAGCCTAATTCGAGGCTTATTTTTGAATGATTTTTCAAATCCGCTGCCTAAACCCGGCGCATCGATCAGGCGGCGGGATGGCGGCATGTTGTATTCAAGCGTGATGGTGTCGCGGGCCGGCGTCGCATTGGGCGTTGGGGCGCTCAACGGCGATCTCGGCAAGCTCCTCGCGCATTGTATGAAGACATGCATAGACCGGCATATCACGGGGGCGCTGGTCTGGGACTCCGGGTATTTCCTGACGGTTCTGGAGGGCGAGCTCGGGCAGCTCGACGCCCTCATGGACAGCCTTCGCACCGACCGCTGCTTCGGCGAGCCGCGCGTGCTGGAATGCGTCCCCGTCAAGGGCCGGGAATACAAGAACTGGGCTGTTGGGGCAGCCCGGCCGGAGTCCACGCCATCGCCGCTGATCAAGAAGTTACAAACGGTTGTCCCGACCGCCGGGGAGGTGCGGACACAGGTCCGCACCTCCATTTATGACGGCGTGATCGCGGAGACGCCTGCGCTGGTCGGCGCGGCAGCCTAGTTCCGCATTGAGGCGACGATGGCGCGGGTCATGTCGAAGGCGCCGGCGCTGATATTATTGGTGGCCCCAAAGCGCACGATCACCAGCTCCTGTTCCGGCAGCACCATGGCCAGCTGGATCTGGAACCCGTTCATGAAATAGGTGCCCTCGGGCAGGTTATCGCCCTCGGTCGCAAGCCAGAAGCCGATGCCATAGGCCTCGCCCGAACCCTCGGTCGGGGTGGTGGTGCGCTCGACCCAGCCTTCCGGCAGGATGCGCTCGCCATTCCAGACCCCATCATCGAGATAAAGCTGGGCCAGCCGGGCCCAGTCATGCGCCGTGGCGTACATGTAGGACGAGCCGACCAGCGTGCCCGCCTCATCGGGCTCGATAATGGCGGAATAGACGCCGAGCGGTTCGAAGATCTCCGCGCGGACCGCGGCCAGCTGATCCATCAGCGAAGTGCCGAGCTCGGCCTGAAGCGCGTTCATCGCCAGATTGGTCTGCCCGCTCATATATTCCCAGTGCTCGCCCGGCTCGGCGAATTGCCGCCGCGTGGCGGAAAAACGCGCCATGTCGCTGGCGGTAAAGAGCTGCTGGGAATTGGGATCCATACCGTTGTTCAGTTCATGGATCGCCAGACCGCCGGTCATGCGCAGCAAGTGTTCCAGCGTGATATCGCCGTGGCCTTCCGGGGTCAGCGCCGGGACGGCATTCTGCGCGGTGATGTCGATCCGGCCATCATGCTCGAGCGCGCCGGCCAGGGTGGCGGTGACGGATTTGGTCATCGACCAGCCCAGGAAGGGGGTCTCGCGGCTGGCACCGGGGGCGTAATGCTCGGCGACCAGGCGGCCCTGGTGCAGGACGGCGACGCCGAGCGTATTGCGGCGGTCGGCCTGCGGATCATCAAATCCGCCCAGCACGGCCGCTTCCAGGGCGGCGCCGTCAAAGTACTGATCGCGGTGCGCCGCATCGAGCTGCAGCGGCTGGAAGTCCTGTCGCGGCAGCAATTCCAGGTCGGCGTCGAACTGGCCTCGGTGATGCACCAGGGTACAGCCCAGACCGTCCCGGAAGGCGGCGTGCTTGCGATAGAACAGGCCGAGGATATTGGTCGATACCGTCTGCCGCTCATAATCGATATCGGCATTGATGAAGCCGGCCGCCTCGCCCATCAGGGGATCGAGATAGATCGTGCGGGCGTAATCGGCATCCAGGTCAGATACAAAGACCATGGAGCACAGCTGTTTCGCCATCATGCCGGTGCCCGAGGGCAGGTAGATGCGGCCCACCTTGGAGACATTCAGCGCCACGATGGCGGCAAGCACGAGTGCAGCGGCAATGCCGCCAATCCAACGCAACATGATCAGCCCCCTAGCCGAATTTCGAGAAGTCGGGCTTGCGCCGTTCCATGAAGGCCGCAGCGGCCTCGGCAAACTCCTCTGAGCGCAGCAGTTCGGCGAACATGCCGCCCTCGGTGGAGATGCGTTCGACAATGTCTTCCGGCGGGCGCTTCATCAGCGCTTTCGCAGTGCGCAGCGACCCGGGAGCCTTGGCGGCCAGATTGCGCGCGGCGATGCGGGCGGTTTCTTCCAGGGCCTCCGGCGGGGTAGTGCCGTTCACCAGGCCGGTCTGATAAGCGCGGTCGGCGCCCCAGGTATTGCCGAGCATGAGCAGCTCGGCAGCGACGGCATGACCGAGATATTGCGGCATGATCTGGCTTGAGCCGAATTCCGGCGCCAGGGCGAGATCAACGAAGGGGGTTTTGAAGGTCGAGCGGTTGGAGCAATAGATGATGTCGCAGTGCAGCAGCAGCGTTACGCCGATGCCGATGGCGAGACCGTCGACGGCGGCAACGACCGGCTTCTTGGCGCTGAACAGGGCGCGCATGAAGCGCTCGACCGGCGGCAGGTCACCCCCGCCCACATGCGGCGGGCGTTCCATGAAGTCGACAATGTCATTGCCTGCGGTGAAGACACCGTCGCTGCCGGCAATCATGAAGACCTTGACCGACGGGTCCTCATCGCCGCTTTCCAGCGCGTCGGCTGCGGCGCTGTACATGGCCCGTGTCAGGGCGTTTTTTTTGTCCGGACGGTTAAACCGGATTGTGCGGATTCCCTCCGCATCTTCGACCAGAACCAGATCGCTCACACGAGCCTCCTTTATTATTTGGAGGCGACGTTAATGCGATCAGGCGTCCACGGCTAGATTGGTCAGGACCCGATGCAGCATATCGCTGTCTTCATCTCCCAGCCGGGTCTCCAGCTCATTGTTCATATCGCGGAAGACGTGCTCGGCGGCATCGCCCATGGCGCGGCCTTTTTCCGTCAGCGAGACGATGGCGGAGCGCTTATCGGTCGGCGACGCGGTCTTGGACACCAGGTCGAGCGCGGCCATGCGATTGATCAGGCCGGTGACGGCGGGCGGGTTGAGCGACAGCATGTCGCCGATCTCGCCCATGCGGCGTTCACCGCGGCGAGCCAGCAGAAACAGAACGGCAGCCTGCGCAGAGGTGACGCCGGCTTCAGCCTTGAGGCGCGCATCCATATCGCGATTGAGGCGGCGGGCAGCGATTTCGAGCAGCAGGAACAGACGGCGGTCTACGGCACGGACACGAGCCATGGGCTTCTCCTCGGATAATCGGTGAAAAATGACGCAACGCCACGGCGGCCTGGAAAACAGACCAGACATCTAGTGTCGTATAGATACGCTTCGTGTGCAAACTTTTTTTGCTGAAAAATTCGACACAGGGATGTAAGTCCAGGTCAGGCGCGCTTGAATTGCCAGACCTTGGCCTGGCGAATTTCGCGGTCTTCCAGGTCGCGGGTCACCGGCACGGAATATTCGGCCAGCCGGTCCAGCTTCCCGCGCGGCAGGAAGGAGCGGCCTGGATCACCGATCAGCACCCGGGCGCCCCGGCGGGCCAGGCTTTCCAGCCAGCCGCCGATATGCCGGGCCGGTTCGTCCTCATAGAAGACATCGCCGGCCAGCACCACATCCCAGCCCTCATCCGTGCCGACAATATCGCCCAGCACGGTGTCGATCTCGCAGCCATTGGCCTGGGCATTGGCCTGGCAGGCGGCAATGGCGAAGGCATCGAGTTCGCTGGCGATGATCGCGCGGGCTCCCGCCTTGGCCGCGCCGAGCCCGGCAATGGCCCCGCCGGCGGCAAAATCGAGCACGCGCTGGCCGGCGACGATATCGGGGTTGTCGATGACATAGCGCGCCAGGGCCTGCCCGCCGGCCCAGGCAAAGGCCCAGAAGGGGGGCGGCAGGCCCATCTCGCCGAGGGCTTCTTCGGTGTGCTGCCAGATTTCCACCGTCTCGGTCGCCAGGTGCAGCTGCAGTTCCGGCACCAGGGGCGGGGCCATCAGCGCTGTGTGATCGGCGATGAAATCGGCGGGGACAGCCTGGTTGATCATGTCAGCACGGCCGCGACGGCGAAGGTCGCGACCAGCAAGAGGCCGGTGATGCGGTTGGACTTGAAAATGTCCAGGCACAGCACGCCATCGGCCGGGTCGAGGCGGCGGATCTGGTTGAACAGATGGGCCGAGAACAGGGCGAAGGGAATGACGGCAAACGGCGAGGCGGCTTGCAGATAGAGCGTCAGCCCGGTCAACACGGCGGTGACCAGATAGAAGCCGCTGATCCAGTAGGGCGAATGTTCGCCGAACAGGCGGGCGGTTGAGCGCACACCGACCAGAGCATCGTCTTCGCTGTCCTGGTGGGCGTAGATCGTGTCATAGCCCAGCGTCCAGAAGATCATGGCGCCATAGAGGGCGAACAGGCCGGGCTCAAAAGCCCCCGAGGCTGCGACCCAGGCGACCGGGACGCCCCAGTTGAAAGTCAGTCCCAGCCAGGCCTGCGGCCACCAGGTGATGCGCTTCATGAACGGGTAGGCCGCGACCAGCAGGAGCGCGGCGAGCCCGGTCAGGATGGCGATCAGCGGTAATTGGACAAGCACGATCAGCCCGACCAGGCTTTGCAGGCCGAGGAAAGCCCAGGCCTGTTTCAGCGAGACCGTGCCGGCGGCCAGCGGCCGGTCGGCCGTGCGCGCGACCCGGGCGTCGAGATCGCGGTCGATAATGTCGTTATAGGTACAGCCGGCGCCGCGCATGGCGATAGCACCGATGGCAAACAGGATGGCGTAGTAGAAATCGACCAGGCTGAGGCCGGTGCCGATACTGGCGGCGACCAGACCCATCCAGCAGGGCAGGGCGAGCAGCCAGAAGCCGATCGGCCGGTCATAGCGCGCCAGGCGCAGATAGGGGCGGAGAGCCAGCGGTGCGCGATCCACCCAGGTCTGGGGCAGGGAATCGGCTACGCGGCGGTCGAAGTTCAATTGCATGCGATCCCCTTTTGCACCGGGCTGCGGCCAATTCAAGGCATGCTTGACGCGGCGATGCAGCACACGGCAAAGCAGATGGTATGACAACTGATCCGCGCCTCTATCTTGATCAGGAGCTGAGCTCCGCTGCCCGCCTGCCGCTGGGCAGGGAGGAAAGCCACTATCTGATCAATGTCATGCGCCGTTCCGCCGGCGACACAGTGCGGCTGTTCAATGGCCGCGACGGCGAGTGGCGGGCCGAGATTGCCGACGCCAACAAGAAACACGCCATGCTCGACCTGGCCGAACAGACACGCCAGCAGGCCGGGGTACCCGATCTCGATCTGCTGTTTGCCCCGGTCAAACGCGCCAAGACCGATCTCATTGTCGAGAAGGCCACCGAACTCGGCGTCAAACGCATCCGTCCGGTCACGACAACGCGCACCCAGTCCGAACGCATCAATGAGGACCGCTTCCGCTCGATTGCCCGCGAGGCTGCCGAACAGACTGAGCGCCTCGACTTGCCCGAGATTGTACCTCTGGCGAAGCTCGACCGTGTCCTCGACAGCTGGGACGAGACACGCACGCTGATCTATTGCGACGAGGCCGGTGATGATGGTGCCCGCCCCTGGGGTGGAGATGACGGCCGTGCCGCGGCGATGCGGGACATGCTCGGAGGGCCCGGGCCGGCGGCGATCCTCATTGGCCCCGAGGGCGGTTTCTCGCCGCAGGAACGGGATCGTTTGCGCCAGCTCGATTTTGTGCGTCCGGTTTCGCTGGGGCCACGCATATTGCGTGCGGAGACCGCGGCCATCGCCGCGCTAACCTTGTGGCAAAGCGCCTGCGGGGATTGGAGCTGACGCTCACGAGGGCGTGATTCTCACACCTGAACCCTTGTTCAACCGGGCACACCCACATATCTGTTGCGGAAATTCCGATTGGCGGGGGCTCGATGAGCGGCACGTATAATCAGGGCGGCGAAGGCGCGCCCATCGAAAATCTCGAACAGCTGAGCGCCTATCTGGCCAAGGGTTGCAAGCCTGAAACCGATTTCCGTATCGGCACCGAGCACGAGAAATTCGGCTTTGCCCTGAATGATCACACCCCGCTTGCCTATGATGGCGACGGTCCGACTGTTCTGAAAATGCTCGAAGGCCTGCAGCGCTTTGGCTGGGACGCGATTGTCGAGGCCGGCCATGTTGTGGCGCTCAAACGCGAGGGCGCCTCGATCACGCTGGAACCGGGCGGACAGTTCGAGCTTTCCGGTGCGCCGCTGGAAACGGTCCACCAGACCTGCGGCGAGGTGAACAAGCATTTGCGCGAAGTGCGCGAAGTCGCCGACGAGATTGGCGCCGGCTTCCTGGGGCTGGGCTTTTCGCCGAAATGGTCGCTGGACGACACGCCGATGATGCCCAAGGCCCGCTACGGGCTGATGAAGGCCTACATGCCCAAGGTCGGCACGCTGGGCCATCAGATGATGTTCCGCTCGGCCACCGTGCAGACCAATCTCGACTTCTCCGATGAAGCCGACATGGCCAAGAAGTTCCGTGTCTCCCTGGCCCTGCAGCCGGTAGCGACGGCGCTGTTCGCCAATTCGCCCTTTGCCGACAAGGGGCTGAACGGTTTCCTTTCCTATCGGGCCCATATCTGGACCGATACCGACCGGCATCGCACCGGCATGCTGCCCTTCGTCTTCGAGGACGGCTTCGGCTTTGAAAACTATGTCGACTGGGCGCTCGACGTGCCGATGTATTTCGTCAAGCGCAAGGGCGAATATCTCGACGCGACGGGCCTCAATTTCCGCGACTTCCTCGAGGGCAAGCTGGACATCCTGCCGGGCGAGAAACCGGTGATCAGCGATTGGGAAGATCATCTCTCCACCCTGTTCCCGGAAGTGCGCCTCAAAACCTTCCTGGAAATGCGCGGCGCCGATAGCGGTGCCTGGGACAGCCTGTGCGCCCTGCCGGCCTTCTGGGTCGGGCTCATGTATGACGGCTCTGCCCTCGATGCGGCCTGGGACGTGGTCAAGGGCTGGAGCGCCGAGGAGCGTGAACAGCTGCGTATCGATGCCGCCAAGCTGGGCCTCAACGCCCCGGCGCCCGGCGGCGGCACGATGCAGGAGCTGGCCCGCCAGGTGCTGAAGATTTCGCGCTCGGGCCTCAATGCCCGCGCCCGGCTCAACGGGCATGGCGAGAATGAGGGCCTCTTCCTTGATGAGCTCGACGACATCGTCAAATCCGGCCGCACGCGCGCCGAGGATTTGATTGCCCGCTTTGAGGGCGAGTGGAAGGGCTCGATCGAGCCGGTCTTCACCGAGTGCGCCTACTAGGCACGTCGGATCACGCCAAATTCAATATCCCCACAGCGCGTAAGGCTTGAGCTGGCCCGCCCCGCATGGTCAAGTGCGCGCGATTGAGTATCGCCTGCTGATGCGGGCATGGGGAGGAATGAGTGACAGATTCAACTACGACGCCTGAACAGGCGCCGACGCCGGCCGAGAAGCGGGATACTTCCTTCTTCGGCCACCCGAAAGGGCTGGCGATCCTATTCCTGACGGAGATGTGGGAACGCTTCTCCTACTACGGAATGCGCGGGCTGCTGATCTTCTATCTGACGCAGCACTTCTTGTTCGAGCGCGGCGAGGCCAACATCATTTACGGTGCCTACATCGCACTCGTCTACGTTATGACGATCATCGGCGGTACTCTGGCTGACCGCTATCTCGGGCAACGAAAAGCCGTGACGTTTGGCGCCATTCTGCTTGTTGCTGGGCACGGGATGATGGCATTTGAAGGCGACGGTTCGCGTCAGGTGCTCACCTACGAGGGGGCCCAATATGAGCTGACGCTTGATGGCCGCGGCGGCGATGCGGTCCAGATGATTGTCTCTGACAGTGGGTCTTCGGCGATTACCTTTGGTGGTGAAGAAGGCGCTCGGACAATTCTGGTGACTGATCCGGCGGCTGTCGGATCTCCGGCTGTTATCCCGCTGACCGATGATCTCATCAGCACCGAGCAGCAATCGCTTTTCGTCAACATTCTCTATCTTTCGCTTGCGCTCATTATCGCTGGCGTCGGATTCCTCAAAGCCAATATCTCGACCATTGTTGGCGAGCTCTACGGCTTACAGGATAGCCGCCGGGATTCCGGTTTCACCCTGTTCTACATGGGCATTAATCTCGGTGCCTTCCTGTCGTCGGTCACCATCGGCATAATCGGCATCAAATACGGCTGGAACTACGGTTTCGGTTTGGCCGGTATCGGTATGCTCGCAGGTCTCCTGACTTTCCTCTTCTTCCAGCCGTGGCTTGAAGGGAAAGCCGAGCCGCCAAATCTGGAGCTGCTCAAAAAGCGTGTTCTGGGACCAATCAATGTCGAATGGGCCTGCTATATCACCGGTTTCGGCATCGTAGCCCTGTCCATGCTTCTGGTTATGAATGCCGAATATGTCGGCGATATTCTCGGACCGCTCGGCGCGCTGATGCTTGCCGTCATGGTCGGTTATGCTTTGTTCTTCACCAAAGGTGCTGAGCGCGGGCAGATGCTGGCCGCAATCTACTTCATTATTGCGCAAATCCCGTTTTGGGCCTTGTTCGAGCAGGCGGGTTCCTCGCTGAATCTGTTCACCGCTGACCTTGTTGACCGAAACATTTTCGGATGGTCAGTGCCTTCGCCAGTGTTCCAAGGCTTGAATTCGGGCTTCATCATTGTCTTCGCGCCCCTACTGGCGTGGCTCTGGATTGCGTTGGCCAAACGTAGACTTAATCCTTCGACGCCGGTGAAGTTCGCTCTGGGCGTCTTCATGGCGGGTCTGGGTTTCTATGTCCTCGTGCTTGGTATTCGCGCGACGGGCGTGGGCGCACTGACGCCGGTTATTTTTGTCTTCCTGATCTACTGGATCCACACCATGGGTGAGCTCATGCTCTCCCCGGTCGGGTTGTCTGCGGTCACCAAGCTGGCGCCGGCCCGTGTGGTCGGTATGACGATGGGTGCCTGGTTCTTGTTCTCGGGGCTGTCGAATTATCTCTCGGGCGTGATCGCGGCCCGGACCGGTGCGGAGACGATTGCCGGTCAGATCATCGACGCAGAAGCCGCCAAGGCGAGTTATGCCGAGGTGTATTCGAACGTTGGCCTAATCGCGATGGGGATCGCGGTCGGCATGCTGCTCCTTTCGCCGGTCATTAAATGGTTGATGGGTGCGGCTGATGACACGATGAAGCCACATCCGCGCGAGACCGAGGCCGGCGGTCAGTCCATGGACCGCTCCTCTGACGCGCCGTAAGCGCGTTCGCCAACCCAAATAAATCAGGCCGCGGAGCACTGTGCTCCGCGGCCTTTTTTGTCCCCGCTGGTCAAGGCCTCAGGATGGGCGGTCGTCGAAGGTCGACCATTGCACCCGGTCGCGGCGGCAGTCGCGCGCATCGCCGCCCATGGAGATCTGGACCTGGCCGGTTTCCTGGTCGACTGTGATCTCGGCGTGCTGCAGCAGGTCCATGCCGATCACCATGGCCGGTTCATCGACCCAGTCGAGCGCGGTGAAAATATCCAGATTGGCCATCAGAACATTGGTGCGATAGAGGCACACCCCGCCGAACTGGATGCCGCGTATCGGCACGGTAATGGCGGAATGAGAGCTACGGCCATCAACGCCCGTGACCTCATAACGGCCCGGCTCGCGCAGCCGCATGCGGGTGCCCAGATAGCCATTGATCACCGTACGGGGCGTACCGCTGTCGATCATTACCCGGACCGGCGAGCGGAAGCGGTCAACCCGCGCAGCGCCAAAAACGATCTGCAGCTCCTCGCTCAGAACTCCGTCGACATGAGCGACGCGGAGCGGGCCGAATTCCATCTCGGCGGCTGCGAAATCAATGCGGTAATCGCTATCGCTGAAAGCGTCGGCGCCAAGCAGGCCAGCGACAACGGCCGGCTCGTCATTGGTGACGGGAACGACGACGGCGTTGAGCTCGACCGGCGGCCGGTTGGCAATACGCACGTCTGCAAGCTGGAAGCGTTCGGCCTGGAACAGGCTGGTCAGGGATTGCACATCGTCCAGCTCGGCATTGTGCGGGCCGTCATATTCCGGATGGGGCATTTGCGAGACGAAGCCGAATTGCTCCGCCGCGGGCTGGGCGATGGCGGAATGGCTGGCGCCGGTATCGACGACCCAGTTCATGGTGTCGCCATCGCCGATGCGTACGGGCATGGCGACGAATGTCTCACCGATGCGCTGCATGGGGACGGTTTGCGTTTCTGCCTGGGCGCCCGCCTGAGAGCCGGACCCGGCGCTGGCCGGCGCAGCCACAGCGAGCGCGGCTATGCCGAGCGCGATGACGGATGTGGAGAGAATATTGGCACGGAAATTCTGCATCAGGCCTCCCTGGCTGCTTGCATCGCAACCATCTTGTCGGCGCCGGGCGGATCGGGGTCCGCGGCGCTACCCCCGAGCACGGGCTGAGCCTAGCATGATTTTCCGCCGGCGCCCAAGGCGCCGCCGGAACGGCGCCTTGGTGCAGCTTGTGATGTCGGCCTAGAAGGTGCCGCGGACACGGATATAGGCCGTGTCGCCCATCGAGGCGTTCTGATACTCGATCGCGTCGATAATGCCGTCGGCGCGCGAGCCGTCATAGAAGACCCGCTCGCGGTCATCGCCATTATTGATCACGCCATCAATGCCGGCGCGAATGGTGACACCCCAATAGCGCGTGGTCTCGACATAAAGATCGAGATCGCCATCGGTGAAGCCCTGCAGGCGGAATTCCTGGGCGCGATAGATCTCGCCATCGGAGAGCCAGAAATAATCCCAGCCCCAGGCGATCTGGGCTTCCGGGAAGGTCTGGCGATAATCCAGCCGCAGCTCCCACTCGCGAAAGCCGGACCAGGGCCGGTTCTCGAAGGTAAGCGGGTCTTCCACATCGGTGTTGTACCACTCCAGGAAAGTATCCAGCACAGCATTGCGCAGCCCGAACCGGTCCAGCGGTGTGGTCAGATTGGCGGTGACGCGGAAATTGGTGCCATCACCGATATTGCCCGGGGCGTCGAAGACTTCACCGCCCGACACCACCGGGATGAAATCATCGAGGTCCTGGACCCAGTCATGTCCGACGACGAGGGAGAAGGAGCCATCGCCGAACCGGCGTTCCCATTCCGCCTCCACCGTCCAGGTGCGCTGGGGCACATAGTCGGGATTGCCGAGCACGGAGTTATTGTCCGACAGGTCCACCGAGCTGGCGAACTTGCCGAAGCTGAGCTGGGCCACATCGCGCCGCGCCGACAGGCGGAAACGGTTCTCGTCATCATGGCGCCAATTCAGGGTCACCGAAGGCTTGGCATAGGTGAAGGAGCGCGATTGCTCGGCATCGCCGGTCTGCTCGATCTCGGAGAATTCATAGCGCAGGCCGGTTTCCAGGCTGAGCCGGTCGCTGACCGACCAGACGTGATTGGCAAACAGCTCGCTGCGGGTTTCTTCAACCCGGGTCACCGAGACCGGCACGTCGATCGGGGTGATAGTGGTGCCGTCATCGTCGAACAGGAAGAAGGCCGAGTCGCGCGCATTGATGGCGGTCTCGGCGCCGAATTCCAGGCTGTGGCGGGAATTCGGGTTCCAGGACACGGTCGAGCGCAGGGCGGTTTCTTCATATTCGCCCGAGGCTTCGAAAATCGTCGCCCCGACAAAGCCGGCGGTCGGTGTGAAGGTCTCGAAGGCTTCCGGACCGTCATCCCATTGTTCGCGGCTGATCAGGCCAATAGTCTGCAGCGAGAGCTGCGGCGTCAGCTCGAACGTATGGGTGGCGGTCGCCGACCACATATCGCCGGAATTATCAGTGGCATTTTGTTCGAACCGGATGCGGTCGCCATCGGGATTGTCGATGAAAGAACGCTGGGTGCGGCGCCATTCCCACCATTCTGCCCGTGCGTCGAACAGGAGGGTGGAACGTTCCGACATCTCCCAATTCATGGTGAAAGTCGGGACGATGCGCTGGAAGTGACGCTGGTCATTGTCGAAACGACGTTCGGTCAGGCGCGTACCGCCATCGACCAGGAGTTTTTCGCGCCGGCGGACGCGATTGCCCGACCAGCCGCCTTCGAGGCCGAAGGTGAACTCGGCATCGCCGGCCCGTGTGGAATAGGACAGGTCCATATTGGGACCGACGCGGTTGGCGTCCGACAGGCGGGCCAGCAGCGTGTAGCTGCCGGCATTGCCCGCACCTTCGCGCAGGATCACATTCACCAGCCGGGGATGGCCCCGCATGTCGTATTGCGGCAGGGCTTCCTGGACCAGCTCGATACGCTCGACATCGCCGACAGGGATCCGTTGCAGCACGGTCTGTAGCGAGATCGATTTGTTTGACGGCCGCGATCCGTTGATCAGCAGATTACCGAAACTGTCGGCCAGTCCGCGCCGGCCCTCATCCCCGCCAGACAGGGAGAAGCCGGGCACGCGCTGGACCATGTCCAGGGCCGTAACCGGTGAGTAGGTCTGGAAGAAGCCGGCGGCATAAATAGCAACGCCATTGCTGGTGACCACTTGCGAGCTCGCGACATTGGCGCAGCCGGAAATGGCTACAGCACAATCGGCCGCGATCTCGGTCTGGATTGCCGCGGCTGGTGCGCCCATTGCCGTCAGCAGAGCGGTGGAAGCCACCGCATTGAGAAATAACCCTCGCATAAAGTCCCCAGGGTGCTGTGCCCGCCCAACATTCCCGGGAAGAGGGATAGTTCAGTGCTGCCGTAATTAATATGTAACCTTCCGTAACAAGGCTCACAGGTGTGTGAGAGGCGTTAGCATTCGGTAATATTGGCGCTCTAGCCGCCAGCGCCGCCGACGGTCAGGCCCGCGATCTTCAGGCTCGGCTGGCCGACACCGACCGGTACGCCCTGGCCGGCCTTGCCGCAGACACCGACGCCCGGGTCCATTTCGAAATCATCGCCGATCATGGTGATCTGGGTGAGGGCGCTGGGGCCGTCGCCGATCAGCGTGGCACCTTTGACAGGGGCTTCGATCTTGCCGTCAACGACGCGATAGGCCTCGGTGCACTGGAAGACGAACTTGCCGGAGGTGATGTCGACCTGGCCGCCGCCGAAATTGACGGCATAAATCCCGTCCTTCAGGCTTTCGACCATCTCCTCGCGCTTGTGCGAGCCGCCGAGCATGTAGGTATTGGTCATGCGCGGCAGCGGTGCATGGGCATAGGACTGGCGCCGGCCATTGCCGGTCGGCTTTTGTCCCATCAGACGCGCATTCATCCGGTCCTGCATATAGCCTACGAGGATGCCGTCCTCGATCAGCACGGTGCGCTCGGTCGGTGTGCCTTCATCATCAATCGTCAGCGAGCCGCGGCGCTCGGGCATGGTGCCGTCATCGATCACGGTGACACCGGGGGCGGCGACTCGTTCCCCGATACGCCCAGCAAAAGCGGACGAGCCCTTGCGGTTGAAATCACCTTCCAACCCGTGACCGACGGCTTCGTGCAGCAGGACGGCGGGCCAGCCGGCGCCGAGCACGACATCCATCACCCCGGCCGGAGCATCGATAGCGTCGAGATTGACCAGGGCAATACGCAGCGCCTCGTCGGCCTGGGCTTTCCAGGCGTCCGGTTTGATCCAGGCATCGAACAGCGCCCGACCTCCGGCTCCGGCCGAGCCGGTTTCACGGCGGCCATCGCGTTCCACGGTGACCGAGACATTGAGCCGGACTAGCGGGCGGATATCGGTTTTCATATCGCCATCGGCGCGGATGATGGAGATGGCGCGGCGCGAACCGGCCAGCGAGGCGCTGACCTGGACCACGCGCGGATCCTTGGCGCGGCAATAGGCGTCGATCTCCTGCAGCAGCTGGGATTTGACCTCAAAGCCCGGCGCCGCGACCGGGTCGACGCTGTCATAGAGTTTGCGATTGGTGCCGGCGGGCGGTGCAGCGAGCACGGCCGGAGCGCCACGCTTGACGGCAGAGGCGGTCTCGGCGGCCCGTTTGACCGCGTCCAGTGTCGGATCGGAGGAGTGGGCATAGCCAAAGGCTTCGCCGGAGACACACCGTAGGCCGAAACCCCGTTCCGCGTCAAAGCTGGCCGATTTCAGCCGTCCATCGTCGAAGACCAGCGCTTCCGAGCTCGCGGTTTCCAGGAACAGCTCGCCATCATCGGCGCCGTGCATCGCATCGGCCAGGACCGGATGGACACTGTCGGCGTCAAAGTCGAATTGCTCGATCGGATCATCACTCATGGCATCGGTCCTGAGGCTGGTGTTGGCGGTCTGTACCTAAAGACATAGTGGAGCCCGGCGCCGGAGGAAACTCGCTGGCGGCAGGAAAACTGTTCAGCGCGGGTGATGGCCGGTCAGCTGCCGTCTTCAACGGAGAAGCGTTGCATCTCCCGTTCGGCCATTGGCCAGCCCGGTCGTTCTTCCAGCGCACGCGTCAATGCCAGGTAGGCCCCGGGGATGTCGCCGAGCCGCTCCAGGGCCATGGCACGGTTGAACCAGGCATCGGCGAGATTGGCCTCATCTGCTTCGATCGCGATACCGGTCTGTTCAATGGCGTCATGATAGCGACCGAGGCGGATCAGGGCGCTGGATCGATTCACCGCCAGCGCACCACGCATGCCGACGGTGAGCGCTTCGGCTTCGTCGAAGGAGGCGAGGGCGTCCTCAAAGCGGGCGCTGTGCAGGAGGACGATACCCATATTGATATGGGTCGCGGCGCGATCACGGCGCGGCAATTGCCGGTGCTCAAGCGCCTGTTCGCAATCCGTCAGGGCGAAGGCATCCGACCGTGCGGCAATGGCGGATTGATAGCAGGAGGCGGCCGGTGATTCGCCGAGCACCGTGACCTGGGCCGCCGCCGGGGCGGAAATCAGCGCCAGCAGCGCCAGGATTGGGACATAAGGACGCATCATAGGCTCCATGCCGGCGTCGATGAGGCCATAAAGTTAGCACATGAAACCCGCCGGACCCAACGCAAAGCGCTTTGAACAAAGGCGAAAAGCCTTGTCCTGACTAGATTTCGGGGCTTTTTTCTGGGCTCTGCGATCAGTACTACAAAAAATACCGTAGATGACCTGACAGCAAGGAAGTCCGGCTCTATATTCCGCGCCAATCGGCAGGGGTGCCTGCCTTAACGCCTGACTTGTATGGGGAAGCCATGCGTCTTCTGACAGCCTTCGCGCTCACCGCCCTGACCTGGGCCTTGACCTCTGACGGTGCTCTTGCGGCTCCGGTCTACGGCCAGCCCACCAATGGTGCTCTCGGATTCCAACCCGGTGTTACGCCGATCATGGACCGGGTGAATGATTTCCATAACCTGATGCTGTGGATCATCGTCCCGATTACGCTCCTCGTCATGGGCCTGCTGGCCTATGTGATGATCCGCTACCGCCGTAGCGCCAATCCGGAGCCGAAGAAATTCAGCCACAACACGACGATTGAGGTGATCTGGACGGGTGTTCCGATCCTGATCCTGATCTTCATCTCCTTCTTCTCCTTCCCCATCCTGTACTTCCAGGACGAAATTCCTGAATCCGATTTCACCATCAAGGCTGTCGGCTATCAGTGGTACTGGGGCTACTCCTATCCGGACCACGGCATTGAGGAATACGCCTCCACCATGGTGCCGGAAGCCGATCTGCGCGCGGACCAGCCGCGTAACCTGGCGGTCGACCAGCCGATCGTAATCCCGGTCAACAGCACGGTGCGCCTGCAGGTCACGGCTGGCGACGTGATCCACAACTGGGCCATGCCGGCTTTCGGTTCGAAGATGGACGCCATCCCGGGCCGCCTGAACGAGACTTGGTTCCGCGTTGACCGCGAAGGCGTCTACTACGGCCAGTGTTCCGAGCTCTGCGGTATCCGCCACGCCTTCATGCCGATCGAAGTCCATGTCGTGAGCCAGGAAGTCTTCGATCGCTGGATCGAGCTGTCTGCCGAGGATCCATACTCCACGGACGCTTATCAACTGATCACCGAATATACCGCCGCGCGTGAAACGCGCATGGCGCAGCTGGACTAAGGGAAGGGCCGAGCAATGGCTGACGCAGCAATGCACGACGATCACACCCCCAGCATGTGGGACTGGAAGCGGTGGGTTTACTCCACCAACCACAAAGACATCGGCACGATGTACCTGATCTTCG
>NZ_JASBRQ010000065.1 GCF_030149425.1 Maricaulis sp. | reverse complement strand
GCACATGTACTCAGCCCCTCATCCTGACGAAAGTCAGGACCTCGCCGACGTCGAGCGCGATATGTCGGGGTCCCGGATCAAGCCCGGGATGAGGGTGTCAAAGGCAAACTGGCGCCCACCCCTTGACCCGATCCCGCGAAGCACCGTTTCACCCCCCCATGACCCGCCGCACCCGCTTTGCTCCTTCGCCCTCCGGCCATCTTCATCTCGGCCATGCCTTCTCCGCCTGGTCGGCCTGGCAATGGGCGCAGGAGAATGAGGCGGAGTTTATTCTGCGCATCGAGGACATCGACACGACGCGATGCAAGCGCGCGTTCGAACAGTCGATCTTTGACGATCTGATCTGGCTGGGTCTGGACTGGCCCTTGCCGGTGCGGCGGCAGTCGGAGCATTTTGACGATTATGCCGGCGTGCTGGACAAGCTGCGCGGGCTCGGCGTCGTCTATCGCTGTTTCAAGACGCGCAAGGAGATCCTCGAGGATATCGCGCGCGCCCCGCACGGGCTCGGCGAGGTCTATCGCGGGCCGTCCGAGCCCCTCAGCGCGGATGAAGAAGCCGAGCGTGTCACCCGGGGCGATGGCTTTGCCTGGCGCTTGTCTCTGGAGCGCTGCCGCGAACATCTCGGCGCGCGCTATGAGGCGATGCGCTTTGAGGAACTCGGCCGTGGCGAGCAGCGCGCCGACCCCGCCCCGCTCGGCGATATTATCCTGGCGCGCAAGGATGTCGGCACCAGCTATCATATCGCCGTCGTGCATGATGATGCGCTGCAGGAGATCAGCCATATCGTGCGCGGCGAGGACCTGTTCGAGCTGACGCCCTTGCATGTTCTGCTGCAGACCCTGCTCGGCTTGCCCGTGCCGGTCTACCAGCACCACCGCCTGCTTCTGGACGAGACCGGCAAGCGCTTCGCCAAGCGCGACAAGGCGGCGACGCTGAAAGCCCTGCGCGAACAGGGGCTGATGGCCGAGGATGTGCGCCAGCGCTTCTAGAGCGGCGCGTCTAACCGGGTACATCCAACCTGGTGCATCCAATCGGGCGATGGCAGGCATCCTTTCCGTATCGAAACGGAAAGAAGACCATGAAACCGCAGCTGATCGCCCTCGCCACCACCCTCGCCCTGGCCGCCCCGCCCCTGACCTCCACCGCCCTGGCAGACAACCTAAGCTCGCACGCGGTAAGTTTGGACACGGCTTCCTTGGACACTGGCATTACGCTGGAGGCGGCAGCACCTTGGCTCGCAGCGCATTGCACGGAGCGCTCGGACCTCATCCAGGACCCGACCGATTTCCCGCTGGCGCAAAGCACTATGCATCATGTGCAATGCACCAATGATGGGCATACCCGCATGCTCACCTTTGCCGATGACACGCTGATTATGATCGAGACCCGCGGCGAGATCGACGGCCTGGTCCCGCAAACCGCGCCCGCCATGCAGATGGCCCAGTTCGATGTTTATCCCGAGACCACCACCATTCACGACCGCGATGCCGGCCGGCTGGTGCGGCTCAATTCCCTGCATGAGGCCAACCTGCTGCTCTTCTGGGACAATCCGGCCTGGTCCGGCAGCCTGCCCAATAGTCAGGGCGCGCCGGTGTGGAATTTGCCCGATGATCTGGCCTTCGGCTCGGGCATTGCCGAGATTGAGACCGCACTGGACGGGCGTTGCCTGATGATGCGGACGCGGACGATCGATGAGGTCTGGCTGATGACCGAGCCGGCAGAACAGGTGCAGATCGATTGCTTCGGCTATGACATGGCCGGTTATCCGCGGACGCTGGAACTGATCTTTGGCGATGGCCGGCTTGAGCAGATGTGGATCCTGATCGGTACCGCTGATATCGAGCGGGCAAGGGCGCATTTCACCGCCATCCATGGCGAGCCGACGCAAGAGACCAACCGCTATATCGTGTTTGACGACTGGGCCTTTTCCATTCGCAAGGACGTGCCGGAATTCCTCATCGGATCAGCGCAGCTGCAGGCCATCTGGCAAAGCCGGGGCAATTAGCGCCGCCCCGGCGCTTCCGCGCGCTCGGCGACCCGGCGCAGCTCGCCTTCCTCCCAGGCATAGTCGCGCACCGTCACGGTGGAGCGGCTGGGATCGCCGAAATTGATCTGGCGCACGCGCAGCACCTCGTCATAGAGCCGGGTCACGACCTCGATTTCATTGCCCGACATCATCGGCACAACACGCCAGCCCTCCTCGCCCGACACAAGCAGCGGGAAGGCGCAGGTATAGGTGCCGCAGAAATACGCCGCGGCGACCTCCCCATTGCGGGCGACGCAGGATAATTGGCGGGTATCAATGGCGAAATCGGGCGCGCCATCGCGATTGATATCGGCACGAATATAGGCGGCATCGCGTATGGAGCGCGCGGAACAGCGCAGGGCGCCCCCACCGATTTCGGAGATAAAGCCTTCAAATGACTGCAGGGCCTTGCGCGGCATGCGGTCTTCCGGCAAGGCATCGGGCGGCGCCGGGCTACACCCGGCGGCGAGGAAAACAAGACAGGCTGGAACCCAACGCATATGCGGCGCCTCTCGCGACGCCCCCCAAGGCCTCACACTCTAGCGCATATCGCGCCCCTGTCATGTTACGAAACCGGGCGGCGATTAACCGGTGACTGTCACTTTCGGTAAATCACTCGGCGATGGCGGATCGGTATCATCTTTCTTGTCCGCACCATGCGCCTCGCTCTCGATCCGCGTATCAATCATACGGATGCGGGCATTGACGTAATTCATTACCTTCTTGCGGCAGCCGATCTCGACATTGAGCCCGAGCTGCTCCTTGGCCACCTCCGGGAAAATCGAGCGCGAATGCGACCAATCGCCGGAGGACAGTTTGACGGCCGGGTTCTCCTCGACGGATTTGCCATGGTTCTTGTGCAGGACGGCCTTGGCCTGGTCGACGGCGTAGGAATCGAACTTCTCTGCCTCGTACAAGGTCAGCAATACCCCCGGTGGTAGCGGGCCTGCTTTCGGATCCTTGCTCAACCGGTCCAGGCTGGCCTTGGACACACCGCTATACTGGGTATCAATCGGCCCGAGCGTGGCGGAAGCACCCATGACGATGGTGTCACAGGCGAGCGCGATCTTGGTGCCGCCCGACATGGCGATATAGGGCACATAGGCGGTTTTTGGGCCCTCATACTTGGCGATTGCATTGGCGATCATCTGCGAAGACAGGGATGAACCACCCAGCGTGTGCAGGATGACTATCAGTTCGGGCAGGTTCCGACCCGCGCCCCAGGGCAGCCAGCCGCCTTTCTTGATTTCCAGATAGGGCTGGATTTCCTGCAGGCTCTTGGTGGCCTGCTCGTAGGAGATATAGCGCGGCGCATCGCGATCCTCCCACTGGCTGCCAAGATCGCAGATCAGGTCGACGAGAATGGCCTTGGGCCCGTCACTGCCCTTGGTCAGGGCATCGCGCGCGGCTTGCAGATCCCGCCGGGCCTGGCGATAGGTGCGCTCGCGCTCCTTGCGGCTGGCGTCGGCGATCATCGACGTGCGCGATGGCCCGCGATGGGACATGAACCAGCCGGCCGCGCCCAAAACGAGGACGACCGCCAGGCCAGCCAGAATGAGAAGCATATGGCCCTGCACGAAGGTCAAAGACTGGGCTGCAAAATCGATCATCATCCACCCCGCTGATCAAACCGTGCCGCCCCCGCCGGGCAGCAAAAAGACACCACTTCAAGGGTTTCAGAGCATGCCTCCGGCCCCGGCTGCATGCGCGCAACGGGCTCGGCCTGCACATTTTCGCACGAATATCCCACCGCGCGTTCCCCCAAACCGCTGGCTGCACCGGACCCGGTCCGGCTGCATCACATCCTCCCCGGCGCAGCTCATTCACGGCCCGCCGGTCCAGGCCGGACACGGCCATGACGGCTGCGTTAACCAAACGCTCTCACGGCAATTGCAGGTAGTCAATCGCCTCGCCATACCCTTTATAATTTTACCCATCCCGCACCATTGGTCGCAGCCGAGACGGCTAGGCAAAGCGGGCGCATCCGAGTAGGAAAGCCCCCATGTTTTTGCGTGATCTTTGGTATTTCGGGGCGCTGTCGAGCGAGTTGAAACCGGGCCAGCACCTCCATCGCGAGCTGCTGGGGCGGCCGATCCTGTTTGGCCGCGATCATAGCGGCAAGGCCTATGCCCTGCGTGATATCTGCCCGCACCGTGGCATTCTTCTGAGCCAGGGCGAAGTGCAGCAGCATAATGGCGAGACCCAGGTCGAGTGCCCCTATCATGGCTGGCGCTTCCGCACGGACGGGTCCTGCGCCGCCATCCCCTCGCTGACCGGTGACCAGGCCCAGGCGATGGACTTGTCCAAGATCCGCACCCGCGCCTTCCCGGTGCATGAGGATCAGGGCCTGATCTGGATCTATTACGGCGAGGACGAGGCCAGCGACGCCCAGCCGGCGATTGACCCGCCCAAGCTCGACCTGCCCGAAGGCGCGAAGCCGCGCATGGTCGTCCGCGATATCTTCAACTGCCATGTCGACCACGCCGTGATCGGCCTGATGGACCCGGCCCACATTCCTTATATCCACCGCCAATGGTGGTGGCGCACCGCCAAATCGGTGAAGGAGAAGGAAAAGGATTTCGGTCCGGTCGAGCGTGGCTTCTCCATGCTGCCGCACGTGCCGTCCTCGAACTCCTTCCTGTACAAATTCCTCGGCAAGGACCGCTCCACGGAAATCCGCTTCCAGCTGCCCGGCCTGCGCACTGAATACGTCAAGGCGGATGGCAAGCATTTCACCGGCTTTACCGCAGTCACGCCGACGAATGAGAACTCCACCGCGATCACCATCGTGGTCTACTGGAACCACCCGCTGCTCAACATCGTGCCGAAAGCCTTGCTTCGGAAGGGCATCGAGACATTTGTCGGGCAGGACCGCGACGCCGTGAACGCGCAACAGGTCGGCCTGGCCTACGACCCCAAGCTGATGCTGATCCATGACAGCGATGTTCAGGCCAAGTGGTATTATGCGCTCAAGCGCGCCTGGACGGCCCATCGGGAAAGTGGCGAAGCCTTCGCCAACCCGGTCAAGCCGGCCAAGCTGAAATGGAGAAGCTGATGACCGAAACCTTCCTCACGGGTCTGCTCTACATCGCCATGCTCGCCGTCGTCGTTGTCCTCGTCTTCGGCATCGTCAATCTCTACCGCACCGGCGACAAGGCGCGTTCAACCTCCAACAAGCTCATGCGCCTGCGCGTCGGCCTGCAATTCGCCGCCGTGCTGATCATCGTCGCCATCTATTACGTCAAAGAGCAGATGGGCACCTGACCGCCATGGTCCGCCTGACGAAAATCTACACCCGCACCGGCGATAAGGGCCGGACCCGGCTCGGCGACATGTCGGAAGCCGACAAGCATGACCCGCGGGTGGAAGCCTATGGCGATGTCGACGAGGCCAACTCCGCCATCGGTGTGGCCCGGTGTGCGCTAAGCGGCGATCCGCTCGATGCGATCCTGGCCCGGGTCCAGAATGACCTCTTCGATGTCGGCGCCGATCTGTGCGTGCCGGAAAGCGACGAGCCGCGCGAATGGGAACCATTGCGACTCAAGGCCCACCAGGTCGACGCGCTGGAAGCCGATATCGACGCGCTCAATGCGCGCCTGGAACCGCTGGAAAGCTTCATTCTGCCCGCTGGCAGCGAGGCGGCGGCCCGCCTGCATGTCGCCCGCACCATTGTCCGCCGCGCCGAGCGCAAGGTGACCCGGTTGATGGCGTCCGGCGCGGATGTAAACGCCGAGGCGCCGAAATATCTCAACCGCCTCTCCGACCTGCTCTTCGTCATGGCCCGTATCGCCAATGATGAAGGCCGCGCCGATGTCCTCTGGGTGCCCGGCGGTCAGCGCTAGTCTTTCCTGATCGGAAAAAGCAAATTTTTGTGAGCGGGCTCGAAGTTTTCAGCGAGTGGCTTATGTCTGGCTGCGACATTGCACCGCAGACCAGTTCATAACCGGGAGTTCCCCCATGTTCCGCACGCTTCTTGCCGCCGCACCGGCCGTCCTGCTTTCCGCCACGGCCATGGCCGAGCCGGTCAATTACGAGTTCGACAAGACCCACACCGTTATCCGCGCCTCCTGGGATCACCAGGGCTATGCCACCATGTCGATGGAATTCACCAATTATGACGGCACGCTGGCGCTCGACTTTGACGAGCCGTCCAATTCCACCGTCGACGTCACCTTCAATATCGAAGGCGGTTTCTGGGTCGGCGCCAACCAGGACGCCTTTATCGGCCACCTCAACTCAGCTGACCTGTTCAACACCGAAGCCTTCCCGACCGCACGTTTCGTCGCCACCGGGTTTGAAACCGAAGACGGTGTCACCGGCACGATGACCGGCGATCTGACCCTGCTGGGCAATACCGGTCCGGTCTCGCTCGACGTCACCCTCAATCGCACCGGCGAAAACCGCAACGGCGCCGTCAAGCGCGGCTTCACCGCTACCGGCACCATCCTGCGCTCGCAATGGAATATGGGCTATGCCGTGCCCTTTGTCTCCGACGAGATAGAGATCTATATCGGCACCGAGCTGGAAGCGGTCGAGTAGACCGTACACCCCCTTGCCAACAGGTTCAGCGCGCCGGTTTATCGCCGGCGCGCTTTTCGTTTCTGCACCAGCTGCAACTTGCCGCAGGCGTTACCCGCTGCGTCACATTGACTTCACCAACTGTCACGGGCAGTTTCCCGCCCTATTCTTGTACGGCGCGCGAGATCCTGCGCGCGGCTAATCGGAGCCCCAGCATGAAGATTGTCGTCCCCGTCAAACGGGTCGTTGATTACAACGTGAAGGTCCGCGTCAAACCCGATCAGACGGGTGTCGACCTCGCCAATGTCAAAATGTCGATGAACCCGTTCTGCGAGATCGCTGTCGAAGAAGCGATCCGCCTGAAGGAAAAGGGTATCGCCACCGAGATCGTCGTCGTCTCCGTCGGCCCGGCACAGGCCCAGGAAACCATCCGCACGGCCCTCGCCATGGGTGCTGATCGCGGCATCCTGGTGCAGACCGACGAGACCGTCGAGCCGCTCGCTGTCGCCAAAATCCTCAAGGCCATTGCCGAGGAAGAAGCGCCGCAGATCGTTCTGCTCGGCAAGCAGGCCATCGATGATGACGCCAACCAGACCGGCCAGATGCTGGCCGCACTGCTGGACTGGCCGCAAGGCACCTTCGCCTCGGAAGTCGCCGTCGATGGTGACAAGATCAACGTCACCCGCGAAATCGACGGCGGTCTGCAGACCGTGGCCCTCGAACTGCCGGCCGTGGTCACCTCCGACCTGCGCCTCAACGAGCCGCGCTATGCATCGCTGCCCAACATCATGAAGGCCAAGCGCAAGCCAATCGACACCAAGGCACCGGGCGATTACGGCGTTGAAATCGCGCCGCGCCTCAACGTGCTCAAGGTCACCGAGCCGTCCAAGCGTGAAGCCGGCATCAAGGTCGAGAGCGTTGAAGAGCTCGTCAGCAAACTCAAAGACGAAGCGGGAGTGATCTAATGGCTGCTCTGGTAATTGCCGAACACGATAACGCCACGCTTAATGACGCCACCCGCGCCGTCGTCACTGCCGCCAAGGCTATTGGCGGCGATGTCCATGTCCTCGTTGCCGGTTCCGGTGCGCAGGCTGTGGCTGACGCGGCCGCCAAGCTGGACGGCGTCGCCAAGGTGCTGCACGCCGAAGCGGACGTCTTCGCCAAGCCGACGGCGGAAGCGCTCGACGCCCTGGTTACGCCGCTGATGGAAAACTACGACGCCGTGCTCGCCGCTGCGACCACGACGGGCAAGAACTTCCTGCCCCGCGTCGCGGCCCGTCTCGACGTCATGCAGATCTCCGACATCACCGCCGTTGAAAGCGCCGACACCTTCGTGCGCCCGGTTTATGCCGGCAACGCCATGATGACGGTGCAGTCCACCGACGGCAAGAAAGTCATCACCGTACGCCCGACGACCTTTGAGAAGGCCGGCGATGGCGGCTCCGCGGCGATCGAGGATCTCGGCGCCTCCTCCGGCCCGTTCAAGTCGGAATTCGTCTCCGAAGAGCTGTCCAAGTCGGATCGTCCGGAATTGACCGCCGCCAAGGTCGTCATCTCCGGTGGCCGCGGCATGCAGTCCGGCGACAATTTCCACCTGCTCGACACCATTGCCGACAAGCTCGGCGCTGCCGTGGGTGCCTCGCGCGCTGCGGTCGACGCCGGCTTCGTGCCGAACGACTACCAGGTCGGCCAGACCGGCAAGGTCGTTGCGCCCGAGCTCTACATCGCCGTGGGCATTTCCGGTGCCATCCAGCACCTGGCCGGCATGAAGGACTCCAAAGTCATCGTCGCCATCAACAAGGATGAAGAAGCGCCGATCTTCCAGGTCGCCGATTACGGCCTCGTCGCCGACCTCTTCACCGCCCTGCCGGAGCTCTCCGACGCCCTCGGCTAGGTCCTGGTGACATACGAATACGAAGAAGCCCGGCTGTGATGGCCGGGCTTTTTTGTGGGAATTTGTGGCGACGATCTCAGCTATTGCTGATCCGTTTGCCGCAGGAATCCACGCACCTGGCGCAAGTCCACCAGTTTGAAATTCTGGCCGCCCGTATCATCGGCATCATCCTGGACGACCATTAGCCCGCCCGGATAGGCCTCACCGAGCGGTCCGGCATAAATCTCGATACCATCGGTATGGGTGACCTCATCGACTGCACCGGCAGCAATGTTGAAACGGGTCACATAATCTCCGCTCTTCAGCGCATAGACAGCATAGTGATTATCGCTCTGGCTGGACGCGACCAGATAGCCGCCGGTTTCGCCAATTTCGATCAGGGCGAGGCCCTCCACATCTGCTGACAGTCGACGATTATCGACGTCGGCGAACAGCTCCGGCGCGGTGCCATCGCCCGGCTCAGCACCGATACGCCAGATGGCAACATTTTCCTCGCCCAGATAGAGCTGACCGGTCCGGTCATCAGCGACACAGCCCTCCGTAATCGTACCCAGCGAGAAACGGCGCACTTCCTCACCGGAGATCACGCCTTCGCCGTCATAGCGCAGCAGCAACTGCACCACCGTGCCCGGGTCCTTGTCAGTCACGAACGCGTACAGCCCGCCCTGCCGGCTCTGATACAGACAGGCGCCATAGGGGTCGGCGATATTATCCAGCGGGATGACCGGCCAAGGTTCGACACCGCCGGTTTGCGGATCGATCAGAAAGACAGCGAGGGCGTTATTGCTCCGGTCCGAGGCCACGGCGATATCGCGCCGCGGTCCCGGCAGCGGGAAATTCAGGCGGACATCGACATTATTGACCCGGCCGACCGGAAGGAAATCGCGCTCAGTCCCGTCCAGATTATAGACGTAAAGCCCGCGATCCTTGTCGGTCCCCAGGATGAGCGGCGCCTGGGTCTGTGATCCCGGCCAGATCGCCGGATCATCTGCGGCATCCCCCTCGCCACCGACAATGGGCGTTTCCGCGACAGAATTCGCCTGATAGGCGAATTCTGGAGAACAGGCGGCGAGCAACAACGCCCCGGCACAATATACAAGCTTCATGACAATCCCCCGCTTAGGTCGAGCGCTGCCTAGCACTCCGCTCCCTTTCGGGAAATCGGAAATTGACGACATTTACGTGACGAAGTGATGCAACCATGCCGCGTCACAAAATAGTTATGGCTATGCAACCGAACTGACACTCAAGCCTCATCAAAACGTCACAGCCAACGCCGATAGACAGGCCAACTTCGCCCGATCCGGGCGTCGTCTTTTTTCGCTCTTGGGGGATTTCCATGAAAAAGACCTTTGCCATGCTCGGCACGGCTTCCGTGCTGGCTCTGACCGCAGCGGCTGCTGCACACGCCGGTTCCATTGAAGGCCGCGTTACCGATGCCAGCCAGACCGTCGGCCTGCAGGGGGCTATCGTCCGCGTCGTCGAAACCGGTCACACCGCCACGGTCGGTCGCGACGGCTCCTTCCGCATCGCAGGCCTTGATGCCGGCTCCTACACGCTGCGCGTCTCTTATGTCGGGGCTGAAACGCGCGAGATCGCCATCTCCCTGCCGAGCGATGACGCCACCGCAGACACCGTCATTACCCTGGGCGACGACGTCGATTTCCGCGAGAACATCCTGGTCATCGGCCAACGGGGCGCGATCAACTCCGCCCTCTCCCGTCAGCGGGCCGATGACGGGCTGGTTACCGTGCTCTCTGCCGACGCGATCGGCCAATTCCCGGACGAGAACGTCGCCGAGGCGGCCCGTCGCGCTGTTGGCATCAACGTGCTCAACGACCAGGGCGAAGGCCGTTTCGTCTCGATCCGCGGTGCCTCGCCGAACCTGGTCTCGACCTCGGTCAATGGCGTCCGCCTGACCTCGCCGGAAGCCGAAGACCGCCAGGTCGGTCTCGACGTTATCGACGCCGACGTGCTCTCCAGCGTCGTTATCAACAAATCCCTGCTGCCGAACATGGATGCCGACAGTGTCGGCGGTAATGTCGAAATCGAGACCGAGAGCGGCCTCAATGTCGACAGCCTGACGGTTCGCGGCCGCCTTGCCGGCCTGTATTCCGAGCAGGAAGACGAGTTTGGCATGCGCGCCTCGCTCAACTTCGCCGACAATTATCTTGATGGCCGTTTCGGCGTCGCCGCGTCCCTGTCCTACCAGGAACGCGTCTTCGGTTCCGAGAATATCGAGGTTGATGGCGGCTGGACCGATGATGATACGGACGGCCAGTTCTTCCCGGGCGAGCTGGAGCACCGCAATTACGAAGTCACCCGCGAGCGCACCACAGCGGCTGTGAATTTCGACTATGAGCTCAATGCCAGCACGACGCTCTACCTGCGCACGCTGTACTCGGAATTCTCCGACCAGGAATACCGTTCGCGGGTCGAGACCAAATTCGAAGACGGAGACTTCTCCTCCTCGCTGTCTGACACCGATCTCGTCGCCTTCACCTCTGATGGTTTCGAAGTAGACCGCGACATCAAGGACCGCCTGGAAACCCAGACCATCTGGTCGGCCGATTTCGGCGGCGAGTGGTTCGGCAATGACACCACGATCGACTGGTCGCTCTCTTTCGTCTCCGCCGAGGAAGCCGAACCGAACCGGATTGATGTCGACTTCCGCGGCGAATTCGAGAATGGCGAAGTCTTTGCTGCCGACATCTCCAACCCGCTGCGCCCGTCGGTCCGCTTCGGTTCGTCCGCCGACAATGCCGCCTATTTCGACGCCAGCAACTACGCCTTCAACGGCCTGGAATTCACCAATGGCGTCTCCACCGACGAAGAAATGGCGGCCCGCTTCAACGTCCGCCACGATGTCGATTGGTTCGATGGGCCCGGCTACATCCAGTATGGCGTCAGCTATCGCGACCGCGAAAAGCAGTACGATCTCAACATGGACATCTATGAAGAAGGTGCCGGCATTGAGAACACCACCCTGGCCGATTTCCCGCGTACGGTGGAATACGACCTGGCGCGCTTTGGCACCTCGGGCAATCCGTTCGAAATCCGCGATTTCTTCAACTCCAACCGCTCCAGCCTCGAGCGTGAGGACCTCGACAGCGATCTGGAAAGCCTGATCGCCGACTACAGCGCCGAGGAAGACGTGCTGGCTGGCTACATCATGGCCTCTGTCGATCGCGGCCCGGTTCGCATCGCCGGTGGCGTCCGCGTCGAGCAGACTGACTTCTCGGCCACGGGCTTTGCCCTGCTGGAAGCCGAAGAAGGCGCAACGGTCGGCGGTACAGCGCTGGGTGATGACGAGCTTTTCGTTAGCGAAGTCAGCACCTCCAACGACTACACGGACGTGCTGCCGAGCATCAATGTGCGTTGGGAAGCCTCTGAAGAACTGGTCGCCCGCTTCGCCTATTATGGCTCGATCCAGCGCCCGAACCCGGGCCAGGTCGCACCGCGGGTCTACTTCGAACAGAATGAAGACAATGATGTTGAGGGCGAGTTCGGCAATCCGGACCTCGAGCGCCTCGAAGCCCAGAACTTCGATGCCTCGCTGGAATGGTATCCGAACAACGACTCGGTTTTCTCCATCGGCTATTTCTATAAGGACCTGGAGAACTTCATCGGGGACGTCCAGATCGACAATGGCAGCTTTAATGGCGTCGATTTCGACGAGGCTGCGACCTTCGTGAACCTGCCTGAAGGCGAGATCAGCGGCTGGGAGCTCAACGCCCAGACATCGCTCGACTCGATCCTGCCGTATCAGGGCTTCCTGGTAGGCTTCAACTTCACCAGCACTGACAGCGAAGCCGTCACCGCTGACGGCCGCACCATTTCCCTACCGGGTCAGTCGGACGAAGTCTGGAACGCCATCCTGGGCTATGACAATGGCCGCTGGGACCTGCGCGCCGTCCTGACCCACCGGTCCGAATATCTCGACGAAATCCGCGGCGACGCCGATGAGGACCGTATCGTGCTCGAGCACACCCAGCTCGACCTGTCCGCACGCTACGCATTCACCGACCACCTGCGCGCTTTCGTCGAGGTCAAGAATGCCAATGATGAGCCGTACACGGCTGTGACCCGCCCGAACGGTGTCGATAGCCTGGAACAGTTCGAACAGTATGGCTGGTCGACCGTATTCGGCATTCGCTTCAACTACTAAGCGCCTGCCGAAACTTAACTTTCAGCAATACATCCCCCGGATTGCCCAGCAATTCGGGGGTTTTGCTTACCCATCTGAGCGCTGTGTCAGAAGCATCGCCAAGACGTCATCAATCCGTCGCAGCCGGGCACTAGACACAGCCCCGGCCCGCTCCTCCCCGACCGGGTTTTCAAACTCATTCCTCCCTTCGAGTTTGACAAACACGAACGCTTGGCCGCCTCCGCGAACGGGGGCGGCTTTTTTTTGGGGGGGCCTGAAAGGTCCGCTCGTCCCTGCGCCGGCAAGTATTAGCGCAGGCGGAACCCCGAGCCGTCACCGCTCAGTCTCGCCAGGTCCCGCCCCCTCGCTTCCGCGAGGGCAGGCAAGTCCGGGATGAGGGCGAGGACGGTCGTCTATCCCGCACCAACCCTTCCTTCTCCCCGACCGGGGAGAAGGAAATCGTAGCCGGCCCCAACCTCCACCGCTTTCCCCGACTTCATGTCGGGGCCCGGCGTTATCCCGGCGTTGATGACTCTTGGCGCTGGCGGTTCCAAGAGTCATCAACGTCATCGTCCCCACCAGGCCCC
>NZ_JASBRQ010000064.1 GCF_030149425.1 Maricaulis sp. | reverse complement strand
CCCCCGCTGCGCGGGACCTCTCCCCGGAGGGGGAGAGGGAGGGGTTATCCTCACCCTCGCACTTGCCCCCATAATCCCCCTCAGCTCCCGGGATGAGAGGCCGTGGCCACGTCATCAGGGCCCGGGCGCCAGCGGAGCCTGTCCGCGGTGGGTGCGGTGACGCGTATCCATCTCCGGCAGGGCGTCGGGAAGGTCCGGGCGGCACTAAAACCGACCGTCTTTACCTTCCCGGTTGGACACGGGGCGGAGACGCTCCGGGAAAGCTCCGCGTGCGGGATGTCAGATCATGCCACGCACTTAAACACATTGAGATTCCGGCACGGCCGGCATCCCGCACATCCTCTCCTCTCGAACGGTCGCAAGCCGTGCGGGCGAGAACCCTTGTCTTGATGGATGTGAAAGGGAGACTTTCGATGAAACACCATCGCCGTATCAACCCCACGGCGCGTGAGCCGACCGGGGTCTAATTCCAAACGCTATCCCCCGGTGGCCGCACAGCGGTCATCCGGGGGATGGCGGGCGGAAGGGCGCTTCACACGCCATCGTGAACGGGCCGCGCGTTCACCGACCCGTTGAACTTCGCGGTTCACTGCTTAGGTTCATTTGCAACGCTAACGGGGATTGTCATGACCGATACGACGTATACGCCACCGAAAGTCTGGACCTGGGACAATGAGAGCGGCGGCAAGTTTGCCAGCATCAACCGGCCGATTGCCGGTTCGACCCATGAAAAGGAACTGCCGGTCGGCGAGCACCCGTTCCAGCTATACTCGCTGGCAACGCCAAACGGGGTGAAAGTAACCATTCTGTTCGAGGAATTGCTCGAACAGGGCATCACGGATGCTGAGTACGATGCCTGGCTGATCAATATCAGCGAGGGTGACCAGTTCTCCAGCGGGTTTGTCGACATCAACCCGAATTCGAAAATTCCGGCCCTGCTCGATCGCAGCGGCGATGAGCCGGTACATGTTTTTGAAAGCGGCTCCATCCTGGTCCACCTGGCAGAGAAGTTTGGCGCTTTCCTGCCGGCCTCCGGCGCGGAACGCACCGAGGTCTTCAACTGGCTGATGTGGCAGATGGGGTCCGCGCCCTTCCTCGGTGGCGGGTTCGGGCATTTCTATGCCTATGCGCCTGAAAAATTCGAATACCCGATCAATCGCTACGCCATGGAGGTCAAACGCCAGATGGACGTGCTCGACCGGGCCCTGGCGGAGCGCGAATTCATTGCCGGCGAGACTTACACCATCGCCGACATGGCGATTTTCCCCTGGTATGGCGGCCTGGCCCGCGGCCTGCTCTATGAAGCGGCCGAATTCCTTTCCGTTGATGAGTACAAAAACGTCCAGCGCTGGGCGAAACAGCTGGCGGCGCGCCCGGCGGTCAAGCGCGGCGTACGCGTCAACAAGGCCTGGGGCGATGAGGCGACGCAGCTGCTCGAGCGCCATAGCGCCGCCGACTTCGGGGGCTAGGCAGCGGCGGCTTACGCCGCCGCCGATTCATCATCGGCCAGGACAGCGCTGAGGAATTGCTCAACAGCTTTCGACAGCTCGTCCGACTGGGCCGCCAGCTGAGATGCAGATGCGAGAACCTGCTCGGCGGAAGCGCTTGAGCTCGTCGCCTCCGCCATTACATCGCCGATCGCGCTTGCCACTTTGGAGGTTGCGCCGGAGGCTTCATGGACGTTCTGGGCGATATCGCGGGTCGAAGCGCTTTGCTCTTCGACGCCAGCCGCGATCGCGGTGGCGGCTTCCGTCAGCTCCTCGATATTCTTCGCGACTTCGCTGATCGATGTCGCGGACTCCGAAGAGGCGGTCTGGATCTCTGAGATTTGTGTCGCTATCTCGGTCGTTGCCTTCGCGGTTTCGTCTGCGAGCGACTTCACTTCGTCAGCCACCACCGCGAAACCTTTGCCCGCTTCGCCAGCGCGCGCGGCTTCGATCGTCGCGTTGAGAGCGAGCAATTGGTCTGCTCGGCGATCTGCTGGATCAGCGTGACGATATCGCCGATGCGTTGCGCCACTTCGGACATCTCGCTCACCTTCGCGACCGTGTCGGATGCTTGCCCGCGCGCTTGATCGGCCATCGAGTTCGACCGCACCACTTGCTGGCTGATCTCCGAGATCGACGCTGCGAGTTCTTCGGCAGCAGCCGCGACCGTCTGCACATTCGCCGATGCTTCGTCTGACGAGCTCGACACAGTCGATGCCTTGCGTGACGTCTCGGCCGACGACTGGGTCAGGCCGCGTGCAGCTTGCTCCATTTGTTTCGAAGCTGCGGCGACGCTGGTCACGATCGAGCCGACAGCGGATTCGAAATCGACCGCCATCTCCGTCATCATCTGCTTGCGCTCCTCAGCCTGACGCTGGGCGCGCTCCTCGTCGCGGCGGCGATCTTCTTCGGCCTTGCGGATCGTATTCTGCTTGATGTCCTCGACGGCGCCGGCAATCTCGCCGATCTCGTCTTTGCGGCCGACACCATAAATTTCAACGCCGGTTTCATCGCGGCCAAGCGCTTCCAGCGTTTGCTTGAGCGAGACAAGCGGACGGACGCAAGAGCGGTTCATGGCCCAGGCCAGCGCAAGCCCGGCGATCAAGATCACCACACACAAAATGCCGAACACGGTGAGGAAGGTCCGGTAGTTGGAGTCGAGCCGCGTGCGATCGATAGCGATCACGACTACACCCACCGGATTACCGGAAAAGTCCCGAAGCGGATGGATCAGCATGGCGTGCTGTACGCCACCGAGCGAAATGCGCGGAATGATCGTATCTTCGCGGAATCCCGCAGCCCGGTCGTCGGCGGACAGCTCGAAGCCGTCCGGCAGGCTCGAACCGATGAGCGTCGCCTCGCCATTCTGGAATCTCTGAATTTCGATCATCGTGCCGGTCCGCTCGGTATGAGCGTCGACGAAAGCGTCATTCATCGAGATGCCGAACTCGACCGAACCGATATGCCGGCCGCCGGAGAAGACCGGCTGGATACCGCGAATACCCAGACCGGCGACGCCGACCTCGACCCCGCTGACGGAATTTTCGGTGCGATTGGTCTGAACGACGGTATGGCGGAAGCCGGACAGGTCATCGCCGAAACGGGCCGGACGGTGCACGCGCAGGAAGGATGTCGCGGGCTCAAGGTGGAACTGGTACTGCGCAATGCCTTCTTGCTCGCGCAAGGTATCAAAGCCCGGCACAGTCATCGCGGCCAGCGCGTCGCGATCGCGCGTCTCAAACGCTTCAATAACCGGGGGCATGGTCGCAACCAGCTGGGCCATGCTCGTCGCCCGCTGTGCCTGCGCATCGATGGACCCTTGCACACTGATTGATTCAGCGACCAGCAGGGATCGAAGGTTTTCCGACTGGACGGTCGAGGCGAACCACATCGACACGGCAAAGCAGGCTGCCGCGGCGGCGGCCATACCGAAGGTGACTCCGGCAAACAGCCGGGTTTCCAAGCGCATCTGGGCCTCCATAAGCACGAATATCTGCCGCCCATAAAGCCATTGGCGAAGTTCGAGTTTGGTTAACGGGGCCGTTTAGACTTGAGGCCAGGGCCCCTCCATTAAAATACATATATCGTTGATTTTAAACCGATAATAGTATCGATCAGCGAAATTCTGCAAACCACACTCAAAATAAGACAAATACATATTTTATAAATGAGCACAGCCCTGAAGCGATCCCCTGCGACACCCCAATCAATACTCTCCCAAACCCGTCTCGCATAAAATATACACATCCTGCACTTATATATACTCGCGTGTTTAATGTGCATTCACCATTAATACCTACTGACAAGCCTCCTATTGGATATGGTGGTGTCAATGTCTTTCAATACCCGATGGCTCCTCACCGGAGCACTCTCGCTGGCCTTCTCTTTTCCGGCGAATGCCGGCGCGATGGTCGCGGAAGACGGCGCCGAATCGGTTCGAATTTCCGGTTCTGCCCGCGCACGCTACGAGCATCTCAGCGATGCCTACCGCGCCAATCGCGACGGATCCGATCAGCAGCTGTCGACGGTTATCCGCGCACTGGCCGAGTTTGATGCCGGGCCGGTGACGGTCGGTATTGAAGCCTTCGACGCGCGTGGTTTCCTTACCGACGAGGGCGGCGTCCTCTCGGCTTCGGCCATCAACACGGCCGAAATCCTGCAGGCCTATGCCGACTTCACGGCGGGCGAGAACACGCGTGTCCGTGTCGGCCGGTTCACGAGCCGGCTCGGCTCGCAGCGGCTCTCGGTCGCCAACTCCTTCCGCAACTGGCCTAATGTTTTCGATGGCGTACGTGTTCAGCACCAAGCCGGTGAAAACACCACTGTAAGAGCCTTCTATACGATCCCGGTCACCGCGCAGCCGCGCGACCGCGCGGCGCTTCTTGACAATACCGCGCAGGCCGATGAGGCCGCCTGGGGAACGCATTTCTGGGGCGTGCACATGACGCGCTCGGGGCTGGGCAATAACGTTACGGGCGAGTTTTACGTCCTCGGCCTCCATGAAGACCCCGGATCGGACGTCGTCACCCCGGGCATTCGCCTCACGCGCCCCAAGGGCGTCGGCCAGGTGGATATGGACCTAGAAGGCATCTACCAGTTCGGCGAATACACGTCGGGCGGCAACACGTTCGATGTGAGCGCCGGAACGATCCACGCCGCTGTCGGCTACACTTTCGATGCCCCCTGGCAACCGCGCCTGTCGGGCCAGTTTGCCTGGGCGAGCGGCGACGACGATCCGCTCGACAACGAGTGGAACCGGTTCGATACCCTCTATGGCGGACGCCGTTTTGACTTCGGTCAAACCGGGATTTTCGGCCCGCTTTCGCGGCAGAATCTAGTGACAGCCGGCGTTCGGCTGGAGGTCAGAAACGGACCTGTGAATTTCGGCATACTCGCTGAGGAAGCCCGGCTCGCCTCCGATACGGACCGTTGGGGCCCGGCTCGGCTTCGCGACTCGTCCGGCACCTCCGGCGACCGTATCGGCTTCGTAATCGACACACGCTTTCAGTGGTGGATTCGGCCGCGGGAGCTCCCGCTTGAAGCGGGAGCCGCAACCCTGCGCCGTGGCGATTTCGCCGAGAACGCACCGAACGCGCCGACCGGCAGCGATCCTGTTTACAGCTATGTGATGCTGACGCGGAAATTCTAACCGACGATCTAAGACGTCCGCCGCGCCTCGAATGATGCCATTGTTCGGGCGCGGCGGTGGTCTGGAACCTCTCTTTCCACTCCGCGTAGGCCTTCGCGCTCGCGCGTTTCTCCTCGGCGACCTGACAAAAGCGCTACCCCGGCCTTAAGAATTGCTCATTTGCAACTCGTGCGGCGCTTTGGAATAGCTACGCCCCGGTAAAGGCTTATCCGGTCCCAGATGTCCGGATGGCCAGGAGTGGAAGGGGTATTCCATGGGACTGAATACTATCGTTCTGGCTGCCGGTGCAGCCCTCATCGCGGCTGTTCCGGCGAGCGCATTCGCACAGGTCCAGGTCATGCAGGGCCAGGAACGGCCGGCGGAAATGATTGAGCGGATCAATGCCGGATATGACGCCGAGGCGGCCGCTATCGCCGCCTTTGACTGTGCCGATAATGATCGCGCCTGCCTGTCAGAGGAATTGATTGAACGCTATCGGGTGGACCAATGGTCACGCGGCCTCTTGCACGACCCGCAAGCGATATGCGGCGATTATTTCCAGACCCATATGATGCCCTGCCTGCAGACGCTGATGGGCACGATCACCTTCAAAGGTGATATTGAAAACCAGGCTCGCCTGAAGGAAATCGTTGCCCTGCACGGCTGGCCGAGCCCGCCGGAATTCTCGGGCGAGGCCCAGAATGCAGCCTGGTATATCGCTCAGCATGGCCAGTATTTCGACGAAGAACAGGGCATGACCCAGTGGGATGCCGACTTCGCCGGCTCCATCCTGCCGCTGATCCGCGAAGCCGTGGAACGCGAAGAGCTGACGCCCTGGCATTATGCGGCCATGTATGATCGCCGTGAGCGCGCTGAGGGCCGCCCGCAGCGCTATGCGACACAGATCATGTGCAGCGAAGGCCGCGCTGATTTCGGTGAGGTCGTGGACGAGACCCGGATCGATGAATTCCGCGCCGAGATCGGCATGGATGCGCTCAATCTGGAAGGCTATCACGCCCATTGCGCGGACGGCGCCCACCTGTCTCGCTAGGTGAAATGGCGGGCCGCCAAAGCGGCCCGCAAATCACTCGCGCTTAGCCCGCTTCAGCCAGCACGCCGGCCAGCGCCACAAGACGGGCACGGTCGGCGCCGGAAGCAGCTTCACCGGCAGCGCTCAGCGCAGCTGCAGCGGACGCCGCATCAGCGGCATTACCGCCCTCCCAGGCCGCGATCGCCGCATCGACGGTGTCGAGTAGGGCTCCGTCGGTATCGCCACGGCGCAGCTGGTCGAGATAGGCCCGTGCCACAACCGGCTCATTGGGCCATTGGAAGCTCTCCTGCAACTGCGGATTGGCTTCCTCGAAGCGGATTAGATTGGCCGCAGCCAGCTCGTTTTCGGTCAGGTGCTCGGACGGCGTCAGCTGTAGCACATCCAGACCCCGGACGATTTCCGGACCGTAGATCTGGCCGTTATGCCAGTAGGCCGACCAGTAACCACCGAGATAAAGCTCATCCGGGGACAGCGGGCCGCGATCAAACCAAGCGATCTCCACCGGATTGGCGCTGTCGGTGAAGTCGATCACCGAGATACCGCCGGAATACCAAGCCTGAACCATTATATCGCGGCCCGGAACCGGCACCAGATTGCCGTTGTGCGCGACGCAATTCTCGACCGCGGTCTGATTGCCCGGGATCTTGTAATAGGACTGTCGCTCCAGGCCATCCTCGGTGATGTTGGCGATGACATTGGCGCCCCAGTTTTCCGGGTCTTCCGGACGGCACCGCGCACCGAGACCGCCGCCCCACTCGTCGGTGAAGACGATCTTGTCACCAGCATTGTTGAAAATGGCCGCGTGCCAGTATGCGAAATTCGGGTCGGACATTTCCGAGATACGGGACGGATTGGCCGGATCGGAAATGTCGAGCAGGATGCCATTCCCCGAGCAGGCACCGGCAGCGATGCCGAGCTCCGGATAGACATTGATGTCGTGACAATGATTGGTCACGGCGCTTTCCTGGCCACCCTCTTCCAGGGCACCGCCCATCCACAAGCCGTTGATCTCACCGGTTTCACGATCCGCGAAAATGCGCGGGCGATTGACGATTTCCGCCGTTTCCGGAGCACTCAGATCGACACGGATCACGTCGATGGAATAGAGCGCCGTTTCCGGGTTCTCGTCCGGCTGACCGGAGGAACAAATGTCCAGCTCCTCGCCGGCCCGAACGCCCGACGTGGCCGAGTTATAGATGTAAAGTACGCCCTCATCGCTCGGATCGGGAACCAGCGTATGGGTATGCGAGCCGCGGCAGGTCTGCACCGCAGCCACCTGGCGCGGATTGCTCAGATCGGAAATGTCGAAGATCTGCACACCGCGGAAACGTTCGTCGCTGACATCGCCCTCGACACCGCCGGTGCCGCAATCGAGACGGCCGCGATTATCCTCGACGGAACGGAAAACCAGATTGCCGTGCACGCTGACATCGCCCTGGCCGCCCGGACAGACGACCGAGAGGATGAGCTCCGGGGCCGCATCGGCGGAGGTCTCGAACACGTTGAAACCGTGCCAATTGCCCATCACCACGCGATTGCCGGTGAAAGCGAGATCGGTGTTGGCGAAGGAGATCGGGCTCGGCGGACGCTCGACTTCCTCACCGGCCGCCATGGCCTGCCACAGGGCGCGCTCGACAGCCGGGGCCCACAGCGCGTTCGGCTGCGCGAAAGCTTCCGGCGTGCGGACATGGTGGACGAGCTGCATGTTGGACGATGCTTCTTCCGCATCCCAAAGACCCGGCGCCAGGCCTTCGCGGGTCTGAGGCACGGCCTCGGCCGCGGTGGTGGTCTCTTCAGCCCCCTCTTCGCTCGCCGGCGAGCAAGCCGCCATCAGGCCTGCCAGGACCAGAATGGATGTCGATGTCTTGAAGCGTTTAATCATGAAGGGCCTCCCCTAGCCGAGCTCTGCGAGCATGGCTCGCATACGCATAATTTCAGTGGTTTGATCGGTGATGACGTCAGAGACGAACCCGGACATTTCCGGATCCTCCGCCGCGCCGGGTTCAGCGAGCAGGGCGTTGACCATATCGATCGCGCCCTGGTGATGATGGATCATGCCGGTGAGATAGAGCCGGTCGAAGCCTTCGCCACTGGCTGCAGCCAGCTCGGCCATCTGCCGCGGCGACAGCATGCCGGGCATGAGCGGCACATCGGACAGCGCCTCATGGTCGCTGCCATGCCCCATGGCCGCATGATCCATTGCGGAATGATCCATGTCGGAATGGTCCATCTCGCCATGGTCCATATGCGCATGATCGGACATATCCATTGCGGTCGACTCGCCCCGGCGGGTCAGCCAGGTGCGCATCATGTCCATTTCCGAAGCCTGGGTCAGAGCGATCCGCTCGGCCATGCCGATCACGCTGGGATTCTCGGTGCGGCCGGCCACCAGATCGCCCATCTCCACGGCCTGGTTATGGTGCACGATCATGTGCTGCATGAAACGCACATCCGCGGCGACATAACGGCTCTGGCCGAGCTCCAGGGATTCCTCACGGCTGATCTGTCGGCTCGGCTGACCGGGAGCGCCGGGCTGGAAAATCGGCGCAGCGCCCGGACCGGATTGCGCCCCGACCGGCGCAGCAAACACACAAAAAGCGATCGCGGCAGCCGCCAGGACCGCCCACCCGCAACGCATCATGACTATTCCCTCGCTGGACATCGCCCACGCATCAATCAGGGCCTGACTATACAGCGCAGGCCAGTGCGAACAATGGCGCGGGTTAGACGCAGTTTTTGCGGGGTGTTTCTAGGCCGAGGTCTTGCGCGCCTTGAAGGCGGCCATCTGGGCGTCGCTGGCCGGTGTCTGGTGCTCGGATTTCCACTGCGCATAGGGCATGCCGTAGACGCGGGCGCGGGCCTCTTCGTCGGAAACCGGCAGCCCTTCCGCGTCAGCCGCCGCCTTGTACCACTTGCCCAGACAGTTGCGGCAGAAGTCGGCGAGGATCATGAGGTCGATATTCTGCACATCCTTGCGCGCATCGAGATGAGCGAGCAGGCGGCGGAAGGCGGCCGCGTCGAGCCGGTCCTGGGTGTCTTGATCGAGATCGGAATGGTTCACGTCTATGTCTCCCCGTCGGTGCAATCAGAGCGCGACATCTGGCGCCACATGCTCGCGGTGGTTTCAAATTTGCCTTTAGTTTAAATCGCTTATTGCAATTTCAAGTGTCCATAGTAGGGGAAGGTCCAGGGCAAGATCAGGACTTTCATCATGCGTATTCTCCTCGCGGCGCTCTGCCTTTTCTGGGGCAGCACGGCCTGGGCTCAAAGCTTGAGCTTGGCAACTTTCAATGTCGAGAGCGATGTCGACACCCAGCCGGAACTCGTCGCCACCGATCTGACACGGATTTCCCCCCTGCACCTTTGGGCGCTGCAGGAAGTAGAGGACCAGGCCACCCTTGACCTCTTCGTGTCAGCCCTGAACGAGGCCACCGGCTTCAGCTATACCGGACAACTCGGCACGCGCGGCAGCGAGTGGGGTGACCACCTGGCCTTTATCTACCTGGCCGAGGCCTTCCAGGATGTCTCCATTGTCGAGCTGGAAGAGGTCGGCGGCTCGCGCTGGCCTCTGTTGATGACGGCGACGAATTGGAGCGGACAGGAACTGGCCTTCGTCAATGTCCACTTCAACCGCGGCAATGAAACCGTCCGCCAGGGCCAGTCGCGCCGGCTGCGCGAATGGATCGAGGAGAACCAGGACCTCGCCATCATCGCGCTGGGTGACTTCAATTTTGATTTCGACTTCCGCGGCGCCCGCCAGGGCGGCAACCGGGCCTTCTCGATCTTTGCCCGCGGTGGTGTGGCCTCCTGGCCGCAGCCGATCTGTATGGCCAATGACAATTGCCCGGCGACCGGAACCCAGTGCAATCCGCGCTATCAGAACATGCTCGATTTCGTCTTCCTTGCCGGCACCGCCAAGCAATGGAATGCAATCTCGCAGCTGGCTTTCCTGGAAGAGAATTACTGCCGGCGCGAGGCCGATGGTTATGCCGACCACCGGCCTGTTCTGGCGCAGATCGCCCTGCCGGCTCCGTCTGCCACCGATACCGGACCGGCGGCCGCGCAGCGCTAGCCGTGCTCGCCCGGTTTCATCTGGGACTGCATATACCGCTCTTCGCCGATCTTCTCGATCAGACCAAGCTGGGTTTCGAGGAAATCGATATGATCTTCCTCGCTGGCGAGGATATCGGTGAAGAGCTTACGGGTGACGTAATCCTTGACCTCTTCGCAATAGGCCGCCGCCTCAATGTAGTAGGGGTGCGCCCGGTGCTCGACCTTGAGGTCAGCTTCTAGGCACTCCTTCAGCGTTTCGCCGATATAGATCTTGGCCAGGTCCTGCACATTGGGCAGGCCTTCGAGAAACAGGATCCGCTCGATCAGCGCATCGGCATGCTTCATCTCGTCGATCGATTCCTCGTACTCGATGTCAGCAATCTTGCCGAGGCCCCAATCCTTGAACATCCGCGCGTGCAGGAAATACTGGTTCACGGCGGCCAGCTCGAGCTTGAGTGCGCCGTTGAGATACTCGATGACTTTGGGATCGCCCTTCATGGTCGCATGCCTTTCACAACTGCTGCGAGCGTTAAATTAGGGCGTTCTGAAATCGCGCCAACCATTATGTTTGCAAGTGGAAATCGCTTGCAGACTAGGCTGCGGAGCCGCTTTCGCCAGCGCGCTGGATTTCAACCGAAGACACCATTTCAGCGACATCGGGAAGGCAGCGACCGCATTGCGGGCGCGCATCGACCTGTTTGAAGACGCACGCAGCCGAACGCACATTGGGTGCGGCGGCGGCGGACTTCAGATCCTTCTCACGAAGGGCGTTGCAGATGCAGATATACATGCGGTGCAGACAGGTCTTAGATGCGAACTAATCTCAGTCTCATCTTTATGCGCGTTCTGCGAATGACTGTCAACTGCACGGTTGTCGCAGATCAGCTGCCGCGCATGATGTCGCCGATCGGGCCCAGTACCGAGCCCTCGCCCTGGCCGGATCCGCCGACAGGGACATTGGCCAGGATACGCCCGGCAAGGCGCGAGAACGGCATGGACTGCAGCCAGACTTTTCCGGGCCCCTTGAGATGGGCAAAGAACACACCCTCGCCGCCGAAGATCATCGATTTGATGTTACCAGCCCGCTCAATCTCGAAATCAACACCGGCGGTATAGGCTACGACACAACCGGTATCGACGTGGATTTCCTCTCCGGCAGCCAGCTCGCGCTCAACCAGCGTGCCGCCGGCATGGACAAAGCACCAGCCATCGCCCTCGAGCCGCTGCATGATGAAGCCTTCACCGCCGAACAGGCCGGTCATGATCCGCTTTTGCAGCGCAATCCCGACCGCGACGCCCTTGGCGGCGCACAGGAAACTATCCTTCTGACAGATCAGCTCACCACCAACATCGGGCAGATGGACCGGGATGATCGTGCCCGGGAATGGCGCGGCAAAGGCGGTGTGCGCCTTGCCTTGCCCCTGATGCGTATAAATCGTCATGAACAGGCTTTCGCCTGTCAGAATGCGTTTGCCCGCGCCGGCCAGGGCACCGAGGAAACCCTTATGTTTCTCCGAGCCGTCACCCATGATGGTGTCCATCTCGACGATGGGCGTCTTGTACATCATGGAGCCCGCTTCAGCGATCACACTCTCGCCGGGATCGAGCTCAATCTCGACGAACTGGATATCCTCACCGACGATCTTGTAATCGATTTCATGAGCGCTGCGCATGACGGCTCTCCGTAGCAAATAGGGAATGGGGATGGTGCGACGCCAGGCGCGCCCTGGGAAGCGAAAACCGCTTAAATGGTCTGGATATCGGCAGATTCCGCCGCATCACGGATAAGGCTGGCGAGGTGCACCGGCGCCTCGCCCTTCTTGCAACGGAAGCTCTCATTCTTGTCCAGGCGCGCCACATCATCGGGCAGATGAACATCATCAACGCTCATCGAGCCCGAGAGGACAAGAAGCGGCGTCTCACCGGCACAGTCCTGGGCCGTTTCCAAAGTGTCGATCGGGTGCACGCTGTCAGGCAGGCGCAGATCGAGCAGGACAAGATCATAGGCCTCACGTAACAGTTTGCGCTGAGCGTCTTTCAGCGTCCGCGCGACTTCAAAGGCAATATCGAAATCCCCGGCTTCGCAAACCGCATGCTGAACCAGCATCGCGTCGGCAAAGTCGTCTTCGACATGCAGCACTTTGAGCGCCTGTCCCGGCATGAACTCCTCCCTCGCTCATATGATATTAGCGTTGCGTTATCGAACCGTTTACGCTGGGAGGAAAGTTCGAATATTTATAAACCTGTGGGAATCTTCAGCCCATTGCGCAAGGCTGCGGCGAGTACCGTGTTGCGCAACAGCATGGCGATGGTCATCGGACCGATCCCGCCCGGGACCGGCGTGATCCAGCCGGCATGGCCGACGATTTCGTCAAACGCCGCATCGCCAACCAGACGCGTCTTGCCCTCACCGCGCTCCGGCGCATCGATACGGTTGATACCGACATCGAGCACGCAGGCGCCCGGCTTGACCCAGTCGCCGCGGACCATTTCCGGCCGCCCGACCGCCGGTACGAGGATATCAGCGCTGCGCGCCAGCCCCGGCAGATCGGCGGTACGCGAATGAGCGATCGTAACCGTGGCATTCTGCTCCAGGAATAACAGGGCGGCGGGTTTGCCAACCAGGATGGAGCGGCCGATCACGACAACGGATTTGCCAGACAGATCACCGAGCGTGCGCTTGGCCAGGTCGACACAGCCGGTCGGCGTGCACGGCCGCAGACCCGGCTTGCCCAAGACCAGCCGTCCGGCACTGGCTTCGGTGAGCCCGTCCACATCCTTGTCCGGGTCGATGGTTTCAATCACCGCATTGGCATCGATGTGATCGGGCAGCGGCAATTGCACCAGAATACCGTCAACATCGGGATTGGCGTTGAGCGTGCGGACGATATCAATCACTTCGTCCTGGCTCACCCCGGCCGGTTTACGGATCTCGATCGAGGTCAGTCCCGCCGCCTCGGTGCGGCGCACCTTGTTGCGGACATAGACCTGGCTGGCCGGGTCCTCGCCGATCAGGACAACCGCTAGGCAGGGCGCCCGGCCCAAGGCCTTGGCCAGTTGGGCCCCGGCCTCTCCGGCCCGGGCATCAATTTCCGCGGCGACGGCCTTGCCGTCGATAATCTCAGCACTCATTCGCTTTGCCCCCAAGCTTGTGCCGTAAAGCCGGACCCGGCCTCTAGAAGGCGCGGGCCAGCGCCGGAATGATCACGACCTGCAGGAAGTAGATACCGAACAGAAGGATCAGAGCCGAGAAATCAATCCCGCCAATCGGCGGCACAAAACGGCGGATGGGCCGCACCAGCGGGTCGGTGATCGCATTGGTGATGCGGTAGATCGTCGAGACGAACTGGTTGTGGGTATTGATCACATTGAAATTGATCAGCCAGCTCATCACCACACCAATGATGATGATCCAGACCAGGAAATTGAGAATATAGGCGCTGAAGAAGTAAAGCAGGCTGTCGACAAAAGACATGCGGAGATCCTTGCTGGGCAATGGTCAACCGGTTCTAGCCCGCCCCAAGGGCCAGCGTCCAGCATCCCGCTGCGCCCCGGCAGCAATAAAGGCGCCTCCTGGCTACCGGGAAGCGGGATCAATAAAATATGCGCGCGGGGCGTGCATCGCTTGCTAGGAACACCTCACAACCCCCTGTATCCTTTCGATTAAATGAGGGGAAATGGGGAACGAGAGTATGAATTGGGGTGCTGAATTACGGGCCTTTCGCCGTCGCACGGGATTGAAGCAGGAAACCTTGGCCGATCTGCTGCATGTCAGCCAGGCCTATATCTCGCGCATCGAGGGCGGAAGCGCAGAGCCCAAGGCGAACCTTGAAAACCGCATCCAGGCCCTGCTTTCCGACCCGTCCTATCTCGATGTCATCGAGTTCGCGCTCAAAAGCGTACGGGTTTCGCCGCTGATGACCTGTATTATTCGCCCCGATGATGGCGAGGTCCGCTATGTCGCCATCAGCGCGGGTATGCGAAACCATCCCCGCTTTTCCAGCATCGGCGAAGGCCAAGTCGTCGATACACAGATCAGCGCCCAGGGGCAGCAATTACTCGCCATCATCAAGGAGAGCGGCATCTTCTCCGGGCATGTCGAGGCCGTCGATGCGATCTGGCATTCCGAGTATGAGGGCGTGAAAGATTACTGGCACGGCGTCTACACACCGATGCGCGGTCGTGAGGCGGACTGGTATCTGCACGTTGCGATCGACCGCATCTGCGCCGACCGTTTCAGCCAGCTGGAAAATGGCCGCGAGGGCTGGGTCCGGATCACCTCGATCCACTGATCACGCGCCAGAGCCGCGCCAACGCTTCCTTTACGGGTCTGTGATAGCCAGAACGCATGACCCTGTTGCGTTCCCTGTTCTGCGCCTTGGCGCTGGCCCTGACGGCCGGTGCGCTGCCCGCTGCCGCCCTGGCCCCGCCGCCTTCCGACAGTGGCAGCGATGATGCCCGGCATCGCAGCATCACCTCCTCGGACAGCTATATGCCGCTGCCGCCGCTGACCGCGACGGTGCAGGCCAATCGCCGCGCCCGCGGCATCCTGCAGATCGAGGCCGGGCTTGAGGTCGAGGATTACCAGCTGCGCCGCCGCGTCGAACGCTACATGCCGCGCCTGCGCAATGCCTATGTGACGGCGATGAGCGTCTATACCGGGAATTATTTCCAGTACGGCGAGGTGCCGGATGCAGACCGCATCGCGGCCCTGCTGCAGGAAGCCACCGACATGACGCTGGGCCAGCAGGGCGCTGATGTCCTGCTGGGGATGATCATCATCCATTCCGACTAGGGATCAGCCCTAGACCAGAGCATCCATGAATTTGGCCAGGTCGAGATCGAGCTGGGTCACGCCACCGGCATCATGGGTCGCAAGCGTCACATCAACCGTGTTGTAGACATTGAACCATTCAGGGTGATGATCCATCTGCTCGGCCTTCAACGCCACCCGGTTCATGAAGCCCCAGGCCTGGTTGAAATCGGCGAACTTATAGACCTTGCGAATGGCATCGCGGCCGTCGACGGCGTCCCAGCCGGCGAGCTGCGCCACAACAGCCTGTGCACCAAGCTTATCCATCAGCCTTGCTCCCTATTCCGCCGGCAGCTGCATCGGCTCGATGCCGAGCGTTTTGAACAGGTCGAAATCCTCGTGCTTTTCCGGGTTTGGCGTGGTCAGCAATTCCTCGCCGACGAAGATCGAATTGGCGCCGGCCAGGAAGCACAGGGACTGCAGCTCCTTGCTCATACCCTCGCGGCCAGCCGACAGGCGGACCATGGATTTCGGCATCAGGATACGTGCCGTCGCGATGGTGCGCACGAAATCAATGCCGTCGAGCGGCTTGCTGTGCCCCAGCGGCGTGCCGGGAACGGCGACGAGATGGTTGATCGGCACGCTTTCCGGATGCGGATCCATCGCCGCCAGCTCGGTCAGGAGGCCGATCCGGGCCGCCTCATCCTCACCCATGCCGACAATACCGCCGGTGCAGACATGGATGCCGGCACCGCGCACACGGTCGAGCGTGTCGATACGGTCCTGATAGGTGCGGGTCGAGATCACCCGGCCATAGTCTTCCGGCGCCGTATCGAGATTGTGATTATAGTAATCCAGCCCCGCCTCACGCAGCTTTTCAGCCTGACCATCGGCCAGCATGCCCAGGGTGACACAGGTCTCCATACCCATCGCCTTGACGCCGGTAATCATGTCGCAGATCGCGTCTTCATCGCGCGCTTTCAGATCGCGCCAGGCTGCGCCCATGCAAAACCGTGTCGCCCCGCCATCCTTGGCTTTTTGCGCCGCCTCAAGCACATCATCGAGCGGCATCAGCTTGGAGGCCTTCAGGCCGGTGTCGAAATGGGCCGACTGGTTGCAATAGCCGCAATCCTCGGCACAGCCGCCGGTCTTGATCGACAGCAGCTGGCTGGTCTGGACTTCATTGGCCTTGTGGCACCGTCTGTGCACGCTTTGGGCTGCAAAGATCAGATCGTTGAACGGCGCGCGATAGATCTCGCCCGCCGTTTCGCGCGTCCAGTCACTGCGCGGTTTCGTCAAAATGTCGAGATCGTCAAGGAAATGCGTCATTTGGAGCCCGGTCCTGTTTGATGTCGACGGAACCTAAAAACACTCAAGCCCGCCGTCCAGATGCGGGACTGCGATGGGCCGGCCGTGTCCTGTTTCTGACCACCAGTGCCCTGGTGCTCGACCTGGCGTTTCAGCCCGGTCATGCCACGCAGCCGGACCTGTTCGGCTTTGACAAGCTGGAGCATATCGCGGCCTTTTTCACCCTGACCGTGCTGATGCGGATCGGCTGGCCCGGCCGGGCCCATATCCTCCAGACCGCGCTCCTGATGGCGTTCGGCCTGTTCATCGAGCTGGTCCAGGCCACGGATCTGGTCGGCCGCACCGCGAGCTGGGCCGATGTCGTCGCCGATATGATCGGCATTCTTATCGGCATGTTTTGCTCCCTGTTTATCGGCCGACGCCTGTAGCGACGCCTATCGCCTTTACGGCAAAGAAAAAGCCCCGCCGGAACCGGCGGGGCTTTTCCTTGATCAATCAGGCCGGGACCTAGTCGTCCTTGGCCGTGGCTTCGCCATCGACATTGGCATGGCCGGACTGGAGTTCTTCCTCCGTCGACTCCTGCGTGCCCCAGACGTCGCCCGCCCAGTTCGGCGGCAGTTCGCCCGTCTTGTCGAAGCGCTTGGTGTAGGCCACCACAGCCCCGGACAGCAGCAGCAGCGCCACCACGTTCGGCAGCAGCATGGACGCGTTGGCGATATCGCCGAAGCGCCAGAGGCCGGTGACATTGGTGATCAGCGTGCCGACGAAGGCCACACCCACCCAGACGAAGCGGAACGGCTTGGCCGCCCAGTCGCCGGTGATGTAGGTCAGGCACTGCTCGGCATAGTAGGACCAGCCGATGATCGTGGTGAAGGCAAACAAGGCCTGCGCCGCCAGGATCACCCAGGCACCATACATCATGCCCTCGGCAAAGGCCGCCGTGGTGATGGCCGACGCTTCGAGCGTGGTCGACTGCCAGGCATACTCCACCGTGGTGCCGTCACCGGACGGGTAAGCGCCCTGCACAACCAGGATCACCAGAGCGGTCATCGTACAGATGATCATGGTGTCGATGAACACGCCGAGCATGGCGATCTCGCCCTGCTTGACCGGGTTCTTGGTCTGAGCGGCGGCGTGCGCGATCGGGGCGGAACCCTGACCGGCCTCGTTGGAGAAGAGGCCGCGCGCCACACCGGCGCGGATCGCGGCAAGGACGCCGTAGCCGGCCAGACCGCCACCGGCCTGCTCCCAGCCGAAAGCACCACCGATGATCAGCATGAAGGCGTTCGGGATGAACTCGATATGGGTGACGATCACGAACAGGGCGGCAAGGATATAGGCGCCGGCCATGAACGGGATGATCTTGCCGGCCACGCTACCGATCGACTTGATGCCACCGATGATGACGATGAAGACCAGCGCACCGATGATCAGACCGACACTCCAATTGGGCACCACAACGCCCATGGAACGGCCCGCCTCGACAGCGGACTGGGTAATGGAGTTGGCCTGGATCATGCCGCCCGTGCCGACAGCGGAGAAAATCGTACCGATACAGAAGAGAACGGCGAGCCAGCCCCAATGCTTACCCAGGCCGTTCTTGATGTAGTACATCGGACCACCGTGGAAGTGGCCGTCCGGGTGTTTCTCACGATAGCGCACCGCCAGGCTGGACTCGGCATAGGCCGCAGCCATGCCGAACAGGGCAGTGATCCACATCCAGAAAATCGCGCCCGGGCCGCCCAGCGTGATCGCGGTGGCCACACCGGCGAGGTTACCCGTACCGACCTGGCCGGACAGCGCGGTCGAGAGCGCCTGCCACGGCGTGATCTCACCTTCGCCACCGCCTTTACGGCCGGACCACAGCTCGCCGAAAGCCGGGAACAGGCGACGCAGCGGCCGGAAGCCGAGACGCAGCATGAAAATGAGACCCGTGCCCAAAAGGGCGATGGTGATAATGCCTACGGGCAGGATGCGCTGATCGCCCCAGGTACCCCCCCAGAGGAAATCGCTGACCGTAGTCGCAGCGTCAAAGAAGCCGTCCATTCCACTCCCCAATCCAAAAAAGCGAGCGCACCTTAGAAAGGACAGCGCCCGGCTGAAAGGCTTTTATACGTATTCGTGACAGTTTTCACCGCTTCCAACCTGAACGCGTGCTTACAATTTTCTGTCCCCGGTCTATCCGCTTATTCACTTGAACGCGGGTGCCCGGATAGACGACTAAGAGCCCTTCGGAACACAGAGGGACATGAAATGCTGAAACCTTTTGCCGCCGCACTGGGCGCCGCCTTTGTGGCGCTCCCAGCCATGGCACAGACTCCGCTGGCGCCGGAAACGCGCGACAGCGCCGTTGAAAGCCTCGCCACGATCATTGCCGACGAATTCTTCGACGCCGAACGCGCGACCCAGATTGCCGATGATCTGCGCACCGCCTATGCGTCCGGCGCTTATCGGGAAGACAGCGCGGAAGCCTTCGCTTCGGCCATCGGTCAGGCCCTGGGCGAGGAGGACAATCACTTCAGCGTTCGCTTCGTCGGCGCCGAACGGGTTGCTCAGGCAATGGCCAGACAGGCAGAGCGTGACGCCAACCCGCCTTCGGAAGAGGAAATGCGCGAGCGCTGGGCGCCGCTGGCACGGCAGAATTTCGGTTTCGCCGAGGTTGCCATCCTTCCCGGCAATATCGGCTATATCAAGCTTAACCAGTTTGCTCCCATCGCCCCGGCGCTGGACACGGCAAGCGCGGCACTCAGCTTCATCGCCAATACCGATGGTGTGATTTTCGACATGCGCCAGAATGTCGGCGGCGACCCGTCCATGGTGCAATTCCTGACCAGCCATTTCCTGCCACAGGGCGGTGATGTGCTGATCAACACTTTCGTCTCGCGCGATTATGAATACCCGAACCAGATGTGGTCGCTGCCCAGTCACCCGGTCGGCCACCGCCCCCATGTGCCCATGGCGGTCCTGACCAGCGGCCGCACCGGATCCGCCGGCGAGGCCTTCCCCTATCACCTGCAGGCGATGGAACGGGCCACCATTATTGGCGAAACCACCTATGGCGCGGGCAATCCCGGCGGCACTTTCCTGGTCGAAGAAGGCTTTGCCGTCTTCATTTCGACCGGTTCGGCGCGCAATCCGGTCACCGGCACCAACTGGGAAGGCACAGGGGTTACGCCGGATATTGCCGTCGAGGCCGATGACGCCCTGATCGAGGCGCAGCTGCACCTGTACAATGAAATCTCGGAGTCCAGCGAAGACCCGGAAGTCACGCGAAGCCTGAACTGGGCAACGGAGGCACTGCAGGCCCAGCGCAACCCGGTCGAGCTCTCCAACCGGCAATTGCGCCGCTATGTCGGCGATTGGGGTGTCCGTGACACCTTCATGGAAGACGGCCGGCTGCACTATGTGCGCGAAGGCGCCAGCCCGATTGCCCTCATCGCGCTCGGCAATGACCGTTTCATGTTCGAGGACGATGAGAACTACCGCCTCGTTTTTGTCGAGGGCGAAGACGGTTTCGGCATCATGGAATTACACACGGGCGATGGCCGCATCATGCCGAACGCCCGGGTCGACTAGGCCTCGCGCACCTCGATGGCGATGACGCCCCAGGACCAGTCGTCATCGCTCATACCGGTCAGCGCCGGATCCGTCCGGCGCGGCCAGACCAGCATGGCCGGCCCGAAACCTCCCATGGGTAGCGGGTCGCCATCCATGCGCACGGCCAGGATCACATCGTGATCATAGATGCGCTGCAGGTCGATCTCGCGCTGATAGCCATCGACCGACGTGACCACCAGCGTCTGCCCGGTCGGCACGGCAATCGCCATGACATCACGCAGAAGCGGACCGGAGAAGTTGCGCACAGACGCACCGGCTGGAAAATCGGCCCGGATAGTGTGTTGTTCCAGGGTCAATAGAGCCGCGGTATTGATGACGCACGCGGCATCAAACTCGATCCCGAACGTGTTGAAGAGCGGCTCCGTCTGCGGGTCCATAGGACCCCGGTCCACCGTCGCGATGGCTCCATATATGGTGATGATATCCGCGGAATTCTCGCCATTATTGGTCGGCGCTTCGCAGGCCATGAGGCCCAGCGTCGCCGCCAGCATGATGATCCAGCGTGTCATGAAGTCCCCCGTCAAAAATACGTCCCGCAATAGGTGATAACACGGCCGCCCGTGCCAATCTTGAAACGGGCCAGCCCGGCCCCCTGCGTGGTGTTGACCCCGCCCAGATCGAGCTGCACCACACCGCGCGCCTTGAGCTCCTCCAAGGCCTGGAAGAGCAGGAGGTTATGCGCCCCGAGCTTGCGGCCGGTCTCGCTGTTCCAGCCGATATGATAGGTCGCGGCGCAGCCATGGATCAGGAACATCATGGCGGCGATCTTCTCGCGCCCCTGGTCGGCGCGCAGGATCAGAAGGCTGTCACGCTCACCCGTTGCGGTCTGGAAGGCGGGCACGAGCGCTGCCGGTGTCGCTTTGTAGCCGCGCTCTTCGCGCTGACCTTCCTCGGTCTGCAGAAGCCAGCGATATTGCGCCAGCTTTACGCTGTTCTGAGCCGTCTTCAGCCCGGATTTCTCCGCGGCGTTGAGCCGGTTGCGCCACTTGCCCTCGAACCCGGCCCGCAAATCGGTGAGATCCTGTTTCAGATCCAGGAGTACGGTGGAATAGCCCGTCATGACCCGCGACAGCCCCTTGGGGCGCGTCTCGTCATCCGGTGTCGCCAGGGTCACATGCGGCCAGGCCAGACCAAGCCCGCGTTTGAGCAGTTTGAGCGTCTGTCCCTTCGCCGCCGGATCAAGCGGGCGCAGCCAAACCGGGCCACGAGTGCAGACCGCCAAGGTCCATAAGCCAGCCAAGCGGCGCACCGTGATCTGCGCCAGTGCCAGCCGTCCCTGATCATCCTCAAGGGCCACCCGGCGCACATCCGCGCCCAGCTCGGCCAGCGCCTCGCCATAACTCCAATCCTGCTGCAGGGCTGCCGGATGGCGCCGCAGCTCGGCATCCCAGGTTGCACGATCTATCTCGAAGGAGAGACGCATTTCGCCTCGCAGGCTCGAATCAGCTTTGATACTCACTATTCACGAGCCTGCCGGGAGCACAATCGCATGCCGTCCCTTCCCTTCGGCCGCAAGGCGGAGACCGTCATGGGTCACAAGATCACCGAACCGCGCATCACCGTGACGGCGATCTGGCTGGTATTTGCCTATATCGGCCTGCCCCTGCTGATCGTGACCGGGCTGATGGACCTGGCCATGCAGCTCTTTTTCGGCGTCTGCACCGGAATCTGGTGCCTGGCCTGACGGATCAACTTTTGGGCTTCACTCGCCCGTTCTCCACCAGGTGCTGGAAGAAATCGATCATCGTCTCCTCCAGCGGCCGGTAGCTCACGCCCAGTTCGCGGACACTTTTGGAATGGTCGGCAATGAAAGCGATGCCGACATTGCGGCTCACCGTCTTGCGCGTCAGGCCCGGATTGAGCATCGGCCCGACCAGCCAGACGAGGAATTTCGGCAGGATGGATTTGCCGAAACCGAAACTGTCGCCGAATTTCTCGCGCAGGATACTCGACATCTCAGGGAAGCCGGTATCGTGGCCTGACAGGATATGCCGGCCCTGAGCGGCGGGTGTGAAGCCGGCCAGGATGTGCGCCGCAGCAACATCGCGCACATCAACGACACCGATGCGGAAATCCGGCACGCCCGCGGCCATCGTCCCGTCACCGAACTGGATGATGGTGGAATAGCTCTCCCCGGTCAGATTGGGGTTGATACCGGGACCGAGAATGAAGGACGGATTGATCGTCACCAGATCCCAGCGCTGCTGCTCCCCGGCCATGTCCCAGGCCTTCTTTTCCGCCAGTGTCTTCGACAGCGAATAGGGATTGTGCTTGAGCGAGGAGGACGTGTTCCAGACCGCCTCGGTCAGCTTCTTGTCCGGCATGGACGCGATGTCGGCATTGTCACCATAAATCGCCGCACAGCTGGAGGTCAGCACGACGCGTTTGACGCTGTCGGTTTCATTGGCGCTGGAGAGCACGTTGGCGGTGCCGTCCACCGCCGGGTCAACCAGGTCTTTTGCGGATCATCGACCGCCAGGGTGAAAGGCGAGGCGGTGTGAATGACCAGTTCGCACCCGGCCATGCCCTCGCTATAGGCGCCGGACGTGGTCAGATCGGCCTTGAAATACCGGATCGAACCGTCGGACGCGTCGGCAATCGCATTGAGATACTGCAGCTTGTCCGTCTTCGACGGATCGCGCACGGCGGCATGCACAGTGTGTCCCTTGTCCAGCAATTGCTGGATGATGACACCCGCCAGATAGCCGGTCGCGCCGGTCACCAGGATCGGCGCGTCGGGATTGATCTCGGTCATGAACATGCTCGCATCTAGAGTGGGCCTGAGCCCATTCTAGCTGCGTTCGCGCAATAGGCGAGAGGCGCGCGGCCTGCACCCGCGCGAACCCGCCTGTGAGCTGTTCAGATCAGTCCTGCAGAGCGAAATTCAACCGCGTCTGGTGACCGGTAGTGACCGCTGCCGCTTCGGCAAAGCGCCAGGAATTCACCGCCCGCAGGGCAGCCCGGTCAAACACGCCTTCCGGCTGCGCTTCCGCGACCGTGGCATCAACCACATCGCCGCTCTCGTCGATATCATAGGCAATCACAACATAGCCTTCGAGACCGCGGCGCTCCGCACTCCGCGGATAATCCGGCGCGGACACACGCACCGCCTCACGCTGCGGCGCGTCCTGCACCGCCAGCGCCGGCGCACCAGCCAGACCGGACATCATCAGCCCGCTCAGGGCAAAGGCTTTGACCCAGGAATTCATCTTCATCGCTTTTCCTCCCGTTTTCTTATTGAGGCTCTTATTGGCCCACCGCCCCCGTTTCCCCGGGGGTCGTCTTGTCTGTAGTAGGATATTACGAAAACGGAATTGATCTCTGGTTTAAGCGATAGGAACAATTTTATCCAATCGGTGAACCATATGATTTTATTGAATTTTATTCGCGATAATGCCGTAAACGCCACGGGGTAGCCGCTCGGCTTGCACATGCAACAAAGAAGCGTGAGATCAAGAAAGTGGCACGCCTCACAGGTGCCAGTTCGAACCTGCAAGGTTCGCAAGCGCGACGGCGCGTCGGCCGGCCAGGCCGCCCAATCGGAGCGGTTCGCGGAGCGAACAAGCGTGAGATCAAGAAAGTGGCGCACCTATCAGGATTCGAACCTGAGACCTCTGCCTTCGGAGGGCAGCGCTCTATCCAGCTGAGCTATAGGTGCGTTGAAGGGGGACTGTTACCTGATGCGGGGGGCGGGTGCAATCGCGGCGGGCGGCGGATTTGCGGCTCTGGCGCAGCTGCGCAGCGCCTGATGCTGGACGTCGGCGGGGCGGGTTTGCCAAGGTGTCGACCGAATTATTCCACGCCTGATCGCCGGAGCCCTTATGACCGATCCCTTTTCGCCGCTGTCCCTGGCCCACGGGCCGGACTGGTCCAACCGCTTCATGCTGGCACCGCTGACCAATCTGCAAAGCCACAAGGACGGCACGCTCAGCGATGATGAATTTACCTGGCTGACCAAGCGTGCCGAGGGCGGGTTTGGTGCCGTGTCGACCTGCGCCAGCCATGTACGCGAACGCGGGATCGGCTTTCCCGGCCAGCTCGGCATCTGGGGCGATCACCATATCGAGGGCCTGACGCGCATGGCCTCGGCCCTCAACGCGGCCGGCGCCCACTCCATCGTGCAATTGCACCATGCCGGCATGCGCACACCGGCGGAATTTATCGACGGGCCGCCGGAATGCCCCTCGGACCAGGAAAAGTACGGCGCCAAGGGCCTGAGCACGGACGAGGTGGACGCGCTCAAGGATGATTTCGTCGCCGCGGCAAAACGGGCGGAACAGGCCGGTTTTCATGGTGTCGAACTGCACGGCGCGCATGGCTATATCCTGGGCCAGTTCATCAGCCCGAAAATCAATCAGCGCGATGACAAGTATGGCGGCTCGCTGGAAAACCGTAGCCGCATCTTGTTCGACCTGATCGAGCGCGTGCGGGCGGAATGCGGACCGGACTTCAGCCTCGGTGTGCGGCTTTCACCGGAGCGGTTCGGCATGCGGCTGGGCGAGGTTATCGAGATCGTTGAGCGGCTGTTTGCCGATAAGGCCATTGATTATCTCGACCTGTCGCTCTGGGACACGTTCAAGACTCCCGAGGAGGAAGACTTCAAGAACAAGCCGCTGCTCGAGCACTTCACCTCGTTGCAACGCGGTCATGTCCGCCTCGGTTCAGCCGGCAAGATCTCGACGGCGGCCGATGTCCGCCGCGCCCTTGATGGCGGACTCGACTTCGTCGTGCTCGGCCGCAGCGGCATCCTGCACCACGACTTCCCGCGGCAAATGCAGGCCGACGCCGGTTTCGAGCCGGCCGCGCTTCCGGTCACGCGCGAGCATCTGGCCGCCGAAGGCCTGGGCCCGGCCTTTATCGATTATATGAGCAGCTGGGAGGGTTTTGTCGCCCCAGCGGACGCACCCGCCTAGTAGAGCCCGTCGGTATCACCATCGCCGTCGCCGGCACCGCGGCGCCCGCCCAAGGCGTCGGGGTCGGGGTCGTCGTCCCGGCGGCGCTTGCCGCTCTGCTTGGCGCCATAACCGGTCAGCCCCATGCCCCAATCCTTGTCGAAGCCTTCCACGCCTTTATTGCGGAAGCGGACTTTCGGGCCCGGGCGCATCAACCAGGCATAGACGATGATCGAGAATACCGCGCTGATGGCGATCAGGGTGAAGGCGAAGCCGGCCCCGGTCGCGCCTTGCGGCTGGGCATAGATGCCAAAGAACCAGGTCAGGGCGAGAAAGATCGGCACGGCCACTGCCAGTGCAAAAAAGCGTCGAATTGCCAACATCATGATCTTACCTCCCATCTAGCGTCTGCCCTTTAAGGGCAGGCGAAGAATGGCGACCAACTGTGCCCGAATTCAGGCAAAGATTACGGGATTGAAAGGTTTTCTGTCCCGCTTCTGATATGGCCGGGCCTGTGTCAGTCTTGACGATTATAGGTGAGCGCTAGGAAGACATCTTCCAGGTCCGGCTCCTCGGTGCGCAGATCATCGATACGACCGCCTGAGGCGCGGAATTTCTCAATCATCTCGGCCACAGATTGCTGGCCATAGCGATAGGTGATGGCCAGCGCCCCGTCTTCGCGGATCTCGGCATCGAATTCGCTGAGCTCGCCCGGCACTGCTGCAAGCGCATCAACCGGCTCGATCACCAGCGTCTTCTTGTCCATGCGCTTGAGGAGTTGCTCCTTGGGCTCGCAGGCAACAACCTGGCCCTGATCAACAATGGCAATCTGGTCGCACAGCTCCTGGGCCTCTTCCAGATAGTGCGTGGTCAGCACGATCGTGGTGCCGCGGGCATGCAGCTCACGCACATAATCCCAGAGCTGACGGCGCAGCTCGATATCGACACCGGCCGTCGGCTCGTCGAGGACCAGGACGGGCGGGGCATGCACCATGGCCTTGGCCACCAGGAGGCGGCGCTTCATGCCGCCGGAGAGCTGGCGCACATAGGCGTCACGCTTGTCGGTCAGGCCAACGGCCTCGAGCAATTCCTCGGTCCGCCGCTCCGCCTTGGGCACGCCGTAGAAGCCGGCGATCAGCTCCAGCGTCTCATAGGGCGTGAAGAACACGTCCATATTGATTTCCTGGGGAACGATGCCGATCGCGGCGCGCGCGGCGCGGCTGTCCTTGTCGATATCAATGCCCCAGGTCCTCACGGTACCGGAGGTCTTCTTCACCAGCCCGGCAAAGACATTGATGAAGGTCGACTTGCCCGCACCATTGGGCCCCAGCAGCCCGAAAATCGAGCCGCGCGGGATTTTCAGATCGATCCCCTTGAGGGCTTCTTTCGGCGGCGCCTTAGCCGATCCGGCGTAGGTCTTGCGCAGATCGATGGCTTCAAGGGCGTAATCAGGCAGTTTCGATGTGTCGGACATGACGGCTCGCGATTGACGGGCACGGGGTTGGCGCCATAGTTAGGGTCCTCTTTTCGTCCTGTCCATGAGGGCTTGTCCATGGCTGAAGCTGCCAAATCCATTCCGCCGTCGGAAATCATTGCCACCGATCAACACCGTATTGCCTGCGATGGCGGTGGTGGTGCGCTGGGTCATCCGAAGGTTTTCCTGGAAATGGGCGAGGGTGATTTCGTGGAATGTCCCTATTGCGACCGCCGCTTTGTGCGCGCCGGTTCCAGCGAAGATCCGAACGCCTAAACCCGGATTATTGTGACAGGCACGCTCAGTCAGCGGATCGGCTTGATCCTTGGCCTGGTGCTCGCGGTCGGATTGCAACTCCTGCCGCGCCCGGAAGGACTGTCTGCTGAAGCCTGGCTGCTGGCCTCGCTCGGCCTGATGATGGCGAGCTGGTGGGCCACCGAAGCTCTGCCGATTGCCGCCACGGCACTGGTCCCGATCGCCCTGTTTCCGCTGCTGGGCATCACCTCGACAGGCGCTGCCACGGCGCCCTATGCCAGCCCGATCGTCATGCTTTTGCTGGGCGGCTTCATCGTCGCCCTGGCGATTGAAAAGTGGAATTTGCACGCCCGTATCGCCCTCAATGTGGTGAAGATATTCGGCTCGCGACCGGCCGCGCTCGTGGGCGGTTTCATGGTCGCCTCGGCCTTGCTGTCGATGTGGATCTCCAACACGGCGACGACGCTGATGATGATCCCGATCGCGCTGAAAGTGGCCGAGGAGGTCGACCGCGAAGGCGCGACCTCCGCCGGTTTTGCCACGGCGCTGGCCCTCGCCGTCGCCTACGCCGCCTCGATCGGCGGCATGGCCACCCCGGTGGGTACGCCGACCAATCTCATCGGCATCGGTTACTTGGAAAACGAGTTCGGCCGTTCGATCGATTTTGCGCAATGGATGGCCATCGGCCTGCCCGTCGTCATCGTCATTATCCCCATCGCCTGGCTGATCATCACCAAATGGGTGTTCAAGCTGAAGTCCGGCGGTGAGAGCGCCGCCGCGCGCGAGCACCTGCAGGCGGAAATCAAGAAGCTCGGCCCGATGACGGCCCCGGAAGTCCGCGTTGCCCTGCTGTTCGGTACCGTCGCCATTTTGTGGATGGGCCGGGTCCTGCCCGGTGAACTGATCGGCCAACCCGGCATGGACTGGGGCTGGAACCCGCTCCTGGCCTGGCTTTCCACCCAGCTCGACCTGCCCGTCACCCTGGCGCTGGGCAATACCCAGATCGCCGTCATGGGCGCGCTGCTGGCCTTCCTCATTCCCGCCGGCGGCCCGGAAGGCCAGGGCCGGGCCCTGATGGACTGGCAGGGCGTGTCGCGCCTGCCCTGGAATGTCATCATCCTGTTCGGTGGCGGCCTCTCGCTCGCCGCAGCCCTGTCCTCGACCGGCCTGGCCAACTGGCTCGGCGGTCAGATGAGCTTCCTGGAAACCTGGCCAACCCCGCTCCTGGTCTTGGCCATGGTCGCCGTCGTCGTGTTCCTCACCGAGGTGACTTCCAACGTCGCCACCACCACCGCCTTTCTGCCGGTGCTTGGCGTGCTCGCGGTCAATGCCGGCGTTCCGCCGGAACATCTCGTCGTGCCGGTCGCGATTGCCGCCTCGACGGCGTTCATGCTGCCGGTCGCCACGGCCCCCAATGCCATCGTCTATGCCTCCGGCGCGGTGACCCAGGTACAGATGATCAAGACCGGTTTCCGCATAAACCTGGCTGCCATCGCGGTGATCAGCGTCATCGGTGTGCTGCTGGCGCCGGTGTTCTTCGGATGAACAAACCCCTCTTTTGTCATCCCTGACGAAGGCCCCGCGCAAGCGGGGCGCAGATCAGGGACCTCGATGCGGCAGGCTGGGTCCCGGATCTTCGCCCGGATCAAGTCCGGGCCTGCGTCCGGGATGACAAATTGAGGAATTGCTGGGTAAGAACGCCCTTGCTGATCAGCGACCTCGACGCGCCAGGCTGGGTCCCGGATCTTCGCCCGGGTCCCCCGCTTGCGCGAGGGCAGGCAAGCCCGGGCCTACGTCCGGGATGACAAATTGGGGCCGTCCTCACCACCAGACACACCTCCCCCATTAACCCCGCGGCGCACCCGCGTTAGTGTCGCGACTCACTTCTGCGGGGAGCCTCCTTATGGCCATCAATCGACCGGTCGACGAAAACTCTCATGTCTATCTGATCGACGGGTCGGGCTATATTTTCCGGGCCTATCATGCGCTGCCGCCGCTGACCCGGTCAGACGGGACGCCGGTCGGGGCGGTGCAGGGCTTCTGCAACATGCTGTGGAAGCTCCTGGAGGACCTCAAGGGTGAGGACCAGCCTTCGCACCTGGCGGTGATTTTCGATCATTCCGGCAAGTCCTTCCGCAATGATCTCTACCCGCAATACAAGGCGCATCGCCCGCCGGCGCCGGAAGATCTGGTGCCGCAATTCTCCATCATCCGCGACGCCACCCGTGCGTTCGGCACGCCGTGCATCGAGATGGAGAATTACGAGGCGGACGATATCATCGCCACCTATGCCCGCATGGCTGAGGCCAAGGGTGCGGACGTCACCATCGTGTCTTCGGACAAGGATCTGATGCAGCTGGTCTCTGACCGCGTCTCCATGTTCGACGCGATGAAGAACAAGCGCATCCAGGCGCCCGAAGTGATGGAGAAGTTCGGGGTCGGACCGGACAAGGTGATCGATATCCAGTCGCTCGCCGGCGACAGCGTCGACAATGTGCCCGGTGTGCCGGGCATTGGTGTGAAGACGGCGGCGCTCCTGATCAATGAATACGGCGATCTCGACACGCTCCTGGCCCGGGCCGAGGAGATCAAGCAGAAGGGCCGGCGCGAAAAACTGCTCAACCACGCCGATGATGCCCGCATTTCGCGCGATCTGGTGACGCTCAAGGTCGATACGCCGGTCACCGATGACATGGCCGAATTCGGCCTCTCCGAACCGGATCCGGAGACCCTGGTCGGCTTCCTGAAAGAGATGGAATTTCGCACCTTTACCCGCAAGGTCGAAGAGGCGCTCGGCGCCCCGGCGGCGGATGAAAGCGGCGATGCCACGGCACCCATCGATCGCTCCAAATATGAGTGCGTCACCGAGATGGCGGACCTGGAGCGCTGGATCGCGCGCGCCGGCGAGGTCGGCCATGTTGCGGTTGATACCGAGACCGATGCGCTCTCCGCCACCGCCTCCGGCCTGGTCGGGATTTCCCTGGCCACTGCGCCCGGCGAGGCCTGCTATATCCCGCTCGCCCATATCGATCCTGAAGGCTCCGGCGACATGTTCGATACCGGCGCGGCCCCGGACCAGCTCGACATGGACACGGCGCTGGCGGCACTGAAACCGATGCTGGAAGACCCGGCCATTCTCAAGATCGGCCAGAACTTCAAATATGATCTCGGCGTGCTGTCACGCTATGGCATTGATGTCGCGCCTTATGACGACACCATGCTCCTGTCGTATGTCATCGCGGCCGGGCTGGAAAAGCACGGCATGGATGCACTGGCGGAAAAGCATCTCGGCCATCAATGCATCCCCTTCAAGGAGATCTGCGGCACCGGCAAATCCCAGATCACCTTCGACAAGGTACCGCTCGACAAGGCGACGCTTTATGCCGCCGAAGACGCCGATGTGACCCTGCGCCTGTGGGAGATCCTCAAACCGGCCATGGTCGGGCGCAAGAAGGCGACCGTCTACGAGACCCTGGAACGCCCCATGCCGGCCGTGCTGTCGGACATGGAGCGCGCCGGCATCAAGGTCGACCCGGATCAGCTGCATCGTCTCTCTTCGGACTTCGCGCAAAAAATGGCGGCCGCCGAAGCCGCCGCCCACGAGGCGGCCGGGCGCGAATTCAATGTTGCGTCACCGAAACAAATTGGTGAAATCCTGTTTGGGGACATGGGCTTACCCGGCGGCAAGAAAACCAAGACCGGGGCCTGGTCGACCGATGCCAAAGTGCTCGATGAGCTCGCGGCCGAGGGCCATGCCATGCCCGTGGCGCTGTTGGAATACCGCCAGTTCGCCAAGCTGAAATCGACCTATGCCGACGCGCTGCTCGATCACATCAACCGCCAGACCGGGCGCGTTCACACGTCCTTCTCGCTGGCCGCGACCACGACGGGTCGTCTGTCCTCGACCGAGCCGAATCTGCAGAACATCCCGATCCGCACCGAAGAAGGCCGCAAGATCCGCGAGGTCTTCATCGCCGAGCCGGGCAATGTCCTCGTGGCCGCCGACTATTCCCAGGTCGAACTGCGCCTGCTCGCCCATATCGCCGGCGTCGATGCCCTGAAACAAGCCTTCCGCGACGGCGTCGATATTCACGCCATGACCGCCTCGGAGGTTTTCGACACGCCGATCGAGGGCATGGACCCGATGGTCCGCCGCAAGGCCAAGGCGATCAATTTCGGCGTCATCTATGGCATTTCCGCCTTTGGCCTCGCCAATCAGATCGATGTCTCCCGCGAAGAAGCCAAGAACTTCATCGAGGCTTATTTCGAAAAATTCCCGGGCATTCGCGCCTATATGGACGCGATGAAGCAACAGGTCGCCGATACCGGCTATGTCGAGACGATTTTCGGCCGCCGCGCCCACTTCCCCTCGATCAAGGACAAGAACCCGAACATGCGCATGTTCGCGGAACGGCAGGCCATCAACGCCCCGATCCAGGGCTCGGCCGCCGACGTCATCCGCCGCGCCATGATCCGCATGCCCGACGCCATCGCCAAGGCCAATCTCGACGCCCGCATGCTGCTGCAGGTGCATGACGAACTCGTCTTCGAAGTGCCCGAAGCCCAGGCCGACCAGCTCATCGCCCTGACCCAGGACGTGATGATGAATGCCTGCCGCCCGGCGCTGGAGCTGAGCGTCCCGCTGGTGGTGGACGCCAAGGCCGGGGCGACCTGGGGTGAGGCGCACTGATGCTGATAACGAGTCTGCTTGCTACAGCGCTTTTCGATGGCGCCGGCACACCGCTGCCCAGCTGCGATGAAGTCGAACCGGCCCGCCTCGTGGCTGTCGGCCCGGCCCTGCCGCGCCGGTGGAATGAAGGCCTGGAGCTGCCACTGGAGATCGATGCCGGCTTCGACATCGACGCCGAAGGCCAGGTCACCAATATCCAGCTCCCGGACAATCCGGCCCACCTGACCGAAGCGATCAACGCGGCGCTGGAGAAATGGCGCTACATGCCGGGCAATGCGTGTACCGGCGCGCGTACCCGTTTCGGCTTTGACCTGACGGATTAGGCGAATGTCCGTTTTCTTGACAGACAGGCCCGCAAGCTATTCGGGCATATGCTCTGCTAGTAATGCCTCGTAGTCTTCATCATCACGGAATCGGCGAATTAGCTCTACGAATAGGTCGCTATATTTATTCGGCCTAGATTTTCCATAAGCGATAGTTACGTGGAATGGATTATCGCTTGTTTTAATTCCCTTGGAGTGAGCCTCTTCAATTTGATCCAAGTATTGGTTCACCTTGTGCCATGAAGAGTAACCAAGCTGTAGCCCAACCTGCGTCATGGTATACGGGTAGTTCAATCCGAAATTCTCGGGAGCATCGGCCGCCGCTATGCCTAACAATGCAGGCAACTTGGATCCGTTACCGATGGCCGCATCGAAGGACTTATAGTCAATCTCAAATTTTTGCGTCGCAAGGTCTGTGCGAACCATCCCATAAGCTCTGGCCATGAAAGCTCGCAGGATTTTTGGCGACACATCCGTCATTGGGCGATGCTCCGATAGGATATTGAAAATCCAATCGAAATCGGAAGTTTCGAACAGCCTAATACGGATTTGCCCTCCACCGCCGACATCGATGAGTTCTTCTTTCTGGCTGAATTCATGTCCATCCGGCTCGCGCACCCACCGGATCAGGAAGACGTTGTTTACGAGCTGATCTCTCGATTCAATCACCTCAGCAACATCACGAAGTATCGATTTTATGTTTGCATCCTGCGCGCTATAACCGATAAAGAATATTGGATGCTCTAGAAAATATGTGAGGAGCTTCGCGATCACATACTTTTGCCGCTCCATGAAGTATTCATAGTCTTGCTTGTGCAGAATGATCGAGGATGGGTCGCTTTTGCATCCATGTATTTTGAATATCTCACCTATGTATTCATTTTGCATTTTGAGTATTTGCTGACCAATAAAAACCTCATAATCTGATGAAACTGTCTCGATTAATTGGTCGTAATTAGTGGTTATTATGGCGTGAGGCCGGAGATCACTGAACGTCTTCAATTCTCTCTGCAGATCTCTGGGCAAAGAATTTATCAAGTCGGCAACGACGACCTCTGGAAATAATTCAGCTGCCGCGTGTTTGAGAAAAGCATCTCGCTGTTGAGGCCCTTCAAAAAGAGCGTTGGGAAAACGTGCGCGACCCTCGCCCCACGCCCACTCGAAATAGGGATCAATCAGCTCAGATCCGATGGCGGCGAAGTCATCATCGAACTTTTGACGATAGTAATTGATATCACCGTCAATCAATGGACACTGAACGATCAACAGCGCAAGCAACTCAGACCAATTAGGAGCCCCCAGGTAGCGGCGCGTAAAGCCTGAACCGATGAAAAAAATTGGTTGGCAATTAAATTCCTGCAGGCACTCATTTATGAGTGGGTACATCTCTTCACGGTATTCTTCTTCTCGCACCGTTTTCGCTCCATATCGGCATCACTCGATGACGACGATAGGTGGCGAGGCGTATCCATTGCAAGGAAAAGGTATCACAACCTCAGCACATTAGCCCAGAGAACAATCGAACCGGCGGCGGTCGGTATCCGTCTCTTCGAACGCGCCCGGATCGGCCCAGATACGGCGATAGAGGATCAGGCCTGTATCAGTCGGAGCCATAATCACAGTATCTGCGTCATATCCCGTACTATCATCGTGTGAATCGAAACCCGGGTTTGCGCGAAGAATAATTCGCACACTTCCCCCCTCCACCGCGCGGTCATTGATCACGGCGAAGTTATTGGTGCGACTGTCGAAAAAGCTCACCGAGGCATAACCGCCATCGGACGGCGCCGGGGCGGTGACGGTCATCGGGCCGTTGGAGACATCGAACAGGCAGCCGGAATAGAGAATGTCCGGGCTCGGCCGCACCACCGACCGGGCCGTCTCGTCGATGGGCGGGGCGTGGCCTTCCTCATTGGCGATACCGCCGAGACTCTCGAACCGTTCCATCGCCTTGGACATGATGAAACCAGGCAGGGCGCCGAGCATGAGCTGGAAACCGAGGATCAGGCCGATCAGGCCGGCGGCAGCAGGGATGAGCCAGCGGATCATGAGGCACCTCCACAGCGCACACGCTCGACAGTCGGCAGCACCGCCACGCCCGGATCGGCGACGATTGCCTCCGACGGATTATACAGCCGCAGGGTCAGATTGAAGGCGCCGCCATTTTCCGGGCTGACCCAGAAACCTTCGGCGCGCTGGCGCGAAACGGTGACGATAAAACTTTGCTGATCGCCGGCATCCTGGGCCGAAACGGAATGCGCCTCGAGCCCGTTGACCGGCAGGAAATCATCCTCGGCATAAAGCGTCAAACTCCACCAACGCGCGTCGGGCTGGGTGGTGAAAACCACCCGGTAGTCACAGGCCTCGTCGAGCGCTCGGCCCTCGCTGTCGGCGTCGGCGCTGAAATACACCGTCTCCTCGCGCGACATGGCGAGAAGCCCGCGGCGGGCGATAATCGAGCGGACAATGCCCGGCGCATCGGGAGACCCGATATGCATATTGGTCCGCCAGGGACCGACCTTGACACCGCCGAACTCGACCGGTCCGAACACAAGGAATAGCGCTGCGGCAGCGCCAATCAGCAGACCGAGCAAGGCGGCGAAGAGACTGCGTAAAATCATCAGCTGAGCTTAGCCATGCGCGGCACACCTGTGCAATCCGTGCATGAGATATATGCGACCTGCCACCTCGACCCGGGCCCGGAAATCGCGCTAAGCGCAAATAATCAAAGGAGCGCTGCCATGTCCGCCTATCCGGCCCAGTTCATCCATTTCGGCCTGCCCAAATGCGGTTCGACCTTCCTGCAGAGCGTCTGGGGCGAGGACAAGCAGTACACGGCGGCCAATCTGGCCCAGGCGGCCAATGCGGCGCGTCAGCTCGCAGCCAAGGGACAGCTGACCGGACTGCCGCGGCTCGATATCGGCCTCCGCGCTCGGCCGGGCACCAAGATGGTGGCGTCCTCGGAAGGCTTTTCCTGGGCCTATATGGATCAGCCGCAGCTGCTGCCGAAGATCGCTGACCTGCATCGCGTCGCGGCCAGCCTGACCGGCGCCGCCAAATTGTCCGAGACGGCGCTGTTCGTCGTGCGTAACCCGGTCAACTGGATCCGGTCGGCGCATGAGCAATCGATCAAGGAAGGCGGTTTCGGGACCGGGGCGGAGTTCCTGCAATCACACCGCGCCCTGATCGAGAACGTGCTCGACCTGGCTCATATCCGTGACACTTACGGCCAGCATTTCAAGCGCGTCGTCTTCCTGTCCGCCGACGAGATGCGGCATCAGCCGGAAGCCTTCTGGGCCCGCTATGAACGCGTTCTGGGCGCCCCCATTCCCAAGGATGCGGCGATCCAGCGCGTCGCCGAGGATGACAGCTATTCCAATGTCTCACTGCGCGAGCGCATGGTCCTGCTGGCTCGAATGAACAAGGTGATGCGCGGTGTGGCGGAGGCCTGGGCCGGTTTTGATCCGGTCCCGCCACATGTGGCCAAGGAGCGAGAGCACTTCCTCGCCCCCTTCAACCAGGCCCGGCTCTGGGCCGCCCGCCGGGTCAGCGAGCTGTCCTCGGCTGAAGAGCTGGAAGCCATTCTCGGTGGCGCCCATGCCGACATCGCCGACGGCTTTACCGACCTGCCGCTTGGCGACGACCTCAAGGCCCATCTGCGCACGCATTTCTGCGATGTTATCGACAGTGTCGACACCATTCCCGATACGCTCAAAAGCGAGTACCGCGACGCGCTGGCTTAAGCATCCACCTCGGCTTCGAGCGCGTTCTCGGTGATGAAATCGCGGCGGGGTTCGACCACATCGCCCATCAGTTTCGAGAACAACTCGTCTGCCGTATCGGCATGGGTGACCGAGACCTGCAGCAGCGAGCGCACATTGGGATCCAGCGTGGTCTCCCAGAGCTGATCCGGGTTCATCTCGCCCAGACCCTTATAGCGCTGCATATTCATGCCCTTGGCACCGGATGCGGTGACGCCGTCAACGAGCTGGGACGGTGAATTGATCACCATCGTGCCCGATTTCGGAGCAAACACGGCCGCGCCGGCATAGTCGCCGGCCAGCGCCGAGGCGCGCTCATTGAGGCGCTTGGCGTCCGGCGCTTCACGCAGATGCGCATCGAGCACAACGGTCTCCGTCACGCCGCGAACATCACGCTTGAAGATCAAGCCATGGTCATCGCCGAGCTCGCCGGTCCAGCCATCCTCGCCCTCATCGGCGAAGCGGTTGAGGAAGGCGACCGCGCCGTCAATCGAACCCGCAGACGGATCCGGGACCAGAGCCCCAGCCAGGGCCGCTGCTTCCAGGGCGAAGGCCGGCGCACGGGCTGCCAGTCGGTCCACGGAAAGCTTGACCACCCGCGCCTGCTCAACCCGGTCAGCCAGATCAGCACCGGTGACGACCTCGCCATTGGTCAGGGTCAGCGCCGCATCCGCGACACCTTCCTCGATCAGATAGGCGTCCATCTCGGCCTGGTCCTTCACATAGCGTTCGGACCGGCCCTTGGTGATTTTGTAGAGCGGCGGCTGGGCGATGTAGAGGTGACCGCGTTCGATCAGCTCGGGCATTTGCCGGTAGAAGAAGGTCAGCAACAGCGTGCGGATATGGGCGCCGTCGACGTCGGCGTCGGTCATGATGATGACCTTGTGATAGCGCAGCTTGTCATAGTCGATCTGGTCGCGGCCGATACCGGTCCCGAGCGCCGTAATCAGCGTGCCAACCTGTTCCGACGACAGCATCTTGTCGAAACGGGCGCGCTCGACATTGAGGATTTTACCGCGCAGCGGCAGTACCGCCTGGTTCTCCCGGTGGCGGCCCTGCTTGGCCGAGCCACCAGCTGAGTCACCCTCAACGATGAACAGTTCGGACTTGGCCGGATCCTTCTCCTGGCAGTCCGCCAGCTTGCCAGGCAGGGAGGTGATGTCGAGAGCGGATTTGCGCCGCGTCAGCTCGCGCGCCTTGCGCGCCGCTTCGCGGGCGGCGGCCGCCTCGATGATCTTGCCGACAATCTGCTTGGCTTCGTTCGGGTGTTCTTCGAACCACTCCGACAGCGCCTCACCGATAATACCTTCCACCGCCGGACGAACCTCGGAAGAGACCAGCTTGTCCTTGGTCTGGGAGGAGAATTTCGGATCGGGAACCTTGGCCGAGAGGACGCAGGTCAGGCCCTCGCGGGCATCATCGCCAGAAATCGCAACCTTCGCCTTGGCCGCCAGGCCTGAGGAGTTTGCATAGGCGTTGATGATGCGCGTCAGCGCCGCACGGAAACCGGCCAGATGGGTACCGCCATCGCGCTGCGGGATGTTGTTGGTGAAGCAGAGGACATTCTCGTGATAGCTGTCATTCCACTCCAGCGCCGCCTCCACAGCCACGCCCTCACGCTCGCCCTGGATCAGCACAGGCGGGGTAAAGAGCGGGGTTTTGGTGCGGTCGAGATGGCTGACGAAAGCGGCCACACCGCCCTCATAGACCATGGTTTCCTCGAACGGCTCGGCATCACGCTCATCGCGCAGCACGATGGTGACACCGGAATTGAGGAAAGCCAGTTCGCGCAGGCGATGCTGCAGCGTGTCGCGCGAGAACTCGATCATCGAGAAGGTGTCAGAGGACGGGAAGAAGCGCACTTCCGTACCCTTCTGGCCTTCCGCATCACCGATCACTTTGAGATCTTCTTCTGCCTCGCCGCGGCGGAAGCGCATGTAGTGCTTCTGACCGCCGCGCCAGATGGTCAGGTCCATCCAGTCCGACAGCGCGTTCACCACCGAGACGCCGACACCGTGCAGACCGCCGGAGACCTTGTAGGAGTTCTGGTCGAACTTCCCACCGGCATGCAGCTGCGTCATGATCACCTGGGCGGCCGAGACGCCTTCTTCCGGGTGGATGTCGGTCGGGATGCCGCGCCCGTCATCGCGCACACTGGCGGATCCGTCCGCATGCAGCGTCACCGTGACGGCGGTACAATGGCCTGCAAGGGCTTCGTCGATGGCGTTATCGACGACCTCATAGACCATGTGATGGAGCCCGGATCCGTCATCGGTATCCCCGATATACATGCCCGGACGTTTGCGAACCGCATCGAGGCCCTTGAGGACCTTGATGCTATCCGCGCCATATTCTTGATTCGGCTGATCAGTCATAGGGTTTTGTACCCTGTTCGCTTGACTCTGGCCACTCGCGCGCGCACGCGTACGTGCGCGCGCGAGTGGTTGCCTCAAACGATCACCGCCTCGGCGATGACCTGATTAAAAATCCCAAAACTCATGATGTCCCCCGGGTTGTCCCGTTGCCCGCGGAGTAAGCCGTCAGCGCGTGAGCAGAACAAGGGAGATTGTGACCATCACCAGTCCCGTCACAATATCGGCGCCACGACGGACCGATGGACGCTCAAGCCAGTTACGGGCCCGGTGAGCACTGATGATGTAGAGCGCCGCCGCCGGCACGGCGAGGACGATCATGATCGCCACCATGGCCGCATAACTCACGGGCGTGATCATCTCCAACGGCACGAAAGCGGGCAGCAGGGTGAGGTAGAAGACAATCGGTTTCGGGTTGGACAAGGGCATGGCCACACCAGCGACATAGGTCGCGGCCCAGCCACGCTTGGAGCCGGTGGGGAAGACCGGTTTGGGGCGCGCCCCGGTCCAGGCACTCCAGAAGGCCTTGAAAGCGAGCCAGCCGAGATAGCTGGCACCAATGATCTTGGCCGCGAGCCAGAACGGCCCAAGGGTCTCGGCCAGGGCCGATAATCCCGTCACCGCCAGGGTGAACCAGAAAATATCCCCCGTCAGAATACCGACCCCGTACATGCCCGCATGCCAAGGACCGGTGTCCAGCGTGCGCGCGATCATCGCGGCTATGCCGGGGCCCGGGGTCAGGAAGAGCACAACCAGCGCGCCGGCAAACAGAACCAGGTTTTCAAGCGTCATGGCGCGTCAGTCCGCCTCGGTCACGAGATAGCCATAGGCGAAATCGGCGATTGCCCGGACGAAGTCCAGCTCGCTGACTGTCATTTGCGACCCGACACCGTCATCCGGGTAGAGCGCCCGCTCGGTCAGGGCGGTGTTGAAATGATAGGCCAGCATTTCCGTTACTTCGTCGCGCGGACGCCGGACCTCGCCGGGAAAGGCATCGATCAGGGCCCCGAAACTGGCCTGGCTTGCAGCCAGCAGCGCATCCCATTCCGCGCCGACAAGATCGGGGCGTAAACGGGCATACAAATGCGCTTCACGCGCAATCGCCCGCTCCTGGGTGAGAAACTCCCAGGACTGGGTGGCCAACTGCCGCAGAACCCCTTTCAGACCGCTTTGCGGATCAACGGCAATACCGCCGCTGGGCCCGGTGAAACCATCCAGGCGCTGTTTGTAGATCTCGAACAGGACCGGAATAAGCGCGTCCTTATTCTCAAACCGGCGATAGACCGTGCCGACCGCCAGCCCGGCCTCCCGCGCTATATCCGCCACCGTGATCTCAGCAAACGGTCGCGCGCGCAACAAAGCCTCCAGTGCTTTCAATAGCTTGTCGCGAGTTGCACGCGATCTCGACTGCAATGCAGGCCGGGCACCTTGACTCACAGTGTCACTCTCCGTATTTGTGAATGCGAATTCGCATTCACAAATAGTGTGCCATGGTCCGCACCAGACAGGCAAGCGGGCACAAGCAGGAGCGTCAGTCATGACCGGGATTATTGAATGGATCGGGTCCGAGCCCTTTATCAGCGCCGCGCTCGCGGCCCTCGCCCTTTTCTTTCTCACCAACTGGTGGCGGGAAGGACGCATCAAGGCCCAGCTCAGCGCGGCCGGGCACAATGCCCGGCTTCCGGTCTATAACGCGCTGATGGTGCAGTTGTGGGGCCTGACCGCCCTGACCCTGGCGCTCTGGCTCGTTTCCGGCCGTTCGCTCGCTGAGATCGGCCTGCTCGGCATGGAAGACGGCTGGCGCAGCTGGACAGGCTGGGGCCTTGCCCTAGCCGGTTGCACCTACATGCTCTGGCTCCTGGTTCAGGCCGCCCGGTCACGCAAGGCCCGGATCGAATTGCGGCGGCAGATCGGCGACAGCGGTGACCTGGATATGATCCGGCCGGAAACGAGCGCGGAATATCGCCGCTTCAACTGGGTCGCGATCACCGCCGGTGTCACCGAGGAAATCCTCTTCCGTGGCTTTCTCATTGCCGTATTTGCGCTGTGGATGCCGGTCTGGGTTGCCGCCATTGCGGCCCTCGCCGTTTTCATCGCCGGCCATTCCTATCAAGGACCGTCCGGCATGCTGCGGATCCTGCCCATCAGCGTCATTCTGACCCTGGTCTATCTGCTGTCCGGTTCACTCTGGCCAGGCATTGTGCTTCATGCCGTGGTTGATCTGGCCGGCGGCGGATTATTCCGCATAACCGCGCACTATGAGAACCGCGATGCCGAGGCCGGTACCGCGCAAGCCTAGCCGGGCTCGACCGCTGCCTGGTCCACGCGCAGGAACTGGGCCTGGTCTGCAAATGGCTCAAACAGGACGCGCTCGACTCCGGTCAACCAGGCCTGCGACCCGGTCGCGATAATCTCCTGGGCCAGGCCTTCACGCCGCTGGGCATCGAGATGGGCGCAGGCCTCATCGAACAGCAGCAAGGGCGCCACGCCCCAATTTGTAGCCAGCACACGTGCCTGGGCCAGGGTGAGGGTCAGGATCAGCGCTTTCTGCTCACCGGTTGAACAGTCCGCAGCGAGCTGCTGCTTGTCGCGATGATGCGCGATAAGCTCGGTCCGGTGCGGGCCGCGGGTCAGCGTTCGGCCGGCCGCACCATCACGGCCTCGACCGGCCTTGAGCGCCTCGAGAAACCGGTCTTCGACCTCTCCGGCCGGGAGGCCCTCGGCGAGATTGTGTTCGACATCACCGTCGAGCCCGAGATCCGCCCGCGGAAAGGCCCCGTCGGGCCGGTCATCAATCGCAGCCTGCAGGCGGATCAACGCGTCCAGCCGGGCCGCCGCCATGGCCACACCATGCCCCGCCATTTCGCGCTCGATCGCGTCCAGCCAAGCCGGGTCTGCGCGACCTTCATCGAGCAGGCGCTGACGCCGGGTACGGGTTTTTTCGTAGGCGATCGCCGCTTCGCCATGAGCCGGATCTGCCGCGTAGACCAGGCGGTCAAAGAATTTCAGACGGTCCGCGCGCGGCCCGGCAAACAGACGGTCCTGGGCCGGGGTCAGCCAGATCATCGGCGCCAAGCGCGCCAGGGCGGCCTGGGAGGCATTCTCGCCATCGATCCGGGTTTCCCGGCGCCCCCCGGCCTGAACCCCGACACCGACCCGATAGCGATCCGCGCCCCGCTCCAGCTCAGCGAAAACGGCCCAGCCCGGCGCCTGCAGCCCGTCATGCTTGCGCGCGACGGCATCACTGCCGGCGGAGCGCATACCCTTGCCCGGGGCAAAGAAGGAGATGGCTTCAAGCAGATTGGTCTTGCCGGCGCCGTTCTCGCCATAGAGCGCAACTGGCCGGGCATCGAGCTCCAGCCCGAGCCCGCCATAGCAGCGAAAATCGGTGAGCTGTAAACGACGAACCGCCGCAGGCGGAGCCGGCGGCGGTTGCGTGTCAGTCATGCCGGAAAGTCCGTCCGTCACACTCGCAGCGGCATCAGCACGTAAAGCGCATCACTGTCGCCGCTATCGGTGACGAGTGCCGGCGAGGCGCTATCGGCGAAGTGGAATTGCGCCTCATCGCCTTCGATCTGACCGGCTACGTCGAGCATGTAGCGGGCATTGAAACCAATCGCGAAGCTCTCATCATCATAGGAGACAGCGAGCTCCTCCTCGGCCTGGCCGCTTTCCGGGTTATTGACCGCCAGGGTCAGGGTTTCCGGTGCCAGGGAGAGTTTGACCGAACGGGATTTCTCCACCGAGATGGTGGCCACACGATCAACGGCTTCGGCGAAACGCTTGTTCTCAACCGACATCATGCGCGAGTTACCGCGCGGAATGACCCGCTCGTAGTCCGGGAAAGCACCATCGATCAGCTTGGACGTCAGCACCGCATTGCCCAGGCGGAAGCGGATCTTGCCCTCTGAAACAGAGACTTCGACCTCTTCCTCGGCATCTTCAAGCAGGCGGCGAACTTCCTGCACCGTCTTGCGCGGCACGATCACGCCCGGCATGCCGTCCGCACCCTCGGGCAGATCAATCTCGGCCAGGGCCAGACGAACACCGTCGGTGGCGACAGCACGCAGCGTCTTGCGGCCATCGGTGTCGGCAGCGTGCAGATGAATCCCGTTAAGATAATAGCGCGTCTCTTCCGTCGAGATGGCGAACCGGGTCTTGTCGATCAGACGCATCAGATCACGCGCTTCAACGGTGAAGCGATGTTCCAGTGCCTCGGTCGGCATGACCGGGAAGTCGCCCGGCGGCAGGGACGGGAGCGAGAAGTTGGAACGCCCGGCCTTCAGCGTCAGGCGCGGATCGGACCCGTTCATCTCCAGGGTGACATCAGAACCGTCGGGGAGCTTGCGGGCGATATCATACAGCGTATGCGCCGGCGCCGTGACCAGGCCTTCGCCATCACTGGTGGCTTCGGTGGTCTCCAGGATTTCGATGTCGAGATCGGTGGCGGTGAAATTCACACCATCCGGGCCTGCCGTGATCAACACGTTGGACAGGATCGGAATCGTATTGCGCTTTTCAACGACGGCCTGCACGTGGCCCAGAGCCTTAAGGAGCGTTGCGCGCTCGATCGTCAGCTTCATGTTTCGTGTTCCGCTTTCAGCGTCGGCCAGATACGGCGGGCCCGTTGGCCTGCCGGCGGCAAATCAGGTGGGTGAAAGAGGATACATGAAAACCCGCAACCGCAAGAACTTTCTCCAGCGGTTGCAGGTTTTCATGTTGGTAGTCTAAAGCCCGCGCAGTCCGCGAACCAGCGCATCCACGTCCTGGGCCAGCGGATCGCCCGCCTCGATCATCGACGTGACCTTGTTCACCGCATGAATGACGGTGGAGTGATCGCGACCGCCGAAACGGCGTCCGATATCGGGCAGGGACCGGGTCGTCAGCGTCTTCGACAGATACATGGCGACGTGGCGCGGGCGGACAACGGACTGGGTCCGGCGCTTGGAGCAGATATCCGCAGCGGTGACGCCGAAATGATTGGCAACCGCCTTCTGGATTTCATCCACAGTCAGGCGCTTTTCCGAGCTCAGCGAAAGATCGCGCAAGGCCGAGGTCACCGCATCCATGGTCACCGGCAGGCCCAAGAGGGCTGTCCGGCAGATGACATTGTTCAGCACGCCTTCCAGCTCGCGGGCCGAAGAGGTGATGCGGGCGGCGAGGAAGTCGCGCACGGACTCCGGAACATCAAGCACCGGATAATGCCCCTTGGCCTGGGCGATCTTGCAGTCGAGGATCTGGCGGCGAAGATCGAGATCCGGCTTGGACAGCGGACAGGACAGCCCGCCGGTCAGCAGCGAGCGCAGACGCTCATCTCCCATCGGCAGCTCGGCCGGCGGGCGGTGCGAGGCAAGCACGACCTGTTTGTTCTCGGCGATCAGCGCCGCGATCGTGTGCAGGAACTCATCTTCCGTTTTCGGCTTGCCGGCGATGAAGTGGACATCATCGATCAGCAGGTAATCGACATTGCGGATCGCTTCCTTGAAAGCGATCGTGTCGCGCGCCTTCATGGCGGTGACGAAACCGGAGAGGAATTCTTCTGCCGTCAGATACAGCGCCTTGCGGCCGGGCTGGTTCTGCTCAACGGCGGAGGCCACAGCGTGCATTAGGTGCGTCTTGCCGACCCCGTAATCGCCATAGAAGAAGACCGGGTTGAACGGCGGCGTCGGCGCGCTGACCATGGTGCGCGCAGCCGCAGCGGCGACTTCATTGGCCGGACCGACACGGAAGGTGTCGAAGGTGAAGCGCGGCTCTTCGCGAGCGGGCGCGGACGTCGTTGCCGGCTTGGCGACGGTTTCGCGCGCCTCGACCTTTGCCGCTCGCGGAGCAACTGCCGGTTGCGGCTCTTCCTGACCCTCGGCGAGAAGGTAGATCTCACGCAAAGCCGGATCGGTTTCAGCCCAGATTCCGCGAATTCGCGCACCGGCATGGTCTTCAACCCAATCCCGGTTAAACGTGCTCGGCGCCACGATGATCACCGCACCACTCTCAGACAGGCGCACGCGCAAACGTGCGATTTCTTGCGAGTAAAGTGCCCCACCAAGCTCATCGCGCAGACGGGCGCGAACCGTACGCCAAACACTCGAAATAACGTCCGCCCCGGACGTGTCAAAACCGGATGCCGAAGCATCGGAAACAGCAAATTTGTTCAACGCCATCGTTAGCCACACTTCTAGTGTATCCTGCATCGAGGCAGGCTTCAGGTGTTTGTTTTTATGGCTTAATCCCCCCCTGGTCCGATGCGCGGTTTGCGCCACCGGTTCCGGAAATTTTTCCGCTTGGGAATGATCGCCCTCAGACGCCCAAAGGTTACGCTTTCCCTAAAACCGGTCAACAGGATTTCGCGCCTCGAAATGGAGATTCTTCGCTTGACACGGGAAATCCGTGAACGGATGGGCGCTTGCGATTTATTACAATTTTGCGACGGCCCGGACGGTGATTTTTTGCAACGAGATTCGCGCGTTTGAACCGTTGTGAGATCACTGTTTCTGGGAAAAGCAAGCCGTCCGTACGCAGACAAATTAATTTATGACCTCTCACTTCACCGGACCCTGAAATTTGGGGGCCGGACGCTATTGCAGCGCACAAAGAAAAACACCCGCAACTCGCGTTACGGGTGTTTTCCAAACTATTGAAGTCGGTAGCCGCTTAGGCGGTCATCGACTTCACGCGTGCCGCCAGGCGGGAGACCTTGCGGGAGCCGGTGTTCTTGTGGAACACGCCCTTGCCGACTGCGCGCATCATCTCGGACTCGGCCGAAACGAGTGCTGCCTTGGCAGCCGCCTGATCGCCAGATTCAATAGCGAGCTCGACTTTCTTGACGAAGGTGCGCACACGCGAACGGCGGGCCTTGTTGACAGCCGTACGGCGCGCGATCTTGCGGACCATTTTCTTGGCCGAAGAAGTGTTGGCCATGAGTGCAAACCTCTTGTGCGGCCGGAGCGATAAACCCCGGCAAAAACCGTGAGCGGCGGCGTATAGGCCTTGTGAGGCCGGGCGTCAACCACTCTATCCGCTAGAAAGCCCTAGCGGTGCTTGAAATGTGCAGCCCGCTTCTCAGCGAAGGCGGCCATGCCCTCGGCCTGATCTTCAAGCGCGAACTGGGACTGGAAGACGCGGCGCTCGAAACGGATACCCTCGGTGAGGCTCATTTCGAAGGCGCGGTTGACCGTTTCCTTGGTCATCATTGCCACCGGCAGGGACTTCGACGCGATCGTCTCGGCCGCGTCCATGGCGACGTCGAGCAGATCATCAGCCGGCACGATGCGCGAGACCAGACCGGCGCGCTCGGCCTCCTCAGCATCCATCATGCGGCCGGTCAGGCACATATCCATGGCCTTGGCCTTGCCGACAGCGCGCGGCAGGCGCTGGGTGCCGCCTGCGCCCGGCATGACACCGAGATTGATTTCCGGCTGACCGAACTTGGCGGTATCGGAGGCGATGATGAAGTCGCACATCATGGCGATCTCGCACCCGCCGCCCAGCGCGTAGCCGGACACAGCCGCGATGATCGGCTTGCGGAAGCGGGCGACAGATTCCCAGGTTTCAGCAAACGGGTCGTGCTCGAACAGGCCGACAAAATCGCGGTCCTGCAATTCCTTGATATCGGCACCGGCCGCAAAAGCCTTTTTCGAACCGGTCAGGACAACACAGCCGATCTCGCCATCGCGCTCGAAATTCGCCAGCGCGTCGGTCAGCTCGGTGGTGAGCTCGTCGCACAGCGCGTTCAGCGCGGAGGGGCGGTCCAGCGTAATGACGCCAACCCGGCCTTCGGTTTTAACCTGGATCGTCTTGTAGGCCATTCAGGCACTCCATTTGACGGCGCGGGCTGCTGCCCGCAGGAAAATCGGCGGCTGCTATAGCGCAGCCATCCCCATGGGTCGATAGGGGCGGGACTCTCGGTCGCAGCTGACGCTATTCGCTCGTTTGGCGACGGACAAGCACAACCCGACCCATTGCGCGCAAGAAGGCGCCTGCGTCACCCAAACGCATCAGCGCTGGCAGCGGCCGCAGAAAAAGGTCGAGCGCCCGGACTGGACAATGCGTGAAATCTTGCCCTCGCAGCCCTCCGTCGGACAGGGCTCACCCTCTTGGCCATAGGCGCGGAAGCGGTGCTGGAAATACCCCAGCGCCCCGTCGGCCCCGGCGAAATCACGCAAGGTCGACCCGCCTGCATCGATGGCCTCATTGATCACGTCCCGCACCGTGACGGCCAGGCGCCCGGCACGCACGCCGGGAATGGTCCGGGCCTCGCGGCGCGGACTGATATGGGCCCGGTGCAGCGCCTCGCAGACATAAATATTGCCCAACCCGGCGACCACGCGCTGGTCGAGCAGGGCCGCCTTGATCGGCGTTTTCTTGCCGGCCAGCACGCTGTCGAGATGAGCAGCGGAGAAATGGTTGGAGTTCGGCTCCGGCCCGAGACCGGCCAGGAACGGCACCGCAGCTTCGTCATCGGTCATGAACATATCCATGAAACCGAAACGCCGCGGGTCATTATAGCGGATGGTGACGCCCCCCTCGACCTCGAGCACGACATGATCATGCTTGGGATCGGCGACCGGCGCATAGACAAAGTCGCCGGGCTGCTGGTGCTGATCATCGGCCTCGATCGAGAACCGCCCGGTCATACCCAGATGGACCAGCAAGGTCTCACCGCTCGACAGCCGCACCAGCAAGTATTTGGCGCGCCGATCCAGGCGCTCGACGGTAACGCCCTGCAACCGCTCCTGCATGCGCTCGGGAAAGGGGAAGCGCAGATCGGCACGATTGAGACGCACAGAGGTCAGCCGCCGCCCTTCAAGGGCAGGGATAAGGCCACGGCGCACGGTTTCAACTTCGGGAAGCTCAGGCATGTAAATTTTATTTACTTGAATTAGAACACATTTTTGCCATTTCGGCGCGATTACCTCCGCCCCGTCACGCTAACGGACCAAGAGGTAAACCATGGACGTGATTGCAGCAAACCTGCCCGGCGCAGGTCTGTTTATTCTTCAGGTCGCGGCCGGCATTCTGCTCGCCGACCTGATCAGCGGCGTCTTGCATTGGTGGGAAGACACCTATGGAGACCCGAAATGGCCCGTCATCGGCCCCGCCATTATCGCACCCAACATCCTGCACCATGCCGAGCCGCTGGCCTTTACCCGGTCTGGCTATTGGCGGCGCAACCGGATTGTTTTCATCATCGCCGCCCTGTTCGGTCTGGCCTTCTGGGCTCTGGGCTGGATCAACCCGCTTACCGTCACCATGCTGATCGCCGGCGCCCATGCCAATGAGATCCATGTCTGGTCGCATATCGCCCGGCGCAAACGCCCGGCCCTGGTACGCTGGCTGCAGGATCAGCACGTCCTTCTGACCCCGCAGGAACACTGGGCGCACCATTCAGGCGCCTTCAACAAGCGCTATTGCACGATCACCAACCTGATCAATCCAGTGCTTGATGAGCTGCGCGTCTTCCGCATTGTCGAAGGCTGGGTGGAAGGCTGGCACCGCCGCCGGCCCCGCGATGAGGAAATGGGGATCGCCCCCATTGCCCGCGGCCGCCGGGCCCTGTCACGAGCCCGCCGCTTCGTCGCGGCGCTGGGTTGGGGTATTCGCCGCAATCTCGGCCAGGCCAGCCATCTTGCCATGGCGGCCTAGGCTGCGGCATTTGGCACCGCTCCGGCCGCTTTGCGCCGGAGCGGGCTTGCCCTATGGTCCGCGCCATGACCGAAACTGCTTCCAACGATACTGTTTCCTTCGGCTTTCGCGACGTCAAAACCGGCGAGAAGGCCGGCCTGGTTCGCGGCGTCTTTGACCGTTCGGCCCGCCGTTACGACCTGATGAATGATCTCATGTCGCTCGGCGTTCACCGGGTCTGGAAGGATATGGTCATCACCCGCGCCAATCCGCAGCCCGGCGAGGTCCTCATCGACGTGGCCGGCGGCACCGGCGATCTGGCCCGCAGCTTTCTCGACAAGGCTGATCGCGCAGCCACGCGCCGCGGATCAGCGGCCAAGGCCCAGGCGGTCGTGCTCGACATCAATGAGCAGATGCTGCGCGCCGGGGTGAAGCGCGGCCTGAAGCCGGCCCATGACGGCCGCATTGACTGGGTCACCGGCAATGCCGAATGCCTGCCCCTGCCCGATCGCTATGCCGACTGCGTGACCATCTCGACCGGGATCCGCAACGTTACGGACCGTGCCAGTGCGCTGAAGGAGATGCGCCGGGTGCTGAAGCCGGGCGGGCGCTTCTTGTGCCTGGAGTTCACCAAGCCGACCAGCCGCGGCTGGGAGAAACTCTATGACGCCTGGTCCTTCAATGTGATGCCGGAACTCGGCCACTACGTCGCCAAGGATCGCGAAAGCTATCAATACCTGGTGGAATCGATCCGCCGCTTCCCCGACCAGGAAAGCTTCAAGGCCGAGATCGAAACCGCCGGTTTCCGCAATGTGAGCTATACCAATTTCTCCGGCGGCATCGCAGCCCTGCATACCGGCTGGGCTTGAGCCCGACCCAAGAGGGTCGAGGGTGGCTGAGTGGCACCCCGCACCACCCGCGACTTCACGCCGCCCTCGCCAAGCCGGTCGCGGCGCTCTAAACCCCTGTCCCATGTTCTCGACGCTGATGTCCCTCGCCCGTTTGCTGCGGGCCTTGATCACGCTGGCCCGGCATGACGCCATCTTGCCAGCGGAGTATCAGTCGCTCTATCCGGCACCCGCCCGATGGGTCGGCCGGGTCACGCGCCTGTTGGCCATGCGGGACAAGGCCAGCAATCCCGGTGAGCGCCTGGCCCGGGCGCTTGAGAAGCTGGGACCATCCTACGTCAAGTTCGGCCAGGTCCTGGCCACGCGCGGCGATGTCATCGGCGAGCGCTTTGCCCGCGGCCTGGCGCGCCTACAAGACAAGATGCCGGCCTTCGATGAAGCCGAGGCCCGCGCGATCCTGGAAGCCGAACTCGGCGCCCCGGCAGACGAGATCTTCTCTGAATTCGGGCCGGCCATCGCGGCGGCCTCGATTGCGCAAGTGCACAAGGCCCGCACGCAGGATGGCCGCGACGTGGCGGTCAAGATCGTGCGCCCGGATATCGAGGCCCGCATTGCCCGCGACATCCGCGCCCTGTCGCTCGGCGCCCGCCTGGCCGAGCGCCTGGCCCCGGCAAGCCGGCGTCTGGAACCGAAGAAATTCGTCGAGACGGTCGCCCGCTCTCTGGTGCTGGAAACCGATCTGCGCCTGGAAGCGGCCGCCGGCTCGGAATTGGCCGAAGCCAGCGCCGCGGTTGAAGGCTATCGCATTCCCGCCGTCGACTGGCCCCTATCGTCCAAACGCGTGCTAACGACGCAATGGATTGACGGCATTGCCCTGTCGGACATGGACGCGATTGAGGCCGCCGGCATTGACCGCACGGCTCTGGCCACGACCATGACGCGCGCCTTCCTCGGCACCGCCCTGCATCGCGGCGTGTTTCATGCCGACATGCATGCCGGCAACCTCTTCGCCGCCACCGACGGCACGCTGTGGGCTGTCGATTTCGGCATTATGGGCCGCATCGGCCGGGCCGAGCGGCGCTTCCTTGCCCTCATCCTGCACGGTTTCCTGACCCGCAATTACAAGGCCGCGGCCGAGGCGCATTTCATGGCCGGCTATGTGCCGGCCTCGCATTCTGTCGACGATTTCGCCAGCGCCCTGCGCGCCGTCGGCGAGCCGATTTTCGGCAAACAGGCCGATGAAGTCCCGATGTCGCGCGTGCTGTTGCAATTGTTCGAGATCACCGATCTCTTCGACATGCGCCTGCGCCCGGAACTCGTCATGCTGCAAAAGACCATGGTGCAGTGTGAGGGCGTGTCGCGCATGCTCGATGCCAAGCACGACATGTGGGCAGCCTCGGCACCGGTGGTCGAGGAGTGGATGCGTCGAGAACTCGGCCCGGAAGGCCAATTGCGCGATATGGGCGAGGATCTGACCCGCCTGCGCGATGCCGCCCGGCGCCTGCCCCAGGCCATCGAGGACTGGGCCGATATCGGCGAAAAGCTGAAATCCGGCGAGCTGAAACTCGGTGGCGGCCTCAAGCTGCGCCCCTGGGCGGCCCGGCTGGCCTGGCTCGGCGCGGCCGCGGCGGCAGGTGCCGCTGCCACCTACTGGGCGTTTACCTGAGCTAAACCTAAAACAAAAACCGCTTCGTAACGAAGTTGTGGTTGTATCCTTGCATGGCAAGCACACAAGACCCTTACGCCGAGTTGCGAGCGCTCGAGCGGGAGTTTTTCCGCATCGATGACGATGTCGTGCGCCGCATCCGCAAGCTCAAACCGCGTTTGATGGACTATGCCGCCCGGGCCCTGGACACGGTGTTCGACCATCTCAAGACCAATCCCATCGTTGCGGATTATTTCGCCGATGAGGACAATCTCGCCTTCCTGACCAGCGGCATGCTGGCCCATTGTGATCGCGTGCTCAGTGCCCGCTTTGATGCGGACTATTATGAAGCCGTCAGCCAGATGGGCCTGCGCCATTCCAAGCTCGATTACCCATCCTTCGTCTACACCGCCGCCTATTCCAACATGCTGACCTCGATGCAGCAGCGGGCCGCCAAGGACAAGAAACGCTTCTCCGACGAGGATGCCGCGGCGCTCAACCGCATCGCGCTTTATGATGTCGAGCTGGCCCAGGCGGCGTTCTTCCAGCACCAGATCGAAAAAGTCCGCGCCCTCAATGCCGACATGGCGAAGGTGCAGCACCTCATCGACCGGCCGAATGCGGCCTGAAACCCTTGGGCTTTTGCCGCTGAACGGCTAAATACCGCTCAGCACCCAAGGAGTGGTCCGTGGCGGATAAACGTATTCTTCTCATCATTGGCGGCGGCATCGCGGCCTATAAGAGCCTGGAATTGATCCGCGAGCTGGCGCGCCGCTCGATCGGTTCGCGCTGCATCCTGACCAAGGCCGGCGCGGAATTCGTCACCCCGCTCTCAGTCTCTGCCCTGTCCGGCGACAAGGTCTATGGCGAGCTGTTCAACCTCACCGACGAAGCTGAGATGGGCCATATCGAACTGTCCCGCTCTGCCGACCTCGTCGTCGTCGCCCCCGCTACGGCCGACCTGATGGCCAAGGCCGCCAATGGTCTGGCCAATGATCTTGCCTCGACCACGCTGCTGGCGACCGACAAGCCTGTGCTGATGGCCCCGGCGATGAATGTGCGCATGTGGGAACACCCGGCCACCCAGCGCAATCTGACCACGCTCAAAGGCGATGGCATCAGCTTTGTCGGTCCCGATGAAGGTGAGATGGCCTGTGGTGAATTCGGCCCCGGCCGCATGGCTGAACCGGCCGTGATCGCCGAAGCCATCGAGGCGGCCCTGAATGGCTGATACGCTGACCGGACGCCGTATCATCGTCACCGCCGGACCGACACTGGAGCCGATTGATCCGGTCCGCTTCATCTCCAACCGATCCTCGGGTCAGCAAGGCTATGCGATCGCTCAGGCCTGCGCCCATCTCGGCGCCGAGGTGACCCTGGTGTCCGGACCGACCGCCCTGCCGGACCCGCTCGGGCTCAAGACCGTGCGTATCGAGACAGCGCTGGAGATGCTCGATGCCGTAGAGACCGCTCTGCCGGCTGATGTCTTCATCGCCGTCGCCGCTGTGGCCGACTGGCGCCCGGCCAACCGGGCCGAGAAGAAGCTCAAGGTCGACAAGTCCGGCTTTACCGGGCTGGAACTGGTCGAAAACCCCGACATTCTCAAAACCATCGCCAACCGGGAGCAGAACCGCCCCGGCCTGGTGATCGGCTTTGCCGCCGAGACCCATGACGTGGAGCAGCTCGCCATCGCCAAGCGCGCGCGCAAGGGCTGTGACTGGATCGTCGCCAATGACGTCTCCGGCGATGTCATGGGCGGCAGCCATAACGAGGTCTCGCTTGTCACCGCTCAGGGCGTCGAGCACTGGCCCTCCGGCCCCAAATCCGCCATCGCCGCCCAACTGGCCGGGCGCATCGCCGACGCGTTGATGCAAAACGCCTGAGCCGGGACTGGCGCTGACGCGCAAAGCCCGTTCAAATGCGCCCCGCCTGCAAAGAGGGGAGCGCGCCATGAACACCGTCACCGTCCGCATCAAGCCGCTGGAGCATTATGACGGCCTGCAATTGCCGGCCTATGAAACCGCCCAGTCCGCCGGCATGGATCTGCGCGCCGCCGTGGCCGAGGACGCTCCCGTGACCATCCCGCCGGGCGAATGGCGCCTGATCCCGGTCGGCATCGCCATTGCCCTGCCGGAAGGCTATGAGGCCCAGGTCCGCCCGCGTTCCGGCCTCGCCGCCCGCCACGGCATTTCCTGCGTCAACACGCCGGGCACGATCGACGCGGATTATCGCGGCGAGATCCACGTCAATCTGATCAATCACGGTCAGGCCGACTTCAACGTCAAACGCGGCGACCGCATCGCCCAGATGATTATCGCCCCCGTCATCCAGGCGGCCTGGGAGGTGGCGGATGAACTCGACGAGACCGCGCGCGGAACCGGCGGGTTCGGCTCGACGGGGGTCTGACGCCCTCACAACACGGTGATCGCGCCGAAATCACGCCGATTGCACGCTGACATCGCACCGCAGAGACACTAAATCCCCGCCAGAAACACGCAGGAGTCCGACATGATCAGCACCAAAGGCCGCGGCCGTATATATTCCTCGATTGCCGAAACCATCGGCGACACCCCCTTGGTGGAGATGTCGAAATTCGCCGAGGCACACGGCGCCAAGGCGCGCATCCTGGCCAAGCTGGAATTCTTCAACCCGCTCGCCAGCGTCAAGGACCGCATCGGCGTCGCCATGATCGATGCGCTTGAAAAGGCAGGGAAACTTGGCCCGGACGCGGTGATGATCGAGCCCACTTCAGGCAATACCGGTATCGGCCTGGCCTTCGTCGCCGCCGCCCGCGGCCACCGTTTGATCCTGACCATGCCGGAATCAATGTCGATCGAACGCCGCAAGCTCTTGCAGTATCTCGGCGCCGAACTGGTCCTGACCGAAGCCGCCAAGGGTATGAAGGGCGCCATCGCCATGGCTGAAACCCTGCTCAAAGACACCCCGAATGCCGTCATGCCCAGTCAGTTTGCCAACCCGGCCAACCCCGAAATCCATCGCAATACCACCGCGATCGAGATCTGGAATGACACCGATGGCGGCGTCGACGCGCTGGTGTCGGGCGTCGGCACCGGCGGTACGATCACCGGCATTGCCTCTGTTTTGAAAGAGAAAAAGCCCGGCGTGCGCATCGTTGCGGTGGAACCGACCGACAGCCCGGTCCTCTCCGGCGGTGATCCGGGCCCGCACAAAATCCAGGGCATCGGCGCCGGTTTCGTCCCGGACATTCTCGACACCGGCCTTATCGACGAAGTGATAACCGTCTCAAATGACGACGCTTTCGCCACGGCTCGCGAAGCCTCCCGCCTCGAAGGCGTGCCCGGCGGCATCTCTTCAGGTGCGGCTCTCAAGGCCGCCGCCGAACTGGCCCAGCGCGATGACATGGCCGGCAAGACCATTGTCGTCATCCTCGCCAGCTGCGCCGAGCGCTACCTGTCTACAGCGCTGTTTTCAGAGGACTAATCCCGCCCCCTGAACGCGCCCTCATCAGAGGGGATACACCCTGCAACTGTCCCGCTAGGCCTTAAACCCTTCTGCGTGTCTTATACCTGCGGGCCGGGGATATTCCGCGCACTTCTAGGGGGACATTATGCAATCCAATTCAGTTCGACAGACGCTCTTTGCCAGCTGCCTGACCGGCGCAGCCCTGCTGCTCACACCCGCAGCACTGGCCCAGACGCCCAATGACCCAGCCTTAGCAGAACTGGCCGAAACAGCACGCCAGGACGCCGGCGCGCCCGCTGCGGCCATGATGCGGATGTATCAAGGGGAGGTGCGGATAGGCGTCGCCGGCCTGCGCGATATCGACGACAGCATCGAGGTCACCCCGGACGATCTCTGGCATATCGGCTCCAACACCAAGTCGATGACCGCCACCCTCATCGCCCGTCTGGCCGAGCAGGGTGTGATCAGCTGGGACGATACGGTCGAACAGCATCTCGGCGAGGCCATCGACAATATCGATCCAGGCTTTGCGGACGTCACCTTCCGCCATTTGCTCAGCCATTATTCCGGCGCCAAGGCGAATATCGGCATGTTCCACATGATGCGCTTCCTGATCGAAGGTAGCGATGGCCGCCCGATGCCGGAACAGCGCCTTGATTATGCAGGACATATCCTGTCACAATCTCCTCAATCCGAACCGGGCACCAGCTTTCTCTACTCCAATGCCGGCTATGTCATTGCCGGTGCCATGCTGGAACAAGCGACCGGCGAGGCGTGGGAAACCCTGATCGCCCGCGAGGTTTTCGAGCCCCTGGGCATCGACGATTTCGGCTTCGGGGCACCGGGATCAACCGACATCGTGGATCAGCCCCGCGGTCACCGTGGAGGCCTGTTCGGCGGTCTTACCTCCCAGACCGGTGCAGAGGGCGATAACCCGCCGGTACTCGGGCCGGCCGGCACGCTCCACATCTCCCTGCCCGATTATGCCCTGTATTTGCAGGCCCATATTGATGGCGGCCGCGGCGTGGAGAGCGATTTTCTGACCGCAGAGAGCTGGGACATTCTTCTGACACAGCCCTTCGACACCCCCTATGCCATGGGCTGGGGCCTGGGATCGGACGAGCTCCAGCACTCCGGCTCCAACACCTTGTGGGTCATGCATACGGCCGTGGTGCCTGAGCAGGATTTCGGTGCGATTGTCGTCATGAACCGGGCTATTGACCGGTCAGGCGGGCAGTTATTGCGGGCGATTTCCGAGGCCGACTAGGCCACGCTCAGCGGCGCCGGGTCACAAAAGCTCTTCACGTCGAAGATCCGCGGATCGGAAATGATGTCACCCGGTGTCAGGGGGCGCGACAGCTCCAGCCCTTCCAGCGAGCGGGCCCGGGACAGCGCCACATAGGCCTGGCCATGGGCAAACAGACGCCGGGCGAGGTCGAGATAGACCTTGTCCAGCGTCAGCCCCTGGGCCTTGTGGATCGTCATCGCCCAGGCCAGGCGCAGCGGATACTGGGTGAAACTGCCGGCCGTCGTCTTGGTCAGGGCCTGAGCGGCGGGATCGAAAGCATAGGCATTGCGCTCCCACTTGGCCGGTTCGACGGCATAGACCTGATCACCGATACGCACGCGCACCGCCTTCTCGTCAAAACCCTCGACCTCCCCGAGCGTCCCGTTGACCCAGCGTCCGGACGGGTCATTACGGGTGAGCATCACCCGGGCACCGATCTTGAGCACCAGCGGCTCCTCGGCCGGGAAGAGGCGCGGGTCAAACTGGCCCTCGACCTTGCCCTCATAGGCGCGTTCAGGCGTTTGCAGCCCCTGGATCCGGGCCTGGTTGATGCGGAAGGCGGCTTCATTGGTCGAGGTCAGCACGACATGGGACAGGCTGGCCTCCAGCCCGGACCGGCCGGTGACCCGCTCATTCAGATCAGCCGCCTCGTCGGAGTTCAGATCACCATCGCGCACAGCGTTGAGAATGTTGATGAAATACTCGTCGGTCTGGCGAAAAACCTGTTCCAGCTCGACCAGGGTGAAACCGGCATCGCGGAAGGGCGGCGGGTGGAAGAAGAAGGGCCCGCCATATTTGGCTTCCAGATATTCCGCCTCCGCGCCCTGAACCACGGGCGGCAATTGCGCCAGATCCCCCACCAGGACCACCTGTACCCCGCCAAAGGGCTCATCGATCTCGCGATTGAGCCGCAGCGACTTGTCGATCGCCCACATCATGTCGGCCCGGACCATGGAGATCTCATCGATCACCAGGGTCTCCAGCGCCTGCACCACACGGCGATGGCGCACGCGGCGGATATCACGCGCCTCGATCAGACGCGGCGGGAAATGGAAGAAGGAATGGATCGTCTGCCCGCCAGCCTGCATCGCCGCCACACCCGTCGGCGCCAGCACCGCAGCGCGATTACCGGCCCGGCGCAGAAACTCGCGCATCAGCGTCGTCTTGCCGGTCCCGGCCCGTCCGGTGAGGAAGACATGCGGCTTGTCCTTGCCCAGCCAGTCGAGCAGGCGGGTCTGATGGTCGGAGAGCTGCGGGGTGGGGAGGGTGGACATGGGGCAAGTGTGATCGCGTTCGCAGCCGGAAGGAAGACGCAAGCCGCAGAGATAAGGTCTTGATCCGGCGCGCAGGCTCAGCCACCTCTTGGCCTATGAGCATCGATATCGAACGCTATGCCCGCCATATCGTCCTCAAAGAGGTCGGCGGGCCCGGACAGCAAGCGCTTTCCAAGGCCCATATCGCGCTGGTTGGCGCTGGTGGGCTGGGGGCGCCCGCAGCGCTGTATCTGGCGGCGGCCGGTGTCGGCACGCTCACCCTGATCGATCCGGACACGGTCAGCCTGGACAATTTGCAGCGCCAGATCCTGTTCACCAGCAATGATGTCGGCACCCCCAAGGTCACGACCGGCGCAGCCGCGCTGCAGGCCCTGAACCCCGCCATCACCATAAAGACGCACCCCGTTGCCCTAGATAGCGCCAATGCCGGCCCGCTATTGGCCGAGGCGGATCTCGTTCTCGATGGCTGCGATAATTTCGAGACCCGTTTCGCCGTCGACGCTGCGTGCCGGGCGCTGGGCAAGCCCCTGATCTCGGGCGCTGTCGGACGCTGGGATGGACAGGTTGCGCTGTTCAACGCCACCCCTGCCTCGCCGTGTTATCGTTGCTGGGTGCCGCAAATCCCGCCGGACGCCGAAACCTGCTCCCGGGTCGGCATTGTCGGGGCCCTGACCGGCGTTATCGGATCGATGATGGCACTGGAAGCGATCAAATGGGTCTGCCAGGCCGGGGACAGCCTCGACGGGCGTATTTTGCTCTATGACGGCCTGTCGATGACCAGCCGGACAGTAACGCTCGGCAAGGACCCCGCCTGCCCGGGATGCGGCAGCTAGCGCCGCGCCGTCGCGTGCAAACCCACACCGATGGCCAGTCCGGGCGCAAGCCCGAACAACGCCCCCAGCCAGACATTGGCGGTCGCGACAGTGATAATGCCCCAAAGGATGACGCCGGCGCCAAGGCCGGCGGCAAAGCCGAGCGGACGGGTGCGCAAGGCTGGCGGTTTGGGTTCGGACGGGTCGGCGGGTGTCTTCATGACACCCGTTCTAGACCCTCAATCCTTCCCGCAATCTGGTTGCGGATTTAAATCTTCGACAGAAACCGAAGATTTACAGCCGGTATCTACTGGCGCGCGACGGCGTCATTAAAGAGCGTTTCGACCATGCGCTCGGTGGTGATGAAACGCCAATTCCAGTCGTCATGATAATCGGCCAGCGGTTCCGCTTCGCGTACCGCAGCGAGGTCAGCCCCGCCCTCAACGAGAGACCGGACCCGGAAGGAGGTTTCCTTCAGCATGTCGATCGAGGCCTGGATATCGGCGCGCGTCGAAAGCGGGCCATGACCGGCGATCACCACAGTCTCATCATCCGCCAGCTCATAGGCGTGCTCGAGCGCGGCAATGAAACCATCAACTGTGCCGCCACTGCCCAGATCGATATAGGGGAAGAGGCCGGAGAACAGGATGTCCCCCATGTGCAGGACATTGGCTTCACGGAAATAGACAATGGCATCGCCATCCGTGTGAGCGGTCGGCAGGTGGGTGACTTCGATGGTCTGACCATTCATGTGGAAGGTCAGGTCATCGCCGAACGTCAGCACCGGCAGGGTGGCCGGGCGAATCCAGTCGGCATCGCTGTCTTCCAGACGGCGGCGGATATTGTGATGTGCCGCCACGGTAGAGCCTTGCTCGGCGAAGTGGGCATTGCCGCCGGTATGGTCACCATGCCAGTGCGTGTTGACGATGAAGCGCGGCGCGCCCTCACCGGCGATTTCCACAATAGCGCCCTCGATCAGGCTTCCGGTATTGGGCAGCTGATCATCGATCAGCACCGCGCCGTCCTCACCGATCAGGAGGCCGAGATTGCCGGCAATCCCTGTCGACAGCATGTAGAGCCCATTGCCCAGTTCGGTGGTTTCAACGCTCGGGCCCTCATCCTGGTGAGCGGCGAATGCGGTTGCACTATGCGCGCCGGCAGCCGCCAGAGCAGCGGTCATGCCGGTAATGGCGAGACGAAAACTCATGATTGTCCCCTTCGTTTAGTCCGGCGTCGCTCCGCCGTCGTCCTTTCCGGATATAGGGGTATTTCTTCCGTTTTCATCATCACCATCGGTTGATGAGCCGCCAGACACACTGAATGCAGCCCCGAAGGCGACGCCCAGCGCGATACCCAGGGCGATATTGTCCAGCGCCGCGCCAAGCGCGACACCAAGCGCGATACCCGTGCCGATCGCCGCACCGCTGGTGATTATTCGTCGTGCCATGCCATCCTCCGTTTAAGCCCTGATTTACCGGCCGTTATCTATGATGGGACAGAGGGAACAGGTCAGGGAGAGTTCCATGTTGCGTATCGTGTCCAGCCTTACACTTGCCTTGCTCGCGTCGACCGCGCACGCCCAGGCTCGGATGGACGACACGCCGTCTGGCCAGCCGGTTCCGCGTTTTGTCAGCCTCAAATTCGATGCCTCGCATGGACGCACCGGTCCGAGCATGGCGCACCCGATCGCCTGGGTATACCGCCGGGCCGGCGTGCCGATGGAAGTTATCGCGGAAACGGAAAACTGGCGCCGCGTCCGCGATCCGCAGGGCGAGATCACCTGGATGCATCGCTCCATCCTCTCCGGGCGTCGCGCTGCGATGACGCAGGAAGAAACCATCCTGCGTGCCCGGGCGGAGGCCGATGCTCCGATTGAAGCCGTCGCCGAAGCCGGCGTTATCCTCGAACTCGACCGCTGCCGCACCGGCTGGTGCCGCGCCGAGGCCGGCGGATATCGCGGCTGGGTCAGCACGGACGGCCTGTGGGGCATCTATCCGGAAGAGCGTAGCGCCGAGGATCAGGCCGGGCGTGACGGCAGCCCCGCCTTGAGCGCCTCCCTTACGCGTGATACCGCTCTGCGCTGACCCGCCGTCTCGGCCTTCCGGACGGCCATCGATACCCAGCCCCGCGGCCGCATTGGCCGGCCGCCACGGCGCAACCGACCGGCTACATGACCGAACGCCAAAGCTCTTTCAGCTATGAAGACCTGATCGCCTCCTCCGACGGCCGCATGTGGGGCGAAGGCCGCTCCAAACTGCCCGCCCCGCCGATGCTGATGATGGATCGCATCCTTCACATTGATGACGATGGCGGCGAACACGGCAAAGGCCATATCGTGGCCGAGCTCGACATCAAGAAAGACCTCTGGTTCTTCGACTGCCACTTCAAAGGCGATCCGGTCATGCCGGGCTGTCTCGGCCTTGATGCCATGTGGCAGCTGGTCGGCTTTTTCCTGTGCTGGAAAGGCAATCCGGGTCTCGGTCGCGCCCTCGGCGTGGGCGAGGTGAAGTTCACGGGCCAGATCACGCCGGACGCAAAGGTCGTGCGCTATGTCATCGATCTCAAGCGTGTCATCCAACGAAAACTGATCATGGCCATCGGCGATGGTCACGTCGAAGTCGACGGCAAAATCATCTATACCGCGAAAGACCTGCGCGTGGGCCTGTTCCAGCCCGGCGAAATGGCCTGATCGAGGAGTTCCATCATGCGTCGTGTCGTTATCACCGGTCTCGGTGTGATCTCTGCCATTGGCAATAATGCCGAGGAAGTCACCCAGTCCCTGCGCGAGGGCAAAAGCGGCATCGGCCGCATGGATGACTTCGCCAAATACGGATTCAAATGCCAGGTTGGCGGCAAGCCGACCGTGGATCCGGCCGACCATGTCGACAAGCGCGTCTACCGCTTCATGTCGGAAGGCGCCGGCTGGAACTATATGGCGATGGAGCAAGCCATTGCCGATGCCGGGCTGCCGGAAGACGACATCTCGGACTACCGCACCGGCATCATCATGGGTTCCGGCGGTCCGTCGGCCGGTACCATCGTCAACGCCGCCGATGTGACCCGCGAGAAAGGCCCGCGCCGTATCGGCCCGTTCGCCGTGCCCAAGGCGATGAGCTCGACCGCGTCGGCGACCCTGGCCACACCGTTCAAGATCCTGGGTGTGAACTATTCCATCACCTCGGCCTGCACGACCTCGCTGCACTGTATCGGTGCGGCAGCGGAGCAGATCCAGTGGGGCAAGCAGGACGTCATGTTCGCCGGCGGTTGCGAGGAAATCCACTGGGCCCTGTCGAACCTGTTCGACGCCATGGGCGCTATGTCGACCAAGTATAACGACACGCCGGAACAGGCTTCCCGTGCCTTTGACAAGGACCGCGACGGTTTCGTCGGCGGTGCCGGTGCAGGCGTTGTCATCCTCGAGGAATACGAGCGCGCCAAGAAGCGCGGCGCACCGATCTATGCCGAGATCACCGGTTATGGCGCCACTTCGGACGGCTATGACATGGTCGCTCCGTCCGGTGAGGGTGCTGTGCGGTCGATGAAGCTGGCGATGGAAACCGCCGGTTCCGACATCGACTACCTCAACCCGCACGCCACCGCGACTCCGGTCGGCGACATCAAGGAGATGGAAGCGGTCAAGGAAGTCTTTGGCGATAAAGCACCGATGATTTCCGGCACCAAGTCAATGAGTGGCCATGCCCTTGGCGCGGCCGGCGTGCACGAAGCCATCTACACGCTCTTGATGATGAAGAACGGCTTTGTCGCCCCGTCGATCAACGTCTTCGACATGGACCCGGATATCGCCGCGCTCAACCTGCCGATCGTCACCGAAACGCGCGAGGCGGAGATCAAGACGGCGATGTCGAACTCCTTCGGCTTCGGCGGCACCAACGGCACCGTCGTTTTCCAGAAAGTCTAACACCAATCACGTCAAACGAGGGGGAACACCCATGGCGGACACGGTTTTTCCAGCAGGTGAGCTGATGAAAGGCAAGCGCGGGCTTGTCATGGGCGTCGCCAACAAGAATTCCATTGCCTGGGGCATCGCCCAGCAATTGGCGGCTCAGGGCGCCGAGCTGGCGTTTTCCTACCAGGATGAAGCCCTGGAACGCCGCGTGCGTCCGCTGGTGGAAAGCCTGGACGGTGAGCCGATGATGATCCAGGCGGACGTCACCAATGACGCCTCCATGGATGCCTGCTTCAAGGAAATCGAAGCGAAATGGGGCAAGATGGACTTCCTGGTCCACGCCATTGCCTTTGCCGGCAAGGACGAGCTGGTCGGCTCCTTCACCGAGAACACCACCCGCGAGGGCTGGCGCCGGGCGATGGAAATCTCGGCCTTCTCCTTTGTCGATGCCGGCAAGCGTGCCAGCCATCTGATGAATGATGGCGGCTCCATGGTCACCCTGACCTATCTCGGCTCCGAACGGGTTGTGCCGTCCTACAATGTCATGGGCGTCGCCAAGGCAGCCCTGGAGGCCTCCACCCGCTATATGGCCCGCGATCTCGGCCCGCAGGGCATCCGCGTCAACGCGCTGTCGGCCGGCCCCATGCGGACCCTCGCCATGGCCGGTATTTCCGGCGGCAAATCGCTGATGAAGACCGGCCGCGAATGGTCGATGATGAAGGAAGACACGCGCATGGAAGGCGTCGCCGGCGCCGCGCTCTACCTTCTTTCCGATCTGGGGCATTCCTGCACCGGTGAAACCCTGCATGTCGATGCCGGCTTCCACGCTGTTGCCGTGCCGTCGATGGACGAAGACTAGTCGTCCTCAATTCACTTCGAAAACGCCCCGTCGGAGCACGTCTCCGGCGGGGTTTTTCTTGCGCCGAGCTCGCGTCGTCACCGCGAAGCCACACCTCCGCCGATGTTAGCACTAACCGGAATTTTTCTCGGGTTTAGACATTGCTGCCAAAGGCCAATCTGCTTAGCCATGACTGGGTCGGGGGTCGCTTGACGCGACCAACTAGGGAACAGGAACACAGTTATGAAGAACAAGCTCCTTGCGGGCACGGCCAGCGTTTTGGTGCTGGCAGCGACCGCAATGCCGGCTCTGGCAGACGATGATGATCGCATCTCGGCGCTGGAAGCCCGTATCGAACAACTCGAACAGACCAATGCCCAGCTGCTGCAGTATCTGGAGGCGCTGACCGCCGAGAACGGCATCGTCGTCGAGACCGAGGTGGAGACCGAGCTGCATCACGGCGAAGTGCATGAAGAGCGCCGCGTCGTTGTCGCCATCGACACCGAGGGCGGTGCGGGGGCAACCGCCCAGGTCCATGTCATCGACAATGCGGGTTCGGGTGGCCTTGTCGGGCTCAACTCCGAATACAGCTACGCTGTGCTTGACCACGCCGAAGGCTCGAACACGCGCCAGCTGACCCAGCTACGGGCCATGCAGGACGGCCAGCTCAATAATCGTGTCACCTTCGGTGGCGCGATCACGGCCCTGGCGAACTATCAGGAGAGCAATTCGGACACCAAGTTCGGCTGGCTGATGCGCCACCCGACCTCGGCCAACCAGATCGGCGAGGAAGTCTCCGAACTGGTCGTGCACTCTGCCCAGTTGCAGACCACGGCCCGCTTCACCGACAACATCACCGGCTTTGTCGAACTGCTCTACAATCCGGAACAGAGCTTCGGCTCCGGTACGCTCACCGACCTCAACCGCAACCAGGTCCAGGTTCGTCGCGCTTACGTGCTCTGGGGCAATCTCGATGAAAGCCCGTGGTATGGCGCCATCGGCAAGATGGATACGCCCTTTGGCCTCAATGACACGGTGAGCCCGTTCACCAACTCTACCGTCTGGCACTCCTTCGCCGGTCTCGCCTATGGCGGAACGGTCGGGTATTCCGCGGACGGGCTTCATGTCCGGGCCATGGCGATCCAGGGCGGGGCCCAGTTCCGCGCCGCCAATACGCCGGTTGAAGGCACCAATGTGCCCTCGCGGGTCAATAATTTCGCCGTTGATGCCAATTACACCGGCGATCTCGGGGTCGACAGCGAGTTCATGCTCGGCGCCAGCTACCAGCATGGCAGCCCCTATTGCCAGGCCTATCCGGTCTTCCACTTCAACCCGTGCGAAGAGAATAATCCGGCCTATTCGGTGTATGGCCGCCTCGATCTCGGCGCCCTGCGCCTGCTCGGCGAATATGCCCGCACCACAGACGAGTGGCCCGGCTCGGCGGTTCCGATCCCGTCCAATCCGCTCTCCGTGTTCGAAGCGGTGGAAACCACGTCCTGGGGCTTTGGCGGCCGCTACGCCATCGACACCGGCCGTGACGAGCCTTTCTACCTGTCGGCGGAATTCTCCACCTTCATCGCCGGTGATGAGGGCGCGCCGTGGGAACGTCAGAACCAGTGGGTGCTGGGCGGTTCCTATTTCGTCACCCCGAGTGTCAATGTGTTCGGCGAGCTGATCCGGACCGAGGGCTGGGTGCCGCTCAACTTCCTGTCCGGCGGCAATCTGCCGGACGGATCAAGCTGGTCGGAGAGCGATGCGGAAACCAATGTGATCACGCTGGGTATCCAGGCCGCCTTCTAAACCGGTCTGACCGCGCAAAAACAAACCCCGCCGGAGCCATTCTCCGGCGGGGTTTTCTTTTGGGTATTGAAAGGGCGGGTTTATTCTACTCCATCGCCGCTTCAGACGGGGCGCGCGGATCCTCCTCCGGCTTCACCCAGCGATCGAGCCAGTCGATGCTTTCCGCCAGAACATGGAGCACGCTCTCACGCGCCCGGTAGCCATGGCTCTCATAGGGCAGCATGACCAGGCGCGCGGTGCCCGCATTGCCTTTCACAGCGGCATACATGCGCTCCGACTGCATCGGGAATGTGCCGGAATTGTTGTCGATCTGACCATGGATCATGAGCATGGGCTCATTGATGTTGTCGGCATGCATGAAGGGCGAAAGCTCGAAATAGACATCCGGCGCCTGCCAGAAGGTACGTCGCTCGGCCTGGAAGCCGAACGGGGTCAGGGTGCGGTTGTAAGCCCCTGAGCGGGCGATGCCTGCGCGGAAGATATCGCTGGCTGCGAGCAGGTGGGCGGTCATGAAGGCCCCATAGGAGTGACCGGCAATCGCCAGACGCTCGCCATCACCAAAGCCCATCTCAACGGACACATCACGCGCCGCTTCGGCCGACAGTACGAGCTGTTCGATGAAGCTGTCATTCACCGTTTCCGGATCATCACCCACGATCGGCATGGTGGCGTTTTCCAGCAAGGCATAGCCCTGGGTCACCAGGAAGCGCGGGCTGGTGCCGGCAACGCGGGTGAACATATAGGGCGAGCCCCGCACCTGACCGGCGGTGGCCGCATCATTGAACTCACGCGGATAAGCCCAGACGAGGACCGGCAGCGTGTCACCTTCCTCATAGTCCGCCGGCAGATAAAGCGTGGCGGAGAGCGGTACACCATCCTCACGCTCATAGGTGATCAACTGGCGCGAGATATCGTTGAGCTGCGGGTGCGGATTGGCGAAATTCGTCACCGGCTCGACCTCGCCACCACTGTGATGGCGGACATTCGGCGGCGTCACCGGATCCTGCCAGGAGGTCAGGAAGCTGGAGCCATCCGAGGAGGTCAGACCAATGACTTCCTCATAATTCTCACCGCTATTGCGCCAGATCTCTTCGGTTTCAAGCGTCTCGAAATTCATCCGCGACAGGAAGGGGCGGTCGCCGTCCGGCGTCGCACCGTCACCGGCGAAGAAGACATAACCATCCTCAACCCCGATCACCGACTGGCCTAACTCATTGCGCACGCGCAACGGGTCGCCCGGATCGGCATAGGCATTCTGGATATTGCGCTCTTCGGCAAGCCGCGGCTCGGCATCCGGATTGTCGAAATCAACGATCCACTGGCGCACGACGCGGGTGTCACGATCATACTCGACGGCGATCCCGATGCCCGGCTCGGAGGTGAAATCAGCGCCATAATAGCGATCCTCGGTACGCAGGATCTCGACCGGCTCACCATCGAACGGAGCTGCCAGCGCCCAGACGCTGTCGCGCTCATCAGCCTCGACGCGCGGGTCGCCGCCATCGAGCGCTTCAGCCCAGGTCAGGCGGGCCGCGTGAGACGCTTGCCAGCCCACGCTACGGCGACCGGTGATAACGCCACCGATCGGTACATTGTCAGCCAGCGGCTGGGTCGCGATTTCAGCGACCTCATTCCCGTCCATGTCGAGAACGGCCGTACGGTCGGGGAAGCGCGACCAGGGCACGACATAGGAGAAGGGTTCCACCATCTCGCCGATGAGAATGTAGTCACCGCCCGGGGCCGGTTCAGCGGAATAATACAGACCCGGCTCGCCGATCTCGCGGATACGGCGTCCATTGACCGGGACAATGGCCAGCTGGGAGCTGGCCAGCCAGCTGAACAGGGCCGCATCGGCCTCGTCCTTGAGCAAGTCCTGATAGGTCCGAACCGGCGCTTCATAACCGGAAGCCTCCTGGATCACCGGTCCAGCCGGTACGCGCGGGCGCTCCGGCATGGCGCCACGATCCGGGTCAACCAGGGTGACGAGCAGGTTCTCACCATCCGGCATCCACTCAAACGGGGTGAAGACCGCATTGATGCCGGCGTCCACCAGCTCGCGCGCCCGGGCCCGCTCGACATCGACAACCCAGAGGCTGAGCTGGTCATTGCGGGTCATGACAAAAGCGATATGCGAGCCATCAGCAGACCAGGAGATATTGGAAATCCCGCCATCGGGCAGACGGACATCCTGTTCCTCGCCGCTTTCCAGATCCATGATGCTGAGCCCGACGATCGAACGCGGACCATGGCGGCCATTGGTCGCCGCATCCAGGCGCATGCCGGCGAGGCGCTCCATCGGCCGTGCCATTTCCGCGACCGGCGGCAGGCTTTCGCGGTGCATCAGGAGGAGGGTGTCGCGCGCCGGAGACAGTGATGTATACGGCGAAGGCGCCGCATCGACGATGTCGACGATATCCTGCGGCGGCAAACGATAGCCGTCCTGAGCCGAAACGGGCACGGATACGGCCAGCCCCAAAGCGACGGCGCCGGACACAAGCCAGGCGCCGGTCTTGGCGGTCAAATTCATGAGATACTCCCCTTACGACGCCCGCGTGCCGGACGAAATTGCGCGCCAGAATAGCGGGCTTGGCCGCAAGGGGAAGCTCAACTCATGCAGCCTGTACACGCGCCTTGGGCGCGTCGCGTTTCCACTTCAACCCCATGACCGGGCGAAGTATCGGGATACGCTTGATGATCTCATATCCCAGCGCACAACCGCCGAAGGTGATCATTACGAGAATGAAAAATTCCGTCCATACACCGAGGCCCAGACCATTGAGCCAATAGCCCGCCGCAACTGTGATCGTCTGGTGCAGGATATAGTAGGGAAAGACCGCCTCGGTGAGATAGCGGCGCACCGGACCGTCGGTATTGAGAAAGCGCCGCGCCAGACCGATGAGGGTCAGGATGATGGACCAGGTAAACACCACACGATCAATCCGCGCGATCCAGAGCAGGGTTTCATTGGTGGCGACATTGTCCCAGTCCAGATAGCACCAGAGCAGGAAAGCGAGCGAGGACAGCGTCACGGCGGCGACGATGGGGAAGAGTTTGTCGACGGCGCGCCAGACCCCCTCATTCTTGGCCATGAAATAACCCAGCAACACCATGGTCAGGGATTGGGCGTGATTGGCCCAGTCACCAACCAGGTCATGCGTCGTCGGGAAGGACGGGACCAGGCTGAAGCGGATCGCCATCAGCGGCACCAGCGGCAGCAAAAGCAGGCCGAGCGATGTCAGCGGATTGCGCGCCAGGATGCGCCCGAAGGCTTGCAGCGGACGGCTATCGGCCAGCACCCTCAGGAGCGGCACCAGCGGCGCCAGAAACAGGGAATAGACAAACAGGTAGACGACATACCAAAGATGGTTCCAGGTCGGCGTATGGACCGGCCATGGCCCGCCCCATTCTCCGGCATAGCGCTGATAAAAAGCCGCAAACCCGGCTTCAATCTCCCCCGCCGTGCGCAGCTCGACATAGGTCTGCGGTGCCACGATCACATACATGCCGAACAGGATGACCGGGAATAGCCGCCAGCTCCGGTCCGCTGCGAACCGGGCACTGCCGAGCTTGTCGGAGAGAAAGCGGATGGCCACGCCGGAGACAAAGAACAGGAGTGGCAGGCGCCAGGGGCTGGAGAGCCACATGAAAGGCTCCATCGCATCATTGGCGTTGAGGCTTTTGGCGTGCCACCCCTCCGTGTTGAAGAACATGCCGATGTGATAGAAAATCAGCAGGCCAAAGGCGATGATCCGCAACCAATCAAGATCATGGCGACGGGTAAAGACGGCGCTGGGATTAACTTCGGTTCCGCTACTCATTTCGGGCTCCATGCTAGACAGCTGCAGCATCGGCGCAAGCCGGGCCAGGCCCCAGCTCAACGGGAGCGGATGCGGCCCGGCGGGATGTCCGGCTGCAGTGCAGGGATGAGCGGCGGCCCGTAGGGACAAGCGGCAAAGCGCAGACTTGCGCCGCTTCGCCGCTTGGGCATGATCGCGGCATGAGCCATCGCCAGATTGATCGTGAAACCCGCGCCGAGCGCACCATCGCCCGCGGCGCCATGGCGACCATCGCCACCCTCATGGTCGCCAATTACATCGTCAACTCGACCTCGATCCAGATGGAGGCCGATCGGGTCGGACGGGAAATCGACGCACTCCAGCCCTGGTTCATCGAGGGCACAAGCATGGCCCTGATCCTGGCCCTGATGCCGGCCCTGGTATTTCTCGAGCGCCGCTACCCGCTGGTTACCGGCAGCTGGAAATCCGCACTGCCATATCATGCTGCGGGGGTGATGGCCTTCACCCTGATCCATGTCGGATTGATGGGGGTGCTGCGCGAAAGTCTGCATCCGGTGCTGTTCGACCGGCCCTATGTCTTCTTCAACAATCCGCTCGAAGTCTTCCTCTACGAGCTGCGCAAGGACGCCCTGACCTATTCGGTCCAGATCCTGACCCTGTCCGGCTTCCGCATGGTCGAATGGGCACGCATGGACGCCGAGGCCGCGCGCGAGGAGGCCCGGCGCACCCACCGCCTGACCCTGAAATGCGGCGGCCGCACCGTGCTGGTCGAGGCCGAGGCCTTCCAGACCGCCAAGGCGGCCGGCAATTATGTCGAGCTGACCCTGGCCAGCGGCGAACAACTGGCCCGCATGACCCTGGCCGAGCTCGAGCGGCAATTGCGCGAAGCCGGAATAGATGCCGTCCGCGTCCACCGCTCCTGGCTGGTCAATCGCAGCCTGATCACCGAGATCACACCAACGGGCGAGGGCGATGTCACCGTCACGCTCTCATCGGGAGCCTCGATACCCGGAAGCCGCCGCTATCGCGACCGCCTCGTGGCCTGAGCGCGCAATTTCTCAGCAGCAAAAGAAAAGCCCCGCCAGCGTGAGCCGGCGGGGCTTTGATCTTCCAGGAATGAACCTGAAGCTTACGCCTCGGCTTCCTCTTCCTTCTTGACCTCTTCGCCAGTTTCCTGGTCGACGACTTTCATCGACAGGCGAACCTTGCCGCGATCGTCGAAGCCGAGGAGTTTGACGTAGACTTCATCGCCTTCAGAGACGACGTCAGACGGGTGCTTCACGCGCTCATTCTTCATCTGAGAGACGTGCACGAGGCCGTCTTTCGGACCGAAGAAGTTCACGAAGGCGCCGAAGTCCATGACTTTGACCACCTTGCCCTTGTAGATCACGCCTTCTTCCGGCTCAGCCGTCAGACTGTGGATCCAGTCGCGGGCCGCTTTGATCGAAGCCGCATCGGAAGATGCGATCTTGATCACGCCGTCATCATTGACGTCGAGCTTGGCACCGGTGGTTTCGACGATCTCACGGATCACCTTGCCGCCGGAACCGATCACGTCACGGATCTTGTCGACCGGGATCTGCATGGTCTCGATACGCGGTGCGAACTCGCCGAGTTCCTCACGCGCCGTGTCGAGTGCCTTGGCCATCTCATCGAGGATGTGCATCCGGCCACCCTTGGCCTGCTCGAGAGCAGTTTCCATGATGTCCTTGGTGATGCCCGCGATCTTGATGTCCATCTGCAGCGAGGTGACGCCTTCCGACGTACCTGCGACCTTGAAGTCCATGTCGCCGAGATGATCCTCGTCACCGAGGATGTCGGACAGAACGGCAACGCCATCGGGATCCTTGATCAGGCCCATGGCGATACCGGACACCGGACGGGTGATCGGCACACCGGCATCCATCATCGCCAGGGAGGCACCGCAAACCGTCGCCATGGAAGACGAACCGTTGGACTCGGTGATCTCGGAGACGAGACGGATGGTGTAGGGGAAGTCTTCCGCACCCGGGATAACGGCGCGAACCGCACGCCAGGCCAGCTTGCCGTGGCCGATTTCGCGGCGGCCCGGAGCCAGACGGAAGGAGGTCTCACCGACGGAGTAGGGCGGGAAGTTGTAATGGAGCATGAAGCGCTCCTTATACGTTCCCGTCAGATCGTCGATGAACTGCTCGTCTTCACCGGTGCCGAGCGTGGCCACGACCATGCCCTGGGTTTCACCACGGGTGAACAGAGCCGAACCGTGCGTCCGCGGCAGGATGCCGGCCTCGGCAACGATCGAGCGAACCTGATCGAGCGAGCGGCCATCAATGCGCTTGCCGGTCTTGATGATGCCACCGCGAACGACGGAAGCTTCAACCGACTTGAGCACGTCCTTCAGCACCGTCTCTTCGATGCCGTCCGGATTTTCTTCGGTCTGCAGCAGAGCTGCGACAGCCTTTTCCTTCGCCGCACCGACCGCTGCGTAACGCTCGGTCTTTTCGGTGATGGTGTAGGCCTGGGCGATTTCGTCACCGACGAGCTCGCGAACCTTGGCTTCCTCGGCAGAGTGATCGGCCGGCTGGTAATCCCACGGCTCTTTCGCAGCTTTTTCCGCCAGGCGGATGATGGCGTCGAGCACCGGCTGGAATGCCTCGTGACCAGCGACGACAGCGCCGAGCATGACGTCCTCGGACAGCTCTTTAGCTTCCGATTCCACCATCATCACAGCGTCTTGCGTACCAGCAACAACGAGGTCCAGAGCGCTTTCCGGCATCTCGTCGACCTGCGGGTTGATGACGTATTCGCCATCGATATAGCCGACGCGGGCGGCGCCGATCGGGCCCATGAAGGGCAGGCCGGACAGGCACAGAGCCGCCGAAGCGCCAATCATGCCGACAATGTCCGGATCGTTTTCCATGTCATGCGACAGGACAGTGATCATCACCTGGACTTCGTTCTTGAAGCCCTTGACGAACAGCGGACGGATCGGACGGTCGATCAGACGCGAGGTCAGCGTCTCTTTCTCGGTCGGACGCCCTTCACGCTTGAAAAAACCGCCAGGAATCTTACCGGCGGCGAAGTATTTCTCTTGATAGTTGACGGTCAGCGGGAAGAAATCTGCACCCGGCTTGACCTGCTTGACGCCAACGGCGGTGGCGAGAACCGTAGTCTCGCCATAGGTCACCATGACCGCGCCGTCTGCCTGCCGGGCGACCCGCCCGGTTTCGAGAGTAAGCGGGCGTCCCGCCCACTCAATCGTTTCTTTCTGGATATCGAACATATCGTCTTTCGTACGGATAATGTCGCGGATTAACGGCGCAGACCGAGCTTCTCGATCAGAGCCTTGTAGCGCGCCTCATCCTTCTTCTTCACATAGTCGAGAAGACGGCGGCGCTGGGAGACCATTTTAAGAAGGCCGCGACGGGAGTGGTTGTCCTTCTTGTGGGTCTTGAAGTGTTCGGTGAGGTTGGCAATCCGCTCAGAGAGGATTGCGACCTGGACTTCCGGCGAACCGGTATCGGCATTGCCACGGGCATGCTCGGAAATGAGTGCGCTCTTGCGCTCAGGCGTAATCGACATCGTGTGCTCCTGTATGTCGTATCGCCCCTTTACGGGGTCATGTTAAAAACACGCGAGGGCTGGAACTTTCCGGCCTTCGCATCGCCCAACGCCACTGCCTCTCCACTGCATTCCGCCAGAACCAGAAAGGTGCAATCCTTGCCCGCTATGGTGAGCGGACGCCGTTGCTCCTTGAGCTCTTGCGCTAGACGCGGGAGCAGGACGATCGAGCGACCCTGCTTCAATTGGAAGGATTCCTCCTCGGACACGGCCAGCACCGGGATGTCGTCCAGTGCGGTCTGTACCGGGAGCAGAGCTTCCGAAGCGGCGCCCTTATGCGCCATTTCTTTCAAGACGTCCAGCTTTGTGGATTCTGATTCCTCAAACGTGCCGACGAGGGTACGGCGCAGCTCTGCAATATGGCCCTCCGTTCCCAACGCATGAGCGATATCGCGTGCCAGTGAACGAACATAGACACCCTTGCCGCAACGCATCTCGAAACGGGCATGATCGGCGTCCGGACAATCGATCAGTTCCAGGCTGTCGATATAGACGCGGCGCGCTTCCAGCTCGACCGTTTCGCCGTCACGGGCCAGGTCATAGGCACGCTCACCATCGACCTTGATAGCCGAGAATGCCGGCGGGATCTGGTCGATTTCGCCCGTGAACTCCGCCAGCACAGCCGTGATCTCCGCCGCTGCCGGGCGATGATCCGAGCGCGCCACAACATCGCCTTCGCGGTCGAGCGTGTCGGTGCGCGTGCCCCAGGCGATGCTGAAACGGTAGACTTTCTCACCGTCCATGGCGAAGGGCACGGTCTTGGTGGCGTCCCCCAGCGCAATGGGCAGGATACCGGTCGCCAACGGATCCAGCGTGCCGGCATGACCGGCCTTCTTAGCATTGAACAGGCGCCGGACCGCAGAAACGGCCTGGGTCGATGTCATGTCCAGCGGTTTGTCGAGAACGATCCAACCATGGATGTTCTCGCCCTTGCGGCGTCGTGCCATATCTCACTCCTCTGGCTCCGGGGATCGGACCCGGTCGCGGGAAAGCGGGCGTCCTAAGCCAAGCACAGGCCGGGCGCAAGAGCGCGGATGCACGCTATTGTCTGCGTTCCGATTTCATACTTGAATTCAGTCCCAATCCGGAGCTCCGCCCCATGCGCCACGCCTTGATCCTGGTCAGCCTGATACTGGTTCTACCGTTCGCCGCGCTGGCGCAGACGCCGGACTATACCGCCAGGCTGGAACGCCAGTTCGGGCCACTGGCCGAAACCCGGGATTTCTCCGGCGTGATCGGTGTCCGCCGCGGCGAGGAATTGCTGGCCTTTGTCCGTCTGGGATATGGCGATTGGGAAAATCAGCAGGCTTTTGACACCGCTGCGCGCTTTGATGCCGGGCCGCTCAGCGCCCTGCTGGTGCAGGCCGTCATCCAGGAGCTGGCAGACGATGGCGCGCTGAACCTGGATGCCCCGGTGCAGACCTACCTGCATGAACTGGAGGGGCAGGCCGCTGTAACGGTGCGCGACCTCGTTCACCACCGGTCCGGTTTGACCGCCGAACTTGCGTGGGACGCGTTACGCAGCTTGCGGACGGACGATATCGTCGCCTGGGTGCGCGATCACGCCACGCTGCAAGACGGACCGCATGAGGCCATGGCCTCTGAGCTCAATCACGCCCTGCTGGTCGCCATCGCCGAACGGGCCGGCCGGGGCCGTTTTGAGACCCTGGCAGCCCTACACGTCCTCTCTCCCGCCGGGCTCAATGACAGCTATCTGGTGCGCGGCCGTATTGAAACCGCCCTGCCGGTCTACCGCCCGGGCCCGCCACCGCTGGAACTGGTGCGCCAGCCCGGTGCACCGGCCCGGCCCGGATCCGGCGGCCTGGTCAGCAGTGTCGATGATTTGCTCGCCCTCGGCCGTGCCGTGGCAAGCCGGGAGATTGATCTGTTCAACGATGATGGCTCGTTGCGGCCGCCGGCCCGGCTGTGGCGCTATGGTGAGCACACGCTGTATGTGATCGGGTCCGAGCTGGCGATGATCCTGATCGTTCCGTCGCAGGAGCTGGTGATCGCCTATGCGGGCAATATCAACAGCTATCCGGCCGCTGAAATGCTGCCGCTTCTCGCCACTGCGATCCTTGATCCAGCTCTGCAGCCGCCTGCACCTCGTCCGGCAAGCGTGGCCTTATCGGGTCAGATTGATGCAGCCGGACGCTATTTGTCGCCCGATCTGGGCCCATTACAGCTGCAGGCTGGCACGCTTGGCATGGACGTGATGATCGAAGCGACCGGAGAGCGTCAGTTTCTCACACCGTCCGGTGAAGACCGCCTGCTATGGCGCCACTTCAATACCGAGCTGAGCCTGATCCGCGATGAGCTGGGGCAGGTCACCCGCCTGGAGGCAGTGCGCCGCCCCCTGAGCCGGGGCGAAGAACGTTTTGCCATCGAACGGCTGGACTTGCCTGAACCGGCATCAGACGACGGCTCCGTCCCGGGCTAGTCGTCCTCGCCGTCCAGGTCCTGCTGCACTCCTGGTCGCGCCAGCAATTGGTCGACCTGGCTGGCGGTGTCGAAGCTGTTATCGGCGTGGAAGTGGAGTTCCGGCGTGAATTTCATGTCAATTTCGCGCCCCAGGCGGCCGCGCAAGAAGCCGGCGCTCTTGTTCAGTGCGGAGGCAAGCGCCTTGGCATCACCACCGCCCAGAGGCGCGACATAAACCTTGGCGCTGCGCAGATCCGGGCTCGGCCGCACTTCCGTGACCGAGATCATGACGCTTTCCAGCGCCGGATCGCGAAACCCTTCCCGGGCGAGAATATCGACCAGGGCATGCCGGACCAGCTCGCCCGCGCGCAATTGCCGCTGCGAGGGTCCTTTGCTCTCATTGAAGCGCTTGGAGCCCATATCGATACCTTCCATGCAACAGGGCGCGCGGGTGTACGCCCTCATCCGGTCCGTGGCAAGTGCGCCAGAGGATCTGATTTCGTCCCACCAGCCCATCCTGTTCGTCACAAAGCCTTGTCCGGGCACTTTTTTTATGGCGTCCGAGCGGATTATCCCTGTAGGTGAATTTCATCCACCCAGGGCTGATCCATGTCTGACCTTCATTCAATTTCCGCTGCCGTTCTTGCCGGCTTCCTGCTCGCAACGCCGGTACTGGCGCAAGACGCGGATGCGGACATTGCCCGCGCCTATCTCGACGCCTACTCCGCGCTCGACACTGAGCGCATGGGGGAGTTGCTGGCCAATGAGGCCATTTTCTCCGATCGCGGCAGCTTCACCATTGAGGGCGGGCCCTATCACTACGAGGGCCGCGACGCGATCCTCGCCGCCATAGCCGGTTTTCGCGATGATAACGGTCTGACCGAGATCGCCTATGACATCGCCATGCAGCACGAGGCCTCCGGCCAGGCCGTCTACGCCGCTGAAGTGGAAGCGCGCTGGGCACGGCCTGATGGCGGTTTCACGGTTTGGACCGGCAATGTCGTGACGTCTGTACGGATCGAGAACGGCAAGGTCATCGAACACCTGGACATGCCCGATTATCGCGGCGGCCGCATGTCCTACCAAGCGGATATGGAGACGCCCAACGGCACTCCATGAGGAACAGGGTCGCACTCGACCATTTACCAGCCCGAGCACTCCGGTGGGGTGCGATCCTGAACCTCGTCTATCAGCAGACTGCCTGCGGAATGTCCCCCCTCAAGACGCCCTTGGCTTGAGTAAATCGCAGGTATGAAAAGGGCGGCCCGATAGCATCCGGCCGCCCTTACTTTTTCGTATCAAGCCGGGATTAGTCTTCCAGCTTGCGAGCCACCTCGACGACATCGAAACACTCAATGAGGTCGCCCTTCTGGATATCGTCATAGTTCTCGAAAGCCATGCCACATTCGGTGCCGGCACGCACTTCGGGAACCTCGTCCTTGAAGCGCTTGAGCGTTTTCAGCTCGCCTTCATGGATCACCGTATCGTCGCGCAGCAGGCGTACGCCACAACCACGTTTCACGACACCTTCGGTCACGCGGCAACCGCCGACCTTGCCGACCTTGGTGATATTGAAGACTTCCAGGATCTCGGCGTAACCGATGAAGTCCTCGCGCTTTTCGGGTGCCAGCATGCCTTCCATCGTGCCACGGACATCGTCAATGACGTCGTAGATCACCGAGTAGTAGCGGATCTCCACGCCCTCGGACTCTGCCAGTTCACGCGCCTGTTTATTGGCACGGACGTTAAAGGCGAAGATCGGAGCGCCGGAAGATTTGGCCAACAGGACGTCACTCTCATTCACGCCGCCAGGAGCCGAGTGAATAACGCGGGCACGGACTTCGTCATTGCCGATTTTCTCAAGCGATTGCTTGATCGCTTCGGCCGAGCCCTGCACGTCAGACTTCACCAGGATCGGCATTTCCTGAACCTGGTCCTGTTTCAGACGCGCCATCATCTGCTCGAGCGACGCACCCGGTCCGGAAACCACGCCCGACGCATCGCGCTGCTTGCGCTGACGGTATTCGGCAATCTCGCGGGCGCGGGCTTCGCTATCGACAACAGCAAAGACTTCACCCGGTTCCGGCGCACCGTCGAGGCCGAGAATCTCGGCCGGGATGGACGGGCCGGCTTCGGTCAGTTGCTGGCCGCGCTCATTGGTCAGAGCCCGCACCTTGCCCCACTGCGAGCCGGCAACGACGATATCGCCGCGCTGCAGCGTGCCGCGGCGCACGAGAACGGTCGCAACCGGACCACGGCCCTTATCGACCTGGCTCTCGATAACGACGCCTTCGGCGGCGCGGTCAGCATTGGCCTTGAGGTCGAGCAGTTCGGACTGCAGCGTGATCGCTTCCGTCAGCTCTTCTAGACCCATGCGCTTGAGTGCGGATACGTTGACCGCCTGGGTTTCACCAGACATCGCTTCAACGATGATCTCGTGCTGCAGCAGGTCGGTCAGCACCCGGTTCGGATCGCTGCCTTCCTTGTCGCACTTGTTCACCGCCACGATGATTGGCGTTCCGGCCGCCTTGGCGTGATTAATCGCCTCGATCGTCTGCGGCATGACGGAGTCGTCGGCTGCGACAACGAGAATGACGATGTCGGTCGCTTCCGCACCGCGCGAACGCATGGCGGAGAAAGCGGCGTGACCCGGGGTATCGAGGAAGGTGATCTTCTCGCCGGACTTCAGCTGCACCTGGTAGGCACCAATATGCTGGGTGATGCCACCGGCCTCGCCGGACGCCACGTCCGTTGAACGCAGGGCATCAAGCAGCGAGGTCTTGCCGTGATCGACATGGCCCATGACCGCGACGACCGGCGCGCGCGAGACCTTGGTCTCTTCGGCATCGTCCTCGGCGATGAAACCTTCCTCGACATCAGCCTCGGAGACGCGTTTGACGATATGGCCGAATTCCTCGACCACCAGCTCGGCAGTGTCGGCATCCAGGATATCGTTCTGACGCACCATCTGACCCTGCTTCATCAGCAGTTTGATAACGTCGACGGCGCGTTCAGCCATACGGTTGGCCAGATCGGAAACGCTGATCGCTTCCGGCACGATGACTTCACGCTGGATCTTGTCGGAACCGGTTCCGGTGTCCTGGCGGCGCTGCTTTTCGCGCTCACGCGCACGACGCACGGAGGCCAGCGAACGCTGCCGCTCCTCGTCACCATCGAGAATATTCTGGATCGTCAGCTTGCCGCGGCGGCGGGTATCGGTTTTCGCGCGCTGCTGCTGCTTGGCTGCGCCGGCGGCATCGCCACCGGGCCGCTTGGACTTGATCCGGCCACCCAGGGCTTCCAGCGCATTGGCCGGTTCGGCCGGCGGCGTCGGAGCGCTTTCGCGGCGGCCCTGCGGCTTGTCACCGGCAGGCTTGCGACGCGGCTCGTCATCACGCTTGTTACGGCGCGCTTCTTCAGCGGCGCGGGCAGCTTCGGCCTCTGCCTTGACGCGCGCTTCTTCAGCGGCAGCGCGGGCAACGGCTTCCTCGGCTTCGCGCTTTTCACGCTCACGCTTTTCTTCCAGCGCGCGCTTTTCTTCCTCAGCCCGGCGCACACGGTCGGCTTCCGCCTTCTTCTTTTCCGCATCGCGCTCGGCGGCCTCGGCTCGCGCGCGGGCAATCGCCCGCTGGCGGGCCAGCAGTTCTTCTTCGGACAGACCGAGCTGACGCGCCTTCGCGGCCAGGGTCGACTCGCCCGCCTTGGCTTTGCCGGCAGGTGCCTTGCCCTTGGCTGCGGGAGCCGCCTCCTTGCCCGGTGCAGCGACCCGCTTACGCTTGGTCTCGACCACAACCGCCTTGGAGCGGCCGCGCGCAAAGCTCTGCTGCACGGTTCCAGATCCGGAACGGTTCAGCGAAAGCGGCCGGCGGCCAGAGGGCTTATTATCGTCTGCGTCGCTCATACGAGCCTTCCAATTCGGCTTTCGTTTCACGTTTCCCCGCGGTAGCCGATCACCACGAAGCCGCACTCTTCAGTCGCAG
>NZ_JASBRQ010000062.1 GCF_030149425.1 Maricaulis sp. | reverse complement strand
GCGGAAGAAGGGCGAGGCGAAACGGTCGCCGGTCTCCGGATTGCGCAGAATGCCCCATTCGGGGATCAGGGTCAGCGCCATCAGGCCGAGCACGAAGAGCACGCCGAGGAAGGCCCAGAACAGGCCCTTCTTCTCGCTCTTGGTCAGATTGTCCATCATCCGCTTGTCGAGAATGGTCGGGTCGGCGCGCGACGGGTCGTACTTGCCCAGCTTGGGCTCGACGATAAAGATCGTCACCAGCGAACCGATCGCCGTGATAAGGAAGGTCGAGGCGACCATGAAGTACCAGTTCGCCGTGGCCACGACCTCGTAGTCCGGGTCGATCAGCTGGGCTGCCTCGGTGGTGATACCCGCAAGCAGCGGGTCAATCGTGCCGATCAGAAGGTTGGCGCTATAGCCGCCGGAGACACCGGCGAAAGCCGCCGCCATACCCGCGAGCGGGTGACGGCCGAGCGCGTAGAAGATCGCACCGGCGAGCGGGATGAGGACGACATAGCCGACCTCGGATGCGGTGTTGGAGACGATACCGGCGAAGACGATGGCGACGGTCACAACATGGCGCGGCGCGGAGAGCACCATGGCGCGCACGGCAGCCGACAAGAGGCCCGATTTCTCCGCCACGCCAACGCCGAGCATGGCCACCAGCACCACACCAAGCGGCGCGAATGAGGTGAAGTTCGTCGTCAGCGACACCCAGATACGGCGGAAACCATCGGCACTGAGCAGGCTGACCGCGCGGATCATGCCGTCATCGGCGACGCCGCGGGCGCCGGCCGGGCGCGGGTCTTCCACCGCCAGTCCCATCCAGCCGAACAGGCCGGACAGAAGGATGATACCAAGCGCCAGAATGGCGAACAGGGTCACCGGGTGCGGCAAGAGATTGCCCAGCCACTCGACGGTATCGAGGAAGCGGGTAAAGGCATTCCGGCGCTCGGGCCGAGCGGGAGCATCCGCCATGAACAAGTCTCCTGGGCGAGAAAAGCGACTAGCGCGGGAGAGGACGGGAAATCCTCACGCTTTTCAACCCCACACTTCTGCGGGGCACCACAGCTCATCGGCCTAGGAGTGGGAGACGGAACCCTTGTGAGAGCCCTTCCAGGCCATCAGGTGAGCACTGGCCAGAGCGATCGCACCGATTGAGGTGACAACCTTTTCAAACGTCTCGCTGACTTCCCACAATGCGCCCAGGAATAAGAGAGCCAGCCCAGTGATGGCGACGGCTTTCATCGCCAGACCCGCAGGGCCGGACGGCCATTTCGGCAATACCGTCAACCAGACCAGAAGTGCCAGGCTGGCGAGGCCGATATGGATGAATTCATTTTCCATCCACATAAGCGCAGGGCTCAGTGAGATAAGGAGCGGCAGACCGAGACAATGCACGAGGCAAAGTCCGGACAGACCAATTCCGGCTGCATCTTGAGTCCGCATGGCTTGACCTTCTGGGCTAGGTTATAGGTATGGAGTGCGGCTTGCGCCCCGTTTGACGTTATATAATAACATTACAGACCCCATGCAATACGCTCACTGCCCATAAGGATGTTCGTTGTGACCTTTACCGCCCTGACCGCCCTCGCGCTTGTGACCGCAACCCAGTCGGCCCATGTTCACGGCCATGCCGAGATGGCGATCGCCGTTGAGGCCGATGGACGTTTGCAGATCGAACTGACCAGCCCCGCCTATGACTTTTATGGCTTCGAGCATGCGCCGCGTAATGCCGAACAACGCGCTGCGATCGAAGCGGCTGATACGACCCTTCGCCAAGGCGCAACCCTGTTCAATCTGGTCGACGGGAACTGCACCTTCGATGCGGCCGAGATCAGCCGCGATCAGGATGATGAGCACCACGAACACCATCATGATGGCCATGATCATGAGGACGGGCATGAGCACGAAGACCATCATGAGCATCATGCCGACCATGACCATGAAGACGGTCATGATCACGAAGAACACCATGAGCATCACGCCGCGCATGAAGGCCATGACGAAGACAGCCACGGCGACGTGCGCGTGACCTATAGCGGTCGCTGCGCTGCACCGGCGCGCATCAGCGGCGTCGCGACCACATTGTTCGCCGCCTTCCCGCAGCTTGAGCGGGTCGATGGGGTCTTCCTCTCCGAACAGCGCCAGCTGGCCTTTGAACTCAATCCCGCCCAAGAGCGCGCCCGCCTGCCCCGATGACGCAAACCACCGTTAAAGTCCAAAACCTGCGCCATACCTGGCCGGGCGGAAATGAAGTGATCGCGATCGACAGCTTCGCGTTGGAGCATGGCGAGAGCGTGTTTTTGGCCGGCCCCAGCGGTAGCGGCAAGAGCACGCTTCTGGGCCTCATCGCCGGCATCACTCCGGTGCAATCAGGTTCGATCGAAGTGCTCGGCCAGTTGATGGACCCGGTCAAACCACAGGCCCGCGACCGTCTCCGGGCCGACCAGATCGGCATGATCTTCCAGCTCTTCAACCTGGTTCCCTACCTGACCGCGGTCGACAATGTTCTCCTGCCGCTGACCTTCTCGGACCGCCGGGACCAGGCCGCAGGAAACACTGCCGCAGCGAAACACGCCGAGGCCAAACGCCTGCTTGGCGCACTCGGACTGCCGGAAGAGACCTGGGAGCGGGCCTCCTCCAACCTGTCGGTCGGTCAGCAACAACGTGTGGCCGCCGCCCGCGCCCTGATTGGTGCCCCGGGCCTAATCGTCGCCGACGAACCCACCTCGGCGCTCGATGATGATAGCCGGGACGACTTTCTCAACCTGCTCTCCGGCATCGCCCGCGAGAACGGCGCCTCGCTGCTGTTTGTCAGCCACGACCGGTCGCTGGCGACCCGCTTTGACCGTTTCGTCGACCTTGCCGAAATCAATCACGCAGGAGCGATGGCATGAACCCCGCCCTCCTTCGCCTGGCCTGGAAGAGCCTGCTCAATCGCGGCACCTCAGCCGCCCTGACCATCCTCGCCGTGACCTTGTCGGTGACCCTCTTCCTCAGCGTGGAGCGCATCCAGTCCGGCGTGCGCACGAGTTTCAATTCGACGATTTCCGGTACGGACATCATCGTTGGTGCCCGCGGCGGTGCGATCAATCTTCTGCTCTACTCGGTCTTCCGCCTCGGCGATCCGACCGCGAATATCGGCTGGGAGAGCTATCAGCGCATCGCGGGGGCACCCGGCGTCGCCTGGGCGGTTCCGATCTCGCTCGGCGACAGTCATCGCGGCTACCGGGTGGTTGGTACAACACCGGAATATTTCGATCACTACCGCTATGGCCGGGATCTGCCGCTGGACTTCGCCCAGGGTGAACGCTTTGACGGCAGCTATCAGGCGGTCCTCGGTTCGGAAGTCGCGCGCCAGCTCGGCTATGAGCTGGGTGATGAAATCCTGCTCTCGCACGGAATTGGGGAGATCAGCTTTGCCGAGCATACCGGCCACGACTTTACCGTGACCGGCATTCTCGCCCCCAGCGGCACGCCGGTGGATCGTTCGGTCCATGTTTCGCTGGAAAGCATTGAGCTGATCCATGTCGGCTGGGATACCGGTGTCGCGCCCGGCGCACGCCAGCCGCGCGATGACAGCGCCGAGCTCGAACCGGAAACCATCACGGCCGCTTTTATCGGGGTTCAGAGTCCGATCCGGACGCTGAGCCTGCAACGCCAGATCAACACCTTCCCGGATGAAGCCCTGTCAGCAGTCATGCCCGGCGTGGCCCTGACCCAGCTCTGGCAGATTGTCGGTGCCGGCGAACGCGCCTTCCGGGTGATCTCGCTCCTGGTCCTGCTCGTCGGGTTGATTTCCATTCTGACCGCACTGACCTCGGGTCTGAATGAGCGACGCCGCGAGATGGCGGTGCTGCGCGCTACCGGGGCCAAGCCGGGCGATATCTTTTCTCTTCTGGTCCTGGAAGCGACTAGCCTGGCCGCCATCGGCGCCGTCATCGGCATTGTGGTGACACAGGTGGCCGTCGGTATTGTCGCATCGATCGTACGCACGCGATACGGTATGGAATTGGGGGGTATGCCCGGGCTGATGGAACTCTATGTTCTGTTCGCGGTGACTTTCGCCGGAGCCGCGGCCGGTATGCTGCCGGCCTGGCAAGCCCAACGTAACGCCCTGTCAGATGGTCTGACCCCAAAGCTGTAGAAGGCCTGTGATGTCTGTTTTAGATCTGCCCAAAACCTTCCTCGTCGCCGCGCTGGCGGCATGCGCTCCGCTGGCCGTGTCTGCGCCGGCCCTCGCCCACCAAGGCAGCGAAGTGGAAGAGGTCGAACCGCTGATCATCAACTGGGACGATCTCCTGCCCGAGGGTGAGCTGGAGCGGCTCGAAGAGCTCTATGCGGCCAGCTATATGATGGGGGGCGGCGACCATTTCGGCGGCCAGATGGCGCAGATCGGTACGTTCAATGTGGAACAGGAACTGATCGGCCAGACCATCCGCATGCCGGGCTTCATCCTGCCGCTTGACGCCCAGCCGGGTGGCGAGATCGGCGAGTTCCTCCTGGTTCCCTATTTTGGCGCCTGCGTGCATACCCCGCCGCCGCCGAACCAGATCGTCCATGTTGTCACCGAGAGCCCGATCACGGTCGAACAGGTCTGGTCACCGGTCTGGGTCTGGGGCGAGCTGACCTCCGAGCGTAATATGAACGAGCTTGGCGATGCGGCCTACACGCTGCATCTGGTCGGCCACGAACCCTACGAATACTGAGTTCATCGGTACAAACAAAAAAGAGCGGGCCTGGCAGGGCCCGCTCTCCGCTCACCTTCGCGTAAAGGTGCGCTGGGTTATTTGATCTCGAACCGGTCGAGCATCATCACCTTGTTCCAGGCATCGACGAAGTCTTCGACAAAGGCCTGCCCCGCATCTGCGGAGGCGTAAACCTCGGCAATGGCACGCAGTTGCGAGTTCGAACCGAAGACGAGATCGACACGGGTCGCCGTGTACTTGACCCGGCCGGTAGAGCGGTCCCGGCCCTCGAAAACATCCTCATCATCCTGAGACGCCGTCCAGGCGGTCGAAATGTCGAGCAAATTGACCAGGACATCATTGGACAACTGCCCCGGACGATCCGTCAGCACACCATGCTGGGTGCCACCGGTATTGGTGTCCAAGGCGCGCATGCCCGCGACCAGCACCGTCATTTCCGGTGCCGTCAGGGTCAGCAATTGCGCTTTATCGACCAGCCATTCTTCTGCCGGACGGTCAGAGGACCCGCTGTTATAATTGCGGAAGCCGTCAGCCCTGGGCTCTAGGAGCGCATAGCTGTCGACATCGGTCTGTTCCTGGCTGGCATCAGTGCGGCCCGGTGTGAACGGCACCGTCACATCAAATCCGGCAGCCTTGGCCGCGCTTTCGATCGCCGCAGCACCGCCGAGGACGATGAGATCGGCGATAGAGACAGGCTTGGCAAAACCCGCTTTGACCTCTTCAAGCTTGGCGATGACCTCACCCGTTCCGGCATTGACCGCCCAATCCTTGGCCGGGGCCAGACGGATACGCGCACCATTGGCGCCACCGCGCTTGTCGGAGTTACGGAAAGTCGAGGCCGACGCCCAGGCGGTCGAGACCAGCTGGGATACCGACAATCCAGTCTCCAGGATTTTCGCCTTGAGTGCCGCAACATCTGCATCATTGATCAGCGCGTGATCAACGGCCGGGACCGGGTCCTGCCAGAGCAGTTCTTCCGCCGGCACATCCGGTCCGAGATAGCGCGCTTTCGGCCCCATATCGCGGTGGGTCAGCTTGAACCAGGCGCGGGCAAAGGCGTCGGCGAACTCTTCCGGGTTTTCATGGAAACGCCGGGAGATTTTCTCGTAGGCCGGGTCCATGCGCATCGCCATATCGGCGGTGGTCATCATGGTCGGGACTTTCTTGGAGGCATCATCCGCCGCCGGCGCGAGGTCTTTATCGGCCGGGTTCTTGGCGTGCCACTGATAGGCCCCCGCCGGGCTCTTCACCAACTCCCACTCATAACCGAAGAGGAGGTCGAAATAGCCGTTGTCCCACTGGGTCGGATTGGCAGTCCAGGCACCTTCGATACCGCTGGTGATGGTGTCTCCGCCCTTGCCTGAGGCATGCGCACTGATCCAGCCGAGGCCTTGCTGTTCGATCGGCGCACCTTCCGGTTCCGGACCGACGAGGCCGGCATCACCGGCACCATGGGCCTTGCCGAAAGTGTGTCCGCCGGCAACCAGCGCCACGGTTTCCTCGTCATTCATCGCCATGCGGGCAAAGGTTTCGCGGATATCGCGGCCCGATGCGACCGGGTCAGGCTTGCCGTTAGGCCCTTCCGGATTGACGTAGATCAGACCCATTTGCACTGCACCGAGCGGATCAGCGAGTTCGCGGTCACCGGAATAGCGTTCATCGGCAAGCCATTCGGTCTCCGGCCCCCAATAGATATCACCTTCCGGCTCATAGACGTCGGCACGACCGCCGCCAAAGCCGAAGACCGGGCCGCCCATGCTTTCAATGGCGACATTGCCGGCCAGGATCATCAGATCGGCCCAGGACAGGTTGGCCCCGTATTTCTGCTTGATCGGCCAGAGCAGGCGGCGCGCCTTGTCCAGATTGCCGTTATCCGGCCAGGAGTTGAGCGGCGCAAAACGCTGGGTACCGGCACTGGCGCCACCGCGGCCATCGGTAACGCGATAGGTGCCTGCGGCATGCCAGGCCATGCGGATAAAGAGACCGCCATAATGACCATAGTCCGCCGGCCACCAGTCCTGGCTATCCGTCATCAGCGCGGTCAGATCGCGTTTAACAGCCTCATAGTCGAGTGCATTGAACGCTTCGGCATAATCAAAGTCCTTGTCCATCGGGCTGGACAGGTCGGAATGCTGATGCAGCATCTGTAAATTGAGCTGTTCCGGCCACCAGGTCGCGTTCGAAAACGCGCCGGCCGCCGTGTGCCGCTGCGATGCGCCCGCGAAGGGGCATTTGCTAGCGCCGTCCATGATGTCTCCAATCCTGCTTGTTAAGCTAATGTTGTACTGGGAACGCGTGCACGCTATGCCGACACAATGATGGATCAAAAATCATCGATCCAATCGATTTTATTCGGATGGCCCATAAAACGAAGCGATAGATACTTATAAAACAGTATTTTACCGGTCGTTTTCGTGGGTGGATTTTATCCTTAACCGGCGAGAAAAGCCCAATTCCGCCACTCTAGCACCTCTCAGCTGCGTGTCAGAAAATAATCGGCGGTGAGAAAACCCAGGGTCATGAGGACGACCAGGCCGGCGCCGATCAGCTTGGGCGGAGCCGGCAAGGGCAGATCCAGGCGGCGACAAGCCGCCCCTATACCCAGGCCCAGAACAATCCCCATCACAGCGCCAGTCATTGCTTATCCTCCACCCGCACCGGGCGGCGCGCCAAATGCCGATCCATAAGCAAAAAGCCCGAGGTCATGGAGACGACCAGAAGCGCGCCAATCAGCGCCGGAGGAGCGGGCACCGGAATATCGGCAACCCTGCAGATCACTCCGATGAGAAAAGCCAGAACAAGTCCGATAGCGATTTTCATGACGCCTCCTCAGGCTGCTAAGTCAGTGCGAATGGTCATGCGGCAGGGCTTCGGCGGGCTTGTCGGACGCATGCGCGGCAAGCTGATGGCGGACCTGCGGTGGAGCTTCGCCGGCATGGTGAGCTCTCACCCTGTCCTGCAGCTCGGCATCATCCTTGGTGACCCGTTCATGCTGGCGCAGATGTGCAAGCCAGGACGGCGCGAAGAAGACCTCGGTAAAACGATCGGCGTGCTCGGCATCCTCGAACACCCGCCAGCCATAGGCACCATCGCGCTTTCGCCGCCTGGACAGGGCATAAATATCCTCAAGGAAGGCAGCTCGGGCCCCGGCCGGGATCTGATACTCAATACTGATCATGACCGGACCGCGATCATTGTCGGGCTGTGAACCGACCGAGGGTTCAGGCCAGTGCCCGGACGGGGTGAGATCCTGGTCACCCTTGGGCAGCGGGAAGAAAGCCGCAAGGATCGCCGCAACCGTACCGGAACCGGCGGCGATGAAGAGCGCCATCTCGATCCCGACCCGCGCCGCCAGCTGGCCCCAGAGAATCGACCCGACCGTCATGGCGCCAAAGAATACGGTAAGATAGATCGCCAACCCCCGTGCCCGCACCCAGTTGGGCAGGGAAGACTGGGCGGCCACATTGAGATTGGTCAGAACAATGATCCAGGCCCCACCGGCGACAAACAGCAGGCCGATCGCCGCCTCTTTCCATTCGATCAGGGCGAGCGCTGCAATTACGATCATGGTCGCCAGCGATCCGATCAGTACCAGACGGCCAGCCGGCTGCCCCTTGGCAAAGCGCGGCAACAGCACCGCACCGAGGACAGCCCCGGTCCCAATGGACGCCATAAGCAGACCGTAAAAGGTCGCATCGCCCTCCAAAACCGTGCGCGCAATCAACGGCAACAACGCCCAATAAGCCGACCCGAAGAAGAAGAAAGCAAAAGCGCGGACCAGCACGCGGTGCATGTCACCGGAGCGCGCGACATAGCCCAGCCCCGTCGCCATGGCCGGGAAAAAGGCCTCGGCCGGCAAGGTCTGTTTCGGCTGCGGACGCTTCCACCACAAGAAGGCGAGGATGATCGCCAGGGTGAAAATCGCGTCGAGAATATAGGCCGAAACCACACCGGCCACGGCGATCAGCGTACCGCCCAGAGCCGGGCCGATGGCGCGAGATACGTTAATTCCCATGGAGTTAAGCGCCACGGCGGACCTCAGCTGCGGCCGCTCGACCAGCTCCGGCACCACAGCCTGGAAGGCCGGCTGGGTCATCGCCGCACCGATACCGCCTGCAAAGGTCAAACCGAGCAGGATCCACACCGTCATCGTGCCGGTTGCGACAAACACTGCGAGGACCGCTGCGACAAGCAGCAGGAAGCTCTGCATCACGATGAGCATTTTGCGCCGGTCGATAATGTCCGCCAAAGCGCCGGCCGGAAGGGCGAGCACGAAAATCGGCAACGTCGTCGCGGCCTGAACCAGGGCAACCATGGCCGGAGAGGGTGCCAGATCCGTCATCAGCCAGCCCGAAGCGACATCGCGCATCCACGTGCCGGTGTTGGCAATCAGGGTTGCCGTCCAGATCACCAGGAAGGCGCGGCTCTTGAAGGCGCTCCAGGGGCCGGGTTGTTCGGTTTTCTCTGTCATGTCGTTACCCGACCGGCTTCCAGATGGGCCAGCAGCATCAGCCCGCCGATCAAGGCCAGATGCTCCCAGAAGATGATAAAACTCGAACCTGCCACACCGCCGGGTTTAGCCCACCAGGCGTGCGCCAGCAGGGTTGCCAGTCCCGTGAAACCGGCCAGTGCCAAGGCACCGAACACCGCCGGAAAACCGCCAATGATCAGAGCGACACCACCGGCGGCCTGGCTTGCGATCACCGCAACCGCAAGCGGCCCGGCCGGCACACCGCGCACCAGACCGCCGACCTCTGTAATGGCCGCCTGGAAGTCGAGTGCCTTAGTGACGGCGCTGACCAGGAAGGGCACAGCGAGCAAAACCGCAAACAACTTGCCCATTGCAGGCCAGGCCAGAAGGTCGAGAAGAGGCGTCATTCCCCCTCCGCCCTAGACCGCGAAACAGCTGCAGCCCAGCGCTCCCCAGAAGGCTCGCTTGTCAGACACCGGCAGCGGATTATTCCAGGCGATACCGTGATCATGACCATGTACTCCGCAGCTATTCCCACAGGCATCATGGCAGGCGCGGGCGACGCCCTCAGGCTGCTGCTCGCCACGGATCTGGGCCGGGGTCGGCATGAAATTGAGCGCGCTCCAGGACGGGCTGGCCGGCGGCGGGGCGCTGTCATGGCTGGCAAAATCGCCCGCAGCATAGACAATCCGTCCACCCACCACGGTCATTTCCGAAACGATGGACCGGATCTGCTCGGTCGGCACGGCGAAGAAATCATCCGAAAGGATCGCGAAGTCGGCGTATTGACCGGCTTTGAGCGTACCTTTGACCTCGGCTTCACCGGAGAACCAGGCCGAACCCTCCGTCCAGATGCGCAACGCATCCTCGCGGCTCAACCGGTTGCGCTCAGGGGTCAGGACCGTACCGCCGAGCGTCTTGCCCGACACCAGCCACCACAATCCGACCCACGGGTCATAGGAGGCCACACGGGTGGCATCTGTCCCGCCGCCCACCGGCGCTCCGATTTCCAGCATTTTCGCGATCGGCGGCGTCGCTTCCGCAGCGCGCTCACCATAGCGATCAACGAAGTACTCGCCCTGGAAAGCCATGCGGTGCTGCGTCGCGATCCCGCCGCCAAGCGCCGCGACCCGCTCGATATTGCGCTCGGATATGGTCTCGGCATGGTCGATGATGAAGCGGGTCTTGAACGGCTGCTTGCCATTCACCCGCTCAAACACACCGAGGAAGCGGTCAATCGTCTCGTCATAGGTGGCATGAATACGGAAGGGCCATTCATTCTCGGCCAGCAGCTCGACAATCGGCTCCAGCTCCTTCTCCATCACCGGCGCCAGATCGGGTCGGGGCTCCAGGAAATTCTCGAAATCAGCGGCCGACCAGGCGAGGTTTTCGCCGGCCCCATTCATGCGCAACATGTCGTCGCCGGCACCCGGCTCGGTCATCTTGACCCAGCGCTCATAGTCATTGAGCTCCGAACCGGCTTTCTGCGCGAACAAGTTATAGGCCACGCGGACGGTCAGGTTCCCGTCGGCATGGAGTTTTTGGATGATGTCGTAGTCTTCCGGATAGTTCTGACCGCCACCGCCAGCGTCGATGACGCTGGTAATGCCCAACCGGTTCATCTCGCGCATGTAGTGGCGAGTGGAGTTGATCTGATCTTCCGGCGCCAGCATCGGTCCCTGGGCCAGGGTGGAGTACAGGATCAGGGCCGAAGGCTTGGCAATCAGCATGCCGGTCGGTTCGCCCTTGGCATCTTTTTCGATCAGACCACCGGGGGGATTGGGCGTGTCCTTGGTTATACCCAGCGCCTTCAGCGCCGCGCGGTTGAGTAAAGCGCGGGCATAAAGGTGGAGGATAAAGACCGGCGTGTCCGGCGCCGCTGCATTGATCTCGTCCAATGTCGGCATGCGGCGCTCGGCGAACTGGAACTCGCTCCAGCCACCCACCACGCGCACCCATTGCGGCACCGGTGTACGGTCCGCCTGTTCCTTGAGCATGCGCAAAGCGTCGGCCACGGAGGCCACGTTTTCCCAGCGCAGCTCCATGTTGAAACTCAGCCCCCCGCGGATCAGGTGGGTATGGCTGTCATTAAGCCCCGGAATGATCCGTTTGCCGCCGGCATCAATCACCTTGGCTTCAGCGTCAGCGGCCTGCATCACCCGGGCATCGTCGCCCACCAGGGCGATCTTGCCATCACGGACGAGCACGGCTTCGGCCTCCGGATTACTCCGGTCCAAGGTGGTGATTTTGGCATTGCGGATAACAAGGTCGTTTGCCTCTGCCATGTCGGTCCTCATGGGCTATGTCGAAAGGGAATATGAACCCGCCGGAAAGGCCCGGCGGGTTCGCAATAAAAGGGGGACCTAGCCAGCTTCGCTGGCGTGCTCGCCCAGCGCCCACTTCGAGAAGCGAACCTGGATGCCGTACGGGCTGTGGGCCTTGAGGATTTCCATAACACCGTCATAGGTCTCGCCGCGGGCCCAGTCCTGCTGCAGTTCGAACACGACCTGGAGCGCGTTCATCGGTACGGCACCGGCCTGAACCAGGCGCTGGACGGCACGTTCATGCGCCTCGGGCGTCACGTCGCCGCAAGCGTCAGTCGGCACATAGACCTGATAACCTTCAGCGAGGAGGTCGAGGGTCGGGAACATAACGCAGGCTTCGGTCCACAGACCGGCCAGAACGATTTTCTTGCGGCCAGTGGCGGCCACGGCCTTGCGGAAGTTCTCATCGACCCAAGAGTTGATCGAGGTCCGGTCGATGATCTCGGTGTCCGGGAAAAGATCCGTCACCTCCGGCATGAAGGGACCAGCGAAGCTGTCCTTGGCGACCGTCGAGATGATCGTCGGCAACCCGAACAGCTTTGCGGTCTTCGCCAGGGTCTGGACATTGTGCATGACCGATAGCCTATCGTGGCTCTCGACGCCTTGGTACATTGCGGGTTGGAAGTCGATCAGAACGAGAGCGGTATCGTCCGGGTTAATCATGGTGTTGTCAGTCGTCATTTGAGCGTCTCCATAATGGGTAAGAAGTTGCGCTAAGCGGTGGCGTAGATTTAGTGGACAGCGGAATGGTCTTCGCGGCACGAACCGGAAAATCATTGTTTCCGCCGTGCGAGAAATTGCTCTGCCCGAAGGCGATAGAATGGCTCAGTCGACAGGTGGACCGCACGGCCCGGTCATCGGCTAGAGCAAGCTACCTATTCTGCAGCGTCAGAAGGTCGAGGAATTCATTCTGGTATCCGTCCTGATAGGCCGCGCGATCGCGGCGGTATTAACCGTCACGCGCTCAGTTAGGGATGTGAACCAGCCTCGTCTTGCACCGTCTTGCGCTCACTTTGGTATGATTTGTTCATACGAATTTTGATATTACTATGCCGCAGACAGTTGCATTGGGCTGCCAGAACGAGGCGATTATGGGCTTGCATGCCTTTGTTTCCGAACCGGAACATTGTGAAATCTACCGCACACTCTTCGGCGATAATGTCCCCAAGCTTTTCGGGTTTGAGGAAGGCTGGAATGTCCCGGCATCGCGTCACCGGCATAATCTCGGCAAGGAGCAGAGCTTTGATGGTGTCGACCATTATGTCCTGACCCTGCACCTGGGCGGCGGCGGCGCCCGCCGCAGTGAGTTCCACGCACCGATGGCCCGTACCGGAGCCATTTCACTGCAACGCCCCGGTTCCCCGGCGATCGTCAGCTCGCAGGGCGAGGTGGAGTATGCCCACCTGTATTTCCGTCAGGGATTGCTGTGTGAAGCGGCCGACGAAATCGGCGATGACAAACACGTCGAGCCGGAAGACTTCTTTGCCCAGACCGATCCCATGCTGTCCAAGGATATCGAAGCCTATGTCCTGCGGGCGCTGGACCCCGACAATCCGCCCAGCTCGCTGGAAATGGACGGTCGCGCTTACATTATCGCGCTCGGCCTATTGCGGCTCGGCGCCAATCTGGAAGAGCCCTCACTGCGGGAGCTGGACCAGGTCGAGCGCGAGGACCTCAAACCTGTCCTCTCGGAAATCGAGGCGCGGCTGGGCGAACAAATCCGCCTCAGCGAGCTCGCGGAAACGGCCAGGCTCAGCCCTTGCCACTTCTCGCGCGTGTTCAAATCCGCCCTCGGTCTGACACCCGCCCAATATGTCCAGAACCGGCGTGTCGACCGGGCCGTCAGCCTCTTGCGCAACACCCAAGAGCCGATTTCTTCGATCGCCTTTAACACCGGTTTCTCGAGCCAGTCACATATGGGCAGGCTGGTGAAAGAGGCCGTCGGCGTCACTCCGGCGCAGCTGCGGCGCGCCTAGAGGTCGGGAAACAGCTCCCGCATCACCTGTTTCGGCTTGCGGTCGACCGTGAAGACGCCCCAGTGCTTTTCCGGTTCGTGGGGATCGGGTGAGCCCTTCCAGGGCTCGTCGAAGGCCTCGAAGACGAAAGTCAGGATCTGCTCGCAATCGGTCCACTCGACCAGCTCGCGATAATACCGGTCCTGGAGTGCCTGCGAAGCATTGTGCGGATCAATGCCGCGCCCATTCGACGTCGTCGTCCATCCCGCCTCGGTGATAATCACCGGCTTGTCCGGATAATGGTGCTTCACCGAGAAGTAATTCTCCTTGGTGAAGTCCAGCGCCTCATCGATCGAACGATGCTCCCAGACCGGATAGGTATGGATCGAGATGAAATCGAGCTCGGCACCAAGCGGTTTGAGCTTGTCGCGCCACGGCACGTAGTTTTCGCAAAAGGTGATCGGGTGGCTGGTCTTGCGCTTGAGCACGCGTGTGAACTCGATCAGGCGCTCGACCGGCACCATGTGATCATTCCAGTCGACACTGGCCTCATTGCCGATGGACAGGGCAAAGACATGGCGCCGATAGCGCTTGGCCAGTTTCACCATGCGCTTGAGCTCACGATTATTGGCCCGCTTGTTCGCTGCCAGCACATCGTCAGCGTATTCCCCGCCCCAGGGACAATTCGGGTTGGACACTTCGGCGGCGACGGCCATGCCAAGCATGACCTTGAAGTCCATCTTCTCGCGCCGGATCACCTCCAGCACCAGTTCGGCATGGCGCTGGCTGTCGTAAATACGCAGATAGCGCCAATGCCGCGCGAGGATGCGCAGGTCCTCGCGGATCTCCTCATAGCTGGGATAATCGCCCGTATCCGGGCTTTGCCCCTCGCGGTAGCCGGAGTAGCAGATCGCAGGGCCGTGCACCCACGGCATGCCGCGGGGCTTACGCTTGAACAGTGAAAACATCTACCAGTACTTGGGCTTTCCGTTCTTGTCCCAAAGCCCCCAAAAAGCCCCCACATCGCCTTCCTTGGCGACCTTCCACTCCTCGTCAAAAGAGGAGAAGTAGAACATGTCCACATCTTCCCGCGCTGCCCAGCGGACCGCATCGATGAAATACTTCACCGCGTTTTCATAAGACGGCACCGAGTCACCTTCAGGCGTGCCGCGATTGGGCCAGCCGGTCTCGGCGATGATGACCTTCTTGCCGTTGGAGACAGCCTGGGCCCGGCGATACATCTCTTTCATGTAGATGTGGGCATGTTCGATCGGGTAGCCCTCCCAGAAGGGATAGCAATTGACCAGGATCACATCGCAGGCCTCAACGATCCGCGGATGGTCCTCGAACTTGAAATAGGCATCGACATAACCGACCGGCACGCCCGGTACAGCGGCCTTGGCCCGCTCGATGTATTCGATGAGCTTGTCCTCATCGATCTCGCCGCGAAGCATGACCTCATTGCCAATCGCCAGAATGCCGGCATGACCCGCCTGGGCGATGGCGATGCCATTAGTCAGCTCTTCTTCATTGTGATCGAGGTCATCATCAATCCAGACACCGACCATGGATTTCAGACCATATTCGGCGGCGATACCGGGTGAAAGTTCGTTACCCTCCGTGCAGGAGAAGGTGCGGATCCATTCAACATGCTGAGCCAGCGGTGCCATGCGCTTGCGGATCTGCTCCGCCTCAAGCTGCATGCCGATCACCTGGCCCTCCATATAGGGGCTGAAGGAGATGCCGTGTAGCTTGGCGTCCAGAGTCTCCTGGACAATCGGTGCCAGATCATCGACCGCATACTGGGTCAGATCGAGCCCCGCCAGGGACATGCGTCTCTTGTAATAGTTCGACATGGGTCGCCCTCATAATGCCGTCTGCGGGCTAAGATAGCCCGCTGCCTGGCGACATCTATGACAACGTTGTCTTTCTTGTCCAGTCCTTTGAACGCTGCAACTGCGAAAGCGGCCAATCAGTCTGGTACACCTAGCTCGGGCGCAATACCCGGCCGCCTAGCTTGAGCGCTTCGAACGATCCTGCACTGAACGCAAAGGGGCAGGCTCGACCTTGATGTCCTGGGCGGCATTGCGCAGGAACTCAGTGAGTGCGGCGAGCGGCAGCGGCCGGCTCAGACCGAAACCCTGGGCGCTGTCGCAACCGAACAGTTTGAGCAGGGCCAGGCCTTCATCATCTTCGACACCTTCCGCCGTCATCTCCAGCCCGAGACTGTGAGCCAGGTCAGCCGTCGACTTCACTAGCATGCGATCCCGCTCATTGGTCGCGATGTGCTGGACAAAGGCCCGGTCGAGCTTGAGCTCGTGGCAGGGCAGCATTTTCAGATAGGACAGCGAGGACAGGCCAGAGCCATAATCATCAATGGCAATCCGGACACCGGAATCCATCCAGCGGCGCAGCGTGGCCATGGCCCGCTGCGGATCCTGCATGGCAGCCGTTTCCGTAATCTCGAAGCAGAACTTGCCGCGCGCTGACTTGACCTGCTGCAGGGCAAATTCCGCAAACACCGGGTCGGACACCAAAGCACCGGAAATATTGAACGAGATGGTCACATCAAAACCGGCCGCGCTCATGCGAGCCTGGTCAGCGATGGCTTGGCGCAGCCCCCACTCGGTCAGATCGCGGATCCGGCCGGTTTCTTCCGCCAGGCGGATAAAAGTGTCCGGCGGGACAAAGCCATGCTCGTCGTCATTCCAGCGGCTGAGCGCTTCGACGGTATCGAATTCACCGGTGCGCAGATTGAGCTTCGGCTGGTAGTGGAGCGTCATCTTGCCGGTGCGCATGGCATCGGTCATGCGGCCGATCAGGGACAGGTCTAGCGACGCGTCTCCGAAGGCTTCTACATCGAAAACCGCCACCGTCTGATGGATGTCGCGAGCCTGCTGGATCGCGATAACCGCACGCTTGATCAGGCTCGCCGGGTCGTCACCCGCATCGAGGCCAGCGGTCAGGTCGATATCGATTTCAACATCGGCCAGCTCGACCGGGCGGCGGAAGAGTGCCGAAATCCGGCTGGCGGTGTAGCGTGCCTCTTCCAGCGTTGCGCCATCCAGCATGAAGCCGACCACGCCCGGCGAGAGCAGTGCAACACCGTCAATACCCTCATGATTGGCGATCCGGTCGACGACCAGGCGCTGAAGCTCCGCGGCGCGCGAGAAGCCGAGAACGGCCTCCAGCTGGTCATAGCGATCGATACCCAGAGCAACCGCCACCGTCATTCCCGGCTCAAGCGGACCGAGCGTATCGATCTGGCGCTGCAGGGCCGAGCGCGACGGGAGACCGGTTTCGCCATCCTCGAACAGCATACGCTCCAGCAGAACCTGACGTTCGCGAGCCGCACGCTGGCGCCACATCAGGGCGATCGACAGACCGAACATGACCGTCAACAGGGCCGAAGCCAGGATCAGACGCTGGCGGAAACGAGCATCAGCCAGCTCCAGCTCGCTCTCGAGCCCCGCGCTGCGCAGCCGGGCGATCTCCAGCTCCTGTTCGGCAAAATGAAATTCAGCCCCCAACAGGGTAAGATTGGCGGAGGACATGACCTCACGGGCCTGGGTATCGAGCCGGTAATAGGCCCGCAAATGCTCTGTTGCCAGGCGCCATTCCCCAACCGCTTCATAGGCCTGTGCCGCAGATTCATGAAACTCTGCGAAGTGCTGGCTGGTTTCACGCAAAGACAGACCGTCAAAGGTGGCGCTGGTCAGACGCGCGGCCTCGGCATAATCGCCACGGCCATAAGCGATTTGCGCCTGAACCCCGAACAGGAAACGGGTCCACTCAATGCGCGATTCGTCCGGCAGGACCGCAAAGGCCTGCTCGATCGCCGCGCTGGCTTCGGTGAAATTGCCGAACCCCACATAGAGCGACGCAATGTTGTTGAGAATGCGCGCTTCCAGGATCGGGCTTTGCATCTCGGCCGCAATCTCGCGGGCGCGCTCGAACTGGCTACGGGCACCATCGAACTCGCCCAGCTCACGGTAGACATTGCCGAGGTTATTGGTGGCTGCAAGCTCGAGCTGAACATCACCAGGATGGCGCTCCATAGCCGTCAGATAATACTCGACCGAGCGATCATACTGGCCGGCATCCTTATAGATCGAAGCAATCGATTGCAGCACGATGGCTTCACTGCGTGTATCGCCGATATCGCGGAAAATCTCGTAGGCAGATTGGTAGTTTTCCAGCGCCAGACCGTACTCGCTGGTCTGTTTGTAGCCGCGGCCAAGCGCCACCAGAACGTCGCCGTAGAGCTTGTCGCGCGTATCGGTATCGGACAGCAGGTTGAGCGCACCCTGGGCGGCCGGTAGCGCTTCCGCAGGCCGTCCGAGCCGGGTCAACGCCTCGGCGCGCAACCAGCTGATCGTCGCCTGCTGAACAGAGGTGTATTGCCCCTGGGCCGCCAAGGCCTGCTCGGCCTCAGACACGAGCTCAAGCGCTGCGACCGGGTCGCGCATCATCGCCGCGCGCGCCTCATCGACCACGGCATCGAAGTCCTGAGCGTGCCAGGATACGCCGTTAACTGCGCCTGAGCTGACATTGGCAGCCATCGCGTCCGGCTGCACAAAGCTCAGCACCGAAGCCAGCAGGACAGAACCCGCAATTTTCACCATCGATCTCGTCAACATCACACCCATCCGGCGGTTTATCCGCGCATAGTTCTATTCTGACGGACGATCATTAATTTCCGGTGTGCGCTAAACGAGTATTTTCAGTCCACAAGACTGATTTCAAAAGCGAATACTGTTTCATTTAAAGACAAAAGGCCGCTGCCCGCAAAGGACAACGGCCTCATGAACTAGCTTACACTTCGGCTAGAACTTCAGTTCAAACCGCACCCCGGACAACAGGCCAACGCGCTGCTCGCTGATTTGTTCACCGGACACCTCGAACCGGTTGAACAGGGTGATGTCAGCTTGGGCACCCGGCAGGGGGCTGGCATACATCACTTCCAGGACTGTCGGCCGCATGCCGCCCAGCTCCCAGTCCTGCGACACCAGACCCAGCTCGCCGGTATCACGATCGATAATGCGGGTACCGGTATAGCGGATCGCTCCATCTTCCACATGAAGCGGCTGGATCAGGCTCAAACGGACGGCATCATAATCCCAGAACAGGGAAGACCGGCGAAGAGAGGCCTGATAGGCCGATGAGTAGACATCGTTGGCAAGGTCCAGAACGCCACCGCCGAAGGCCGTCGATCGGGTCCGGGCCATGGTGGCCGACAGGCTGAGATCGAGCCCGTAATCAAAGATCATCTCGCTACCAAAGGTCAGCGCATCGGTCACAGAACCGCCCTCGAAGCTGAGGATATCGGAGCCTTGGGCGCCGAGCAGGCCGGACGTCTCATTGAGCACCGTATAACTCGCGTGCAGACTCACGGCCTCACCCGCCTGATGCGCCATATCGATGACAAAGGCCTGCGCCTCATACGCGTCCATGCCCGGATAAAGCGGCGTTTCTTCGCCGGTGAACGGGCTGGTGAAAAGGTGTTCGTCGCGCACCGTGCTGACACCAACGGACAGACGCGTGTTCTCGCTCATCTTGAAGCCGGCGAGACCATAGACGCCGCCGGACGCCAGACCGAGGATCGGGTTGACCCCTCCGGTCTCCGGACGATGATCGGAAAACAGGCCGAAGCCGGACTGTTGGGTCAGAGCCAGAGCGCCCTCACCGATACCGGCGCGCAGCTCACCGCCATTGACGGTATTGTGGAGGCTGACGCCAAGCTGGAAGGGCAGCTGGCTCTCCGAGGTTTCTGCACGCGGATCACGCTGGGCGGCCAGAGCAACGATCTCAACATCGCCGCGGCGCGACAGGGTGCGCTCGAACTCGACGATATTGCTGAAGGCCGTGCCCTGCGTCCCGGTATAAGCATACTCCGTGATCTGGGCCTGTTCGCCCCACTGCCCGGTCTCACCGGTCGCGGTGAGCGTCGACAGTGGCACTTCGAAATCGCGATAGGTCGATCCGATTGGCTCGATAACGACGATATGCTGATCATCACGCGGGTTGAAGTCCAGCGTTCCCAGACGCAGCCCCATATTGCCGATCGTCTGTTCGTAATTATCAGCACCGAGATGATAGAGATGGTCGGTGTCGAGCGGAGCCAGAGCGCCCGCTATATCGAGCAATCCCCATCCATAGACCTCGTCCACACCTGGCGCACCCAGGTCCTGAGCCGACATCAGCAGAATATCGGCGACTTCATTGGCCTGCAGCCACTGCCAGCGCCCTTTCACGAGCGCGGCTGCGCCGGTGACCAGCGGCGCGGCGAACGAGGTGCCGGAGACGCGGGTCAGACCGGCATCGACTTCGCCGCCCTGGGCCAGGATCAGCTCACCCGGTGCGACCAGGAAACGGTCCATCAGGCGCTGCCCTTCGCCGCACTGGTTATTGATCAGCAAACAGGCCGTACCCGGGCGGTTTGAGAAACGCGACACCTGGCCAACCGGATTGACCGAGCCGACCACCAGAAGGTTGTCCAGCACCGGAGACGCCGTCCAGTCCAGATTGGTGACCTGGGCCATACCGTCATTGCCCGCGGCAACCACGAACAGGGTTTCGCTCAGCGGATACTCGGTATCCAGCGCGGCGAAGGTCGATGCCCAATCCTGCGGCAGCGTCCAGCCAGCGACACCGAGCGAGAGATTGATGACATCGGCATGTTTCTCGTCAAGCAGGACATTGAGACCGGTTTGAACGTCGGTCCAATTCGTCGTCAGCGTCTCGTCGAACGGGTTGTAGAGGGCGAATTGCACCTCTGGCGCCACCCCCATCAGGCCCTGACCGTCATGACGGGCCCCGATCAGGCTGGCGACCGCGATCCCGTGATTGGAACCCAGATAGGCCTGGGTCGGGCTTTCCCCGTGCAGGCTGATATTGAGGTCGTAGCTGCCGGGCAGGCTGAGATCGATCAGGCCGACCATGACATCCTTGCCGCCACCAACATTGGCAGAGATCCGCGGCGACCAGTTGACCGTCGCCATCCAGTGATCGACGCGGTCAGACTGGGCATAGCCCATCAGGCCATCATAGAAGTCGAGGAAAAAGGCGGAGCGGTCGCGCCCATCCATATCTCGCAGGGAATCCGGGTCGGTCAGATCAATGCCATAGCGCTCAAGCAGCGGCTCCATAAAGTCCGCGTTGAATGCCCGGCGGCCCCGGCCGCGCTTGCCATCGCCAATGATCGGCGCCCAGGTCTGACGGGCATCCCGGAACATGCGCTTGATGTCCTTGAGCACCCGTCGGTAATCGCGGCGAGTACTATTGACCGGGTCGAGCGCGTTCCAGCTGGAATTGATGTCGCCCCAGAACGGGCCGATATCCCCCCAAAACGGCGCGATATCGCCATGGAAGGGGTTAATGTCGCCATGGAACGGATTGATATCGCCCCAGAAGGGATGAATGTCCCCGTGGAAGGGGTAGATGTCGCCATGGAACGGGCTGATATCGCCATGGAAGGGCGAAATATCGCCATGGAACGGGCTGATGTCACCCCAGAACGGGCTGATATCGCCCCAGAACGGGCTGATGTCACCGTAGAAGGGATTGATGTCACCATGGAATGGATTGATATCGCCATGGAAGGGCGAGATGTCCCCATGAAACGCATCGATATCACCGTAGAAGGGATCGATATCCCCATGGAACGGATCAATATCGCCGTAGAACGGATCGATATCGCCATGTAACGGCAGGATCGGCGAGATTTCGCCACTTGTAGACTGGGCAAAAGCGGCTCCACCGGTCACCCCCATGACCAGGGCCAGGCACGCAGTCGTTTGGCGCAATACATTCTTCATCACCGCTTCTCCCATGCGGATTTGATTACGCCCTTACTAAATCCGGGTAATACTAAATTCTCGAAAAGATTTATGGTAAACAAAGGGATAATTGCATTGAAAGCTAACAGAAAGAAAACCTGCGCGATGCAATTCTAACCAGGACGGGCAGGTGAATTCCGGCTGCCAGCTGGGGGGAAACCTCTGCCACGATGCACCAGCCGCCGCACCTTCGATCACCTCCCAACCCGCAACACCGAGCCGGCGAGTCCCTCACACGTGCGACGTCTTAAGTCATCGAGAAGAACAGGGAGGCGCGGGCGAAAGGCGCTTCATCCTCTCGCCCTGCATTGATCTCACCACGCGTCGATCAGGCGGACTGCACGATCAGATCCAATGCGGCACCGCGCTGCCGCATCCATGGCGATGTCACCTTTGGCTTTGAGGCGTCGAGGTATTCAGCTTCATACTGGAGCTCGTACTTCTCACCTTCCGCCACATCCCAGGGAGCGTGGAAATTATGCGCTATGTTTGAGGTGAAGATGTAAGGCATGCCGATAGTCTTGCCGTTATAGCGCACACTGACGGTTACGCGGGACAGATCCGTATTGAAATCGCCCGCAATGGCGACGGCGACGCTGAATTTGGCCGCTGCCGTGGTCTGCGAGAAGAAGCGCTTGTCCTGGAGCGGGTGCTCAAAACCGAGTTCGACCAGACTCGGCACCGCAGCCTGCGGCCGGACGAACCAGATCTGGTTTTCATTCAGCTCATAGCTCGCATCGACATCGTTGAGCGTGGACACATTGAAACTCGCGACATCTGCCGGCGGTATTCCACGGATTTTCAGGCGCGCTTCCTGAGCCACAAGATCCTGCAGCATCTCATTGCCCCAAGCTGTGGCACTGTCGATCATCGCCTGCGTCACGCCGGCAGTCGGCGTCGACGGCGTAATCGTGACGGTGAAGGCTTCCGATGCGGCATAGCTGTGATGGACAGCAACGAGAATGCGCTTGTCGCTGCTCCACACTGAAGACAGCGCGTGGAAGACATCTTCGAGCACTTTCTCTACGTCCTTGACGCCCTGGATTATGCCCTTTCCGACCCATTCAAGCCAGCGTGCCGGGTCCGAGACGAAGTCCCAGATCGCCTGTCTGACCGCATCGAAAATGATGCCGGGAATGTCCTTCAGATTATCGGTGTCTGCTGCGAGTTTGATTTTGGGCAAACCGAACCGGTGACCGAACAGGTCGAAATGAAAGCCGTCAGCCTCAAAGAAGAGAACGTCATTCTTATAGCCGAACTTGAGGCCCGCCGCGAACTTGATGTCGAGATCAATAGTCCCGAGATCGACATTGAAAAATTTGAAGTCGGGATGATTGATGTGAAACTCGGCATCAATACTGAACTCGAAGTCCGTCAGGCTATCCAGGTCGGCTTTGACATCATAGGACGCCCCCAACCCCTTGGTTCCGACGTCGGTACCAAAATCGACATGGAAGCCCTTGTCTGAAATCTTGATATCGGTGTGCTGGGTGATGCCGAGGAAGCTGAGCTCCCCCTCCATGAAAAGATGCGGGCCGACCTCTCCCTGGGGGAAGGTTGAGAGGTTGAGCTGCGGCCCGATCTTGGGGTTGTCCGGATTGCGTATGCCGAGCACGACCATGTCTGTTCCGGGAATGGAAATGACATTGATCGGCTTTTTCAGTTCGACATCAGCGGCCAGTCCCTGATTGGGCCGGACATCAATCATCGTCTCCAGCTCAAGCCAGAAAACCTTCAGAACACCATCAACATAGATTCCGGAGTTGAAGGTTATGCCATAGGATGGCGGCCCCAGTGTAATGGATCCACCGGTCGGTGGCATGCAGTAGTAAAGCTGTGCTTCACGCGCGACCTTCACCTGCCCGCCGCCCGCCTCGAGCTCATAGTGCTGGATGACGCCGGATGCGGGATAGTTGGTGATGAACCATTGCCCGTTCGGCACGCCCTCCTGACCACCGACAACAATCATTGTCGTCGCCTCGGCAAAGCTCACGGTCTCATCAATACCTTGCTCGCTCATGGCCGAATTGAAAGCGCTGGAGAGGGCGGTGTAGTCGCGCTTGTCGAGCGCATCTTGAGCGCTTCCAGGCAAGGTGAAATGCTGCGTGCCCTCCAGCGCGACCTCGTTGAACAGCGACACCATCCAGTCCGGCGGCTCGTCCGCCCCGGAGGTGATCTCGCCAACAATGGTCTGCAGCACTTGTCCGAGATGAATATCGGAAACCGCACCGGCAAACAGCGAGTTCTGCGGATTACCGGAATCGAAGAAGAAAGCGATCGAGCTGTCATAGGTCGTGTCGTAGGAAGACAGATCAATCTGACAAGCCATCCCGAGGCTGGGAATACCTTCAAAATCGATGCCGATCACCATCACAAGGTCGGCCAGCGTGATCGCATCAAAGCTGACCTGTCCGATCATAGACGCCGCAAGATAGGCGGCATTATCGCTGAGCTCGAAGGAGAGCGCGGCGGTCAAATCACGATCACGGCTTTTGGTCGGCTGGGAGCTGATCGTCTGGGCACCATTATTGTCATGTATGGTGGTGGTGAGCGCGCCCTCAACGAAGAAGGAGGGGACGCCGGCCTGCATCTGCAGGCCCAGCGTACCTTCAAGTTCGGCAAACTCGATATCGCCGATTTTGACGTTTGCTGCCCGCACCGAGGCCTGCGCCTTGGCCTCCTTGGACGGGTTCAGACCGATCATCACGAATAGATCGAAATGCATGCTTGAGGGCAGGGAGAACATGTCTTCGACAAGGGTCAGGTTCTTCTGCTTCGCGGTATTAAACGTCATGCCACCGAAGAAGTAGAAGCCCTGTTTCAAGGGACCGGACCAGCTCGGCAGGGCCACGGCCTTGCTCTTAGCGGCCGGGAACGCCGTCGGTGGCGGGAATTGAAACCCGCCCGGCATATCAGCTGAGGCAAAGGCAAAGAGCAGATCATCGACCTTGAAATAATCATCCATCTCGCTGAGGACATCGAGCCCGGCGAAGGCGGCGATCTTCTCGACATCAAGATCGACGGCGGCGGCGAAGCCCCATTTTCCGCCTGCCTTGAGAACCTGCAGCACGATGACCCCGATATCCGGAGCCGCCCGTAGCGCGACTGTGTCAGTGTTACTGGCCGTGGAGTGAGCGAGATAGAGGTCGGTCTTGGGGAAAGTGATCTCAGGGAACCAGTCGGGCGCGCCCCAAGACGCATCGGCGAGATCGGCGACGACCTTGGCCAGGTTGATGTGGAATTCGGGGAAATGCGCTGTGACCGCGAACTCACCGGGTATCGTGTAGTTGAAATCGGTTTCGATCGTGAAAATCTCGATCGCCCCGGTGACGCTTCCGCCCGGATTACCCTTGTTGCTGTCATTGGCGACGTTGAACGTGCCACTCTTGATCACGAGCGCGGTCGTGCCGCCGAACTTGAACTCGGCCGGCCGCTGGCTGTCGAGCGATGCGTAGAAGGCATAATGGTTCTTCGGCTTCTTGAAGTCGAAATTAAACCCGAGGCTGTCGAAATTGATATCCGGCACATTCTTGGCGGCCGGAACATAGGCCCCGAGCAGGTCTGACATGGACACCGTCAGGTCCGTTCCCGGCGCGAGTGCCGCGCTGACAGAATAGGCGTTATCGCCGCCGGAGACGAAGGTAGCGCTGGCGTCAGCGACCATGTCGACGGTCTGTTTGCCGATATTGACGTCCGCCTCGCCGTGTACGCTTAGCTTCAGAGACCGCTTACCATCGCCGCCGAACGGATTATCGACATTCACAGCGAAGCGTAACTGCTCCAGCTTCGCCACGCTATCGAGGGACCAGCCGGGGTCCCCCTCAGGTGTTCCGATCATCAAATTGACCGAGACCGGTTTGAAGCTCTTCAGATCGAGGGTGAAACCGACATTGAGCAGTTCCAGGTGGCTGCGGTCGCCATACCCTTCCGGCAGTGCGCTGGCGAGATCGTCGGCGCCGATGAGGCTGGTCAGTTCGGGGCCGAGGCTGGAAATCGACGGCAGGCTGATACCGGTAAAACTGCCCGAGATTGGCAGGACCGGTGTGCCCCAGGGGTTGATATAGGTCCCGACTTTAAGCCCTTTATGACCGCCAAAGTCGAACGATGTGCTGATTTCCAACCCGGACAGGACGGCGCCCTTAGCGTCAAAATTACTCACCAGGGCCAGCGAGAGATGCTTTGTCAGGATTGGGAACTTGTCAGCCAAACTGGCCGTCACCCCAAGTTCGACCGTGAGGCTCATATTCGGCCCGTGGGCCGTATCCTCAATCGCGCCGGAGAGGTGAGTCTTGGTAAAGGCACCGAAGATCATCTTCAGCGTCGAGAGCGGATCGCCGCCCATTATGACATCGCCATAGAAATTGGCGCCCTTGGCAAATTCAAAGCCGGCCCGGGACGCATCGGTATAGCTGGCCGAGGCGAAACCCAGGATCGGCGCGGCTGCCGTCCCGGCATAATCGACCTTGTCGAAAACCGTGCCCTTGAGCTCCGGGTAAGTCTTGGTGAAGCTCCAGCTCTTCGGCAGGGTCACTGCGACCAGTAGCTGCGCCTCCTCACCGCTGATGAAGAAGACCATCGACACGCTGACATTTGCTAACCCTATCAGGCTTTTGGCCTGACCTGTCACGGTCACCGTCTTGGCGGTCTTGTCGACCTCGGGAGCCGGCGCTCCGGTCAGCGCCCATTTCACTTGCCCGAGCTTGGTCGATTTGAGATCACTGATCGCAGCTGAGGAATAGGCAGCGGCGTCGAAATTGAAGGTTTTCGAAGCGGCATCATACTGGCCGGTGACAACATCCTGCAGGGTTGAAAAATCCATTTCAAGCGTTGCGAAATCCATGACTCCCTCCCCTAGATGCCGACCGCGACGCCGCAATGGTCCGACATGGACGCTGAGGCATTGGCGGCATGATTGATGGTGGTATTGTCGAGATGCGGCGTCAGACCGGCATTCCGGTTGGAGTACCAATAGTCATAGAGATTGCCCGACCAGAGCGTGCCCCCGGCCTGAAAAGCGGGAGTGTTTGCTGCCAGGGCATAGGGCGCGGGCTGCTGCGCCGCCGTCATTCCGATCGACGATGTGTAGATATAGCCGATCCGGCGCGTGCCGCGGGGGTCATAGGCCGGGCAATTGAAATCGCCGCCGATATAGACCTCCGTCGCCGGTGCCGGACCGGTTGACCCGAACTGGCTGAGCATGAGTTGTGCCGCATAGGGCAGCATATTCATCGTCGCGGCCCGGTTATCCCTCTGGGAATACATGTTGTGCAGATAGCCAACCGCGATCCTCCGGACGGGGTGAGTTGGCAGATCAAGGATGACGAATGCGATCCCGCGGTAGTCCGCGAGTTCCGGGAAGTTATTCTCCCAGGCCTGGGTCACAGCGCCGGGCGCAACGGTTTCCTGACGAAGCCGCAGCCCACCTCCGGACGTGGGCTGAAAGGTCAACCGCCCGACCAGGACCGGATTGGCTGCCGGGTTTACGCCAATGGTTATGTATTCCATTGGCGTGAAAGCGGTTTGCCCGACCCCGATATTGGTCAGGAAGTTGCACCCCAGGGCGCCGCACAGATTAACGCCACCGCCAGCCCCGCTCATCTGATTGCGGGTGTTGGCGTTATTATTCATCACTTCGGTGAAGCCGCAGACCATAACCTGACCGCCGCCATGGGCCGCGTCGAAGGCCGCGAACCGGGCATGAAAATCATTGTGCCTCGGGGCAGCTGCGCCGCCGGTGTAACGCCACATGTTCTGGTGAAAAAGTAACGGCATCGGATCCCTCCCGATCGCTGGAGCTTCAGGTCAGGACACCCATTTGAAGGTGCGCTGATAGGCGTAGGCCTTGGCGGAATTGAACTGAACGCGAGCGGTTACGCCCTTCAGGTGGGCGGGCACGGTGAGGCAGTAGGAGATCGAAACCGTGCCGGCATTCTCCACACCGCTGAAATAGTCTTTGAAGAATTGCGCCTCAGTGGCAGTCAGGCCGGACAGGTTGAAATTGGCCTGCTGCTGCCCGGTCAGGGACGGCATGGCGCGATGGCTTTGACTGACCGTGCCGCCGGCATCGGCAAAGCTGAATTGAGCCCAATTCTTTTCCGGACCGGTCCCGGTCGAAAGATAGGGCATGCCTTGGTAGATCGGGCTCGCCACGCCCTTGGCTTTCAGAGCCGCTTCGATGCCCGCCCGGACCGTAGGCGGCGGCGGTTTGAGCTCGGTGGTGATATCGCAGGATGCCGTGATGAAGTTCTTGTCGGTGTCCACTGCTTCGCTGAGATGGAAGCGCGGCGCGCCCGACGACACCGCCAGTCCCGGAGCCTGGACGACATAGTAAAGCGCACTGTTGGCGCTATCCTGAAAATAGGTCCAGATTTCTCCAGCTTCGTCCTTGTATTCCGCTTGCGTTGCCGCATCGATGATTCCGGTCATGTGTATTCCCCGCATTGCAGGCTGAGGGCGCGGACCCGGCGTGCCAGTGCAAGCACTGGCGCCTTCCAGATCACATCGCCTGTTGAACTCGAAAACAGCGCCCGTCCGGCCGGGTCGGTGTCTGAACAGCCGGACAAGCGCCTCGCCAGACAGGCCTCGGCATCGCGCAAAGCCTCGGCTCCGCTGGCAACGGCATGAGAGATGGCGGCGAGCAACTCCGCCGCATCGGGATAGAACGGGGTCAGCGAGCGCAGGCGGCCGGGGTGGTCCCCGGCCCAGTCCAGACCTGCTTCAATCAGAGCCACCGCTGGGCGATAGCCAGGGCTGTCCGTGCGTCCGGCGACGGCCATCAGGGCCAGCGCATTGGCGTTGACGCAACAGTCCAGCGGGTTCTCTTCATCCCGGCTCGAGAACCAGGTCAGAAACGCCCCGGGCACGTGCCAAGGTGCCGTAAGATGCTGCTCGAAGGCCTCGTGGGCCCGGTAAACCAAGAGATAGCGCTCGATCACCTCGTCGAGCCGATGCGACGGCGCCTTACCGGCCCGCACAAGCTCCAGATTGATCACACAGGTATCATCCGCATCGGCGGGCAAGACGCCGCCGATCCAGAACGGGTGGGCCGCGTGGGGGTAGAAGGCGTAAGCGTGCTGATAGACCGGGTATTCGCCGCGCAATAAGGCGCCGAGCGCTTTGCGTCGCAATTCGTAAAGCTCATGCGCACCCGCAAACTCTCCGGCCGCGAGCGCCGCAGTCAACTCCCGGACCACCAGGGCCGTGATGAACAGATTGGCGTCTTCGCCGGCAGTCGTGGGCAGATAAACCTCGGACAGGAACATGCCGCCGGGTGACTGGTATGGGGGTAGCTGCTCGATCAGGTCATGCATAGCCCGCGCCTCCGGGCTGTTGCATCTTGTCACTCTGACCCTGCCCGGCATCAGGTGCTCGGGTGAGTGGCGGACGCAGTCCGACATGGATCACCGGCGGCAGATCACCCGCCAGTGCTACGCCGAACAGCCCATGGCCATGCGCGGTTGTCGCATCTTGGCGCACCGGTTCGCTGACCGCTTCATAACCGTTGAGTTGCAGATCGTGGCGCTGCAGGAACTCCAGCAGCCGCGCCCGAGCGGAGGCGTCGCTGCGGAACAGGTGATCGGCAAAGGCGTAGAAGGAAAAAACGGGGAGTTCATCGCCGCCAACCGCGTAGGAAAAGCCGAAAACGGGTGAAGGCAAGGCGTGATGCAAGGCCCGTCCCAGGACGGATTCGAACACCGGCAGAACTTCTGCGCGGCGGCCGTGCAGACCGAGCGGGTGCATCAGCGCCCCGATTTCCCAGGACTGCAGCCCATGAACGGCGAAATAATATTCCAGACGGCTGTGACCGGGCGTGAAGCCGATCATTCTGAGCGACTTTTCGCGCCCAGGAAGCCCCGGCTCGACACCGAAACAGCTGGCCAGATCACGTAGCGCCGCCGGTTGGGCGGCAGCAGGCATTTCGGCATAAACCTTGGTACCCACCCGGCCCGCCGTGGTTACCCTCAGCCCGAGCCACGCACCGAACTCAAGCGGGCCCAGCGCCTGCCAGGACTGCAGGCGCTCAAGCAGGGCCAAATCTGCATCCACTCCCGGGTCAGACCCAGCGCCCACACCGGGCGACGATAGCATAGCTGCCAACCGGGCGACCTCGCCGAGACGTTTCGACCCAGCCGCGCGCGGCGCGCCGGTCTCGCAGGTCAAACGCAGCGCGTCATTGGCGGTGGTGAAGGTGAGCTCGCAAGGAAAGCCGTCGCCTGTCAGTGTACTCAGGCGCCAAGTCGCCAGATCACCGAGCCCATCGAGCAAGTTCCTCATCGCTTGCCCGGTAGCCGCCATCGCCGCCTCGGCTTGCGACCGGCATCCGCCAGCAGCCAGGCTGATCGCGCGGTTTATAGCCGCCGGAAAGGGTCCATGGGGCGCGGTCAGGGCGACGTTCATACCCAGTCCTCCCGGTGCTCGGCTCCGGCCGGGTTGATCGCGAATTCGATACAATCCTTGCCTGGCCTCGCATCAGGCCGGGCCGGTAGCACGAGGTCGCTGCCCTCCGCCGGCTTGTCGGGACAATTCCCGATCACGACGGCGCGGCCATCGAAGTAATAATAGACAGCAACCCAGTCATACCGAACCGACCGGCCTGCCGGCATCAGGCGTGAGCGCAGGGGTTTAGCCGCCCCGTCCGGTGTCAAGGTGACGGAAGGCAATGAACTGGATTGTCGGTCGATGCCTCCCTCACCCGGGACGCTGGCGCAGGCGTGCAAGTCGACCGTGACGCGGACCATGGCGAGCAAGCCAGCGCCGGTCCAATCGATCTTCGACCCGTCATAGATCAGCGTGTACACTTCCAGAGCGGGAGACAGATAAAGCGCAGGCAGCAGGGGCGACACATGACGCTTGGGCTGATGAATACGCTCGGGGACCCCATCCTGCTTTTCCAGTTCATAGGTGATCTCCACCTCAAGCAGGAAATTTCGGTCATCGCGGTAGATATCGACGTGACGACAAGGGCGCTCCTTATCCAGCTTGAGCGTCTGCGGCAGACCGAAATCCTTGATCTTGACCAAGGCTTCGATGATTTCGACGATCTGATTCTCGCTGTTGAGGAACCGCAACGTCACGCTCGCGGAGCGGATACGCGCCATCTGGCCGTTAATCTCTGCCTGTTCGACAAAGTCGATTTGCAGCTTTGAGCCAGCCAGGGCCGGTGGAATGACCAAGCCCGGGGAGTTGGAGGCCTCAAACGGCCCAATGAAATAATCGACCGGGCTATCGGCCAGCGCCTTTTCCAGCCGGGCGGTGACAGATTGCTCACCTCCGGAGCCCGTCAGCGAGATTTTCTTGATATCGCCCAAAGCCCTGGCTGTCGCCAGAATGGGTGACACGCCGGGCTTCAGGAAAAGATAGATATAAAAATAGAGGTAAGGCGATGCGATCGGCCGGCGCACGCTGTCGGATTGAATCGTCGACACGTCCCGGCTGGGATAGAGCGCTACATCATCGAAAAAAAAGCCGTCGGCTTGCCGCCAGTAAAAGAACTGGGTGAAGACGGCGAGATACTTGTCGATCCAGGACAAGTGGCTTCCATCGACGCTGACATTGAGCAAGGGCGGAGTATCGGCCAAGACGAACCTCGAGACAGGTGCACAGTTTTGCAGGAGGCCGGCGGCCTCGACTCTCAAGCGCTCCGAAAAGGGCGTCAGTCGATAGCTGCGGTATTACCCTCCGTGCGGGTGCTGTCAGACCGGTTGGCGGCAAGCGAATTGGATCACTGCCAGCAACCGGCCTGATCGATACGTCAGGCGCCGGCCGGCGCGAGGGCAGGCGCGGCCTTGGCGGGTGCTGCCGACTTCGGCAGCGTCATCGAGGTGCCGTCAGCCGTGCCCTTAACCTCCACAACACCCGCCTTTTCATAGACATACTCCGCTACCCAGTCGAAGCTGAGATCGAAGAATCCGGGCTCAAGCTGAGCAAGGCGGACAAAAGCGGACGGCGCACATCCCTGTTGCTGATCAAAGCCAATCTTTTGATCCGGTGAGCTCGGATGGATCGTCACCTGGCTCTCGGGGCTGGAGGTTTTGAAGGACGCCGAGGCAATGCGGACGGAAATGTATTTCAACGTATCGGCAGCGCCGGTCGGACCGGTTTTCCAGTCCACAATCGCCGGGTCCATTTCTACTATGGTGAAGGGCTTCTTGGCCATGAACATCATGGACGGGATAGCTAAGGGGTCGAATTGGACCGGCCCCCAGGTCAAGGTATCGCCGTCCGCGGTAAACCCCGATGCCGAAAGCGTCAGCGGTGACAGATTGCTGGCGGCAAAAACGTCAAGATTGACTGACTGGAAGGTCTTTTTGCCTTCCGGTGAGAAGTTGAACTGGACCGGGCTCGACTGGGTCGGCTTGGGCAAAGCCTTGCTCGCCTTAATGTCCGGAAACACCGGCGTCCCGTCATAATAGAAGTCCGCCGTCAGGCTAACGACTTTCGGGTCGGCAGCAGTGCCCGAGCCCATATCAACCAGGATTGGAATTGACTTGGTCATGTCAGGACCAGAGATGTCGACAAATTGCTGATTATCCGTCCGGACATTGGAAGTGTAGGGGTTCGCCTTGGTGTCCGGCTTGAAATAATAGGTGATGGTGTAGGCATAGCTGGTAGCCAAGGGCGCCTTTCGGAGGCTGGACACGGTGTGGACAGGGCTCTGCTTGTCCAGCGTAAAGGTCTGCGGGATCGGTGCCTCACCCGGCACTTCGAACACAGCTGAAATGATCAGGCTTTCGACATCGGCTATGCCACCAGAGACGCCAGCGCCAGCGCCACCGCCGCCGCCGCCCGCCAGGCCGAAGAACTTGTCGGCGTTGAACGTCACGTTCAACGTACCTACATCGGCCAGGGTCAGCGTGTAGATGCTCTCGGTTAGATTATTGAGCGAGCCCTTGATCGTTGTTCCGTCTGCATAGGTTGCGATGTAGTTGAGCGTATACTGGCCGCCCGCCTTATCATCCCATTTGGCACTCCAGACGTGCGGCTTGTCTGACGTCAGGTTGACGGTCCGATGCTCACTGCCATCCAGCGTCGGGTAGTCGATGGTGACATCGAGCGATTTCAACGGCTGGATGAGGTCCATGAAGGGGTTTTTGCCGGGATGGATATTGCCGCCCGCGGCAAGGGACGGAGCCAGCGCATCGCTTTTGAATTTGACGTTCGGGATCAGCTTCATGACGAATTGGCGGACATCCACATCCTGCTCCAGCGTCTCCCATTCGGTACGGCTCAAGCCAAGCTGGCCGAATGAGGGCAGGGTCGCAGTTGGCCGAACGCGCCACATCACGGTCTGGTTTTCCGCATAGGTCTCGCTGAAGGACGACAGATCGCGAACCGAGAAGGATTGCAGCCCGCCGCTGGTAGAGAGGAGCGCGATCTGCTTGTTCACCTCTTCAGCCACGCGCGCCTCGATCACGCTTTGTGCCCAGGAGCGCAAATGATCGATGACATCTTCAGAGATTGTCGGGTCAATCTTGTTGATGGTGATCTTGGAAGCGTTCGACGCTGTCAGTTGTTTTGAGATGTCGTAGGTGTACTGGGTCTTGTGGGCCCATTTCTTGTGCGCGTGCGAGGTCACCTCATATTCGAACGCGATCGAGCTATCGAAGGAAAGCTCGACGGTGACAGCCGGCATGAAGGACGGCACCACAACCGAATACTGGATCTGGAACGGGCTGCTGCCGCCTCCTTCCATGACCTTCTTCACCTCGGTCATCTGTTTGGCGCTGAGCTCCAATTGCGCGATGGCGCGATTGGATGCGAAGTCCGAAGCAGTGACCTGAACCCCGGTCGTACCGCCCTCTCCGTCAGGATAAGTGACTTGCACGATTGTTCCTGACTGCACGGCCAGCGTCTGGAAGATCGGGTCGGAAACACCAAACAGCGTATTGATCTCAGCGGCGATCGGACCGAGCGCGGCTTCGGGAACACCCAGCTCGACCTGCAGCAGGGCGTAACCGGAGCCGTTGGTAGCATCACTGGTTTGGTAGGTGACCAGCTCGATCGCCGGCAAATCGCCATTCATGACGAATTGCGGCTGAGGTGTTACGTAAAATATCCTGGAGTTGTCATTGTCTCCATGAAACTCAAAGGATGTACCGCCAATCAGAACCGTTCCCCGGCGCAAAATACTAAGCATGCTGTCCTCCGCCCAATCTCGCCGCTTCTTCAAGCTGGCTGTGGATTTCAAAATCACTGAAAAGATCGGCGCTTACGACACGCGCCCATACGACCTTTAGGAATCCTAAGCTTCCGATACAACCTTGTCGAGACTTTTTAACCAAAAGCGCGATTATTTGCCCTACGCACGCTTAGATACTTTACTGGTGAAGCTCCGACTGGCACTGAGCGCGCACAGATGCGAGCGTGAAAAACGATGCACTCGGGGGAGCAACGATCATGACGCACAACCACCGCACTCACCGCCCAGCCTGGCTTGGCGCAGTGGCCCTGACCGCATGCGCCGTGTTGCAGGCGCCCGGATTGGCGCAGACGGCGCCGCCGGAAATCGCGATCAGCGAAACCGAGCAAGCGGCGCCGGAGCTGCCCCCAGTCCTGCCACTGCGCGATCGCGCCGCCCTAATCGATGACATTCTGGCCGAGCGGCTCGATACCGTGATCCCGCAAATCATGCGCGAACAAGGTGTCTCGATGTGGCTGCTGATGGCGCGGGAATATTTCGAAGAGCCGGTCATCGCCACCATGCTGGATGCACGCAGCATGGCCGCACGCCGGCGTACCATCCTGATCTTCTTCGATCCCGGCGATGGCGGCCCGGTCGAGCGCCTCACTGTCAGCCGCTACGGACTGGCCGGACTTTTCGAACCGGCCTGGGACCCGGCGGTGGAGCCGGACCAGTGGAAAGCCGTCGCAGATATCGTTGCCGAGCGAGATCCGGACAGTATCGCGATCAATTTCTCCGACCTGTCCGCTTTCGGCGACGGTATGACGCTGAGCCAGTACCGGCTGATGACCGACGCCCTGCCGGATACCTATGAGGATCGCATCGTCTCCGGCGAGACCCTCGCCATACGCTGGCTGGAAACACGTACGCCGCGGGAAATAGACATCTATCCCGCGATTGTCCGCACTGCGCATGCCGTGATCGGCAAGGCCCTGTCACGCGAGGTCATTACGCCCGGCGTGACCACGGCCGATGATGTGCGCTGGTGGTACCGCGAAGAGCTCTCGCGGCTCGGGCTGCGCCCCTGGTTTCACCCCTCGCTGGGCATTCAGCGGCAAGGCCATAACGGCATGCTCAGCGGCGACACGGTCATCGAGCCGGGCGATCTGCTGTGGACAGATTTCGGCATCACCTATCTTCGCCTCAATACCGACACCCAGCATCTCGCCTATGTGCTCAGACCGGGGGAAACCGAGGCACCGACCGGCCTTGTGCGGGGCTTAGAGGCCAGCAACCGGGTCCAGGATATACTGCTGACCCATTTCCGGACCGGCCGCAGCGGCAATGAAGTTCTCGCCCGGGCCCGGGCCGAAGCGATCGCCGAGGGGCTAGACCCGTCTATTTACACCCACCCGATCGGCCTGCACGGGCATGGCGCCGGACCTGCGATCGGCTTCTGGGACAATCAGGATCCGGATCCGCGCGGTGCCGGTCAGGTTAATGCCAATACGGCCTGGTCGATCGAGCTGACATCCTACAGCGCGGTTCCCGAATGGGGTGGCCAGCGGGTCGACTTCCGCACCGAGGAAGACGCCTATTTCGACGGCGTCAGCGTGCGCTTCCTCGATGGCCGACAGACTGACATCACCCTGATCCCGTCAGACTAAATAACCGGCAGGCGCCCAATACTCTCGCGCGCCATCCGCATTGAAGCGGGACCGTAAACCGATGTCTCTGTGAGGGCTGGGACTACTTCCGTTTTTCCGGAGCAGATCCCGGCTTCACAGTCGGATCAATTCGGCGCCGCCGTGTTGGTCCGGTCGCCGCTGGCGCGGCCATAAGTGTTGGTGAAGATCGCATTGGACTGTGAATTCGCCCTCGACAGACATTGCTCATAGGCCGCCACCTGGCGCTCGCAATCAGCGTCATTTCCCGGCGTGCATTGGAAGTCGCAACCCGCGCCCGGGGAGCCGGAATAGGAGGGGCGGGTCGCGTTTGACAATCCGGTTTGATAATTCCCGGGATAGCTGTAGTTGCCGCCGCTCTGGCCATATGAGGACTGGCCATAGTTCTGATCATAGGCCTGCGCCTGGGCCAGGCCTTCGGCCAGCGCGCCCAGCCCGTCGGCCATACCGCCGAAAAATTCTTCCAGCAGGCCGGGTTCATTCGCTTCGCGGGCCTGTCGGGCGTAGAACTCCCGCTCCCGGCGTTCAATATCCTCCAGGCGCGCCAAATAAGCCGCGGTCCGGGCGCGCTCGCGATAGGTGCTGCGCCAGCCCTCGGTGAAATAATCGAACCCGCTCTGATCGAAGGACTCCACGGCACGCATGGTGCGGATCAGGCGCTGGACCCGAGGGGCATAGCGCTCGTCCAGGTTCGCGCGGGCGAGTTCTTCATAAAGTGCAGGATGTTCCAGCGGGGCGAGGTCATGCCTTATGTCCAGATCATAGCCGGTCATATAGGGGACGGTCGGCGTCCGCACGCTGCACTCGACATTCACATCCACCCGGAAGTGCCGGTAATAATCCCACCGTGACGGCTCGAAACGAGCGCCCGGACGGGTCTGACGGCGCAGATCGACATTATATGCCAGATTGCGTTCTTCATAATCGGCCTCTTGGGCCCAGCGTTCAGTGTCCGTGGTCATGCGACGCATCTGCTCGATACGGGGCGACATGGCGTCGATATAGGACTGCACGACATCCATCTCGTGCCGTTCATTGGCCCTTGCAAGGCGCGATGCGAAACTGCCCGACGCCGGCACGCCCTGCTCGCGAATGAAGGCTTCAGCCTCCGGATCGAAAATCAGGGAACCGAGATAGGGGTTCATCAGGAAGGCGAACTTGCGCTCAGCCTGTTGCATCTGAACCGAGCCTTCGGGCGCGCCCATATAGCTGTAATAGACATGCATGATCAGCGGGCATGAATCCGCCGTCGGGCCATAGCCGGACCAATGGTCCTGCTCGCGCTGCGTGGTCGTCAGGAAAAAGGATTCCTGATTGAGATAGCGCCCCTGGCTCTCTAGAATTTCCGCTATGGCGAGCGCTTCCTCGATGAACCGGTCCGCACTGCCATAGGCCGCAAGATGGGTGAGCAAGATGGAGCGGTTCTCAAAGCGCCGCCCATGCGCGGCGATGAGCGTGTTGACGATACGGTCCTGTTCCTCCGGCGTGAACCGGTTCTGCACTTCAGGCGTCAGGGCGTAGTAGAGGGGCGGCAGGCCGTCTGGGTCTTCCATCACGCGCCACGCCTGGTGCGCGTGGCTCAATGCTGTCTCGGCATCGCCGCGGCGCAGGGCGGGGACGAGTTCATTCTCTTCCAGCGGCGGTGGAATCATCGCCGCGGCGGCAACGGTCAGACTAAGGGCTGCGAACAAGGCTAGCCCGGCGCTTTGAAATAAATTCCGCAAAACAATCCCCTGAAACAGACCCAATCCCCAGCCCGCAGATTTCTACAGGATGGCCGGCACAGCAAGGTTTCGCGGCACAATTAGCCGGTTTTGTGACCACTTGCCTGGGACACGGCGCACTTTTTGCGCGATCACTTACCAGCCCCAGCGCACACCGGCACGGCCGCCGACCTCACCGGATTGATCGCCATAGCCGACGCCGAAATTGGCGGACATGCGGCCGCTGATGCGGGCCGCGCCGGAAATGGCGAGCGCATTGGAGCCATTGAAATAGCCCCAATTGGCACTCAGCGCGTATTGCTCGTTCTGCTGCAGCCAGGTCGAGCCGGACAAGGCATTGGCAATGGCGATACCATCGCCATTCATCTGCACCTGGGCATCGGTCCGGTTCATCTGCGCCGTCAGGGATTCGAAATTGACCTGCAGGGAGGAGACATCAAATTCCAGAGCCGCGATGGCGCTGGCATTGTTGCTCACATCGGAACGCAGCACACCGATAGCCGAGGTGTTGCTGTCCACGTCGGTGCGCAGCGTACCGATATTGAGTGTATTGCCTGCGATCGCCGCACTATTGGCATCAATGTCTGTCCGGTTGTCAGCAATCGCAGCCGTATTGACCGCATTGCCCGACTGCAGATTGCCGATCGCGGCGGTGTTGGAGGCAATATTGCCCTCAGCCGTGGTCAGGCGGTTTTCATGATTATCGACCTGGACTTCAAGATCATCCAGGCGATCACTGGTACCGCTGCTCGCCGTCTGCAGCGACGCGATATCGCTGGCATTCTGGGCAATATCGGCCAGTGCAGCGCCGCCGTCAGAGGCCAGATTGCCGCTGGCATCGGTGGTGACAAATCCACTGACACTGCCTTGCGCCGAGGTCGACGCGGCGCTGGTCACGCCAGGCAGGGTGACCGTGTTGGCCGCCGTGCCCACCACGATTTGATTGATCCGGGTCACCGTCGCGCCAGAGCCCAGCGCCATGGAATTATCGAACAAGGCGCTGGCACCGGCACCGACCGCGGTCGAATTCTGACCGCTCGCCCGTGCGCCCTGCCCCTGTGCGGATGCATATTGCGCGGCCGCCTCGGCATCCTCGCCCACGGCCGTCGCGTATTGTGCTGTCGCTTCTGCATTTTCGCCCAGTGCTGTCGCTGAGACAGCTGTGGCCAGGGCGTTTTGACCATAGGCCGCGGTATCAGCACCGATGGCCTGCGCACCGGCACCCACCGCCGTGGACCCTGAAGCGACCGCTCCTTCACCAATGGCGACGGCGCCGGTTGTCGTCGCCTGCGCGCTACCACCAATGGCAATAGCACCGAGACCGGTCGCAGACGCCGCACCGCCGGTCGTATTGGTGGTAAAGAAGGGCAGATTGCCCGACGCCGACTGCAGCGCATTGATCGCCGCCGTATTCGAAGCAATATCAGTAAGCGCCGCGCCTCCATCAGAGGCCAGATTGCCACTCGCATCCACGGTCACGAAGCCGTCCACCACACCTTGCGCGGCGGTCGCCGCCGCGGTGGCAATGCCGACGATAGTGATCGTTTCGCCCGCCGTGCCGAGAACGAGCTGGTTGGCTCGCGTCGTTACCGCTCCGGCGCCCAATGCGGTCGAATTGTCGAAGGCGGCCGAGGCTCCACCACCAAGCGCCACAGCTTCTGCGCCGGTCGCAGACGCGGCGGCAGCGGTGGAATTGACGGTCAGATAATCCAGAACAGCAATGTCAGAGGTGATCTGAGCGATGTCGGAGTTATTGGCACTGATATCCGCGGCGTTCTGCGCGATGTCGAGGCCATTGGCGTTGATATCACTGACGTTCTGGGTGATGTCAGCCGCATTGGTCGCGATATCGGTGATGTTCTGCGAGATGTCACCGCTATTGGCCAGAATGTCAGTAGCATTCTGGGCGATATCGGAGACGTTGGTTGCGATGTTCGACGTGTTCGTTGTCACACTGGACTGCAGCGCGCCGCCATCAGACGCCAAATTGCCGCTGGCATCCGTGGTGACAACTCCTGCCACGGCGCCCTGGGCACTGCTCGAAGCCGCGCTGGTCAGGCCGGCCAGCGTATAGGTTTCGCTGGTCGTGCCGAGGATGACCTGGTTGGCCCGTGTCGTCGCAGCACCCGCACCGAGCGCCACGGAATCTGCATGAGATGCGTCCGCGTTCGCGTTCGCGCCGATTGCGATGACATTATCGCCGGTCGTCGCTGCAGCGCTCGCGTTGTAGCCTATGGAGATCGAGTTATCCGCTCCCACATCGGCGCTGTCACCGATGACGATGGACCGACTAGCGTTATTGGTCGAGGCCAAGGCCTCGGTACCGATCGCGATGGAGCTTTGATTTGTCCCGCGGATTTCAGAATCGGCCCCGATGGCAATATTGCGTGTGCCATCAACCTCAGCGCCAAAACTATCGCCGTCGAGATCGCCGCCAATAGCGATACTGTAAGCGCCTGAGGACGACACATCGGCATGGTTGCCTATCGCGATGGTCTGAAGGCCGGCAGCACGGGCGCCCATACCCGCGGCAACAGCGCCAATATCACTGGCAGCAGCGGTTTCTCCCAAAGCTGTCGTGTCGGTGGCCGTCGCATCCGCGAGCGAGCCAACCGCTGTCGAATTGGAACCGCTGGCCTCAGCACGATCACCGATCGCGGTCGAGTCTAGACCCGTGGCCTGGGTCGCCATGCCCACGGCGACCGCATCTGTCCCTGTGGCGGTCGCGGAATGGCCGATGGCCACAGTGTCCTGCCCCGTACCGCGCGCAGAATCGCCTATAGCAATCGAATTGTCCCCGACGGCTTCGGCGTCATAGCCCAGCGCAACAGCGCTATCGCCGCTCGCGAGCGCCAGATGCCCGACAGCCGTCGCCTCGAAATTTGACGCAACGGCCTCATCGCCCAGCGCTGTCGCCTGGTTGGCGCTGGCATCGGCACTATCGCCGCATTGCAGCGTATCGTTGCCGTCACCATTGCCACATGCATTACCAACATTGGCTGCCGCAAGTGTCAGGTCCTTCCCGCCACCGGTTTGAAGCGCATTGATATCGGCCTGCAGGGCATCGATCAGAGTCCGCAGCGAGGCAATAGCGGCCTGCGCTTCCGGATCTCGTACTTCATCCTCTTCCACCGCCAAGGCGATTACAGCGCCTGCCAGGGTGACAAGGGCCGCCGGCTCGATACGGCGTTCATACACATCATCGGACCGCTGACCGTCGCGCAGGCGCAATTGCGCGATCTCGGCACGGGTCGCAGACAGCTCGGCGCGCAGCGCTCCGAGCTCTTCCATCACCGCGTTAAGGACTGCGGCCTCGCCCTGGGCGCCTTGGCGCCCGTCGCTTCGCCGGTGTCGATCCGCTTCGCTGCCCCGGTCGCTCAACGCCTGTTTCGCGTTATGAGCCTCGGGTTTTGCGGGAGCCAAGGCGTAGCTCGCCCCCGACAAGGCCAGAACCAGACCGGTCCCGGCACTTACCAACAGTTTCTACACTTGCATTTTATGTCCCCCTGGCGCGCACCCCGCACGCCGGACGTGTATCCGCACCCGTTTGCAAGACCGGGACCGGAGCCACAGGGGTTAATAATATCCTAATACCTGCGGCAGGTCAGCTCCCTATCCGCTCGGAACCGCCTGTTTTTACGTTGCTTTACGGAACCCCTCCGGCGAGAGAGAGCTCAGACAGACCTGGCTGCAACCAACAAGCTGAAGATGTCAGCAAATGTCAGCACAACACTTTCAGCACATTAGGCCAGGGCTGAGCCAATTCAGATTTGCAAGCGCACCGGCTAAAATGAGCGCCAGCAGGCCGAGGGGCGATCTGGTGAAAAATGGCGGAGAGAGAGGGATTCGAACCCTCGGAACGCTTGCGCGCTCAACGGTTTTCGAGACCGCCCCGTTCGACCACTCCGGCACCTCTCCGCACGCAGGTCTCGCGCCTCCGGGGCGCTCGGGAGCAGGGGTAATGACCGAGAGAGGCGATAAAATCAAGAGCCGAACGCTGCGTGCTCCAGTACCGGCTTGAGAACCGCCTCCCCAGCGCCAGGGCTGAGCCGTTTGAACATTTCCCGAATGGGTGAATTAACGGCGCCGGCTGCGCATAGTTTATGCCCGTTAATCATAGCGTATGACCCGGCACTTTTGTACGGGTAAGAAGACTGTTAAATCATCGTAAGTTGTCCTTGAAACTGCCGGCGCTATGGCTAGCTCCCTTGTTTTTTGGGAGGGGTCAGTGCGTACCTTGTTGAGTTTGATGATCGTAACCGTTGCCCTGGCGGGCTGCGCAACCACAGACACGGCCGATGGCGATCGTGTCGAACAACAGCGTCAGGCGCCCGCCGAACGCGCCACACGCGATTGCACGGGTAGCCGCCTGTGCCGTAGCCGCTAGCCAATACGTGCTGCGGCAATTGACTCTGCAGCAGACCTGCGTATAACGCCCGCTCCTGCTCGCACGGTCCGTCCGTGCGAGCCGGTTTTTGTTGGTACAACGCTCATGTGAAAACGGAGCGAAGAAAAAGGACCTGCGGAGCTGGATGACCAAGGTGGTCGGCAGCGGACCGACGGGATCGAATAAAAGGACCCATGATCATGCACGCAGTGATCAAGACGGGCGGCAAACAATACCGTGTCGCCACCGGAGACGAGATCCGGATCGAAAAACTCGAAGGCCAGCCCGGCGACACCCTGTCGCTCGGTGACGTCCTCATGCTCTCGGGCGAAGACGGCGTGACCGTTGGCGCACCGGTGGTCGAAGGCGCTCAGGTGATCGGCGAACTGCTCGACACCAATCGCGCCAAGAAGATCATCGTCTTCAAGAAGCGCCGCCGTCAGAACTATCGTCGCACCAAGGGCCACCGCCAGTGGGGTTCCGTTGTGCGCATCGCCGAGATCGTCGCACCGGGCCAGAAGGCCAAGACCGCGCTGAAGACCACGACCGCTCCGGTCGAGGACGCACCGAAGGCGGCTCCGAAAGCCAAGGCGGCGCCGAAGAAAGCGGCTGCTCCCAAGGCGGAAGCCAAAACCGAAGCGCCGAAAGCCAAAGCGGCTCCGAAAGCGGAAGCTGCTGCAGGCAATGACGACCTGACCGCCCTGACGGGTGTCGGTCCGGCCCTCGCCAAGAAACTCAACGAAGCCGGCATCACGTCCTACGCGCAAGTCGCGGCCTGGACCGAAGCCGACCTCGACACGCTCACCGAAACGATTTCCGGTCTCAAGGCTAAAGCCGAAAAAGGCGACTGGATTGCAGCCGCCAAAGATCTGGCTGGCAAGTAAGGAGGACTGACTTATGGCTCACAAAAAGGCAGGCGGTTCGTCCCGTAACGGTCGCGATAGTGAAGGCCGGCGCTTAGGCGTCAAGAAATCCGGCGGTCAGCACGTGATCCCGGGCAATATTATTATCCGTCAGCGCGGCACCAAGGTGAATCCGGGCGCCAATGTCGGTATGGGCAAGGATCACACCCTGTTCGCCCTCACCGAAGGCCGAGTAAAATTCGCCAAGAAAGCCGGTGGCAAGTCCTACGTATCCGTAGAGCCGCTTGCTGACGCAGCCGAATAGAACGGTTCATGACATATCGGACCGTTCGCTTGTAACAGCGGGGTCCGAACGACGCGAACGCGTAAAGGGGAGACGGGCCACCGCCTCCCCTTTTCATTTGCTCCCCGGCAGGACATGACGGAGCCGGACCATGGGCCCGAGGATAGAAACAGAACGCCTGACCCTGCGTCTGCCCGAACTGGGCGATGCGGCCAATATCTCACGCTATTGCGGCGAGCTCGATGTGGCCAAGATGACCAGCCGCATCCCGCACCCCTATCCGGTGCTGGCGGTCGAGATGTGGATACTGCAGACCCGCGCGGCCTGGCGTCCGGCTGGCAATCAATCGCTGACCGTGGAGATTGATGGCGAGGCGGCAGGCGGTGGTGGCGTGTTCCGGCGCACACCGTCCAGCGATTGGGAAATCGGCTACTGGATTGGCCGGCCCTGGTGGGGCCAGGGTCTGGGCACTGAGCTGGGCCAGGCCCTGATCGACTTCAGCCGCCGCCAGATGGGCGCAGAGCGCATTGTGGCCGGCCACTATGCCGACAACCCGGCCTCCGGGAAAATCCTGCAGAAACTGGGTTTCAAATACACAGGTGAAGAGCCGGCCCTGTTCTCCATGGCACGCCTCGGACGCGCGGTATGCAAGAATATGACGCTGGAGTGCGAGGCGGCCTGACCGCCTCGCGCCGCACCGTCAGATACCGGCAATCCGGGTGGCATATTCGCTGAAATCCACGCGCCCATCCCCGTTTGTGTCAAAGCGGCTATGGGTGCGCCAATGATCGGCAGCAGACAGCTCGCCGCGCGCTGAGCTGCTGACACCCTGCGGATCGAACCCGCCAACATCTGCACGGCAAACGGCGATATGGGCCGGTTCGGGCTGACGGAAGCTGCGCGCCACGCCGGGTGCGGCCGGAGCGGGTTGCGCCTCAGCCCTGAGCCGGGCATCGGCCGGGGTCAGATATCCGTCGCCATCCATATCCGCGTATTCGAACGTCTCCATGACCCGGTCATAGCGATCGACAATGAATTCCTCGGCACTGATCTCACCGCTGCCGTCACGATCGATGCGCTCGAAGACGCCGGAATGATGGACATCGAAAGAGACCGAAGCTGCCGCCACGCAAGCCTCGCCGAGCTGGCTCGGGTCGCGCAGTATTTCCCGGTAGTTGATGTCATACCCGACAAAGACTTGCCCAATGGCAGACGCCCGCCGGATCGAGTGTGCCGGCTCGGCCGGGCTGGATCCGGCGATGATAGCGGCAAGACTTCCGGTCATTCGCCGGTATTCGGCGCGGGTGACCGTATCGCTAAGATCGGTATCGATTTCGCGGAATTGGCGATAGGCGATCGCCGAATTGGCATCTTCGGCATGATCGGCGTCGAGAAAGGCGACCAGCGCATAGGCCCCGGCACTGGCGCCGAGAAAAGCTGAAACAAGCAAGAGTCCACTCCTGGGTAGGCGGTTCATCGGACCAAAATCCGAATAGGCCCGCATGGCATCACGAATGACCTCGCTCGCAGACCGCCCGACCTTGCGGCACGCCTCCAGGAAAGCCGCCTTCTCCTCCGGGGCGACCCGGACCTCCAGCATCTCGGTCTTCTTGGACGGGCGTTGTTTCTTGCGATCTGCGTTCGACATCACGGGGCCAATGCTTTTCCGGCCTTGCCCGCCGGAACCAGAAGTTTCGTGTTCATACCCGGAAGGTTTCCCGTCCGGACCGGGAAACACGGCAGTCCAAGCCCGGCAGCGTCAAGAAAATCCGTGTCCATACACGCCGTTTTTCAGCAGTTCGGACCTCCTGTTTGCACAAAGAGACTGAATTTTCGCCACAGACACTATATAGACGGCAGATTGTGCAGACGCGAAGATAAGAACACCAACAATGAAATTCCTCGACCAGGCCAAAGTCTTTGTGAAATCCGGCAACGGAGGAGGCGGGTGTGTCTCCTTCCGGCGGGAGGCCTATGTCGAATATGGCGGGCCTGATGGCGGCGATGGCGGTAAGGGCGGCGATGTCTGGGCCGAGGCCGTGGACGGCCTCAATACCCTGATCGACTATCGCTACCAGCAGCACTTCAAGGCCCAGACCGGTGTCCACGGCATGGGCCGCGACCGCACCGGGGCCGGGGGCGATGATGTCGTGCTGGAAGTCCCGATCGGTACCCAGATCCTCGACGAGGATCGCGATGAAGTTCTGGCCGACCTGACTGCGGTGGGCCAACGCGTCATGCTGGCCAAGGGCGGCGATGGCGGCAAGGGCAATGCCCGTTTCAAATCGTCCACCAACCAGGCCCCGCGCAAGTCGACGCCCGGCTTTCCCGGCGAGGAACGCTGGCTCTGGCTGCGCCTGAAACTGATCGCCGATGTCGGCCTGGTCGGCCTGCCCAATGCCGGCAAGTCGACCTTCCTATCCGCGGTCAGCCGCGCCAATCCGAAGATTGCCGCCTACCCCTTCACCACCCTTTATCCGAATTTGGGTGTGGTCGATCTGGGCCCGGGCTCGCGCTTTATCGTGGCGGACATTCCCGGTCTCATCGAGGGCGCGCATGAAGGCGCCGGCATCGGCGACCGTTTCCTCGGTCATATCGAGCGCTGCGCCTCGCTGATCCACCTCATTGACGGCACCCAGGACGACCCGGTCGCAGCCTATCATGTCGTGCGTAAAGAGCTCGAAGCCTATGGCGGCGGGCTGATGAACAAGCGTGAGATCATCGTCCTCAACAAGACCGACGCGCTCGGTGATGAACTGGCGCAGGCGCAGGCCGATGATCTCAGCCAGGCGCTCGACCGCGAAGTTCGCCTGATGTCCGGGGTCTCCGGCGCGGGGGTCAAACCCTTGTGTTCGGAAGCCTGGAGCATGGTTCAGGCGCAACGTGCCGACGAGAAGGCCGAAGCCGCAGGTGAAGACTCGGGGTGGGCCCCGGAGTGAGCCGGCCTGACCTGCAGACGGCCGGACGGATCGTCGTCAAGATTGGCTCGACCCTGTTGCAGGCCGGCGCGCCTATTATCAATGCCATTGCGCGCGATGTCGCCACCCTGTGCGAGACAGGCTCTCAATGCGTGATCGTCTCATCGGGTGCGGTCGCGCTCGGACGCCCCCGTCTGGGCCTTGCCAGCCAGACGCTCAGCCTGGAACAGAAGCAGGCGGCCGCTGCGGCCGGACAACCGGTTCTGGTGAACACCTGGGAACAGGCCTTTGCCGCGCATGGCCGCTCGACCGCGCAGGCGCTTTTGACTCTCGATGTGACCGACAATCGCCGCCGCTGGCTCAATGCCCGGGCGACGCTGGACACGCTCCTCGAGCTGGGTGCCATCCCCATCGTCAATGAAAACGACACCGTGGCGACGGACGAAATCCGCTATGGCGATAATGACCGGCTTGCCGCCCGTGTCGCCCAGCTCATCGGGGCCGAATGCCTGGTTCTGCTGTCGGATATCGACGGCCTCTACAATGCGGACCCGCGCACTCATCCGGACGCTGAACGGATCGCCGAGATCACCCGCATCGACGATACGGTGCGGGCCATGGCCGGCGGCGCCAACACGGCCGCAGGCGCAGGCACCGGCGGGATGCGCAGCAAGATCATGGCGGCCGAGATCGCCACGGCCTCGGGCTGCAGCGTGATTATTGGCGATGGCCGCAAGACCAGCCCGGTGGCCCGGCTCGCCGGCTCCGAATGCGGTAGCCTGTTCAGCCCGGCGGTCTCGGCGGCCTCGGCGCGGGAGCGCTGGATTTCCGGGGCCGCAAGCCCCCATGGCGAGATCATGATCGATGCCGGCGCTCTGCAAGCCCTGCGCGCGGGCAAATCGCTTCTGGCCGTCGGGGTCGTCGCGATCAAGGGCCAGTTCATGCGCGGAGACACGGTGCGGATTACCGATGCCGACGGCCATACCCTTGCCCGCGGAGTCAGTGCCTATGATGCAGCAGATGCCACCCGCATCGCCGGCCGGCGAACCGAGGAGATTGAGGCCATACTGGGCTATCGCCGCACCGCCGCCCTGGTCCATGCTGACGACCTGGTCCTGGAACAGCAATTTGCCAAAGCGAGTTCGACGTGAAGCCCGAAATCCATAAGGTCATGCAAACCATGGCAGACCGGGCGTGCGAGGCCCGGCGCGCCGCCGAGATCCGGCCCGCCGAGGACCGGACGCGCGCGATCGAGACCGCTGCCGAGGCGATGCATGATCAGAGCGGTACTATTCTCGCCGCCAATGCCGAGGATTTGGCGCGCGCCCGCGAACGTGGCCGGCCCGCCGCTTTCATCGATCGCCTAGAACTGAACCAGGCGCGCCTCGATGGCGTCATCGCAGGCATAAGGGCGATCGCGTTGCAGCCGGACCCCTTGGGTGAGGCGATCGAGCAATGGTCTGCCCCCAGCGGGGTGGATATCCGCCAGACCCGCATTCCGATCGGTGTGCTGGCGGTGATTTTTGAAAGCCGGCCCAATGTCGCCGCCGATGCCGCCGCGCTCGCAATTCGCTCGGGCAATGCGGTTATCCTGCGGGGCGGCTCGGACTCCCAAGCCTCCAGCCTGGCCATTGTGAGCGCCATCCGCGATGGGCTGGCAGCAGCCGACATGCCGGTCGATCTTGTCCAACACCCCGAGACAACCGATCGCGATGTTGTAGGCGCCCTGTTAAGCGGACTGAATGACCGTATCGATCTGGTCGTTCCGCGCGGCGGGCGGGACCTGGTTGCACGCGTCCAGGCCGAGGCCCGCGTGGCCGTGCTGGGCCATCTTGATGGTGTCTGTCATGGCTATGTCCATGCCAGCGCGGATGCCGAAATGGCCAGAACCATCATCCGCAACAGCAAGATGCGCCGGACCGGCGTATGCAATGCGCTGGAGTGCCTGCTTGTCGACCGGGACTGTCTCGACACGGTCTGGCCGCAGATCGCTCGCGACCTCAGCGCCGATGGATGTGAGCTGCGCGCCGATGAAGCCGCCCGCGAGGCCTGGCCGCAAGCGCATGCGGCGAGCAATGACGATTGGGGCCGTGAATATCTCGACGCCATATTGGCGGTCAGGACCGTGGACGGTCTCGATAGCGCACTGGATCACATCAATCGATACGGGTCCGGCCATACCGATCTTATCATCGCCAGCGATGAAGCGGCGATCCGCTCCTTCCAGGGCCGTGTCGATAGTGCCGTTGTGCTCGCCAACGCCTCAACCGGATTTTCCGACGGGGCTGAATTCGGATTTGGCGGGGAGATCGGTATCGCGACCTCGCGGCTCCATGCCCGCGGCCCGGTCGGCGCCCGGCAGCTCACCACCTTCAAATACCTCGTCAGTGGCACAGGTCAGATCCGTGGCTAGACGGCGTATCTCCGATGCGTTGAAGGGCGAGGGCATCGCCCCGGGCATGAAAATCGGCCTCTTCGGCGGCAGTTTCGACCCCGTCCACAAAGGCCATCTCCATGTCGCGGAAACCGCCCGGCGGCGCCTCGGTCTGGATCAGGTCTGGTGGCTGGTCTCGCCGCAGAACCCGCTGAAAGCGCGACGGGCCGGAGACTTCGCCGACCGGCTGCGAACCGTAAAGCAGCGGGCCGGCGGGAAAGGCATGGTTGTCAGCGATATCGAGGCGCGGCTGGGAACCCGCTATACCGCTGACCTTGTCGACCGGCTGCGCCAGCGCTTTCCGCGAACGCATTTTGTCTGGGTCATGGGCGGCGACAATCTTCGCCACTTCCACCGCTGGCATCGCTGGCAGGATATCCTGGCGGCCCTCCCGGTCGCAGTGGTGTCGCGACCGCAAGACCCGATCAAGGCCCAGCTCTCTATCATGGCCCGGTGCTATGCCCGCTCGCGCAGACGTGAAGGCGAGGCGAAAAAATTACCCCTAACAAAACTACCGGCATGGACCTATCTGACAGAGCCGTTACAATCTGTCTCATCCACCGCGCTTCGCGCACGCTAATTGCATAGCTCAATTTCCAGATCATTCAGCCGATAGGACACCTTATGACCGACGCCGCGCTCGGCCGCCCGACGATGCACGCCAATCTGGACTTCTTCGACGACCAGCACCCGCCGGCCGGGGATTTCCTGCGCGATGTTCTGGCCGGAATGCGCCGGGCGCCGAAATCCATCCCGCCGGTCTATTTCTATGACCGCAAGGGTTCGGCCCTATTCGATCAGATCACTCAAGCGCCGGAATACTACGTCACCCGGACCGAGCTGGCGCTGCTGGACGCCATCGCTCCGGAGCTCGCGGAACGCGCCGGACATGGCGCCGTGGTGGTCGAGCCGGGATCCGGATCGAGCGTGAAAATCCGCAAACTGCTTGATGCCCTGGGGGATCCGGCCGGCTATGTCGGCCTGGATATTTCCCGCGATCACCTGCTCGACGCCTGTACAGAACTGAAGCTGGATTATCCCGATTTGAGCGTGGGCGCGGTATGTGCCGACTTCACCGGCGGTCTCGACCTTGACCATCTGCCGCTTCCGGAAGGCCGCCGTGTGGTGTTTTTCCCGGGCTCGACGATCGGCAATTTCGAGCCCGAAGCGGCACGCGGGGTTCTCAGCGGTTTCCGCTCGGGCATGCGCCGCGGTGATGCTGTGCTAATCGGCGCAGACCGGGTCAAGGATGCGGATGTGCTGGTCGCCGCCTATGATGATGCGGCTGGCATCACGGCACAGTTCAATCTCAACCTCCTGACCCGCATCAATCGTGAGCTCGACGGCACCATACCGGTCGAAGCCTTTGGCCATCTCTCCCTCTGGAATGCCGAGAAGAGTCGAATCGAGATGCACCTTGAAGCCAGCCGCAAGCTGAGCTTCTCGATCCGGGGCGAGCATTTCGAAATGGAGAAGGGGGAACGCCTGCATACCGAGAACTCGCACAAGTTCACCCCGCAAGCCTTCGGAAAGCTGGCAGAATCAGCCGGCTTCGAGATTACGCGCAGCTGGTCGGACGCGGGTGAATTCTTCACGCTTTACTGGCTCGAACCGCGCTGGGATGCGTGATATAGTACCCTTTGTTGTTTGGGTTGTCAGAAAGGACATCCGCCCTGTCTATGGAAAACTCGCACCGCGTTGAGGGTGAAACGGCGGCTGCCGTTCGCGTTACCGGTGATGAAGCCCCCGTCGAGGCCTTGGAAACCATCATCCTCGACACGCTGGACGACGATAAGGCTGAAGACATCGTCGCCATCGATCTTCGTGGAAAATCATCTGTTACCGATTTCATGGTGATCGCCTCCGGGCGGTCGGCCAGGCATGTCAATGCGCTGGCGGACCACCTGTTGCGCGAATTGAAGGAAAACGGTGCCGGATCGGCGCGCGTCGAAGGCCTGCAGGCCTGCGACTGGGTGCTGATCGACACCGGCGATATCGTCGTGCACCTCTTCCGCCCGGAAGTCCGCAGCTTCTACAATCTGGAGAAGATGTGGTCGGTGGATTCGGAAACGGCGGCCAGCTAGTTGAAACTCACCCTGGCGGCGCACGGCCGGATCCGGTCCGGCCCCGAGCGCGAACTGGTGGATGATTATCTCGCACGCGCCACGGCGACCGGCCGCAGTATCGGCCTGGGCCCCGCGACCGAGCTTGAGATCGACAATCGAGCCTTGAAGACCAAGACCGATGAAAGTCGGGCACTGGCGCAAGCCCTGCCGTCCGGCTCTGTCCTGGTATTGCTCGATGAGCGCGGCAAGGCGTTGAGCTCGCGCGCCCTGGCCGAACAGGTCGGGCGCTGGCGCGATGATGGCCGCCGCGAAGCAGTGTTCTGTATCGGCGGCGCCGATGGTCATGATCGCTCGGCCCTGCCGCAACCTGATCTGGTTCTGGCCTTCGGCCCGGCGGTCTGGCCACACAAGCTGATCCGGGTCATGCTGGCGGAACAGCTCTACCGGGCCAGCGCCATTCTGGCCGGTACACCTTATCATCGTGATTGAGCCCCGACCGTACCGCTATTAGCCTGAGGCCATGCACCCGCTTCTGCTTGTCGCCCTTTTTGCCTTTACCCAGCCGCCGGATATTCCCGATGCGGCCGAGGCGGAGCGTCTGGAACAGCAGCAAGAACGCGCCGCCGAACAAGCCCGCGAAGCCGCCACACAGGCGGATGCCGTGGCGCAGGAAATCGCGCTCCTGCAGCGCCAGCTGGTCGATCTGGGTAGCAGGGTCGATGCCAGCGAGACGGCCGCTCTGGTCTCGGAGACCGAGTTGCAGCGCCTGGCGGAGCAGGAAGCGGAGATCCTCAACCGGCTCGAAAAAAACAGGGACACGCTGATCGACATACTGGCGGCGATCCAGCGGGTGGAATCGCAAACGCCGCCGGCCGTCCTGGCTTCGCCGGAGAACGCCGCCAATGCGGCGCGCGCGGCGGCTCTGATGGCCGATGTCACCCCCGGCCTGCGCGAACGCGCCGAGGCGCTGGCGCTCGAACTGGACAGCCTGCGCGATGTCCGCGCCCGGATCGAAACCGAGCGCGACACCCTCGCCCTGACCGAAGTGACGCTGTCGGAACAGCGTATCGAACTGGAAGTTCTGATCGCCGAACGCCGCGCCCTGGAGGCCCGCCGCCGCAATGAAGCGGAAGACCTGCTCACGGCCGCGACCACGGCCGGAAACGAGGCCCGCTCGATCCGCAATCTTCTCGGTGAGCTTGCAGCGATGGCTGAAGTCGTGCCGCGGCTGAGCCCACAGCGTGCGCCGCCGGAGGGCGAAATCCCGACCCCGCGCATGCGCCCGGCCGGCACGCTGGTCGCCGCTGCCGCACCGGAAGCGCCGCTTGAGCGCCTGCGTTTTGCCGATGCCCGCGGCCGTCTGCGGCCACCGGCGATCGGCACTTTGACCCGGCGCTACGGGCAGGTGGACGAAGATGGGACACCTTCTGAAGGAATTTTCATTCGAACTCGATCCCGCGCGCAGGTAGTCTCGCTTTTCGACGGCCAGGTCGAGTTCGCCGGACCGTTCAATACATATGGCGGTCTCTTGATACTGAATGTCGGGGATGGCTACTATATCGTGCTGGCAGGCATGGCCGTGACCTACGCAAGCGCAGGTCAGAATGTTCTGGCCGGTGAACCGGTCGGGGCCATGCCGGATACTGGCGAAACGGCACCAGAATTGTATCTGGAGCTGAGACGGGGTGGTAACGCTGTCGATCCGGGGCCCTGGCTCCGGCGCGATGCACAGTCAGGCTAGCAGGCTGCGAAAGCAGTCAGCGGGCTGGCAAATAGGCGGGTAAGCGAAGAGGATGGACTTCCTTAACCCGGTTCACGCGTATGATGTACGCGAACGCGATGAAGGACGCGCGGTGTAATGCGGATCAATATCCTGGCTTCGATCACGGCTTTCGCCCTGGGCGCCTTTGCGCTCGCTGTCTCCGCCGAAGGCAGTCAGGAGGACCGCACCGAAACCTTCCGTCAGCTTGAGCTCTTCGGCGACGTTCTCAGCCGGATCGAGGCGGACTATGTCACCGAAACCGAGAAAGCGGCGCTGATTGAAGCGGCCATCGAGGGCATGCTGACCTCGCTCGACCCGCACTCCGCCTATCACAATCCCGACAGTTACGAAGATTTGCGCGTCTCGACGCGCGGCGAATATGGCGGCCTGGGCATGGAAGTGACCCGCCGCGATGAGTTCATCACCATCGTCTCGCCGATTTCCGACACCCCGGCTGAACGCGCCGGCCTGCGCACCAATGACCGCATCATCGCCGTTGATGGCGAGAGCATTATCGGCATCACCGTCGATGATGCCGTGGAAATGATGCGCGGTGCCGTCGGCGAGCCGGTGACCATCACCATCGCCCGCGAAACCGTTGACCCGTTCGACGTCACCCTGGTGCGCGACACGATTCCGCTGCGCACGGTGGCCTGGCGCATTGAAGACGATGGCATTCCCTATATGCGCATTGCCGGCTTCAACGAGCGCACGACGGAAATGGTGCTGGAAGGCATTAACGAGCTCGAAGACGAGTATGGCGCACCACTGCCAGGCCTGATCCTGGACGTCCGTTTCAATCCCGGCGGACTGCTCGACCAGGCGATCGGTGTCACCGATATCTTCCTGGATGGCGGCGAGGTGGTCTCCACCCGCACCCGCGATCCGCGCGAGACCCAGCGCTATAATGCCCGCCCGGGCGACCGCTTGAATGGCGCACCCATCGTGGTGTTGCAGAATGAAGGTTCGGCCAGTGCGGCAGAGATCGTTGCCGGTGCCCTTCAGGACCGCGAGCGCGCAGAACTGGTCGGCATGACCAGTTTCGGCAAAGGCTCGGTCCAGACCATTATCCCGCTGCGCGGCGGCCGCGATGGCGCCCTTCGCCTGACCACCGGCCGTTATTACACGCCGGCCGGCCGTTCGATCCAGGCGACGGGTATTATTCCTGATACCCAGATCGCCAGCTATGTGATCGAAGCGGATGAAGAGACCGTGCCGGGCGTGATCCCGTCGGAAGCCGATCTCCCGGGTGCTCTGGAAAACGAGAACGGTACCGAGCGTGAGGAAACCGCCACGGCTGACGTCGAGCAGCCGCCGGCCGACTGGGCCGAGGACGAGGATTATCAGCTCGCCCGCGCCAAAGAGATCCTGCGCACCAGCATGGAGAGCCAGCAGGCCGCCCTGCAATAGGCCAGGCAGGCCATCTGGCCGGTCAGCGTTAACCGTTTCTTTTCCGCAGCGGATCACTCTGTGAGCGAGAGCGTGCGCCCGGGCGCACGCACCCTGTCAGAGAAGATCAATGTCTGCCGCCGTACTGCGCCATGCCGCTCCATTGATGACCCTGCGTGCCCCGCTTTTTGCCGGGCTGGGCGCGGCGGGTCTGTTTGCGATCCTGATCCTGACCATCGCTGTCTTCGGCAATGGCGAGATCGACACGCCGGCCGCGCGCGGCGATGTTGAGCCTCTGCCCGCCTCGGTCCTCACTTCTGTCGAGCCGGAAGCGGAATATGGCGACGCAATTTCCTTCGTCGAACCGGGTGATGGCGCCGAGGCGAGCCTTGATGGCGTCCCCGAAGGCTTTGAGACTTATAACGAACCCGCCGCTGAAGACGTGCCGGCGTCTGCCCCCACCCGCGCCAACACGGCAGCCCCGGCCAATCCCGAAGCGCTTCCGCGCGCGCCGATGGCCGGCCTCAGCGAACGCGGGCCGGGCGGCCTCCTGCCGGTGATCGGACCCAATGGTGAGCGCGTTTCACGCGCCTATGCCCGCCCCTTCCATGGCGACCCCAACACGCCGATGATTGCCATCGTGGTCGGCGGCATGGGGCTGAATGCCCGCGTCACCGAAGCCGCAATCGACAACCTGCCACCGGAAGTCGCTCTGAGTTTCGCGCCCTATGCGTCTGATCTGCAAAGCTGGATCGACCGGGCGCGCGCCGCCGGACATGAAGTGCTGATCGAAGCGCCGATGGAGCCCTTTGATTATCCCAATGACGACCCGGGTCCGCATACCCTTTTGGCCGACGGACCGGCGCCCGAGAATGAACGCCGCCTGGCCTGGATTTTGAGCCGGACCACCGGATATTTCGGGGTCACCAATTATCTCGGCGCGCGGTTCTCGACCTCTGCTCCGGCCCTGACCCAGGTGCTCGAGTCATTGGAGCGTCGCGGCGTCGCCTTCCTGCATGACGGCAATGGCCGCCGCAGCCTGATCGACAGCGTCGGGCGCTCGACCGGCGCGCTCTATGCCATCGCCGACCGTATTGTCGACGAAGACCCCAGCCCCTCCTCGATCGATGACCGCTTGTTGGCCCTGGAAGCCCTCGCGATCCAGAATGGCGCGGCCATGGGGACCGGTTTTGCCTATCCCGCCACGGTCGAGCAGATCGAAGCCTGGGCTGAAGGTATCGAGCTGCGCGGCTATCAACTCGCACCGCCATCCGCCGTAATGGCCCGCCGCCGCCTGGAAGCACGCCTGGCAGCGGAAGCGGCAGGGGACGACCATGCCGCAGACAATACCAATCACCGTTGGGCCGATAATGCCGGTGAAGAGGCTGGCGACGAGTATGGCGGCGGTGATGATTACGGCCACTAGCAATGTCTGACGCCTATCCGGACCATCGACCCAATGTCGGACTGGTCCTGTTCAATGCTGAAGGGCTGGTCTGGGTCGGGCGCCGCAACGGAGCCGAAGAGCCGTGGCGCTGGCAATTCCCACAAGGCGGTATTGATAAGGGCGAAACACCTGAAGCGGCCGCCCTGCGCGAGCTTTACGAGGAAACCGGTATCACAGCAGACCAGGTGTCGGAGATCGGCCGGATCGAGGACTGGCTTGCCTATGACTATCCGCCGGAGGTGCGGGACGATCCGCGCTTTGCCCGCAAGCGGCATCTCGGCCAGAAGCAGCGCTGGTTCGCTTATCGATTCCTCGGTCAGGACAGTGATTTCGACCTGGAAGCGCATGGGGAGGTCGAGTTCGACGCCTTTCGCTGGGTCAAGCTAGAGGACACGGCCGCCGGCATCATTCCCTGGAAACGTCCCGTATACGAGACCGTGATCGCCCGTTTCGCACCGCTTGCGGTCCCAGTCAAAACCGGCTGAGGCCCACTTCGGGCCGATTGGATTCGTCTTTTAAGCGAACTGAATGCTATACTCTCCCCCGTGAGGGATCGTTAGATCGGGGAGGGTTTACGATGAAACCACTCATTCTTGCCGGCCTGTTGGCCAGTTCCAGCCTGCTGTGTGCAACCGCCGCCGCGGCTCAAGACCGGCAGCCGGCCCGGGCTCTGGCTCAGCGTGCCGTTGCGCAGACCGAAATCCGCGCAGCGCTTGCTGACAACCAGGTTCAAACCACATTGCGCGACCAGGTTCGCGGTATCGATACCCGCCAGCTGCAACAAGCCGCGACGCGCTATTCACCGCCGCAACGCAATCTCGATATCGCCGATGTCGAAGCGGACATCGCCGCCCCTTCAAGACAGCTCAATACCCGCCAGATGAATGCACTTGCAGCGCCGGACCGGAGTCGCCGTATCCAAGCGGCTCCTGAAAACCTGGCACCGCAGCCTGTCCGGGCCGCCATTGCGGCGACCTCCGGGAATAATCAGCGTGTGGCTACCTCGGGCGCGATCCGCCGGGCAACGACGGCAACCCGCCCCGCCAATCCGGGCCTTGATCTCAACGCGCCGCCCGTGCCGACACTGAACGTCAACGGCTTTGGCGAAGCGGTCCATGCGGCCCTGCGCAATTCCACCAATGGCTACACCATGCGCATGCGCCGGGGCGGCCAGACCATCTATACCCTGCAATGGAATTGGGCGCAGAACCCTGGAGACGGGCAGCGCGGCTGGACGCCCGGCCGCTCGATGCACATCGCCTCCATCTCGAAATTCGTCACCGCCGTGGCGCTGCTCGACCTCCTCGACCGGCGCAATATCGATTTCGATACCGAGATCGCCCAATACCTGCCCGATTACTGGAGCCTCGGTCCCAATGTGGACGACATCACCTTCCAGGAGTTGATGAACCATACCTCCGGCTTTTCCACCGGTGGCTCAGAGTCCAGCTTCTCCTTTATGCGTCAGCAGGTTGCGCAGGGTTTCCCGGCCAGCCAGTCGGGCGATTACGACTATGAGAACATGAATTTCGGGCTGATGCGCATCCTCATCGCCACGATCGGCGGATATATCGATGAAGACGCCAATTTCGGTCCTCTTTTCAATAACATCATGTGGGATCTGGTGACCAAGATGGCCTATGTGGACTATCTTGAGGAGCGGGTCTTCGGGCCGGCCGGAGTAAGCGGGGCATCGCTGGGCAGTAATAATGCGACGGCACATGGCTATACCCGCACCGGGCTGAATGGCCAGGACTGGGGCAATCTCGCCGACTGGGCGGGTGGGGCCGCCTGGCATATGACCGCCGACGATGTGCTCGATATCGCCAGCTGGTTCCGCCGCTCCGGAGCGCCGATTTCACGGGCCCGGGCCAGCGAGGCGCTGCAGGAAGGCTATGGGGTAGACGGCTCATGGAACACTCCGGTGGGCCGCATCTATCACAAGAATGGCAGCTGGCGGACGGGCGGTGGCTGCAATATCCGCCGCCAGGTCCAGTCCATCCTCTTCTTCCTGCCCGAGGACATGGAAGTGGTGGTCTTCGTCAACTCTCCCATTGGCGCGACCTGTCAAAGCCTGCGCGATGTGATCCGCACCGCCTATACCAACAACATCGATATGCCTTGATGTAGACCGCAAAACAGAAGAGGCTCCGGCATAACTGGATCAGGATGCCGGATGACCTCGCGCATCGCGTCACTCGACGCTTATCGGAACAGCGCCCGGAAGATGACCGGGCCGCATGGCGACATCGCCTGGTGGATGCGCGGGAGCGGCCGCCCGCTCCTGCTCATCCATGGCTTCCCCACCTGCAGCTTTGACTGGTTCAGGATCTGGCCGGACCTGTGCCAGGCCGGTTTCAACCCAATTGCGCTGGACATGCTCGGCTTCGGGCTGTCGGACAAACCCGCCTATCACCGCTATGATTTGATGCAGCAAGCGGACCTACAGGTGCAATTGCTTGGCGAGCTGGACATCGAGGCCTGCGATATCATCGCGCATGACTATGGGGTTTCGGTCGCCCAGGAATTACTGGCGCGGCAAAAGCGTGGCCGTCTGCCATTCAGGATCGGCTCGATTGTGTTTCTCAATGGCGGACTGTTTCCCGAACAGCACCGCGCCAGGCTGATCCAGAGAGTCCTCAACAGCCCGCTCGGCAGCGTCATTTCCGGCCTGTTGAGCCGGGATCGCTTCGGCTCTTCATTTGCCAGCGTTTTCGGTCCCAATAGCCGGCCCGATGCGCAAGAGCTGGACGATTTCTGGTCTTTGCTGGAGCACAAGGGCGGCCACCGCATCGGTCACAAGCTGATCCGCTATATCGAGGACCGCAAGCGCCATAAGAGCCGGTGGGTGGGCGCACTCAGTGAGAACGGCGCCCGCCAGATCCTCATCAACGGCACACTCGACCCGGTCTCCGGCGGCCATCTGGCCGATTATTATGAAGCGCAATTGCCCGCCGCACAGGTCATCCGGCTCGACCATGTCGGGCACTACCCGCAATGGGAAGATCCCGAAGCCGTGGCCAGTGCCGTGCTGGCTTTCCTCAAATAGCAAAAGGCCGCCCCTTAAGGGGCGGCCTTTGAACATGTTCAGATTCCGCGATCGCTTACGCGTCGAGGGCAGCCTGCATGGCTTCCAGCTTGGCCACCTGGGCCTCGGCTTCTGCCTTGGCTTCCTCGGACTTGGCGATGGTCACGTCTTCGCGTGCATCGGTCAGGTCCTGGGCCAGCTTGGCCGGGTCGAGTTCGGCCATCGGAATGGCTTCCTCGGCCAGAATGGTCAGACCCGCCGGGGTGACCTCAGCGAAACCGCCGTGTATGAAGGTCTTCTCGGCCTTGCCGTCATCGAGGACGGTGATCGCGCCGGGGCGGATCACAGACATGAAAGGCGCGTGCTCCGGCAGGACGCCGAAATCGCCTTCCTCGCCCGGTACGACAACCTGGTCCACCTTGCCGGCGAACAGGCGACGCTCCGGAGAGACGAGGTCGAAATGGAGTTTGTCAGCCATCAGGCTCACCTCCGATTAGAAATCCAACCGCTTACGCGGCTTCCGCAGCCAGTTTCTCGGCCTTCTTCACAGCATCTTCGATGGTGCCGACCATGTAGAATGCCGCTTCCGGCAGGTGGTCGTATTCACCTTCGCAGATCGCCTTGAAGCCCTTCACGGTATCAGCAACCGGCACCTGGATGCCCGGGAAGCCGGTGAAGATCTCGGCGACGTCGAACGGCTGCGACAGGAAGCGCTCAACCTTACGGGCGCGCGCCACGGTCAGCTTGTCTTCTTCCGACAGCTCGTCCATGCCGAGGATGGCGATGAT